>NZ_CP048117.1:967500-1667110 GCF_000469135.2 Bacillus sp. SB49
CTTATAACAGGATAACGTCTTTTTTGTTTTACAGATAGGGTCTTCCTTATTCAATTAAAAACATGGTGAAAGACTGTGGAAGCTGTCGATCACTTCTAAAAAGTGGGGACACACAAAGAGGTACAAAATGGTCATTTTCGTTCTTTTACGAATAGAATGCCAGGGTGTTTGGATAGAATGGTAGTGGGTGATAAAGATGAATATGATGATGTTTTTGGAATACGCTGCTTTCATGGGTCTGCTGATTCTTTCTGTTGTCCTCATTCTGCGTATCAAAGGGGAGGAAAGAGTTCCGTCCTTGGATGAGAAGGACATCCTTTCTTCCACGATTGTGAAGAAATTGTACAGCGAACTTGTGTCGCATGGACTTCGGCCGGCTCTCCGTCATCAGGTGGGGAAATATCAGGTGGACGTTGCTTTTCCTTCCGTGAAAATTGCAGTGGAGGCTGTGGAACATGACTTTTTGGTCTCCTCTCCGGCAATGAATCAGGAATGGGAGAAGGATGAGTATCTGAGGAACCATGGCTGGAAGATTCTTCGTTTCAGTGGAGCGAGGATTGAAGAAGACCTGCCGAGAGTGGTCGAGAAGATCAGTCGGGAACTAAGTGTGAAATCGAATTCAAGCTCATAAAAACGGCCCGGCGAAGTCGCCAGGCCGTTTTATTTATGAACAGGAAACGTCAATATGACGAAGTTTAGTAACGTCGAA
The DNA here is from genome assembly GCF_000469135.2 of Bacillus sp. SB49. NCBI lineage: Bacteria > Bacillati > Bacillota > Bacilli > Caryophanales > Bacillaceae > Bacillus > Bacillus sp. SB49. Next base: position 968,210 of record NZ_CP048117.1, read on the forward strand.
CAAGCCTTTGTCTGTCAGTTTCAGAGACGGGATGACCGGCAGTGTGAGGAAGGATAGGGTAAGGAATGGATTGAAATCTCCTTGGAACCCCTGCTCCTTTAATGAATGGTGCACATGATCCAAGGCGGCATTAACTTCTTCTGCCGTTTTGTCGGACATCAGACCTCCGATAGGAAGCGAGAGGGATGCGACAGGCTTTCCATCGACAACGACAGCAAGTCCGCCGTTTATGTCTGAGAGATGCTTGATTGCTTGGATCATATCATGATCATTCGTACCGACGGCGACAATGTTATGGGAATCGTGGGCAATCGTTGTAGCAATGGCTCCGCGCTTTAAGCCGAGTCCTTTCACGACACCGAGTCCGATATTGCCTGTTTGATGATGACGTTCCACTGCAGCCAGCTTCAACTGATCTTTTTCCACAGAAGGAAGGAAAGAGCCGTTCTCTACCTGGACATGTTCCACGTTGTGGTCGGTTCTCAGGCTGTTAGGATTGATTTTTATGACGTTAGCTTTGGAGGATTCCATCGGGATTTTCAGTGAAACTTCCGACAGTTCCGGCAGGTGGACAGTGTTGGTAATCGCTGATGCAAGGTCCTTCCTGCCCGGAGCAGGTCCGATGTAGGAACCATTTTTGGCAACATGCTTTCCTTCCTTATAGACATCTGAGATTACAGGATCATTCAAGTCGTCAAACAAGATCAAATCGGCTTTATATCCGGGAGCGACAGCCCCTTTATCAGTCAGTCCGTAACATTCTGCAGCATTCAGGGATGCCATCTGGATGGCTGTCATCGGATCTGTCCCGTTTGCTATGGCCAGACGGACATGATGATCGATGCTGCCGTTTCGAAGCAGATCATCGATATGTTTATCATCGGTGCAGAAGAAGAAGCGCCGTGAATTGTGAGGCTTTACTGCTGGAAGCAGGGCAAGCAGGTCTTTGGCAACCGATCCTTCCCGCATCATGACATACATCCCTCTCCGGATACGTTCAAGGGCGTCTCCCGGCGTGTTGCACTCATGATCCGTCAGGACACCGGCAGCTCTGTAGATGTTAATGGCGTGCGGGTCCAGACCTGCCAGGTGACCGTCAATCTTTTTCCCTTCCAGGGTCGTGGACGTCAACTTGCCGATGAGATCGGGTGCGGCGCTCCGGAGGGAGGGGTAGTCCATCACTTCTGCCAGGCCAAGTACTTGGGGATGGTCATAGTAGGGACGAAGATCTTCATCCATGAGACGGGCACCTGCGTTTTCGAACGGTGTGGCGGGGACACAGGATGGCAGCATGAAATGCATATCCATACAGGTATCCTTCGCCTGATCGAGCATGAACTGGATGCCGCGGTTTCCACAGACGTTGGCTACTTCATGTGGGTCTGTAACGATCGTCGTCACGCCGTGAGGAAGAACGACTCTCGCGAATTCTTCGGGAGGAACCATAGAGGATTCAATGTGGACATGTCCGTCGATGAAGGCAGGAGCAATGTACTTCCCATGGGCATCGATTACTTCGTTTCCATCGTATTCGCCGATTCCTGCAATCGTGCCTTCTGTGATGGCTATATCTGCTTCCAGGACTTCCATATTGAAAACATCGATGATGCGCCCGTTCTTAATGACGACATCAGCGGGAACATCCTTATTGGCTGTCCGGATGCGTTTCGTTAGTATATCTTTGGGTGTATTGGCTGTCATAATGGAATCTCCTCCTTTTGATGAAAAAACCCCCTAGCATTTTTTCTAAAACTAGAGGGTACAAAAGAAGGACAGGCTGTGTGTCGTACATGCACATGCAGCCTATCCCTCTCGTAGTCAAACCATTTACGGTAGTTCGGTAGAAACGTTTGGACCCTATTTCCAAATATATACGAGCTGTATGGATTTATTATAGAGATTTTATCTTTCTCCTTTCCGTTTGTCAACGCCCGGGATAAATCAGGGGAAAGGATTCTCTTTTAAGGGAATCTAGTTTAATATGGTAGAAGAGAGGTAAATTTCTGACTTAAGACAAAGGAAGGTTTTTGATGTCTATAATGGAAGAGAATATAACAAGGATACATATTGGTGAGAAGGAATTCATTCTTATCGGTACTGCCCACGTGTCGAAGCAGAGCGCAGAACAGGTGAAGGAAGTCATCGAAGCGGAACGGCCGGACTCTGTTTGTGTCGAGCTCGATGAACAGCGTTTTGAATCGATCCGTGACGGGGACCGATGGAAGAATACAGATATATTTGAAGTGATCAAAAGTAAAAAAGCGTCGTTGCTGCTCGTCAACCTGGCGATCTCTTCGTTTCAAAAGAAGATGGCGAAGCAATTTGGGATCCAGGCGGGCCAGGAGATGATCCAGGGAATCGAATCAGCCGAGGAAACGGGAGCGGAACTGGTTCTTGCCGACCGTAACATCCAAATTACTTTTGCAAGGATTTGGGGAAATATCGGTTTTAAGGGAAAGGCGAAGCTGCTTCTCTCGATCATTTACGGGATCTTCAGTAAAGAGGAGATATCAGAGGAAGAGTTGGAGAAGCTGAAAACACAGGATATGCTGGATGGTATGCTCCAGGATATGACGGATAGTTTCCCTACGTTGAAGAAGCCGTTGATCGATGAGCGTGATCAGTACTTGGCGCATTCCATCAAGCATGCTCCGGGGAATAAAGTGGTCGCTGTTTTGGGAGCTGCCCACGTTCCGGGGATCAAAGAAGAGATCCATAAAGAGCATGACTTGAAGAAATTGACGGAGCGGCCGAAGAAATCAAAAGCGCCGAAGATCATCGGTTGGACGATTCCTTTATTGATATTGTCGGTCATTGTCTATACGTTCTTCTCCAACCCTGCCGCAGGGACGCAGCAGACCATCAGCTGGATCCTTTGGAACGGTTCTTTTTCGGCCTTAGGAACCGCTGTCGCCTTAGCTCATCCGCTGGCAGTTGTGACGGCCTTCATCATGGCACCGATCACTTCGTTGAATCCGCTGATTGCAGCAGGCTGGTTCGCGGGTATTGTCCAGGCGTACTTCCGACGTCCGAATGTAGGAGACTTCGATACGCTGTCGGATGATGTGACGAGTGTGAAAGGCTTTTGGAATAACAAAGTGACACGGATCCTTCTCGTAGTCGTTCTTGCCAACCTCGGAAGTTCTTTAGGTACGTTTATCGGTGGCGCAGACGTCATTCGCTTGTTTATCCGAAATTTATAAGTGGAGAATGGGTAATCTTTGGACATTGCTTCCCTGTGGAGGGAGGCGATGTTCTTTTTTATATTCTTTTGTTTTTTTCTGACATCCGTTTACAGTAATTTTTTGTAATGTTACAATCATGTTACAAAGTGTCGAAAAATTCCTTTTGTTCAGAGGGATAAGGAAGGAACGGGGTAAATGAGCAGGTTTGTGAAAGTCACGTCCATACTGGGAATTGCAGCAATCAGCTTTGGAGTGTGGCAGTTAAGTCAGCAGGATAGTCAAGCGAATATAGAAGCAAGTCCAAAGGAAACCATCAGCGAGCATTCACAAACTTATCAGAGGATACACATTGACAAAGAAGAAGCGGAAGAACAGAAGGTATCCTTACGAGCGCCTGTGGATGCACGGACAGTCAGATCTTTCAAGGAAGCGGTGGAGAAGCAAAAGGAAGTAAAGGTATTAGTGGAAGGCGTCGGTGAACCAGAAGGAAAGGAAGAGCCGAAGTGGTCTGATATAGAGAAAGATAGTAAGGAAAAAATGCAGTTGTTGGATAAATTAACGGGCTTATCGGACAATGATATTGTGGAAGAATTCGCAAAAAAGGCCAATCATAAGCTGGAACGTGCATTGGATAGCAAACAGGCAGCGGAATACATAGAAACGGTAGAGCTCTTCCATTACATCTCCGAGCAGTTATGAGGAATGACGTCAACGGGAAAAGAAGGAACGATGTCGAAACTATCGAACTTTCGAAACCCCTTGAAGTATCGTGATTGGTAAATATTGTTTATATTTGCCAGCATTCGTTTTAGCAGCTCTTGAAACGGGGACTTGAACAGAGAAAGCAAATAAAGGAGGTTTTCTATTCATGTCCCAAACACTGAAGGAAAGACTAAGTACGGAAGAACTGGGTCACCTGCAAAGAGCCGCTGTACTGGAATTTACGGAAGACCTGTTTGAGTCTGATAACTATTGCTCGCTCGAAGCTGCCGATTCAGACCTGGATCAATTATTTATTGTCAATCGGAACGATCGTACGTTGACAGTGCTCAGTATGTCCAAGGACATGTCGCTGAAGAAGGAAACACTCTTTACAGATCGGATCATTTCCATGAAAGAATACTTCGAGGATTACAGCATGAATGAGAATACAGCTCCCCGGAAGATCGAAGTCGTTTTTGATGGGGGACGGACCCTGTTGATCGAACCGGATCTCTCCGGTGAGAAGGCCGAGATGTACAAAAAGCCTGAAATCGCCCGGCAGGTCCAAGAGGAGTTTGAGAATCTGATTGCAGCATTAAAGAATACCGTAATTCTGTAAAAAGAAAAGAGACGGCCCGCATCCACGGATGCGGGTCGTCTTTTGTTTGGACATTGTGTATTGCAACACGCTTAACACGATCCTGTCATGAAAAAACAATATTCGACAAGAAATTGCAAATTAATTGTTGCATGGTTAAAAAACGATTGTTATAATAGCAAATGTACTTCCGATGAGGGAGACATGCGGGTGTAGTTTAGTGGTAAAACCTCAGCCTTCCAAGCTGATGATGAGGGTTCGATTCCCTTCACCCGCTCCAAAAGCTATTATTTTTTATACTTATGTGAACCAACGCAGTGTTTCGTTAAATGGATAACGAAGCATTGCGTTTTTTCTTGAGGAAAAATGGATACATCCTATAGTAGAACTACAAATCAGGAGGAATCCACTATGAACCGGTTACAGCAGCAACTGAAACAGATAGATGGTAAAAGTTATAAAGCATACAAGCAGCTTCAGGGGAATTATCGTTTCCCGAATTACGATTTATTCTTGGATTATGTCCAGGGGGATCCGTTTGCATCCCCGTCCAAAATCAGAATCCGAATCCCGGATAAACAGCGGGAAATGAAAGCGAGTTGGAAAGACGGGAGCAGACGGAAGTATTACACGGAAGACAGATTGACAAGAGCCGTGGCAAAAAGGATAAGTAAAACCCAGACGAGTGTGAAAGGGAGCGGCAAAAGCGGAATCGTTTCTGTCGATCGTCCCGGTCAGGAAATATTGGAGCGGACGGCTGTTCAGTTGGAGAACGATTCTGTGGTCGTTTGTCTTACGGTAGGTCTGCCTGCGAATGGGAGACGGATCAATGGGAAACAGGCAGAGAAACTGTTCTTCTCTATATTACCGGAAATCATGAAACAGTCGATTTTTAAAATCAAGGATGAAGAATTGGAAGCAGCCTGCCAGCTTGCCGATCAGCATGAAGCGATTCTCCGTGAAATGAAGAAGAACGATTGGATTTCGTTTATAGCAGACGGTTCAGTCCTTCCAAGGGAGAGCGGCATCAGTCAGCGCCCGATGAAGGACGCGGTACCGTTCCGGAGCCCGGAGGAGAAGCGGGTGTCCTTCTCCATTCCACACAGAGAGGAACCGTTGACGGGGATGGCTCTGAACAAAGGAATTGTATTGATTGTCGGTGGAGGTTATCATGGTAAAAGTACCCTCTTGAATGCAATGGAGCGGGGTGTGTATCCTCATATTCAAGGGGATGGAAGGGAGTATGTGCTGACGGACCCCGATGCAGTCAAAGTTCGTGCGGAGGATGGCCGTCAGGTGACGAATGTAGATATTTCCCCATTCATCAAAAATCTTCCTCATGGTGCAGATACGACGACTTTCTCCACAGAAAACGCCAGCGGCAGCACGTCACAGGCCGCGAATGTAATAGAAGCTTTGGAAGCAGGTGCTACGACGCTTCTCGTCGATGAAGACACGAGTGCTACGAACTTCATGATCCGTGATGAACGGATGCAGCAGCTTGTTGTACAGGAGAAGGAACCAATCACTCCTTTCCTTGATAAAGTCAAGCAGCTCAGAGATGGCTTGGGAATCTCTACGCTCCTCGTGATGGGCGGATCCGGAGACTATTTCCAGGTGGCCGACGACGTCATTATGATGGATCAATACATTCCTTATGATGTCACGAAGAAGGCAAAGCAAATTGCCGAAGCGTATCCGACCGGACGTACGACCCAGGAGCAAGCGGCTTTTGGAACCCTGCCGAAGCGGGCGTTCCTTCCGAGTACTATCCAGGCACAAAAAGGCAGGAAGGAAAAGATGCAGGCGAAAGGGTTGAAAAGAATTCTCATGGGGCATACCGATATAGAGTTGGACGGGATCGAGCAGTTGATCGATTCGTCCCAGACGAGAATGATTGCCGATATTCTGCTTCATTTGGAGAAGAGAGGCATCTGGAAAGAAGAACGGAGTGTATCGGAAATACTCTCCATGATTGAGAAACAAATGAACGAAGAGGGGCTGGCATCTTTTGCACCTTTCAAAAACCAGCATCCCGGGGAGCTTGCCAGACCACGAATGATGGAAATAGCAGCGGTACTCAACCGCATACGGACAGCTAAAGTTAAAGACTTACGATAGAAAGGAGAGGACCAGGGTGGATTATCAACAGCTGAAAGACGAAGTCATCGCATACAGCAAAGAAATAGGCATTGATAAAATAGGCTTCGCTGCAGCAGACGTGTTCGGCGAACTGAAGGCACGCCTGATCCGTCAGGAAGAGCTCGGCTATCAGTCCGGATTTGAGAAAGGAAGCGCAGAAGAGCGGACGGAACCGAGTCGCCTTCTCCCGGGGGCACAATCGATCCTGTCGATCGCCCTGGCCTATCCTTCCAAAATGAAAGACGCTCCGAAAAGCAGAAAGGGAGAGCGAAGAGGCCTTTTCTGCCGCGCCTCCTGGGGACAGGATTACCATGATGTACTGCGCGACCGCCTGCAGAAGTTAGGGGAATTCCTTAAACAGAAAGTGCCCGACGCCGAACTGAAGATGATGGTGGATACGGGGGAACTTTCCGACAGGGCTGTGGCAGAGCGGGCCGGTATAGGCTTCAGCGGGAAGAACTGCGCCGTCATCACTCCGGAGTTCGGCTCATATGTATATTTAGGAGAAATAGTTACTAATATCCCTTTTGCCCCGGATGAACCGGTGGACGACAGCTGCGGGGACTGTTCCATCTGCGTGGATGCATGTCCGACCGATGCTCTCGTGCAGGGCGGGCAGTTGAATGCCCAGCGGTGTATCGCTTTCCTTACGCAGACGAAGGATTTTCTTCCGGATGAATTCCGAACAGTGATCGGCAATCGCCTCTATGGATGCGATACCTGTCAGACGGTCTGTCCGAAGAACAGAAAGAAAGATTTTCATAACCATGAAGAATTCGAGCCGGACCCTGAAGTTGTGAAACCAAAATTGGTTCCGCTCTTATCCATTTCCAATCGAGAATTCAAGAATACCTATGGTTCTATATCAGGATCCTGGAGAGGTAAAAAACCTATTCAGCGTAATGCTATCCTCGCGCTCGCCCATTACCGGGATGAGACGGCCGTTCCGGAGTTGATCCGATTGATGAAGGAAGATCCACGTCCGGTGATCCGGGGGACATCTGCCTGGGCACTCGGCAAGATTGGAACAGAGGACGGCAGGGAAGAGATCCTTAAGGCAATGGAGAAAGAAGAGAACGATCAGGTACGGGTGGAAATGGAGAAAGGGCTCCAATTTGAGAAACTATAAGCGCCTGTACCTTTTCATCTATCTACAGCTCTTGTATAATAGAAAATAATGTTAATTGAAGAAGGGGTTGACCATGAACCATCAGTCTTTCTTATATCATGACACATTCGAGACTCCTTTAGGTGCTGTTACAGTACTTGCGAATGATGAAGGGGTCTGCCGCATTGATTATGGCAAATACGAAGATCGGACCGCATTCTATCAAACTTGGAAAAGGAAGCACTTTCTCAAAGGGGAGTTGGTCTACGACCCTGAGCAAACATATGTGGCACAGACGAGGGAGGAACTCCAGGAATATTTTGCAGGCAGGCGTTCGGAATTCCAGGTACCTCTCCAATGTTACGGTACGGACTTTCAACGGCAGGTCTGGCGGACGCTGCACCACCAGATCCCTTATGGAGAAACACGTTCCTATAAGGACATCGCCTCCTATATCCACGCCCCGAAAGCGATCCGGGCTGTCGGAGGTGCTGTTAACCAAAATCCATTTTCTATCGTGGTCCCGTGTCACCGGGTCATTGGAAGTAACGGGAAACTCGTAGGGTATGCGGGTGGAATAGATAAGAAAGAGAAGTTATTAGAGCTCGAACGAGAGCACCATTCCGTAACGGAACATAGAAGCGGCTGATCCTGTTTGGATGAGCCGTTTTTTTCATGTATTCCTATCCTTTTTCATAGATATGAAGGTGGGGAGGGGAGACGGATGAGTGCTGTTCATTTATTACAGCGGTACTGGGAGAGAATCATGGATCGCCTGTTTGACCAGAACGAAGAAGAGTGGCTGAGAAAGAAAGTCGACGCATTAGAAGCGGGTGGGAAGTCGCTGCGACGGGTTACATTTGAACTGAAACCGTACCACCGGGCCGCCTACGACAAGGAGGTCTGTCTTGATTATTTGCTGCACGTCTCCATGTTGGTGAAGGACGGACCGCGAACTTACTTGGAAGAAGGAATATACGAGGGAAGAAGCAGATTCTCTAAAGGGGAGTGGCTGGATCATCGAATCCGAACGGAGCGCCCGGGTACGGATTCCTTAACATCCGCTTTGGAATTCAGTCATTCAAGGGAGAGGGAGGAGAGCCGTTTTACGTACGACAGAAGAGCAGCCGTGCGCTACGCGGACAGGTGGTGGGACAGCTATAACCCGGCTTACCGGCACTTTGATGTCGATTGCACCAATTATGTATCTCAGTGTCTGCGGGCCGGTGGTGCCCCTATGCATGGCTCGCCTGCAAGAAGTAAGGGATGGTGGTATGGAAGTGGGACATGGAGCTACAGCTGGACGGTCGCTCATGCGCTGCGCTGGTATATGAGTGGTGCGCGGAAAGGATTGACGGCTACGGAAGTATCATCAGCCGATCAGCTGTCGCCGGGGGATATCATCTGCTATGATTTCCAGGGGAACGGGCGCTTTGATCATAATACGATCGTAACAAGGAAGGATGCGAGCGGTATGCCGCTCGTCAATGCCCATACATCCAACAGCCGACATCGTTACTGGGCCTATGAAGATTCTACCGCCTATACCCCGTCAATCCAGTACAAATTTTTCCGAATTGACGGATGAACGGTATGTTATAATGGTCTGGTTGATTATGACTAGACTGAGGTGAAAGACATGCCGAACCATATTGTTTTATTTGAACCGGAGATTCCGGCTAATACCGGTAATATTGCAAGGACCTGCTTAGCGACAAATACAGAACTTCATTTGATCCGTCCGCTTGGTTTCTCAACAGATGATAAGATGCTTCGCCGGGCCGGTTTGGACTACTGGCATAAGGTGAACGTCCACTATCATGATTCCATTAAAGAATTGTACGAGGCTTATCCGGAAGCGGAATTTTATTACATTGAAAATTTCGGAACGAAGTCGTATGCCGATTTCGATTTCAGCAGTCCGGAGAAAGATTGGATGTTCGTATTCGGGAAAGAAACGACAGGCATACCGAAAGACCTCCTTGAGGGATTGGAAGATCGCTGCCTGCGCATCCCTATGACAGGGGAAGTTCGTTCTTTGAATTTATCGAACACCGCCTCCATCATTTTATACGATGCGTTGAAGCAGCAAGGCTATCCAAACTTGATCAAATGACAAAAAAGAGTGCGTCCGCAAAGGGAGGCACTCTTTTCCTTATTTCTTAGGTGATCCAGCCTTCGTGTTGTAGCCGGCAGTAAAAATGGCCGTAAGAAATGCAACGCTTACAAGAATGATCAAAGTTAGATTCATCGTCCATCCTCCTTTATTAGCCAGACAAGTCGTTCTGGTCTTTATTATACCTCACTTCCAAATTGAAGGAAATGGCTTGTCCTGCTAATTTTATCCTTTCTCGGATGACAGATGCCTATACGCCTCACCGGGCGTTTACATAGAGTGAAGAGTAGGTGAATAACCAAGGTTGGATTGGAGGAGTAGGAATGAATCAATATTCGTATTACTACCCGAATCACATGCAGGATGGCTTCCGCGATGAAGATGAACGGTTCTTCTTTTTAGGGCCGTTCGCCGGCGGACTGCTCGGCGGTTTTCTCGGAGGTGCACTTGCTCCAGGTTTCTACGGAGGTTTTGGTGGAGGGTATCCGCCACCGCCGCCTCCGTACTATGGCGGATACTACGGACGTCCCCCATACGGCGGTTTCTGGTAAATGGAAAAGGCCCCTCGAATGGAGGGGCCTTTTCGTTTAAGTTAGAAGTTTGTTGTATCCAATTCTTTTCCTTGAGACTCATAGCCTTTCATGTATTTGATTCGGCGCTGAGCGGATGTGGAATTGACTTGTTCATCTGCGTGGTAAGAAGAACGGACCATCGGACCGGCTTCACAGTGTCGGAAGCCTTTATCCAGAGCGATTTGTTTCAGCTCTTCGAACTCATCCGGATGGTAATAGCGTTCCACATTCAAGTGTTTTTTCGTCGGCTGCAAATATTGGCCGATTGTCATGATATCGACATTGTTTTCCAGCAGGTCGTCCATCGCTTGAATAATTTCTTCTTTCGTTTCCCCGAGGCCGACCATGATGCTTGATTTTGTCGGTGTGTTAGGGCGGATTTCCTTAACGCGGCGCAGCAATTCCAGAGAACGGTCGTACATCGCACGAGCGCGGACTTTCTTAGTAAGTCGACGTACGGTTTCGATGTTGTGATTGAAGATGTCCGGCTCTCCAGCCATAAGTGTGTGAAGGCTCTCGTAATCACCTTTCATGTCGGAAGGAAGGATTTCCACCGTGCATCCAGGGACACGTCGGCGAATCGCTTTTACCGTTTCCGCGAAAACGGCTGCACCACCGTCATTCAGATCGTCACGGGCGACAGCTGTGACCACTACGTGTTTCAGTCCCATGATTTCGACAGATTCAGCCACGCGTTCCGGCTCTCCCCAGTCCAATTCGTTCGGAAGTCCGGTTTTTACCGCGCAGAAGCGGCACCCGCGTGTGCACGTATCCCCAAGGATCATAAAGGTTGCCGTTTTACGTTCGCTCCAGCATTCGTGAATATTCGGGCAGCGTGCTTCCTCACAAACCGTGTTCAGTTTCTTCTCCCTCATCAGCTTTTTCAGCCCGGTGTAGGATTTATTCGTGTTGATTTTGATTTTAAGCCAATCCGGCTTTCTTATGTACTCTTGGTCTTTAGCCATGTTGTCCACTCCTTTAATTATCGGGAAAAGTTCCACTCATCCGATTGATATCGTTCTGCGGCGATTTTCTCTACTGTTTTCCATTGATCATCAGAGAGTTCGAAAGGTTCAAGCGTTATGTCCATCCCTTTTTCAAATCCACTCTTAAACGCATGTTTTGTCTCGTTGAAATCAACGGGCTTATCGAGCAGTTGGTTGATGGCAACCGCTTTGTCTCCGAATGCTTTTCGCGCGCGTTCTTTCACCCGTTCATTTTTATATAGGAACATATCGAAAAGCTTGACATCATCTACATCAATCGGGATCGATCCGTGCTGCAGGATGATTCCCTTTTTGCGTGTCTGGGCACTGCCAGCAGCTTTCTTTCCCTCTACAATCAGTTCATACCAGGACGGCTCTTCAAAACATACGGCAGAGCCTGTCACACCAAGTTTACCTTCCGGTACAGCAAAATCAGCTTGGATCCCCAGGTTACGAAACCCTTCTAGGAGTCCTTTGGAAATTACCAAATAGGCTTCTTTCACGGAAGCCGGCATCGCTTCATGTTGTTCTGAGACGATAACACTGTATGTCAGTTCTTTGTCGTGCAGAACAGCCCGGCCGCCGGTTTGGCGACGGACAAGCTCGTAGCCGTGTTTTTTCACGCCATCCATGTCTATCTTACCGTTCACTTTCTGAAAGTACCCTACGGATAAGCCGGCTGGGGCCCAGCCGTAGAATCGGAGGACAGGCGGAATTTCTCCGGCTCTGTGCCAATTCATCAAAGCCTCATCCAGTGCCATGTTCATGGCAGGAGTACAGTGACCGGAATCGACAAAGTACCATGTTTCCATATGCAATCCTTCTTTCTGTCAGTTAAGCACTTTATCACATTAAAATAACCACAATCATTCTAACAAGGGCAATGGAATGTGTCAAAATTTGCAAAGGATGTAAATGTCCTTGTTTTATAGGTTTAATTACCCAGTTACAATGGTTGGTGGCATACATAAGTACAGAATTGTTTTATAATTGAAACAGGAGGGGATGCCTTGTGAATCAGTCTTTGATATCCAGTGTGCTTTTTTTGATCAGCGCTTTCATTTGGGCATTGCTAGCAATCATTTATGAAGAATTCCGACTCCTCAATTTTTTTCTTTTTATTACTTTTCTGGTAATCGGACTGGCGAAGAGGCGCCGGTATCAGGAACGAAGGGATTATGAAGAAGACTGAAATTTCCAGTCTTCTTTTTTTATGGTCAAGATTTGAAGCGGTGCGGCATAGGCATGAAGAAGGTGGACAGCTCAGGTGCTTAAGGGGATGGACCTTCTAACGGTCTCTGGTGTCCGCCTGCATCCTTAATTACGAGTCAGTCACACATGTTTTCGATAATCCAAGCATAGGATGTATTAAAATTCGTCTCTTACGACGGGGGAGGTCGCGAAGTGGACATTTTAAAGAAAATACAAGACCACCGGGAACACGAAGAGGAACTCAAATGGGAAGGTACATTCGCAGAATATTTGGATCTATTGAAAGAACGTCCGTATTTAGCTCAATCCGCACATTCCCGCGTTTACAATATGATCAAGAATGCGGGGGTTGCAGAAGAACATGACCATAAGCGGTATAAATTCTTCGATGAGGATATTTATGGTCTTGATGAAGCGATGGAGAAACTGGTAGAGGAGTACTTCCACCCTGCGGCAAGGCGGTTGGATGTCAGGAAGCGGATCCTTTTATTAATGGGACCGGTCAGTGGTGGTAAATCGACGCTTGTCAACTTGTTGAAGCGGGGAATGGAAGAATACACCCATACAGCGGAAGGCGCGGTCTTTGCCATTAAAGGATGCCCGATGCATGAAGATCCCCTGCATTTAATACCTAACCATTTGAGGAAAGAATTCCAGGAGGAGTATGGAATTCGTATAGAGGGCAGTTTGTCACCTTTGAATACCATGCGGGTCGAGACAGAATATGACGGCCGGATTGAGGACGTTCAAGTAGAGCGTATCTTTTTCTCCGAAGATAAGCGTACAGGCATTGGAACATTCAGTCCATCTGATCCGAAATCTCAGGATATCGCCGATTTGACAGGATCGATCGACTTTTCTACTATCGCCCAGTTTGGTTCGGAATCGGACCCTCGTGCGTACCGGTTTGACGGGGAATTGAATAAAGCGAACCGCGGCATCATGGAATTCCAGGAGATGCTGAAGTGTGATGAGAAATTCCTGTGGCACCTGCTCAGTTTGACGCAGGAAGGGAATTTCAAAGCCGGTAGATTCGCGCTAATATCTGCAGATGAATTGATCATCGCCCATACGAACGAAGCGGAGTATCGGTCTTTCATTGCTAATAAGAAGAACGAAGCTCTCCACTCCCGTATGATCGTGATGCCGGTCCCTTATAACTTGAAAGTGAGTCAGGAAGAGAAAATCTATGAGAAGATGATCCGGGAAAGCGATATAAGAGACGTGCACATCGCACCACATACGCTGCGGGTTGCGGCGATGTTCACGATATTGACAAGGCTTAAGGAGTCGAAGAAAGCTTCCATTGATGTATTGAAGAAGATGCGTCTGTACGATGGAGAAATCCTGGAGGGCTTCAGTGATGTGGATGTCGAGGAGTTGAAGAAGGAGCATGCAGATGAGGGAATGAGCGGAATTGATCCTCGTTATGTCATTAACCGTATTTCATCCACCATCATCAAGAAGGAGTTGACTTCCATCAACGCGCTGGACGTTCTCCGGTCGTTGAAGGACGGCCTTGGAAGCCATGCCTCCATTTCCAGTGATGATAAGGAGCGTTACTTGGATTTCATATCCCTTGCACGGAAGGAATACGATGAGATCGCTAAGAAAGAAGTTCAGAAAGCGTTCGTCTATTCTTATGAAGAGTCAGCTGTCACTTTGATGGATAACTACCTGGATAATGTCGAAGCTTATTGCAACAAAGCAAAACTTCGTGACCCTCTGACAGGAGAGGAGTTGAATCCGGATGAACGTTTGATGCGTTCCATTGAAGAGCAGATCGGTGTTTCTGAAAACGCGAAGAAAGCGTTCCGGGAAGAAATCTTGATTCGTATCTCCGCCTATGCCCGTAAAGGGAAGAAGTTCGATTACCAATCTCATGAACGGCTTAGAGAAGCCATTCAGAAGAAGCTGTTTGCCGACTTGAAAGACGTAGTGAAAATTACGACGTCTACGAAAACACCGGATGAACAGCAGCTTAAGAAGATCAATGAAGTGGTGGCGACTCTCGTGGATGAGCATGGATACAACTCCAGCTCCGCTAATGAATTGCTTAAATATGTAGGAAGTCTTTTAAACCGATAAACTTGTCGTACCCCCGCCTTCGACAGCGAAGGCGGGGGTTTTTCTATGGTATAATGTCGGAAAATGAAGGGAGTGGGGAGAGACGATGCCGAAGAAATATTATGCCATCATCGATGTCGGTTCCAATACCATGCGTCTGGTCATTTACAGGAGAGACAATGGCGGGCGTTTCCGTGAAATTGAAAACGTAAAGGCGGTGGCCCGCCTTAGAAGTCACCTGCAGGATGACGGTACTCTGTCCAACGCAGGTATGGATACCCTTTTAAGAACGTTGAAAGGATTCAGCGAGGTTGTTCTCTCCTATCGTCTGGAAGAGCTCATTTGTGTCGCTACGGCTACCATCCGTCAGGCTGGGAACCAGGAGGATATCATACGTGCTGTATCCGATGAGACAGGGTTTGATATGAGGATTCTTACAGAGCAGGAGGAAGCCTATTATGGTTACCTTGCTGTCGTTAATTCCACACCTGTCAAGGAAGGGATCACGATTGACATCGGAGGAGGCAGTACGGAAGTTACATATTTCAAAGACCGTCAGCTGATCGACTCTCACAGCTTCCCCTTCGGTGCCTTGACCTTAAAGCAGGATTTCTTTGCAGACGATCTTCCATCAGAAGAAGAGCTGGGAGAGCTCCGCAGGTATCTGCTTGAGCAGTTCGGCACGCTCCCATGGTTGAAGGACCGCCGTGTTCCTGTTATCGGAATCGGCGGAGGAGCCAGGAACCTTGTCCAAATCGACCAGAATATGAAGGAATACCCGCTTGCGGGACTGCATCAATACAGAATGAAGGAAAATGACCTTGCTTTCATTAAGAATTATCTGCACACCCTGTCTATGGAAAAACTGCAGAAAGTAGAAGGGTTATCGAAAGATCGTGCCGATATCATCTTACCGGCTACCGAGGTTTTTCACTGTCTATACGACCGGACAGCGGCGACCAGCTTTATCCTCAGCCGTAAAGGGTTGAGGGACGGAATCTTTTATGAACAGTTGACGAAAGATATGGGGACTGATGTGTTTCCGAATGTACTGGAAGAAAGCATCCAGGAACTCGTCAGTGACTATGACTTGAACCTTAAGCAGATTCATCATGTCCAGCACTTGGCTGGTGATCTCTTCCGTGCCCTTCAGGAGAAGGGAATCGGGTCTTTGAATAAGGAAGACTGGCTCGAAGTGAAACGTGCCGGCCACGTGTTTAATTTAGGAGAATATATTGACGGGGAATCGAGTTCTCAACACACTTTTTATCTGCTTGCGAATCGTACGATCGACGGACTGATGCATACGGACAGGCTGCGTCTCGCACTGCTCGCTTCTTTTAAAAATAAAACGGTGTTTAAACAGTTCCTGTCTCCTTTCAAGGAATGGTTTTTAAAAGAAGAACGGAAAAAACTCCGTCTGATGGGGGCACTTCTGAAATTATGCTACAGTCTCGACAGTACGAGGAGGCAGGCTGTGGAGAAGTTGGAAGTTGAGGTGACTTCGGAGGAAGTTCTGCTCATCTGCCATTGTAAAGGAGCGTGGATGGCGGAGGAATACCAGGCGGAAAAGCATAAAAAGCATTTGGAAAAGTCGATCAAGAGGTCTATTACGATGCAGTTTGTGGAAAAGAGATAACGAAGCGAATACGAGATAAAGGGTGATCACCATGTCCATGGAAGATGAGAAGGCGGTGCTGGGGCGGCCGGATTATTATAACAACCGTGAACTCAGCTGGCTCGCGTTTAATGAGAGGGTGCTCGCTGAGGCGCTCGATTTGGATAATCCCTTGATGGAACGGTTGAAATTTCTTGCCATCGGTTCCTCCAACCTGGACGAATTCTTCATGGTCCGCGTAGCGGGTCTGAAAGATCAGGTGAAGGCTGGTTTTAACAAACCGGAGAATAAAGCAGGTCTGACTCCAAAGCAGCAGTTAAAGAGGATTGCGGATACCAACCACCGGATCGTTGACAGGCAATACGACTCTTTCCGCTCTATGAAGGCGGAGCTGAAAGAGGAAGGGATCAACTTAATGAACATGGCGGACCTCTCCAATGCAGAAAAAGCGTTACTGGAAAAATATTTCGATGAAGAGATCTTTCCTGTTCTTACTCCAATGGCTGTAGATGCGTACCGGCCATTTCCCATGCTCTTGAATAAATCGATCAATCTGGCAATTGTCATACGAGATGTTCTGGATCCGGAACAATCTAAGAAAACAGCTATTGTCCAGGTGCCTTCGGTGCTCGACCGTTTCATTCAACTGGATCATCAGACAGACTATCCGTTTATTCTCCTCGAAGAAGTCATCGGTCACTTCATCGGAAAGCTCTTCAAAGGGTATGAAGTAGAATCGATAACGGAATTCAGAATAACGAGAAATGCTGATATGACCATTCACGAAGAAGGTGCTCGTGATCTACTGAAAGAAATTGAGAAAGAATTAAAAAAGAGGAAATGGGGAGCTGCCGTCCGTCTGGAAGTCCGGGAAGGCAAATATGATGAGAATGTTATCCATTTTCTCCGTAAGGTATTGGAAGTAGAAAAAGCCGATATTTATGTGAATGACGGACCTTTGGATCTTACTTTTTTGTTCGCGTTCCATGGTGCTTTGGAGAAAGAAAAGGAGCATTTATACTATGAAACATTGATTCCCCAGCCCCCGAAGGATCTGGAAGGAAGAGAAGATATCTTTCAAGCGATCGAGGAGAAGGATATCTTCCTCCATCATCCGTACGAATCATTCGCGCCGGTCGTCGACTTTGTTTCCGACGCAGCGGATGACCCATACGTCCTTGCGATCAAGCAGACGCTCTACCGGGTGAGCGGCGACTCTCCCATTATCGATGCTTTGAAACGAGCAGCAGAAAACGGCAAGCAAGTGACGGTGTTAGTGGAGCTGAAGGCCCGGTTTGACGAAGAAAACAACGTTCAATGGGCAAAAGAATTGGAAAAGGCAGGCTGTCATGTCATTTACGGGATGACATACCTCAAGACCCACAGCAAAATTACTCTCATCGTCCGGAAGAAAGAAAAAAAGATTGAGCGGTACGTGCATTTAGGCACAGGGAACTATAATGACCAGACGGCATCGTTATACACCGATATGGGCATCTTCACCGCTGACGATCCATTCGGAACGGATGCGACCGATTTCTTCAATTATTTGAGCGGCTACACAGAAAAACCGCAATTTCATTATCTTTCCATGGCTCCGTTCGATATCCGTAATGATTTTATCCGCTGCATAGAACAGGAAATCCGTTTTCATGAAGAATATGGGAACGGCCGGATCATTGCAAAGATGAATTCACTGACGGATAAGTATTTGATTATGAAGCTCTATGAAGCTTCCCGAGCGGGCGTTCACATCGATCTGATCGTCCGCGGCATCTGCTGTCTGCGTCCGGGTATCCAAGGGGTGAGTCAGAACATCCGTGTCATCAGTATTGTCGGACGGCTTCTTGAGCACAGCCGGATCTATTATTTCCACCACCACGGACAGGATAAACTCTTTCTGTCTTCTGCAGATATGATGACAAGGAACATGGTCAAACGGGTGGAACTCCTGTTTCCTGTGGTTGAACCTGCGATTAAGCTCAGGCTGAATAAGATTCTGTCTATCATGCTTAGCGATAATGTGAAGGCGAGGGAGCAGAGGAACGACGGCAGTTATGTATATGTGAAGCGGGACCACGGGCAGGAGCAGATTGACAGCCAGCGGCTTCTGTATGACATGGCTTACCGCGTGCTGGAAGATGAAGAATGAGCGTCCAACAGATTATTTGGAAAAAAGTGAAAAAGGCGTACCCATGCGGTCGCCTTTCTTGTTATAATGGTCTTGTTGATATTTTGAAAAAAAACAGTGAAATTTGTTGAATAAGTAAGCGTTTCAATTCTATAATAGTACTTGGACTTGGAAACGTTTTCGAGGAAACGATAGCCAACAATTACTTGGGGGTATTTTACGTGTCTAAACAAGGCTCCAATCAAAGCTTTTGGGAAATTTTCCATGGCCCCAACATGGGGTATATTGAAGAACAATTCGAACAATATGAGAACGATCCTAGTGCTGTCGATCCTTCCTTGCGGGAGATCTTCGAAGAGCACGGGGCACCGGACTGGATGGAAAGCGCACCGGCGTCTGCAGTAGAGACGAACGGAAAGGCGGCGCCTTCAGGGCTGGACGTTGCAAAGATCTCCTCAGCGTTGAAACTTGTTGAGGCTATTCGTCGTCATGGTCATCTTCACGCTAACATATATGCCGTGGGAAGCGATGAACGACCATCAACAAATTTACTTGAACTAGAAACATATGGCCTGAAAGAGCAGGATCTCAAGGAGATGCCTGCAGAATGGGTATGGCCTGATTCGCCTATCAAGCTTGATAACGCCCTTCAGGTCGTCCGTACCTTGAAAGAAAGGTATGCAGGTACTATTTCGTTTGAATTCGGCCATGTGAACAATGAAGATGAAAGAAAATGGCTACTTGATAAAGTGGATACCGGTTCCTATCAGGCATCTTTGAGTAAGGAAGAGAAGAAACAGCTGCTTCACCGGCTTGCAGAGGTGGAGGGTTTTGAAAACTTCCTTGCGAAAACCTTTGTGGCGCAGAAGCGATTCTCCATTGAAGGTTTGGACGTTATGGTTCCGATGCTTGACCATATTATCCAGTCTGCCTCCCTTGATCGTATTAAAAATATCATGATGGGTATGGCCCACCGTGGACGTTTGAACGTCCTTGCGCACATTCTCGGTAAGCCGTATGACAAGATCTTTTCCGAGTTTCATCACTCTCCGGATAAAGAATTGATGCCTTCGGAAGGTTCCATGGGAATCAACTACGGCTGGACAGGAGATGTGAAGTACCACTTTGGTGCGAGAAGAGAAATCGAGAACGGGGAACAATCGGCGACACGTGTAACGTTGAGCCACAACCCTTCCCACTTGGAATATGTTAATCCGGTGGTAGAAGGATTCACAAGAGCAGCTCAGGATGATCGCTCGGAACCTGGCTATCCGGAGATGGACCAGGATGAAGCTGTCGGCCTGCTTATTCATGGAGACGCTGCCTTCATTGGAGAAGGTGTTGTCGCTGAAACATTGAACATGAGTGACCTTCCGGGTTATCGTACCGGAGGAACCGTTCACATTATTGCAAACAACTTGATCGGGTTTACGACGAACAGAAAAGACGGTCGCTCTACAAGGTATGCCAGTGACTTGGCGAAAGGTTTTGAGATACCTGTCGTCCATGTCAATGCGGATGATCCGATCGCCTGCTTGTCTGCGATGACGTTCGCCTATGAATACCGCAAGAAGTTTCATAAAGACTTCCTGATTGACCTGGTCGGCTATCGTCGCTTTGGACATAACGAAATGGACGAGCCGAGATCAACACAGCCGAAGCTCTATAAAGAGATTGACGATCATGCAACGGTCGCGGAAATCTTTGAGAAGCAGCTTCAGGGTGAGGCAATCGTGGAAGAAGGAACGCTTGCCGGGATGAAGGAAGAATTTGAGCAGAAACTCCGCGATATTTACAACAATATGGGAGAACACGAAACAACTTCGCCGGATGTGAAAGATCGTCCAAGCGGGGTGGAGCGTGATCTTGATGAGATTCAAACGGCTATCGGCCGCGATCGCCTTACAAGCCTTAATGAGGGATTGTTGAAACGCCCGGAAGGCTTCAACGGGTTCAAAAAACTTGAAAAGATTTTGCAGCGCCGTGCCAAAATGCTGGATGATGGTCAGAAAGTGGACTGGGCTACGGCGGAAGCGCTTGCTTTTGCTTCGATTCTCGAAGACGGCACGCCGATCCGTATTACCGGACAGGATACCGAGAGGGGGACATTTGCCCACCGTCACCTCGTCCTGCACGACGTGGAAACAGGAGAGACCTATTGCCCGCTGCACGGACTGGAACAGGCAAAAGCCTCCTTTGATATTCATAACAGTCCGCTGTCGGAAGCCGGAGTGATCGGTTTTGAGTACGGCTACAGTGTACAGGCTCCGGAAGCGCTCGTCCTTTGGGAGGCGCAGTTCGGTGATTTCGCCAACGCCGGACAGGTCATCTTTGACCAGTTCATTTCCGCCGGCCGTGCCAAATGGGGCGAGAAGTCCAGTATGGTCTTTCTTCTGCCGCACGGATATGAAGGACAGGGGCCGGAACACTCAAGCGCACGTTTAGAGCGTTTCTTGCAGTTGGCTGCTGAGAACAACTGGACGGTCGCTAATGTTACCTCATCCGCTCAGTATTTCCACTTGCTGCGCAGGCAGGCGGCGATCAGCAATGAAGAAGAAGCGCGTCCGCTTGTCTTGATGACACCGAAGAGTCTGCTCCGTAACCAGCGTGTAGCCGTAGGGAGTCAGCAGTTCGTTGACGGTCATTTCCAATCAATTATGAAACAGCCGCTGCTTTCAGAGAACAAGGATAAGAAGAAAGTGAAAACGCTTCTCCTTGGAAGCGGAAAGATCATGGTTGATATTGAGGATAAAGTGGAGAACAGTGACGAGAGTTTTGAAACGATCGATGCTGTAAGAATTGAACAGATTTATCCATTCCCTGAAAAACACCTGGCAGAGATGCTCGAAACGTATCCGAATTTAGAAGAACTCGTATGGGTCCAAGAAGAACCGCAGAACATGGGTAGCTGGTATTTCGTAGAAGGAATCCTTTATAAGCTGTTGAAAGAGGGACAGATCCACCGTTATGTTGGACGACCTCATCGCGCATCTCCTTCTGTCGGAGAACCGAACATCCATAAAACAGAGCAAAATCGCATTATTCACGAAGCGCTACAGATTTCTAAAGGAGGAAATACGAAATGAAGGAAATAAAAGTTCCTGAATTAGCTGAATCCATAACAGAAGGTACGATCGCAGAGTGGTTAGTGAAAAAAGGGGATCAGGTGGAAAAAGGCGACCCGATTCTTGAATTGGAAACGGATAAAGTAAACGTAGAAGTAAATGCGGACGCAAGCGGCATCATTGCCGAGTTGCTTGCCGGGGAAGGGGATGACGTCGAAGTCGGAGACGTCATCGCCAAAGTGGATGAGAACGGTGAAGCAGGTGGCGGCAGTTCGGAAGTAGAAGGTTCCGCCAAGGAAGAACCGGCACCATCTAACGAAAAACAGGAAAAAGAAGAGCCTGCACAGAAAACGGAAGAGAAGCAGCCGGAAGAAAGCAATGGATCCAAAGACGTCATTGCGACACCTGCTGCCCGCAAACGCGCCCGTGAGCTCGGAATCGACCTTAGCGAAGTTTCCGCACGCGATCCACTTGGCCGCATCCGTCCGGAAGATGTCGACGCAGCAGCAAAAGGCAGCGGAAACAAGCAGGAACAGCCGAAAGCTTCCTCCTCTTCCAAAGAGAAAGAGAAACAGAACAGCTCAGATTCCAGTGATTTCGATAAGCCGGTGGAACGCATCAAGATGTCCCGACGCCGTCAGACAATTGCCAAGCGTCTCGTCGAAGCACAGCAGACATCCGCTATGCTTACAACGTTCAACGAGGTCGACATGACGAATGTCATGAAGCTTCGTAGTGAACGGAAGGAATCCTTCCAGAAGAAACATGATATTAAGCTCGGGTTCATGTCCTTCTTCACCAAAGCGGCTGTCGGTGCTTTGAAAGAGTTCCCGCTTATCAATGCAGAGATTCAAGGCAATGAAATCATTAAGAAGAAATTCTATGACATTGGAATGGCCGTATCTACAGAAGAAGGTTTGGTCGTACCGGTCGTCCGTGACGCCGATCGTCTTGATTTTGCAGGTATTGAGAAAGGTATTGCTGATTTGGCGACAAAAGCACGAAACAAAGAACTTGGTTTGGAAGACTTGCAGGGCGGGTCGTTCACGATCACTAATGGAGGTATCTTCGGTTCCATGCTTTCTACACCGATTCTGAATGCTCCACAGGTCGGGATCCTCGGTCTTCATAACATTGAGAAGCGTGCAAAAGTTATGCCTGATGATTCGATTCAGGTGCGTCCAATGATGTATATTGCCCTTTCCTATGATCATAGAATCGTAGATGGTAAAGATGCTGTTCAATTCCTGAAGCGTATCAAAGAAATGATTGAAGATCCGTTTGATCTTCTATTGGAAGGCTGAGTTATTCACGGAAATAAAGGCTGTGCATCTTCCCTGGGACAGGGGGGAGGCACAGCCTTTTTCTTTACCAGAAGAGAAGGCGGTTTAGTCTTTCCTGGTATCTGTGTTAATATAGAAGGAGAAAAATGATGAAACGTTTCTTCTGCTTGATTCGTATCATTATTACTACCGCATAGAAAAGAGATGCTTATGTTCCCAATAATGGAATGGCTGGACGGATCTTATGATTTGCTGTTCCTGTCTATATACGTAACCGCCCTTACCGGTATGGCGCTTCAATCGCTGTGGTCCCACTTCATTAATGACTCTTCATCGTGGATAGAGGATCGATCCATTGAATTAATGACAGCTGATACGGGGCAGATCGGTGAAAGTACGGGGGCAGTGTTCGTACAACCGTTAATCCATTGGCTCCGCCGTACGGTTTGGAGGCAGGAGGCTTCGGACGAAAGCGACTATTCCCTCATTATTCGTTAACAGATATACACGAATAATGAGGAGGAATTATAATTGAAACGTTTATTATCCATTTTCGGTTTATTGACATTGCTGCTTGCCGGGTGTTCGCCATCTGATCAACAAGGGGGAGGCTTCTTCCACACCTATTTCGTAGAGCCGTTCATTCAGGCGATTCAATTCCTTGCAGGATTGTTCCATGATAACTATGGACTGGCTATCATTATCATTACGCTCGGTGTCCGCTTCATTCTGATGCCGATCATGCTGAGAACTTACAAGAACAGTCAGCAGATGCGTGTGAAGATGAATACCGTCAAACCGGAGATGACCCTTGTTCAGGATAAGATGAAGAAGGCGAAGACACCAGAAGAAAAGCAAAAGGCTCAGGCGGAAATGATGGAACTGTATCGTAAACACGACATCAATCCGATGAACATGGGCTGTCTGCCGATTCTCATTCAAATGCCTATATTTATGGGTGTGTACTATGCTATTCGAAGCTCTGAAGAGATTGCAACCCATTCATTCCTCTGGTTCGATCTCGGTCAATCAGATATTGCGATGGCGTTAATAGCTGGATTGTTGTATTTCATTCAATACCGCGTTACCTTGATTGGAATACCGGAACAGCAGCAAAAGCAGATGAAAGTGATTGGTCTTCTGTCTCCGATCATGATTCTGATCATTTCCTTTAATGCCCCATCCGCGCTGCCTCTTTATTGGGCAGTCGGAGGACTGTTCCTGATCATTCAGACATTAATTTCTAAAAAACTATATCCTGTTCAACAAAGCTGATGAAAAGCACAGTCCTATTAATAGGACTGTGCTTTTCTGTTTGTTCGAGGATAGCGTTTAGGTGGGATAGGGCAGGTTTTTATATGAAATTATCCATTCCTCTCTTAATAAGTTTCATCCATTGACGTGGACCTGCATACGATAAAGTAATACTCGATTAGGAGGGAAAAAATATGGATGAAGAGAAAAGTTTCGTAATCGCCGAAGACGACTGGTCCCTCCATCGGAAAGGCTACGACGATCAACGGCGACATCAGGAAAAAGTAAAAGACGCCATGAACAAGCAGCTTCCTGATCTTATTACAGAAGAGAATATTGTGATGTCGAATGGAAAACGAGTCGTAAAGATTCCTATACGTTCCCTTGATGAATATAAGATTCGATACAACTACGAGAAGAATAAGCATGCAGGACAAGGAGACGGGGACAGCCAGGTCGGAGATGTAGTGGCCCAGGCTCCTCAGTCAAAAGGAAAGCCTGGAGACGGAGATGGAGCAGGTGATCAGGCAGGAGAAGACTACTATGAAGCGGAAATTTCCCTTGCAGAGTTGGAGGAGGCCTTGTTCAAGGAGCTGACGCTTCCCAACCTTGATGAAAAAGAAAAAGACAATATTATTCAGACCGATATTGAGTTCAGCGATATTCGGAAGACCGGATTGACTGGAAACATTGACAAGAAGCGTACAATGTTGGAGGCGTATAAGCGGAATGCATTGAGTGGGGATGCGGCTTTTGCGCCGATTTATCCGGAAGATATCCGTTTTAAAACGTGGAATGAAAAAACAAAGCCGGAATCAAAAGCTGTCGTTCTTGCCATGATGGATACGAGCGGCTCGATGGGACAGTGGGAAAAATATATGGCGCGCAGCTTCTTCTTCTGGATGAATCGTTTTCTAGGGAAGAATTATGAGACAGTCGAAGTAGAGTTTGTTGCGCACCATACACAGGCGAAAGTAGTCAGTGAGGAAGATTTCTTCTCGAAAGGCGAAAGTGGTGGAACGATTTGTTCTTCGGCCTACCGCAAAGCGTTGGAATTGATAGAGACGAAATATTCACCGGACCGCTATAATATCTATCCGTTCCACTTCTCGGACGGCGATAATTTAACATCAGACAACAAACGCTGCCTCGGGTTAATCGATCAGTTGATTGAAGTTTCCCAGATGTTCGGTTATGGAGAAGTAAATCAGTATAACCGCTCTTCGAGTCTCATGCAGGCGTACAAAACGATTGATCATCCGAAGTTCAGGCACTATATTCTTCGGAGGAAAGCGGATGTGTTCCATGCCATGAAGCACTTTTTTAATGAGCAGGGAGAAGTCGTTAAATGAATCTTTTCAACCGGATGGCTCCCAAGGCCGTCCGGTTTCGTTTGTCTACACGAAAAAAGCTGAGCTTAGGGCAGCTCAGCTTTTTTCGTAGCAGCTATGATATTTTGGGCGTTTCACTATGATATGAAGAATACAGTTTCTATTATAGGTAATCCAGAACAGTTTGTAAACCTCTCTTCTAGAAAATATGTAATTTTTACTAGAAACTTACAACAACCCGAAAGGAATTGTACAGTCGACCTTCTTCCTATACAATAAGGAAAGATGAAGGGGGAATGTACGGTGAATAAGCGGATTGGGTTCATTGGTTGCGGACAAATGGGGCGTGCGATGATTCAGGGCATGATTGATGCGGGTCTCGTCCAGGCGGAGGAGATAGCCGCAACGGCCCTGTCGGATGAAACGATTGACTTCGTAACCGATGAGTACGGGATTCAGATCAATCATGACAATAAACAACTGGCCAGAGAATGTGACCTGCTGTTTCTTGCTATCAAGCCATATGTGTATGAAGATGTGATAAAAGAAATAAAAGACGATGTACCGGCGGATACAGTGGTCGTTACCATTGCTGCCGGTATCACTCTGCAGGCGATGAGGGATGCGTTCGGCCGTGATGTCAAGGTGATACGCTCGATGCCTAATACGCCTTCCTTGGTAGGTGCCGGGATGAGTGCCTTATGTCCGAATGAACTCGTTTCAAAAGAAGAGTTGGCGGACGTAATGGAAGTGTTTGAGAGCTTTGGAGAAGCCGAAATCGTTCCCGAGAAGCTGATGGACGCTGTCCCGTCCGTAAGCGGGTCGGCACCGGCCTTTATTTATATGCTTATTGAAGCCATGGCTGATGCAGCTGTCGCTCAAGGATTTCCGCGGGATAAAGCGTATAAGATGGTTACCCAGACGGTGGAAGGCTCCGCCCGGATGGTACGGGAAACTGGTAAACATCCTGGTGAACTGAAGGATGCTGTCTGTACCCCCGGGGGGACGACCATAGCCGGAGTAACGAAATTAGAAGAAGCAGGTCTTCGAAATGCGATCATCCAAGGGATGTACGCATGTACAGAGAAGTCTAAAGAATTATCTAAAGGAAAGTAAAGGGGAAAAAACCGGACGAAATGTCCGGTTTTTTTAAACCGTTTGAGGAGGTGGAGAGATGGAGCAGCAACTGCAGCGGGTCATATCTGAAAAAGCTTTGTTTATCTGGAGAATTCATGGAGGAATTCAGGCTTTTCTTCTTTTCCTGATCTGCATTGCACTTTCGACTGCTGTTTATCTTTGGCAATGGCCGGTCTGGCTCGTCTTCACGGGTGCAGGAACATTGCTCCTGCACGTAGTGCTTATGATCTGGCTGATTCCTGTTTGGCGTTGGCGGCGCTGGAAATACCATGTCAGCGAAAAGGATATTGATATCCAACATGGTATTTTTATTGTGACTCGAACGCTTATACCTATGGTACGTGTGCAGCATGTCGATACAGAACAGGGGCCGTTATTAAGGAAGTTCGGGGTTTCCACCATTCGGATTTCGACAGCCGCCACCGTTCATAAAATTCCGGCGCTTGATCAAAAGGAAGCGGAAAGGCTGAGGTTGTCCATTTCTGCGCTGGCAAGGGTGGCCGAAGATGATGTTTAAAAAGAGACGCCTTCATCCTTTATCCGCTCTCCTTCATGTCGGGGGCCTGTTGAAAAATGCGTTTTTTCCTTTAATCGTTATTCTTTTCTTGAATGGCGGAAATATTGTTAAGGGTAATATGGGATGGATGCCTCTGCTTATCGGGGGCGGCATTTTTGGGCTCGTGTTTGTTTCCGGGCTTATAAGGTGGTGGCGCTTCACGTATCGAGTGGAAGAAGGGGAGCTTAGAATCGAATACGGGTTAATTTTCCGGAAGAAACGGTACATACCTTTGGAGCGGATTCAAAGTCTCGATCATTCCGAGGGAATCGTTCATCGACCTTTCGGCTTAGTAAAGCTGTCCATAGAGACAGCGGCTTCCAGCGTTGGGAATGCGGAAGCGGAATTAACTGCCATTCGATTGTCCGAAGCGCTTGAACTGGAAGCGTTATTGGTACAAGCGCATAAGGAAGAATCGGAGTCGCTTCTAATCCAAGGTCACGAGGAGAAGAGGAACTATCTGTTCCGAATGGACACGAAGGACATTATGCTGATGGCTGTAACCTCCGGGGGAGCGGGTGTGGTACTTTCCGGCGTTGCCGTATTTTTGTCCCAAGCGACAGACATACTTCCTATGGGCTGGATGTATGATCAGCTCATCCAGTGGATCCGCTTCGGATTCTTTCTTGCAGCCCTTCTTGTTTTCGGTGTCTTCGTGTTTGCATATGGCTTTTCCATTCTCCTTGCATTCATCCGTTATGCCGGCTTTTCCGTTTCTTTGGAGGGGGAGGATGTCATCATAACGAGAGGGCTTCTCGAGAAGAAACAGATTACTGTTCCAATCAATCGAATACAGGGGATCCGGGTGGACGAGAATATGCTCAGACAGCCCATCGGCTATGTCAGTGTGACACTGATTAGTGCAGGCGGGACCGTTGATAAAGGATCAGAACATAAGTGGAATCTGTTTCCTTTGATTAAGAAGAAAGATATGCCCGCGGTATTGAAAAGTGTGCTGCCGGAGTATCAATGGAACGATGTGTACAATAAGGCGCCGAAACGGGGGAGAAGAAGGTACCTGATTACTTATACCTTGTTCCCGCTGATCGGCTCCGCTGCTGTGAGTATTTTCTTCTTTCCATACGGTCTGTTATCTATGATTTCCTTTCCTCTGTTTCTCGTACTGGGCGACCTGGCTTTCCGTGATGCCGGGTGGCGGATCGATAATCAGCAGCTGACTCTGCGCAGCCGGTCATGGAGCAGGCATACGTTTCTGATGAAGAAACACCGGATACAGTCTGCCCGTATAACACAAACCATTTTTCAAAAGAATGCAGATCTCGGCAGTGTAAGGTGTACACTCCCTTCTGGACAAGGGCCGGCAGTAGCGCGTTGCTTCCATTTGGATAAGGACACGGCAGAAGAGATCCTGACATGGTACAAACCTGGATATCATAACGAAAACCGGTAGAAGGAGGAAGGCTCTGCCGGTTTTTTTACTGCTTGTAAGCTAAACACGAACATTAACAATTTTAATATTGATTTTTGTTCGTGAAAAGTATATGATAGGGAACGTTGTCATCATAAAAGAAAGTCAGGTGTTCATGACTATGAAACGTTTTTTTAAATTAGATCAAAACCAGACCAACGTCAAAACGGAAATTCTTGCGGGAATTACGACGTTCTTGACGATGGCCTATATTATAGTAGTCAACCCCGTCATCCTGTCGGGTGCGGAGGTGCCGTTCCAGCAAGTGTTCATGGCTACGATTCTTGCCGCTGTGATCGGAACGCTGATCATGTCCTTTGCTGCCAATTATCCAATCGCCATAGCTCCCGGAATGGGATTGAACGCATACTTCGTGACGGAAGTGGTGCAGCAGGATGTCAGCTACTCCGTTATGTTCGGTGCGGTATTCGTTTCCGGTATTCTTTTCGTTATCTTGAGTATGACGAGTCTGCGCAAGACGTTGATTAAGGCTATTCCTCCTTCTTTGAAGTATGGAATTACATCAGGAATCGGCTTATTTATCGCGTTTCTCGGGCTGCGCATGAGTGGGATCATCGAGCCGAGCGAATCCACGTTAGTGACTCTTGGTGACCTGACGGCGCCGGGACAGCTGCTTACCGTCTTCGGACTGATTGTCACGTTGATCCTCATCGCACGAAATGTGACAGGAGGTCTGTTCATCGGAATGTTCCTGACAGGTCTTGTAGGCTTTTTCACTGGTCAGCTTGAAATCAACGGATTTGTGGATACGCCGCCTGCTCCGGTTTTTTGGGATATGGATATTGCGGCCGTATTCAGCAACGGTTTATACACCGTCGTATTCGCTTTTCTGCTCGTTACAATCTTCGATACGACAGGTACGATGGTCGGAGTGGCCGAGCAGGCAGGGTTCATTAAACCGGACGGAAGCCTGCCGCGTGCCCGTGCCGCATTGATGGCAGATGCTTCTGCCACTACGGTGGGTGCCATGTTCGGGACGAGTCCGTCTTCTGCTTATGTAGAGTCTTCTTCTGGAGTCGCAGCAGGTGGTCGTACAGGGCTGACGACGCTTGTCGTGGCTGCTCTGTTCCTATTGTCGATGTTCTTCTCTCCAATCGTCGGAGCTGTATCAGGGCTTCCGGCAATTACGGCGCCGGTCTTGATCATCGTCGGGTGCTTCATGATGGAAGGACTTGCCAAGGTCAATTGGGGTTCATTCGATGATGCTTTCCCGGCTTTCATCATTATATTGTCCATGCCTCTTACATCCAGCATTGCGACAGGAATTTCCTTCGGTTTCATCACGTATCCGATCCTGAAGCTTGTAGTCGGAAAAGGAAAAGATGTACACTGGATTCTTTATATGTTCGCCATTATTTTCATCCTTCAACTGGCCTTCTTCCCGGGTCATTGATTCTAAAGCAACCACTTCTGTGGTTGCTTTTTTTTATACCTGCTATTTTCCCGTAGGACAGTATAGTTTTACCATGGCGGTGGCAATCTAAGTGTAGGTGATGCATATGGGATTTTTAAAACGATTATTTTTCGGAGATCATACGAAAATTGCAGATAGGAAAATTGCTGATCAAGCCGAGGAGCCGGTCCAGCTCAGTACAATGAAGCTCGCTGAAAATGTGGAGTACATTTTGAATGCCTTCCACGAAACGAATGACCTGAAAATACGGGTGATGCATAAGGGAAATGCGGCTTTAATGTACTTCGAATCCATGAGTGAGCAGGAAAAGATTCATGAGAAGATCTTTGAGCCGGTTCAACTTGGTAATGTCGACAGCATAGGGGAAATTCCGGATTGTAAACATACCAATAACCTTGAAGAAGCGATCGTTACGCTGCTTCGGGGGCATGCCATTTATTTGGAAGATGGCAGCCGCCGCATTTCGATGTTTAACGTAACCTCATCCTTCAATAGAAGTCCGGAAGAGCCGGCCAATGAGAAAGTAGTACGCGGATCGCACGATGGCTTCGTCGAGAACATGATGATCAATATCAACCTTGTCAGGAAGAGGATCGAGCATAGGGATTTAACGGTTAAATACTACAAGCTCGGAAAGAAAACCAACACCAATGTCGGTCTTTTATATATGGATGGAATTACAGATCCAACTCTTGTTGAAGAGATTGAGAAACGGATGAAGACGATCCACACAGATATGGTGCACAGTCCGGGATATGTAGAGGAATTCATTGAAGACCAGACCGTTTCTCCATTCCCGCAAATGCTTAATACCGAACGTCCTGATCGGGTAGTGGCCAATTTGATGGAAGGGAGGGTCGTCATCATGGCTGAGGGAAGTCCTACGGCCTTGATTGCACCTTCTACCTTCTTCATGTTTTATCAATCGCCGGATGACTACAACATGCGCTGGTTTACGGGCACCTTTATTCGCTTGATCCGTTTATTCAGTTTTGTCATAGCTGTGACGCTGCCTGCTTTTTATATCGCTGTCGTCAGTTTTCATTTTGAAGTGATTCCGGATGAGCTCATCATCCCCGTCAAGTCATCGATCAATGAAATAGCCTATCCGCCGATTATGGAAGCATTGGTGATGGTCATCATCATCGAGCTGATAAGGGAAGCGGGGATCAGGCTGCCGCAGCCGATCGGACAGACGATCGGCATCGTCGGCGGTCTCGTCATTGGAGACGCGGTCGTCCGGGCCGGCCTTGTTTCCAATCTGATGGTCATCGTCGTTGCGTTGACGGCCATCGCATCCTTCGTCGTCCCGTCAAATGAACTCAGTACGACGCTGCGCCTGTTGACGTTCCCGTTGATCCTGCTTGCAGGAACACTCGGATTTATCGGCATCGTCTTCGGAATGCTGTTCATCCTCGTCCATCTGACGAGACTTCACTCCTTCGGCGTACCTTATTTTGCGCCGCTGGCTCCTTTAAGTATCGTAGACCTCAAAGATACGTTCGTACGCGTACCTTTGCCGATGATGAAACGAAGACCGAAAGACGCTCACTCGATTGATCCTGTCGCCTTTAAATCGTCTAGGGAGTGGAAGCAAATTGAGCACGAAAAAGAAGAACAAGCAAGAGCAAACGATACCTCAGAGTCAGGCGAATCCTAAGCCGGAGCAGAAACTGTCTCAGCGGCAGTTCTTTTTCATGATCATTCAAACCCAAATCGGGGTCGGGGTGCTGTCTATTCCCCATGAGCTTCATAATGCATCCAAACAGGACGGATGGATTTCCTTGATTATTGCCGCGATTCTTATACAAATCGTGGTATTTGTCATCTGGCTGACAGCAAGAAACCATCCGGAGGACAACTTGTTTCAAATTAACGAACTTATCTTCTCCAAATGGATCGGTAAAGGGCTCAGCTTTCTCTATGTACTCTATTTCCTTGCTGTCGGCACGTTGATCATTCTCTTGTACGGGCGGATGATCAGTGTTTGGGTCCTGCCCAACACCCCGTTATGGGTGCTGTCGTTGTTAATGATTCTTATTTGCGGCTATTTGGTCGCGGGCGGCCTTCTTGTGGTAGCCAGACTTTATACGATGCTGTCTTTCCTGCTTATCATTTTGATTGCGCTTGTTATTTATTCCATGAAAGAAATGAACCTCATGTATATTCTCCCCGTTTTTGAGGAAGGTGTCGGAAGGGTTCTCAAAGGGGTGGATAAAGCCGTCCTTTCCTTTTTTGGATTTATCGTTTCCCTTGTTATATTTCCGAAGGTGGAAGGAACACCGAAGCAGCGACTGAAGACGATGGTGAAGGCGCACTGGTTTGTCACCGGGTTTTACCTGTTTACCGTTTTCGCAAGCTTTACTTTCTTCAGCTCAATGGAATTGACGACCATTCCGGAACCGCTCTTATACATGTTGAAATCTTTTGAACTGCCAATCATAGCAAGAATTGATCTGTTTTTCATATCGATTTGGATTATCAGCGTAGCTACGTCCTTTGCCACCTACATTTATATGGGAAGCCTTGGACTGAAGCATACGTTCATGAAGAAAGGAAATGTCCGGCATATTGTATTGATTAGTTCCGTCATTTTTGTCATTACGATGTATATGGGGTTTGACATCACAAAAGTAGAAACCTTTAACAAGTTCGTGGTCTACGCCGGTTATTTCTTTTCCCTGATGCTCCCATTTATTATGCTCCCATTCAGTTATCTTGCGAAAAAACGGAAGAAAGGAAAGGGCTGAACGTATGAAACGATGCATCATAGCACTCGCATGTCTGCTTCTGCTGACAGGCTGTTGGGATGAACGTCAGTTTAAGAATATGAAGCTGGTCCTTTCCATGGGATTGGATAAAGGGGAGGAGCAGGAAATCCGCCAGACCGTTTCCATTCCGACTGTGGAAAGAGGGTTGGATGGACCGGGGGCAGAAAAGGTGCAGATCATCTCCACCGATGCTCATACGCCCAGGGATGGAAGGGATAAAATTGACCAGATGATATCGGAATCGTTCGATCCCTCCAAGCTGCGCGTCATCGTGCTCGGAGAAGAGCTGGCGAAAGAGAATATGTATCCCGTTTTGGATGAACTTTACCGTAACCCGAACAGTAATTTGAATGCCGCTTTAGTCATTGCAGATGGTACAACTGCCGAAGGAATTCTGAATGTGAAGAATGAAAATGAAATGAGGATCAGCAACTATTTAAGCGGGATTATCGAAGCTGGAGTTGCCGCCACCCATACAACCGGGGAAAATCTACAGATGCTGAACGCTGAAATTCTGGAACCGGGCGTTGATTTCTCTGTGCCGACGATGGCGGTAGATGAAAACAGGCAGCTGTTGATCATTACCGGGATGGGACTCTTTCACGGAAAACATTACACTGGAAAGAAAATCGACTCTTCTTTGACGGTCCTTTACATGCTTCTCGAAGGGAAAATGGGAAATGTGGCAAGGCTTACGGAAAAGATATCCGACGGGGAAGATGATGATCTGCTTAATTATGTCACCGTTCACGTCTTGAAGAATGACCGGAAGATGAAAATAGACGTAGTAGACGGGGAAGTGAAGGTGAAAATCAATCTGAACTTATCGGTGAAGATTGTGGAATACCCTTCCGATCATCTTTACGTCAAAGGCAAAATCGGAATGGTTGAGAAGGAGCTTGAAAAAGTGTTGACAGAGAAATCGAAAGACATTATTTCCACCATTCAAGAGGCTAACAGCGACGTCCTGGGTATTGGAAGGCGTGTAAGAGCTTATCATAATAAAGATTGGAAGAAACTGAACTGGGAAGAAGAGTACCCGAAGATAACAATAGAACCCCATATCAACGTGAAGGTTGTCCAACACGGGATCATCAATTAGAAATGTGCAAAAAGTGAAACCTTTAAGCAAGCTCGCTCGTCTGTATAGGGAATCATAGAGGAAGTAATGGACCGGGAGGGGCTCTCATCCAGTGCCAAATGACGGACCCCTGCCATTCATTCATACATCACTATACCTCCCCTAAGGTATAGCCCCCGTCGACTGACCATCGGCGGGGGTATTTTATTTGTAGAAAATGGGAGGACTTTATTCCTTTATTATACAAATGCAAGTATGACATCTGCGAATTTAGACATATTAAGATGTGACTAGACACTTGTCAGCGTTTCCATATTTTTTTCTTGCGAATAAGCCTTGCATGACGTCTGACAACCTGATAAAATCCATAATAGAATTACTTTGTGTAAGCATTTTCATAAGGGTCAAAACAACAACATCAGGGGAGGATTTATTGTGGATATTCTTTTAGGTATTCTTGCTGTTGCGGTCATTCTCGGGATCGCTTTTTTAATGTCCAATGATCGTAAGAACATTAATTATAAGGGCATCGTGATTATGATCGCCGTTCAGTTGATCATCACGTGGTCTATGTTTAATACGGAAATCGGGAGAATCATCATTGACGGGATCTCTACCGGCTTCAACAAGCTGATCGGTTACGGATCCGAAGGGGTCGCTTTCGTCCTCGGCGGTTTTGAAATCGGAGAGGGCGGCGTGTTTTTCTTCAATGTCCTGTTGATCATCATATTCTTCGCTACTATTTTGTCTGTGCTGACATATTTGAAGATTTTGCCATTCATCATTAAGTATCTCGGTTGGGGTCTTTCCAAAATTACAGGTCTTCCGAAAGTAGAATCATTTAACGCTGTCAACAGTATCTTCTTCGGCCAATCGGAAGCGTTGATTGCCATCAAGTCTCAGTTCCATAATTTGAATGATAACCGTCTGTACATTGTCAGTGCATCAGCGATGGGATCTGTTTCCGCATCCATCGTCGGAGCATATCTCGGGATGCTTCCTCCACAATATATCCTTGTGGCACTGCCGCTTAACATGTTCAGTGCATTGATCGTCTCCTCGATGATTGCACCGGTCAAGGTTCCTAAAGAAGAGGACAAGGTAGACGTGAAAGACGTATCAAATGCCAAGAGCTTCTTCGAAGCGATGGGTAACGGTGCCCTTGATGGTGGTAAGATTGCCTTGATTGTTGCAGCTATGCTGATCGCCTTCATCGCCTCCCTGGAGCTTGTGAACGCGGTATTTGGAGCTGTCTTCAATGGATTTACCCTTCAGGAACTGCTTGGATACATCATTTCGCCTCTAGGTATCCTTATGGGTATCCCGATGAGTGAAGTAGTCGATGCAGGAGCGATCATGGGGACGAAGATCGTGACGAACGAATTTGTCGCTATGCTTCAATTCCAAGGTATGCTTGACGCTGTGTCTGAGAAGACGATTGGTATCGTCACTGTGTTCTTGACAAGCTTTGCCAACTTCTCCTCTATCGGTATCATTGCAGGTACGGTACAGGGAATTGATGCAGAGAAGGGTGCGCGCGTTTCCGGTTTCGGTATGAAACTGTTGATCGGTGCCACACTTGCTTCTATGTTGTCTGCGACGATTGCCGGATTGTTCATTTAATAGAAAAAAGCCGACTGAGGATCATATCCTGAGCCGGCTTTTTTTGTCTTTCTTATGTAGAAAGAGCGGTTTTTCTTTCTCTGCGCTGTATATGCAGCATGCGCAGAAGCAGGGTAACAGCACCGGCTGTCAACCCAAGGGTCAGGCTGATCCAATATCCGTAGGGACCGAAGCTTGTGTAGTTCGCCAGTAGATAACCGCTCGGGAGACCAATGCCCCAGTAAGAGATGAATGCCATGATGAGCGTTATGTTCACGTCTTTGTACCCGCGCAGGATACCTTGAAGAGGTGCACCGAAACCATCGGATAACTGAAAGAAAATAGCAAAGAAGATGAAATTCTTGGTCAGTTCGATCACTTTCTCATCAGAGCTGTATAGACGAGCCACCGTATCATCAAAAGTGAACAAGATGACACCAGCGACGATACTCATCATAACGGCAAACGTAATACCCAGATAGGAATACGCGCGTGCCGCCTGGTGCCGCCCTCCTCCTATTTCAAATCCCACCGCAATCGTCAAGGTAAATGCGATGCTCAATGGAATCATGTAAAGGAAGGAAGCAAAGTTGATCGCTGCCTGGTGCGCCGCAATTGTGTTCGTATCATAGGCCGTCATAAACAGGGTGACAGCTGCGAAAATGCTCGTTTCAAAAAAGATGGAAAAACCGATGGGAATGCCGATTTTCAGTTGAGCAGCCCATTCTTTCATAACCGGGAGGACAGGATTTCTGAATATCCCGTACTTTTTTATAGACGGCAGCTTATGTATAAGCATAACGATTACACCGAGAGAGACCCAATATGTTATGGCACTTGCTACTCCTGCCCCGACACCGCCGAGCTCCGGAGCACCGAACTTACCGAAAATGAAGAGGTAATTGAAGAAGACATTTGTCGGAAGCGTCAACAGAATGACCAGCATGGATATCTTCGTCATTCCGAGCGCGTCTACAAAGGAACGCAATAAGTTAAAAATGAATAAAGGAATGATGCCGGCACTGAGAGCAATCAAATAATATTTAGCGACACGATTCACTTCTGGCTCGATATCCATGAGAGAAAGAACAGGATCGAGCAGGAAGAATCCGACACAGGCAACCGTGACGGCAAGGGCGATGGCAAGGTAAATCCCCTGCTTGACAGAATGGGTGATTTCCCCTGATTTTCCAGCGCCTTTCAACTGGGCAACGATGGGGGACACAGCCATCAGAATTCCGTTCAAACCAGTGAAGACAGGCACCCATATGCTTGACCCGATCGCAACTCCGGCCAGTTGGTCAGGACCTGCTTTCCCTGCCATGATCGTGTCGAAGAAGTTCATGGCATACAAACCGATTTGAGTGATCAGGATGGGTACCAGAATCGTGAAGAACAATTTCATTTTTTCTTTTAAAGTCTTTGTTTCATACATAGGACCCCTTCTTTTCTGTTACAATTCTTTTAGAGGAAACATGAGGATTATAGCATATCGGGGCTGAACAGCCTACCTTTTGAGTACCTCAGAAAGGACGTTGAACGAAATATGAACCGTAATAAAAGGATTTTATTTACCGGTGGTGGAACAGCAGGGCACGTGATTGTGAACCTGGCCCTCATTCCGGAATTCCAAAAACAAGGATATGATGTAGACTATATTGGATCTTATGAAGGAATTGAGCGTCAGCTGATCGAGCCGTTGGAGGGCGTAACGTATCATGGAATATCCACCGGTAAACTGCGCAGGTATATGTCGAAGGAAAATTTTAAGGATCCGTTTAAAGTATTGAAAGGATTGATGCAGTCCCTCCGGATTCTTTCGAAGCGGAAGCCGGATGTCATCTTTTCCAAAGGTGGATTCGTTTCTGTTCCCGTTGTCATGGCGGGAAAAATTAAAAATGTCCCGACGGTTATTCACGAATCGGACTATACTCCAGGACTTGCCAACAAGCTGTCGTTCCCGTTCGCGAAGAAAATCCTTGCGACTTTTCCGGAAACGATGCAGCATCTGCCGGAAGGGAAAGGCGAGTTCATTGGAGCCGTCGTGCGTGAAGAATTGTTCACCGGTGACCGTTTGAAGGGGTTATCGATGTGTGGATTCCATAAACAGAAGCCGGTCGTTATGGTCATGGGAGGCAGTATGGGATCGAAGCGGATCAATGATGCCATCCGTGAAAACTTAGACGACTTGCTGAAGGACGTACAAATCATCCATATCTGTGGAAAAGGAAACGAAGATTCCACTATCCATAGACAGGGATATGCCCAGTTCGAGTATGTGCAAGATGAATTGAAGCACCTATTCGCCGCTTCGGATTATGTCGTTTCCCGCGCAGGTTCCAATGCCATCTTCGAGTTTCTGGCTTTAAAGAAACCGATGCTCCTCATTCCGTTATCCAGAGCAGCGAGCAGAGGGGACCAAATTTTAAATGCCGACTCCTTCGTAAAACAGGGCTATGCGTTAAAACTGGAAGAGGAAGAATTGACGAGCGAGCGTTTTCTTGCAGAACTGCAGAAATTGATGAAGGAAGAACGAGCGATCCTCTCAGCTATGGAGAGTTATCAAAGTGAGGAAGCAAAAGAAAAAGTGATGACAAGAATTAAGGAACAACAGAGAAGATAAATTATAGAGGGATACCTCTTATCCAGAACCAAACTATATCCATGAATCATAAGTTATCGTTTAATCATAACCGATAACCCTTTGCACCAAAAGGTGTGAAGGGTTATTTTTTTAATTTTATGAATTTTTAGAGAAAAGTGGTTTGTCTGCAGGAAGATAGGGTATTTGTTTATTATTATAATGGAAATGAGTCATAAGTCTTAGGAGGAGTTGATCATATGAATGAGAAAAGTAGTTCGGCATTCACCCAATGGAGTATAGCGAAGAAGCTTATGCTGGTTGTCGTTGCAGCAACCGTCTTCAGTCTGCTTATGGGGACGCCGATTTCGTATGTCCAGCGTTTTCTGCTGCAGTCAGAGCTTGCAGAAGCTCTCGGTCCAACGGCCGTCGCATTTATTCAAACCTATTTTACTATTCTCATCAACCTGTTTATTATGGTGGCTTTTGTGTATTACGGCATACGGAAGGTTATCTCGAAGCCGATGAAGGAACTGGAGGCCCATATGAAATCCATGAACGGGTCGACCATCGATTTATCAAAGGATATGGATATAAGGACGAAGGATGAGTTTGGCAGGCTGGCTGCAACCTTTAATCGATTAAACGCTACGCTTCGTAATGTCGTGCAGACGTTTAAAGAGTCCAGTGAATCGGTAGCAGCGACATCAGAAGAGAATGCAGCATCCGCAGATGAAGTAGAGGAACAGTCCAAGCGGGTGATGGTACAGGGGGATATGCTGCAAAAACTAGCGGAAAAGGGGGAGGTGACAGTAAGAGAGGTATCGCGTAGTCTTTTGGAGCTTTCCTCCCTGATCCAGATTGCAAAACAAAGGGCAGAGTTGGCAAGAGAATCGTCAGAAGCTACTGTGGAAGCTGCGGAGGAGGGGAAGAGCGCCGTACAAACTGTCCTTGAGACGATGCATGGGATCAAGAATCAAAATGCCAGAACGAAAGTAGAGATTGAGAACCTTCATCATTTCTCCAGCAAGATTAACCGAATGGTAGATACGATTTCAAACATTGCTGAACAGACGAATCTGCTTGCATTGAATGCGGCGATTGAAGCGGCAAGGGCTGGAGACTCCGGTAGAGGATTTGCTGTTGTTGCCGATGAAGTGAGGAAGCTTGCGGAAGAGTCCACGAAGGAAGCTGCAGAAATCGCTGATGTTGTTAAACAGGTGACCGATACGACCGCTGATGCATCGAAAGAAATGGAGCGAAGCGTAGCGCTCATTGAAGACGGAGTGAAATTTGCTGGACAAGCGGACGACTCCCTCCGGCAGATCGAAGAATCCTTCCAGCGGTCGGAAGCAGAGTTGAAAGAGATTAAAATAGTGACAGGAGAAAAAGTGGCAACGAGTGCCGATATTCTCTCCTTAATCAAAAGCCTTGGTCATTTTCTCGACGAAACTGCCATCTCCTCCAGGGAAATGGACCTTCGTACGAAGGAAATTAATACTTCCATAGCCAATATCGTCGGAACATCCGACCATATGAGCCGGATGGCAACAGAATTGACGGATGAATTGAGAGTTTTTGAAACGTCCAAACATACGGAAGCAACCGTTTCACCATTATTTGAAACAGAAAGGGGGCGTCGAAATGAACGGAACAATCAAGCCTCTTAATCGAGGAGCTGCCATCCGTTTCCCTGTTAAGGACGATATTCGAGATATCGTTGACTTTCGCAGTGCTATGCTGGATAGGATAGAAAAAGGAGAAACCTATCTTACGGTAGATATGTCAGATACGCTGGTGGTGGACAGTGCCGGCCTTGGTATTCTGGTAACGGGGTATAAACGTTTGCAGGAGAAGGGTGGGCACTTGATCATCAGAGGTGTCCGTAATTCTGTGAAGGAGACATTTGTTCAGGCACGATTGTCAGACATATTCACTTTCCAATGATTCACTCCTGTTGCTGAGTCTTCCGATATTTGTAAAATAACCGTAATCCCCCTTTTGAAATCCCGGGGATAAGGGAATAGATGAATGAACCAATCATTCAGGTCTAATTTACAATCATCGACTCAGCGGAGGAGAGGTTGAATTATGAAGACATCAATAGAAGCGAAAATAAGACATCCGAGAGAGTTGAAGTCCGTCCGTCGAAGGTATTATCCCTATCTAGCGAAGTTCTACGGACACGACCAACTTCTGGTGGATGCTTCCATCAGCGAAGCGGTTTGGAATGCGTGGACATACGGCCATGATAAAAAAAGCCATTATCCTATTTATTTAAACCTGCGCTTTTTGAATACGCGATTGATTGTTCGTATATCGGATCATGGAGGAGGATTTGATTGGAGATCTTATCACCTGGCCGGTGATGTAAAGCAGTGGTTTCCGACGCTTGATGATTTGGAACAGAGCGGACGAGGTATAATGTTAATGCTTAGAGTTATGGATGTTTTGCGGTATAATGATAGTGGCAATGAATGTTTGCTGATGAAAAAATATCTATTTCAGGAGTAGATCTTTCGTGAAAACAAACATGTGTCGCTACTGCTATAAAGAAATCAGGGATAGGGATGAACTGGTAACGGCGTCAAACTGGTTTCGCATCCGCCCTTATCATTACCGCTGTTTTGAAAAAATGGAGCAGGATACAAAAACTATCGCAGGAACGTGGACACCAATCAATGGTCGAGTCGGGCTGATTACCGTTCTTTTAATGGCTGTTCTTTCTGGACTTATGTTGTTAACGGACTTACTTGGTGGGATTGGAGACCTGCTTGGTGTATTGGCATTGTACCCGATCCTGCTGCGTGTTTTATCCTATTTCGTCTTTGAGATGCCTCTGCCTAAACTGGCGGATGATAAACGAAAATAGCGTGAAGTATGAAGACCGCTGCCATATGGCAGCGGTCTTTATTATTCGGATATTCCGTATCGGACCAAACGGAAGTTAACCTTAAATTCAACGTTTAAATCTTGAATTTGATCTTTCCAGTTTTCTTTCTTCACACGGTTCGTCCGGTTTTTGGAATTATATTCTGCTCCAAAGCCTACAGGATCGACTTGCAGTTCTTTAAAAATCTCCATCGTTTCTTTTAAGCGTTTTGTTATTGCCTGTTCCAATTCTTTTTCGATTGCTTCGATCGCTTTCTCTTCTTTTAAATCGATGTCTTTTGTGATTTCCAGGAGACGTGCTTTCATATCGATCTCCATCGTATAGCGGGTGGGATCGCCCTTTGTCACTTTTACTTTTTTATCGGTGTCCAACTCATGAAGGGATAACAAAAGTTTCCCGCTTGTTGTAGAAATCGTTCCCGTTTCCTTTAAGTGATCATTCAGTGAATCGGACGGCAGCTCTATTTGAAACTCCCCAAACTCAAATTCGTTCTTCATCAACATTAAATAAAAGACATCTTTTTCATTTAATATAGAAACAAAGCGGTCGTCCTGGAACAAAGCGACCCCCTGAATAATCGCTTTGCTTTGGTTCATGGATAAAACGGGAAGAACCGGATCGATGCCGTCATCGTAATATTCCCTCATGAAGAACGTCATTAAAGCATTAGGAATAGTTTCATCTTTTATGCTTTTTTCAATTAAGCGTTGGATATACGTTCCTGTATTAGGTTTATCCTCCGAATTGTTGGATTGGAGCAGTTGGCTTGTCGGAACCGTACTGACTGCCAAATATCCCATATCGGATATTTTCGCGTCCCGTTGCAACGTATCCATATACTTCATCATGCCGTTGGCTGCCAGCTTATCTTGGAACAATTCTAAACGGACCTGCCCCGAAACGAGTTTATGACTTGTCATGTGATCGGTTGCCGCGCGCAAACCCTTTGATGTTTCCGCTTCTGCAGAAACTACTTGGGAAGTGCCGGTAGCCGTCGGATCAAATTCATACATAACCATTGTTCCTCGGAGCCGCTGGTCATCAAGTAAGTCGTATCCCACGGCCGTAATAATACCTAGCTGTTCAATATAGCTTTTAGGAATGCATCCGCATAACAAAAGAAGGGAGATGCTAAGAATGACCCATTTTTTCATTGGACTTCCCCTTCCTGAACAATTTCTTAAGAAGTAATCCGACATATAGAATCCATGGATAGATAAATACAACCCAGAAACCTACTTCTCCTGTGATGGAGGTAAGGTAGTTGATACCTATTCTTTCTTCGATAAGTATAGAGGAGAAGAATAGCATCAATGCTGTTATATAGAGGCTCGGCTTCTTGGGGAAGCTGAACAGCCGCTTCAAAGAGTGGATGATGATCCATCCGAAAAGGACAACGTTCGGAATGATGACCATCATCCATAAGGCTACTGCGAGAAAATCGAAGCGCTCTATGATGGAAAAACTAATGATTTTAAACAACGAAAGTGTCGCCCAGACGGTCTCCTTCAATTCATCCGGGCTGAAGTAGCCGATGGAGACGACCGTCACCAGCAGAATGAGGATCGTCGTAAAGAATACACCGGCATGAGCTGCCACTGCAATTTTTTTCTTGTTCTGGATGTAAGGATAGATGAAAAATAAGATTTCCAGCCCTAATACAGAATAAGCAACTTGTTTCGCCCCGGCGAGAATCTCCATTGGGGAGCTCATGAAAATAGGGGTGAGGTGCTTCCAGTCCATAAACGTCACTGGTTTATAGACGGGAAGCACCAGCCAGATGGTTAAGAAAAAGAAGAGAAAGCTGGTACCTACGACAACTCGGAATCCTCCCAGGATGCTGTAAACCATCAGAATCAGCATGAAAGCACTCATCAGCCATATAGGGATTTGCGGGAAAATAAATACCTGAACCACTTCAATGTAATTCTTCATGACTGTCAACAGTAACAAAAATATATACAGGATATACAGGACACCGAGGCCTTTGCCGATCCAGGGTCCGAACAAATCGACTTGGACACCGATCAAGTCCGTGTTCTCATAATTTCGAAGAATGGTCAGCATCAGGAGGACAAGCACATGCATATAAGCACCGGTAACCAGTACCGAAACCCAGGCATCCACTCCTGCCTCCAAAAATAAGATTCTTGGAACACCCATTAACCCTGCACCGATTTGACAGGTATGGATGATGAAAAAGACGTAGAAGGCATGGACAGCTTTATCTGGATTTAATCGAATATTAATATTCATGGAGACTT
This sequence comes from Bacillus sp. SB49, assembly GCF_000469135.2. Lineage (NCBI taxonomy): Bacteria > Bacillati > Bacillota > Bacilli > Caryophanales > Bacillaceae > Bacillus > Bacillus sp. SB49. The sequence continues at coordinate 1,011,329 of NZ_CP048117.1, forward strand.
CACATCTTTATGCTCTTCGGCTTTACTGCTGTTGTATCTCGTTGGATCCTGCGGCATGGTACTTACCGGGCGCCGGCTGTTCTTCTGGAAAGGTACCCGGAATAAGGAATCATTAAAGTCTCTCCACTGAAAGGGATAGATTGGAGCAAGGTAAGGGCGGCCGAGAGACTTTTGTTTTAAGAGATGGATGATAAGGAAGGATAAGGCGAATACGATTCCAACGAGACCCCACATTCCAGCCAGTATGATCATGGGGAACCGTATGATCCTTACAGCCGTCCCCATTAAATAGCTTGGTGCGGTGAAAGAAGCAAGGGCACTTAATGCAATGATAATAATAAGGATATTACTGGTGAACCCTGCCTGGACGGCAGCCTGGCCAAGGACAATACCGCCCACAATACCCATGGTTTGTCCGACCTTCGTCGGCAGTCGAGCTCCCGCCTCTCTTAACAATTCAATGAGAATTTCGAGTAGTAGTGCTTCCAGTACGGGCGGGAATGGAACCGTAGCTCTCGATTGGCCTAACGATACGAGCAGAGTACTCGGAATGATCTCATAATGATAAGTGAGGGCCGCAACGTACATTGGTGTCAAGATGATGGATATGGCCATGGCAATAAAACGCAGCATCCGAATGAACGATCCCATGTTCCACCTCATATACAGATCCTCGGTCGATTCGAAGAAGCTGAACAAAGACATAGGCCCGATCAGCATCGTCGGGCTTTTATCCACCATCACCCCGACTCTTCCTTTTACGATCGAATTACAGAAACGGTCCGGTAATTCGGTAAATATTAATTGAGGAAAGACGCTGGTGGAGGAGTCCTCAATCAGCTGCCCCAGTACGCTGGAATCTTCAATCTGATCTACTTGCAGGTTCTTAATTCTTTCCCGGAAGGTAGCTACATTTTCCTTATCCGCCATCGACTTTAAGTAGACAATGCGGACCTCGGAAGGAATTCTTTCTCCAACGATCAGCTTTTCCATAACGAGATCGTCCGTGTCCAGCCGCCAACGTACGACATTCAAATTGGTGTTTAATGATTCTGTAAAAGAGACTTGAGGTCCGAACACGAGAGACTCGGTTTCAGCACGGTTCAATCCTCGATCGTCCAGTTTTGGTAACGCAAAAATTACGGCTTCTTTTTCCCCTTCGATATAAACGGATATACTTCCGTGCAACACTTTTTGGGTAATTTGATCTACAGAACATACGCATTCCGATGCAGCGATCGGTATCTTATTCATCAAGGCATCGTTTGTCCAGCGTTTAGGGGAGGCAGTAAGGGCATTTAAGATTTCACGTTCGAGTCTTTCTCTGTCGACAAGGTAAGAAATGAACTGGACGACAATTGCCTGCCCTTTAATATGGAAGACCTTCTGGATAAGGTCCGTACTATTATTGAATTTCTTCTTCATAGTCTCCTTATATTCTTCAGTGCTTAACAGAAGTTTCTCCAATTCTTACTCACCCGCCTCTTATTCTTAGTTGGAATTAGTATGTGGAATAAGGGGGACATTATGAGAAATTAATGCAAAATCGGAGAGTGATTTCTCATGAGTCTGCAACTGATTGAAGCCTATATTCCTGATCGTCACTTCCAAAAAGTTGATCAGAAATTAAAAGAATATACACACCGTTCCTATTGGGTTTCCGATGAGCCTGAAGAAAGAAAGCTGATTCGGATGCTGACGGACACGAATGAAGTCGAGTCCATCCTGAATTATTTGGAGAGTATTTCCAATGTTATTGATGGGTTCGAAACGATGCTTTTTCCCGTACAGACCTACATATCCAGGGAAACAGTTGAAGAGGACGCGGATCGGGAGAATGAGGGGACGAAGGAGGAGGAGAAACGTCTTCTCCTTCGAGCAAGCCGGCAGGAGCTGATGGATAGTGTGGAAAAGAGCAGTAAAATCACATTGAATTATACTTTGTTAATCATATTGTCAGCCATTGTCGCAACGGTTGGGTTTTTGAAAGACAGTGAAGCGGTGGTCATCGGAGCGATGGTGATTGCTCCAATGATTGGTCCTGTCATAGCTGTAGCTTTCAGTTCGATCCTGGGAGATTATAAGCGTCTTCTTATCTCCGGTTTGACCTCCTTGTACGGGGTGGCAATTGTATTGGTCATATCGGTGGCTTTCGGATATTTTACCGATATGGGAATGCATAATGCTCAGTATCTGGAGCGGACAAAGGTGGAAATCCTGGACATTTTTCTAGGGGTAGCTTCCGGAGCGGCAGGAGCACTCGCGTTTCTGAATCGCCTGTCCGGTAACCTTGTCGGTGTTATGGTCGCTGTTGCACTGCTGCCACCTTCCGTCGCAATGGGGATGTCTCTTGGTGATGGAGCCTTTCAAGCTGCGTACGGAGCTTTCTTATTAGTAGCGGTTAATATTATGTCCATTCTGCTTGCTGCTGTCCTCATTTTTTCTATAAGCGGTATCCGGCCGGTGCGCTGGAGTGAAGTGAAGAGAGCGAATGTATCGAGACTGCTGTCCATCGTATTTGTCTCCTTGATCGTGTTTTTCTTAGCTGTTGTCATCCTGGTCGGGAAGAGTATGCGATAAGGCATATTTCCCGGGTAATACAAAAAATCCTGAATTCTTGTCGAATTTTCGAGAGCTGCATAAATGAGCACGTCTTTTACGTAATTCATGGTACAATGATACTTGCATTCCATGATAGGAAGGAATGCCTTGACTGCTGCACATGGGAGGACGTCTCATGAAAGAGCATGACAAAGATGAAATAGATATTATAGATGAAGATTTATATGAAGAGATAGATGAGGATGAGTTGTACGAGCTGGTTCAAGAGGAAAAGCGGAAGGCATGGGAGAAGGCGAGAATGGAAAAAGAAAGCCATCAGTCTAAACGTCCGTTTCCAAAATGGATTTTCTGGCTGGTAGCAGGGGTGATGGTCATTAACATCATCGCCGTTCTTCCCAATACTTTCTCGATCCCGGCCCTTGATTTCTTAGTCACCTCAGCGAAATTGTCCACAGACGAAGATACTGCCGCCCGAAAGAAAGCGGTTGTCGTCGTGGAAGCGGGAGAGAGTCGAGGTACTGGTTTTGCTGTATCAGAAAAAGGTCTAATTCTTACCAATCATCACGTAATCGAAGGGGAAAAGCGGATCGCGGTTGCATTCACCGAGGAAGGGTTATTTGAAGCGGAAGTAGTGAAAAGGTACCCGGACATCGATTTGGCCCTGCTCAGAATCGAAGGCTCCGGGCTTCCTTATTTGGAACTGGCGGAGGAAGGTGCCGGCAGGACGAATGAGAAGGTATCCTTCATCGGCAATCCCCTCAGCTTCACTAATATAGCGAATGAAGGAGTATTGATCGGGTACACACAGCTCTCCAATTGGGAAGTCCCGGTTTGGATGATGGATGCTCCCGTCTACAGAGGTAATTCGGGTAGCCCGGTTTTGAATCAGGAGGGGAAAGTCATCGGTGTCGTGTTTGCGACGCTTGATGATCCGGATGAAGGACGCGTCGGCCTGGCCGTTCCCATTGAATACTATTTGGAAAAAGGGGAAAGTCCATGAAAAAAGAAACAGCAGGAGAAACCGGCTGTTCCTTTTTTCCGTGGAATTATTCCGCCGTTACCTGTTTTCTGATCCGGTTCCCTGTAACGGGAATCGGATGGAAGGTTAGTATTTCGGCGAAGTGTATGAGGTTATAAGTCATTTTGTCGATTTGGTCTTTGCTGTGATCGTGCTTTTGGCAGACGGCACTGGAGTGGGGAGGCAGGGTGAAACCTAGCATCGACAGATAGTACTGGATGGATTGAGCAGCGGCCTGGGATCCTCCGTAGCCACCGTCGGCAATAATCGCTCCACCTACCTTATTGTAGAAGACCCCCTGGCCTTTCTGGTTCGTCATTTGATGGTAGCCTTGGAGTCTTTCAAGCACGAGGGAGGCAAGGCTGCTCTTGTCCCCCATTGTAATCGGTGTCCCAAGCAGGATGATATCTGCTTCTAAGATCTTCTCGAATATGAACGGCCAGTCTTCTTCCTGATCCAGCTTTTGGGTAATTCCGAATTCGATGTGGAAATCTCGAAGATGAATCCGTTCAACGTCAATTTTTTCTTTTTGGAAAATCCGTGCCGCTGCATCAAGGAGCTGCTCCGTGTCGGTTTCTTTGCTGCCTTTTTCCAAACTGCAATTCAAGAGTATCGCTCTCATAAAGTGATTCCTCCTTTCTATGAGTCGTTTTTTTGTTATGTCCGATATAGATACACTTAAGATATAACCCAGTTCTTCCACAGATAAACCAACTGTTAAGTCGTGTTCAAGGATGGAAATGGCGATGCCAGGCTGTGCATTCCTTTCTTCACATGGATGATAATGGAGTGGATTGGGTACAAAGGACTTATTTTTTGAAATGTTTATTTAACAAAATGTAAACCAGATGTGGTGGAACGTCATACACTTATTCAGTAAAATGGTCATGCTTGCTTACAATACTTTTTTACCTGCCTGACGAACGGCATACTTCAGAAACACCGGTTGATACAAAGCTGTAACATAATTGAAATAAAAATGGTTTGAGACACCCAGAAAAGACACAAATAAGACGAAAATAGTAGTAGCTGGAGGTGATAAAGGTTGATCAAACGTCTTTTTTCCAAAAATGACGACACCTCCCTGGATGAACAAGTAGCTTCGGCTAAGCAGGGGGATGACGAAGCGCGGAACGAAATGCTTAAACAGTATCAACCTTTCATCGCCAAAAGTGTTTCTGAAGTATGCAAGAGATATATCGACCCTGCGAGAGATGATGAATTCAGTATCGGACTGCTTGCGTTCAACGAAGCGATCCAGTCCTATTCGTGTGATAAGGGAAGCTCCTTCCTCTCTTTCGCCCGTCTCGTTATTAAACGAAAAGTTATTGATCATATCCGTAATGAACAGAAAAGGATTTCCGTAACTTCGTTGGATGAAGACTTTCACGACGACGAACAGATGGAGAATCCTATCGAGATCTCAGCGGCCAAAGATCGGTACATTCTAGAGACAGAGGCGTGGCATCGAAAGGAAGAAATCCTGGAATTCAAAGCAGAATTGAAGAAATACAAACTTTCCTTCGATGAACTGATCGACGTGTCGCCGAAGCACCGGGATGCCAGAGAATCAGCAGTCCAGGTCGCACGACTCGTCTTCGAAGACGAGCATTTGAGAAACCAGGTCATTGTGAAAGGCCGACTGCCTATCAAAGACCTCGTGCATCAAGTCGACGTCAGCAAGAAAACGTTGGAAAGGAACCGTAAATTCATCATCGCACTCGTACTCATATTGAACGGGGATTACATTTATCTCAAAGATTATCTGAAAGGGGTGGGTATGTGAGAAAAGGTATTGTCATGGAGCAGAGCAAACGTTACATGATTGTCATGACAAAAGATGGCCAGTTCCATCGTGCTCATAAAATGGCTGGCGCTGAGATCGGAATGGAAGTCCAATTCTCTGTAGTGGAACCTCGAAAGGGAATGGTTCTTTGGTCCTGTGTCAAGCGTCATAATCATATGAAAGTGGCCATTTTTTGTATTATTTTCCTTCTGGCGTTGTTTCCTGCCTATTCCTGGTACGGAAGCAATCAAGCGTATGCCTATATGAATATTGACATCAATCCGAGTGTGGAACTTGAATTGAATGACCACATGCAGGTGCTGGATATAACCCCTCAGAATGCAGAAGCGGAAGAGATTGTCGCTTCTCTTGGGGATTGGAAGAAGAGAGATGCCTCGGAAGTGACGTTTGATTTAATCAATAAAAGTCACGAAAAGGGGTATGTCAATGAAGCCAATCAAGTGTTGATTGGAATCAGTTATTTACAGTCTGAATATGATCATGATTATGCAGAAGAAATGGAAGAATACTTAACAGAGCAGGAAGAACATTTGTCTGTAGCGACTTTCCTTGTCCCTGACGATTTAAGGCGTCAGGCAGAGAAAGGCAAAGAGACGGTGAACGAACTGCTTGCCGATCGATTGAGTGACGATTCTACAGAGGAAGAAGCAGAGACGCAGGCGGTAGCCATCGAAGATGACGATAAAGAAATTATTCAATCCTTTTATAACGACGATGAGTCTTCTGAAGGCAGCGAAGAGTCTGTTGTCCCTGTGGAAATCCCAGTACTTCCGAATGTAGAGAAGAAGAATCCTCATTCGACTTCTCCAACAGAACCGGAAGGGATGAATGCTGACAAACCATTGTCCGATCCCGCGCAACCGCAAGATCCCCCTGACGAAAAGGTGAAGGGGCGGGACATCAATCCGAATGTGCCGGAGAAGGAAAGAAAAGAACCTTCGGTGGAACATCGGAAGGATAAAGACAAATCTCCAGAGCGGAAACAAGGGAAAGCGGATCGTCCGGAAGGTAATCCTGAGAAGCCGGAGAAAGACGACCATGATCCTGCACCTGAAACGGACAAATTGAAAAAACAGAAAAAAGAAGAGAAAAGTAAGGACCCGGCTCCTAACAACCGGAACGATGAACACTCCTGATCTATACAGGAGTGTTTTTTTCTTTGGATTTGAGTGAATATATAGGTAACTGCTGGAAAAGGAGGAAGACGAATGAAGGATTCTTACATTGGTGTGAAAAGCGGACGGCTTTCGGCATGCCCGGATAAGCCGAACTGTGTTTCCACCCAGGCGGATCAGGAAGAGAAACGGATGAGTCCGCTGCCGTTCACCCGTGATTTAGAGACATCAAAAAAACATATCATGAATGTCCTTGGGGATATGGACCGGACGAAGGTGGAAATAGAGGAGGACCACTACATTCATACGGTTGTAACTACCAAGGTATTAAAATTCAAGGATGACGTGGAATTTTACTTCGATCCGGATGAACGTGTCATCCATTTCCGCTCTGCATCGAGGGTCGGGTACTCAGACTTCGGTGTCAATAAGAAACGGATGCAGGAGATATCAAAGAAATATGAGCAGGTAAGGAGACAGGAGTTATGACATTCGATTATCAGGTTGCGGTCATCGGTGGAGGGTCCGGTGGATTGACGGTAGCTGCAGGTGCAGCGAACTTCGGAGCTGATGTCGCTTTGATCGAGAGGAAGACAGAGCTTGGAGGAGATTGTCTACATTACGGCTGTATGCCGTCGAAAGCATTGATCCAGGCAGCCAAAGAGGTCTACGACCATTCCCGTTTCAAAGAACTCACACCGAATGAGTATGATCGTCTTTTCAAAAAGGTGATGGACCGTGTGTCCGAAGCGGTGGAGGATGTACAGCAGCATGATTCCAAAGAACGATTCATCGATCTCGGCATTGATATATTTGAAGCAGAGGCTGCGTTTGAAGATGAACATACTCTGCGCGTGGGAGATCGGAAAATAACGGCCAAGCGTTTTGTCATCGCCACCGGGTCTTCACCGGCCGTTCCACCGATAGACGGGTTGCATGCGGTGGACTATCTGACGAACGAGACCATTTTCTCCCTTAAGACACGGCCGGATTCTCTAGTCGTGATCGGTGGTGGGGTAATCGGCGCCGAGCTGGCACAAGCTATGAGCCGTCTCGGTATTGATGTTACCATCATCGAAGGAGCGGATCAGATTTTGTCCAAAGAGGACAAAGAAATCTCCCAAACAGCCTGCCGGATCATGGAGGAAGAATTGACCGTCCTTACCGGCGCAAAGATTGAGCGTGTGGAGCAGGCAGATGGAAAAACGATTGTGCATTACAGGAAAGACGGCCGGACCCTCAGGGTTGAATCCGAAGCGCTTTTGGTTGCTGCAGGTCGGCAAGCGAATATAGAGAAGCTCAGTCTGCCTAAAGCGGGAGTGAATGTAGTGGAAGGACACATAGATGTGGATCATGCAATGAGAACCTCTGCCAAGCATATCTATGCCGTCGGCGACTGCAATGGCTCGATGCCGTTTACCCACGTCGCAGGGATGGAAGGGAAGCTTGCCGTCTCGAATGCCGTGTTGGGACTTTCGCGGAAAGCATCGTATGCGAAGGTGCCGTGGGTCGTCTATACCGATCCGGAAATATACCATTTGGGACTTACAGAATCGGAAGCAAAAGAACAATATGGAGATAAACTTTTGACGTTTAAAATGAAACTGGCCGACAACGATCGGTTTATGGCCGAGCGCAGAAAAGACGGTCTTGTTAAAATTTTGACTACGGAGAGTGGTAAGATCGTCGGTGCCCATGCCATCGGTGCCGGTGCCGGGGAGTGGATGCAGGAAGTAGGGACGGTTCAGGCACTGAACAAGAAGTTCCAGTCCATTTCTAATGTTCTCCACCCTTATCCGGCACGGAATAACGTCGTTTCACAGACGGCGGATCTATATTGGAGAGAGAAGCTGTTCGGCAGCCGCATCAACGATGTCATCCGCTGGTATGTAAGAAAACTGCGTTAATGAATTTCCTCTTATTAGGATGAATTTAAAAAGGAAGAAACGCCGGCGATGCCGGGTCTCTTCCTTTTGTTACTTTTATAGGTGATCCTTGTCCATTCCTGCTAAACCATAAAAAAACAAGTCCGACCATTCTTCACTGAGCGATTCAGGAGAAGCGGTGAAGAAGTCAGCATTCGTCCGCAGTGCTTTGTAGTACATATCGATATAGAGCAGGATGGACTGGAAGGAAAGGCTGGCACGGACGGATCCTTCCGCTTTCCCCTGTTCAATCAACTCCGTCAGGATCGGTATCGTTTCCCGGGCTGTAAAACGGTCGACCCAATCTTTCAGCTCAGGATGACTGCCGGTCACTGCTTGCAGGAAATCCTGGTGCAGATGCAGCATGTTCTCTTTTTTGTCTTGTAAAAGTTTGTGGATTTTATCACGAAACGATTGGTCGGTGTTCTGAACGGTAGCACGGAATTGTTCGGTTTGATCCTTTATAAACATTTGGACAGCTTCGAATAAGAGCTCGTCTTTGCCGCCAAAATAATTGTAAATCGTTACTTGAGATACTTGGGCTTTCGCTGCAATTTCTTTAATACTCACCTTCTGAACTCCGGATTCGCTGAATAAACGGAGGGCGGTATGGAGGATTGCCTGTTTCTTTCGTTCTTTTCGTTTTTCAAAGCCATTCATTCGCTACACCTCTTCCCATCCATCATACATGAGGTTTTGAAACGGTTCAATTCAATGGTTTCATTTATTTATCTTCCACGCTTCCAGACTAGACAGGGGTTATGTCTGTTGAGTACGATTAAGTGGAAAAGAGATCGATTAGAAAGGGACGATATACGATGTCGAAGGAGTTAGACCTGACCCAATACGAGAAGAAAATTATCGTAAGAACGATGCAGGAAAAAGATATAGAGCAGATTTTTGAATTGCAGCAGGTGTGTTTCCCAGGGATGGATCCGTGGAAGCGGGAGCATTTGGAAAGCCATTTGAAGCATTTTCCTGAAGGACAGTTTGTCGTCGAATACGAGGGGAAAATCATCGGGAGCTGTTCCAGTCTTATTGTCAATTTCGATGAATATGACGATAAACATACGTGGGATGATATTACGGATGAAGGGTATATCACCAATCACGACCCTGATGGGTATAACTTATATGGAATTGAAGTAATGGTCCATCCGGAGTACCGTGGGATGAAAATCGGCCGCAGACTTTATGAGGCACGTAAAGATTTGGCCAGAGAGCTCAACTTGAAAAGTATTATTATCGGAGGGAGAATTCCGAATTATCACCAGTATGAAAATGAGCTGAGTCCGAGAGAGTACGTAGAAGAAGTAAGGAATCAGAACATTTACGACCCGGTCCTCACTTTCCAGGTGATGAATGGTTTTACGGTTATGCGGATCAATCCTGACTACCTTCCGGATGACAGAGCTTCCATGAAATATGCGACGTTGATGGAATGGAACAATATTGATTACCGTGCCAGAACAAAACGTTATTTCAAGACAAGTCACCCGGTTCGGATCATGGTCATTCAATACATGATGAAAAATATTGATTCCTTCGAGGAGTTCGCTAAGCAATGTGAATATTACGTTGATGTTGCAGCGGATTACGGCTCGGATTTCGCCGTATTTCCAGAGATATTCACGACACAGTTGATGTCATTCCTGGAAGAAAAGGTGCCTTCCAAAGCTGTCCGCAAACTGAGTGAATTCACGGAAGATTATATTGAAATGTTCACCGACTTGGCGGTGAAATACAATGTTAATATTATCGGCGGCTCGCATTTCGTCGAAGAAGATGAACAGATCTACAATATATCGTACCTGTTCCGCAGGGATGGAACGATTGAAAAGCAGTATAAAATTCACGTAACGCCGAATGAACGGACGTGGTGGGGTATCCAGCCGGGAGATGCCATCAAGGTGTTCGATACCGATTGTGGAAAGATTGCCATTCAGATCTGTTACGACATCCAATTTCCTGAATTGGCGCGTTATGCCGTTGATCAGGGTGCGAACATTATTTTTGTTCCATTTTGTACGGATGACCGCCAGGGATATTTACGAGTCCGTTACTGTGCGCAGGCACGTGCCGTTGAGAATCAGGTTTACACCGTCATTGCAGGGACAGTCGGAAACTTGACGCAGGTGGAGAACATGGATATTCAATATGCCCAGTCTGGTATCTTCACACCATCAGATTTTGAATTTGCACGTGATGGCATTATCGGGGAATGTAACGCCAATGTAGAGACGGTTGTCGTCGGTGATGTTGATTTAGAGATTCTGCGTCGACAGCGCAAGTCGGGGACGGTCCGTCAGCTTCGGGATCGCAGGCGCGACCTGTTCCGATTGGAGTATAATGTGGAAACAGAATAAGGTAAGAAGAAAGCTCTCCGGATTTCTCCGGAGAGCTTTCTTTATATGGTGAAACTCGGCTCCAGCGTCTTCGTCTGGGCGTGGTCGATATAACTCAATAACGCTTCATGGGCTTCGAGCATTTCACTTTGATCACTCGGGTAATAACAGGAATGCAGGAATGATTCGATCTTTTTTGATAAGAACTGGTCTCGTGTGCGGACCATCAAAACAAGTAAGTCATCCCATTGTCCCCAAATCATGAAGTGAAGTGCTTTGTCATAATCGTAATTCATGATGGACACATCCTCTGTTTAATGAAGCTTACGATTATTATCTCCTGTCCGGGAGTGTTAACTCGAGTGAGTTCGTCACATTTATGGGAATGCCGACACATTGTTACGTATTTCTTCCGCAAAATAAAGCGAAATTTGTTATGATGGAGTGGAAAAGTTTTGCTGTGATGGGGGAGAGTCGGGTAAATGAATAAACGAGTAATGCTGTACATAAACACAGGAATCACCGCTTTATTCGTCATCAGTCTGTTCATAAGTTTTGCAACGATGGAAGCGGAAGGAACGCACCAGACATGGGTGACGATTACGGAATGTGTTGGAGGTGCTTCCATACTATTGGCAGGTATTTCTTTGGTTTACTTAAAAGATGAGCACCGTTTCGTGCCATTATCTATATTGTATTTTTTTGCCCCATGGCTTTTGTATGCACTCGGGCATGAGATCGGTTTCGATGCATCGACACCTTACGTATGGGCCTGGTTTATCGGTTTGTACCTTCTGTTGATTGCGGGCTTCATCCTGATCCGCATGTTTTATTTTAAAATGCACGGTGTTTATCAATTAATTCCGGCAGTCCTTCTATTTGTGAACGGAATCCTGTTGGTTTACCTTCTTTTTCTTCAACTATGGTGGCTGCTGCCATTCGGTTCTTAAGCCGACCCCCGGTCTTCTTCGGAAGGCCGGGTTTTTTTGCCTCTGTTTGCTGTCGCATATTTAGAAGGTACCCACACATACTACCCATAAATCCATGGAAGGAGGTAGACGCATGAAAATAAAAGCACTTGCTATCGGACTGTTGGCAGCAACGTCGCTTGTAGCCTGTCAAGCAGAACAGGAAGCGAGAGATAACGATGCCAATTATGACGGTGTTCAGAACACAAGGTTTGAACGCTCCGCCGACAATATGTATGAAGAAGGTAACAATGCCAATCAGTATGACAATGACCGCGGAATGCAGCATAATACGAATTACCATGTAGCTAAAGATGCAGCAAACCGTATCGAGAAAAATGTCAAAGGCGTCAAGAATGTTTATGTGTTGAAAACACGTGACAATGCCTATGTAGCGGCAGAGCTTGATAATCCAACCGGAGACAAGAACGAAGTTTCCGATGAAATGGAGAAGCAGATCAAAAAAGCGGTGAAGGATTCGGACCAGGATATTAACAATGTCTATATTTCCACGAATCCGGACTTCGTTGATTTGACGAACAACTATGTACAGGATGTAGAAAACGGACAACCTGTACGTGGTTTCTTCCGTGAATTCGGAGAAATGGTTGACCGGGTTTTCCCGGACCAACGCTCGTAAGGAAAAGCCCAATGCCCTTCGTGGGTCTTGGGCTTTCTTTTTTTGGATAGGGGCGGGTCCTCTAAATTTTCACTGCAGTCTGAAAGAGCAGGATATACTCCTGTACATAGTAACTTAAAACAGATAGAAGGATGCGTGTCGATGTTCTAACTTGGCTCATTCCTTCATGTTCACGGTCCCCCTTTCATATAGTTAAGTAAGCGAAATTGAAGGAGGGGGCATCTTTGAAGCCAGATGACCAAAAAAAACTGGAATATGCCATCAGGGAAATAACAGAGATTGCTAAAGGTTTCGGACTGGATTTCTATCCGATGCGGTATGAGGTCTGTCCTGATGATATCATTTATACATTCGGCGCATACGGCATGCCGACGCGATTCTCTCATTGGAGCTTTGGTAAGCAGTACTATAAAATGAAGCTTCAGTATGATTTAGGACTGAGTAAAATATATGAACTTGTCATTAATTCGAATCCCTGCTACGCGTTTCTGCTCAATTCCAACAGCCTGATCCAGAACAAGTTGATTGTTGCCCACGTTCTTGCACACTGTGACTTCTTCAAAAATAACGCCAGGTTTCAGAATACGAAGAGGGATATGGTCGAGAGCATGGCGGCAACGGCCGAAAGGATTGCTGCATACGACCGATTATATGGTAAGGAAGAAGTGGAATCTTTCCTGGATGCTGTTCTGGCTATACAGGAACATATCGATCCTTCGCTCGTAAGGCCGAAACTCGCCTGGTCTTTGGATGAAGAGGAAAGTGAAGAGAAGGCCCCGCGTACGGTTTACGATGATCTGTGGAAAATGGATGAATCTTCCTCTGAAGAGCAGCCAGCCTTCCGTAAGAAAAAGAAGTTTCCGCCTCGTCCAGAAAAGGACTTGCTGTTGTTTATTGAACAATACAGCAGGGATCTCGAGGACTGGCAGCGGGATATTCTGACGATGATGCGTGAAGAAATGCTCTATTTCTGGCCTCAACTGGAAACGAAAATTATGAACGAAGGGTGGGCGTCCTTCTGGCATGCCCGTATTATCAGAGAAATGGACCTGACAAGTGACGAAGCGATTGAATTCGCCAAGTTGAATGCCAGTGTTGTCCAACCGTCGAAGACACAGTTGAACCCTTATTACCTCGGACTGAAAATTTTTGAAGACATAGAAGAGCGTTATAATAATCCGACAGCAGAAATGAGGAAACACGGTATTGAGCCCGGAAGCGGTCGAGAGAAGATGTACGAAGTACGGGAGATCGAGTCCGATCAGAGCTTCATCCGGAACTATTTAACGAAGGAATTGGTGCGTCAGGAGGATTTATATCTTTTTCAAAAGCAGGGACAGAAATATAAAATAACCGATAAAGATCATGAATCGGTAAGAGATCAGCTCGTAACGATGCGTGTCAATGGAGGGTTTCCTTATCTTACCGTCCAGGACGGTGATTATATGAAGAGCGGCGAGTTATATATTAAGCATCATTTTGAAGAGGTGGAGCTTGATGTTGGGTACTTGGAGAAGACGCTCCCATACATTCATCAGCTCTGGGGCCGCCCTGTCCATATGGAAACACTCATAGAAGGACGGGACGTCGTGTTCAGCTATGGAGGAAAAAAGATTCAAAAGAAATACTTGTAAGTACCGGACGGCCCTGTGAAAGGGCCGTCGTTTTTTTACATAAGAGACTTCCAAACGACAGCATCTGATCCGACGCTTGGGGAAAGCGGGTTCAAGGAGGAGGATGCCGTCGGATTTTCACGTTCAACGATCGCTCTATCAGAAGGGTTTCTCTGCTATAATGGCGGTAAACGTTACCATTCGGGGGAGGCGTGGAATATGAAACGTGTTCGTTTGGCGATTGCAGGTCTCGTTGTCCTTCTGATCATCTGCTGTTTCTTTTATTTCGATAATCGTAAGTTAAATCAATTGGCTGGTGATGAGTTGTATCCTATGGCAGGCGAACCTACACAGCATCCACAGCCGCTGACAGCGTCGTCGGTAGATATAGGGAATACGGGAATCCACGTAACGAGACTGTACAGTACCAATGCTTCTAAAGGGCTTTTTATGGGCATCTGGTATGGAAAGGGTAATAATAAAATGAATGCTGGTGAAAACGACTGGCTGATGGAAGACGGGGAAATCGATTTTCTTGTACAGGCCGTGGATACGAATGGAACAACCTTCAACGGTGAAATGAATGGTGTGATCCGAGGCACTTTCTCCACATTCCGGTATGTGAAGTTCGATAATTTCCATTATGATGATGAACTGGAGTCCATCACCCTCGCTTTCTACCCATTGATGGAAGGGGAGGAAGGAAAGGAGCCCTATCCCCATGCGTGGCTGGAAACATCGATTCCGGTAGAGTGACGAGCAAGGAATGGCTTCCTCCTGCATAGGTTAGTTTAAGACGGAGGACGGAGACGGACTGGTATCGGAAATGCTGTTTGTGCAAATATTTCGTAAATAATGCCCCTAACTTCTCTGTTTTCTGATACACTATTCGTTAATCGATATTAGGAGTGGAGGATGCTTATTCATGACGATCTATGACCATGTTTTGACAGAAGGCGGCTTTGTTGACCAGAACGATCTGCGTTACCCGTTTGAGGAACGGGGACTCCAATTCGGAGACGGCATCTACGAAGTCATCCGGGTTTACAACGGGACCAGTTATTTAATTCAGGAACATGTCGAGAGGCTGTACCGCTCAGCGGCGGCTGTTAAGATCAATGTTCCTTTTTCCAAAGAAGACATGTACCACAAGATGGAAGAGCTGCTTCATAAGAACGGGATCGACGGGGATGCCAAAATCTATCTTCAGATCACACGCGGATCTGCTCCACGCGACCACGTCTTTCCTTTAAATACAAATGCGAATCTTTATGCTTATGTGAAAGATCTTCCGCGTCCGGAGGCACTCCTTCGTGAGGGTGTATCAGCTGTAACACAGGAGGACGTAAGGTGGGATTGGTGCTACATTAAGAGCCTCAACCTGCTTCCGAACGTCCTTGCCAAGCAGGCGGCAAAAGAACAAAACTGTTACGAAGCCATTCTCCATAAACAGGGGGAAGTGACCGAGTGCAGTTCATCGAATATCTATTTGGTAAAAGACGGGAGCGTGTACACGCATCCGGCTAAGAAGAACATCCTTCATGGGTGTGTACGTATGCGAGTAGAGGCATTCTGCAGTGAGGAGGGCGTTTCTTTCATCGAGCAGGCGTTCCAGGTGGAAGACATATGGAATGCGGATGAAGTATTTCTTTCCAGCAGTACCTCAGAGGTGATGCCAGTCATCCAGGTTGATGGAAAACAGGTAGGGAACGGTGTGCCCGGGACCGTTACACGTACGCTTCAGAAGAAATATGAAGAAGATGCAAAGCTTTCTGCAGACGCATCTCTATTCTCCAGCGAAGTCGCAGCAGAATAGAAGTGGAACCCGCCCGGCATGAACCGGGCGGGTTTTTCGTGTGCGCTGGTTTCACGGGGCTCCCTTTCTTTTTCTATGGTATGCTATAATGCTTAATGAAATCTTCGGAGGGAGTGAGCGATTTGGCAGACGTCAAAATCGAAATGACGAAAGAACAATATGAAACGCTTGTGGAAGCGGTATTTCTTGGAACATGGATGGTTAACTCAACGAAGATGGAACTGGACGAAGCGTTTGAAGATGTTCGGGAACTTGTTCTATCTAAATATAAAGAAGCCGGATTAGAAGACCGTATCGTTTATCAGGATGCCATGGATATACATGACCTCGATGTGGATTATGAGTCTAAGCTGCTTGATACGCATGTGGAGGATTATGATGAATTCAGTTTCTGGGACAAGCTTGTGGAGAAGCTTACTGAAAAGGAATGGACAGAGAAGTATGGACCGATGGAAGGTTCTATGAATGAAGAGCAAATGATGAAGCGTCTGGAGATCGAGGAGAAGATCGGGCAGAAGCTTGAAGAAACTGGAGTAACGAAGCTTTCATTTGATAAGTAACGGACAAAAAGCGTGAGGCACGGCGTCACGCTTTTTGTTTCTCTTTTTTATTTGATTTCGTCCACATGCCCGCAACGGGTCGTGCGAGCGGGAAGGACCATTGAATAAACGGCCCGAGAAGGATGGCTACAAGTAATGTTCCGATACCGACCGGCGCTCCTAACAGGAAGCCGATCAAAGCCATTCCCGATTCGGTGAATATCCGGACGGTACTCTTTGATTGATTGGTCCTTTCGTTCATAATCATCATGAAATGATCGAGGGGGATTCTTGGGAATGGTGTACGCAGATAAAAAGCGATTCCGACAGCGGTGGCGATCAAACCGAGCGAGAAGGTCCCCCATTGGCTCCACCATGCTTCCAATTCAACGTCGGCAAGCATCCCGTAAAGAAAGATATCGAGCGTGCGGCCGCGTATAATGATTGGAATCAGCGATTCATATTGCGGCCGCTTTTTCTCCAGTTTGGCATTAATGAGAAGTAGTATGATGAATGCCGCAATCATGACGCTCCCGACAGTCACAGGCAGGTGCATCGATAAACCTACTGCGATACTGTCCCCGGGACCGACACCAAGACCAGAACGGATAATCAATGCCAGGCCGAGACTGGAAACGATCAGCCCTGCTGCATAGATGATAAACAATAAAAAGTATTTCATGGTCGTCTCCTTTGGCAAGATTCAAATGGACTGCGTATATCATATCGCTACCGGTGGGGGATGTAAAGCGATGCTGTATGGAGTGGTTTCGTCCTATAACGGGAACAGAAAAAAGAAAAGGAGGAGAAGATGAATGAACTATGCAATTATTACCGGTGCTTCACGTGGACTCGGAGAAGCGATAGCCGAGCAGTTGATGGATCGACAGGTATCTATACTTTCCTTATCTCGAACTTCTAATGAAGCGTTGAAACAGAGAGCAAAGGAGAAAGGGGTCTCTTTTTACCACGTTGCCTGTGATTTAAGTGAAGCAGAAGATACAGAAAGAGCGGTGGCGCGTGCATCCGAAATTGTCTTCCGACCGGATACGGATTACATCTACCTTGTAAATAATGCCGGTGTCGTAGAACCCATCGAGACGGTAGGTCAGTTGGACCCTGATTCGGTTTCCAAGCATATTCGAATAAACGTAACGGCACCGATGGTCCTCACTAATCATTTTTTGAAGGAAGCGAACAGCCGCAGCATACAGATGGGAATCATCAATATTACTTCCGGAGCGGCAGAGAAAACGATTCATGGTTGGAGTGTGTACAGCAGTTCGAAAGCAGCACTGAATAAGTTTACAGAGACACTGGCACTTGAGCAGAAAGATCGTACGCATACCATTATTTCCTTTAGTCCAGGCGTCATGGATACGGAGATGCAGGGCGATATCCGCTCATCATCCAAGGATGCTTTTGCTGATGTAGAAAAATTTAAAAAGCTGAAGGAAGAAGGCGGGCTGAGGTCACCGGAAGAGGTGGCCGCTGTCCTGATGAAACTGCTTGGGGATAAAAGTATAGAAAATGGGAAAGTATATCGGCTTTACGATCTAATTTAAAACGAAATCCGCCCTTTGGAGGGCGGATTTCGTTTTATTAATGCTTTAGAATTTCAATGCACGGGCTCTCATTGGAAGTGGAGATCCGTACACGTCCGCCGATTGGGAAGGTGAACATAGGCGTCGTATGACCGAAGCTTGCTCCGGCAATAATCGGTATGTGGTCGAGTTCCCGTTTGGAGCGGATGATGGCTGTAAGCTGTTCGTCTGTGATGTCTGAAACTTCCTGAAACTTTCCGAATACGATCCCCTGCACTTTATCAAAACCTGGTTGATGGAGCAGGGACTGCAAATCCCGATCGAATGTCCCTGCGTTCGTGAGTTTGTCATCTTCCAGAAATAAAACCGTGCCTTCCAGTGACGGCATATACTCTGTTCCTTGGAGGAGGTTGAGCGTGCAGAGATTTCCCCCCAGGGATATCCCTTCTGCTTCGCCTTCATTCAGAACGATACAGCCCGGATTCGGATGAAACGTTCTGTCTTCCTGATTTATGTACCATAAATCATCGCTCCAATGATCAGCAGGTGTGATGCTGATGGGTTTATCTGATGTCATCATATCAATGAAATGCTTGAAGGTGTATGCCGTCCCGCTTTTCATTCCGAACGTTGAAAAGTGGGGACCATTGTAGGTGACAAGACCTGTCTGTTTATAAATACTGCTGGAAAGAGCCGTAATATCAGAGTATCCGCAAAAAATCTTCGGATTTCTACCGATCAACTCATAATCGATGTAGCGGAGCAGCTGATTGCTGTCATAACCGCCGAGAGTCGTCCACACTGCTTTCACTGCCGGGTCGAGAAACGCTTCGTGCAAGTCCGATATGCGATGTTCAATAGGATTCGAGTGCAGAGATCTGTGCTCATCTGCATAAGTGCTGAAGGTCACGATAAATCCTGCGTCGGTCATCCGTTGTACAGCTAACTGCTTTTGATCCTCCGCTACAATAGCCAGCGATTCGGCAGGGGAAATCACACGTATTTCATCCCCTTGCTTCAATTTTTCAGGAAACATAGTCCAAGCCCTCTCTTTCTTTTGAAATTACTCAACTATATCAAATAGGGAAGAAAGAGTCTAGATAAATTTGGAAAATGGATCGAATAGAAGAGTGCAGCCGTAAAGAAGATGCGCCTACTTCTCCGTGGCAGTATTTCTGCGCGCATAGGTGACAAGCAGCATACCATCAGGATAGTGCTTCACGTCTTTGGTCATCAACTCTTCTTCGTGCTCATTATCGAGAAACAGTCGAATGCCTCTGCCAATTAACGTCGGCTGGATGGCTATTTGGAATTCGTCGATCAAGCCTGCACCAATGAAGTGGTGAATCAACTGGGCGCCACCGACCACCCATATGTTGCGGTCCTGCTCCTTCGACATAATTTGAATGAAAGGAACAATCTGCTCCGGTTCTAAATACGTCGCAAAATGATCATGACCTTGTCTGTGATCGCTGACCACATAAACATCCTTTGACTTGTAAGGGAACTCATCCGTCAATTCGAAAATATGGTCATACGTTTTCCGACCGAGAATGATGGTATCGATCGTTTGGAGAAACGCTTCATATCCGTAATCTTCATCGGTATCACTCCAGAGCCAGTCAATGCTCCCGTCCTCTCTTGCAATATATCCATCCAACGACTGGGCGATGTAAAGGATCACTTTTCCCATATCAGGTCCTCCTTCTTAATCGTACTTCAGACTAATCATAAAGAAAAAAGAGGCGAAAGAAAAGAAGCGCCCATTCACATGGACGCTTTCTTCTTCAGGCTTGTTCTGTTTTCTTTGCTTCTTTATTATTACGCAGGAACATGTACAGAGAAGCACCGAAGATGACGACATAGCCGATCACACTCAGAATATCAGGTATTTGTCCGAAGAGCAGAATGCTGATAAGGGCCGAGTACACCACTGTTGAATAGAAGAAAATAGAGATTTCTCTTGCTGGTGCGAACTTGTAAGCAATAGTCAGTCCGAACTGTCCGAGGGTAGCAAATAACCCGGCAGAGAGCAGGTAAACCCATTGTTTAACCGTCATCGGCTCATAGAACGCGATGGTAAACGGCAGAAGAATGACGGTGGTGAAGAAAGAGAAATAGAAAACGATCGTGTAGAATTTTTCTCTGTCTCCAAGCACACGAAGCAGCGTATAGGCACCTGCCGCAAATACTGCCGACAGCACCCCGGAGACATAGGGAATGAACTCTACCGAAAACTGTGGCTTAATAATAAACAAGGTTCCTACGAATGCGATAATAACAGCAATGATCTGATAAAGACGAGCTTTCTCTTTCAAGAAAATCGCTGAAAAAATGATCAGAAGAAAGGGACTCAATTTATTAAGCATGTCCGCATCCGAAAGGACCAGATGATCGATCGCATAAAAGTAAAGAACGATACCGATTGCTCCTAAGGTGGATCGGGAAAGCAGAAGCACCTGGTTCTCCTTCTTGCCAAAGAGCCGCTCTTTATTGTAAAGAACGAAACCGAATGCGATGACGGCAGAAACCAGATTACGGAATAATGTCTTTTGAACGGTGGGCACATCTCCTGACAGCTTGACAAATGCAGCCATCATGGAAAAGCCGAATGCTGATATCAATAATAGGATGATTCCTTTGTTTCGATTACTCATGATGGGTGACCTCCTGTTGTTCTTAGGATATACAAAAAAACACCTTTTCCATCCTAATACAAATTTCCTGCGAAGAAAAGGGAGAACACTCAAGCCCTGTTCTTTAGAAAAGAATGAGGTATACTAAAAGTGAATAAGGAAAGGACGGTTCTTATGATTTGTTCCCATCCGGTTTATTGGAAAGAGCGGAAGATCGAGAATAACAGACAAGTTTATATAGAGCATGAAGCGGTGCTCGAGCTGTTCGAGGACAGAGTCCAGGCTCCTGATGAACAATTCACCATGGATCAAATCCACGATGTTTCCTATAGAGGATTGTCGGAGACGTATGGTTTCTTCTATTTACACACGATTAAGGGTGTGCGGACGTTTATCGTCAAAGAGACGCCCCTGCACTGGATCGAGGCATTCCGGACGTGCAGGTGACATGAGTGATAGGAAGGGATATATGTGCGATCGGTAATAGAGAGTAAACGAATATATTTCAGAGAAGTGGAAGAGGGGGACTGGCCGGCCTTCTACCCGTTTGCTTCCAATGAAGAAGCGGTTCGCTATCAGCCGTGGGGGCCTAATACTCCGGAGGACTGCCAGTTTTTCGTCCGCCAGGTAATGTATGATCGGCAGCAAAGGCATCGCAGTCGCTTCGTTTTCGTTATTGTGAGCAGGCAGGATGGTGCGATTCTCGGTAATATGGAATTGAATATAAGGGACTGGGATGGTGTCGGGGAAATAGGGTTCATCATTAATCCTGATTATTGGGGAAAAGGGTACGCCACGGAGGCCGTACACCTTATCTTGGATTATAGTTTCGGTCTATGTGGTTTGCATCGAATTGCAGCGGTTTCCTGTCCGGAAAATAAGGCATCCATCCGAGTTCTGGAAAAAGCGAAGATGGTTAGAGAAGGCCTCTTGAGGAAGGATCTTTTCATTAAGGGGAAATGGATGGATTCTTGTGTTTACAGTATGTTAAAGGAAGAGTGGGAACAAGGAAAAAGAAGCGCAGAGCCTGCGAATTAGGCTTCCTGCGCTTCTTTGTTTACTTATGATTAATGATTAGACGCCGATGCGCCGGGTTTGTCGTACACAGCAAGGCGTTCTACGAGTTTGGAACTGTCCTTGTTAAGTCCGACAACGGAAACGTCTTTTTCATGTTCTCTGAATTTGATGACAAGCTTGTCAACGGCTCCGACTGCGGAATCATCCCACAGATGGGCGTTTGTAAAGTCTATTTCTACGTGATCCGCATCGACGGTGTAGTCGAATTGCTTAATTAAGTTCTCGGTAGAAGCAAAGAACACCTGTCCGCTGACACGGTACACGATTTTCTGTGCCCCCTCATCCAAGGAACGTTCGACATGTACTTTAGATATTTTAGCAGCGAAGAAAATCGCGCTCAAAAGTACACCCGCAAGGACACCGCGTGATAAATCGTGCGTCATGACGACAGTACCGACTGTAATGACCATCACGGCTGTATCGGTAATCGGTGCCTTATGAAATTTAGTTAAGGAAGACCAGTCGAAGGTTCCGACCGAAACCATGATCATAACACCTACGAGCACAGCCATCGGTATTTGTACAAGCAGATCGTTAAATACGATGATCAGCAGCATCATGAAGATGCCGGCAACTAAAGTAGACAATCGTCCACGTCCGCCGGAAGAGACGTTGATGACAGATTGGCCAATCATCGCACAACCGGCCATACCACCGAAAAGGCCGGAGACAACGTTAGCGACCCCTTGGCCGCGAGCTTCTTTGTTCTTATCGCTTTCCGTGTCTGTCATATCGTCAACGATTTGAGCAGTAAGCAGGGACTCTAGCAACCCGACGAAGGCTAAAGCCAGGGAAATCGGAAAGATGATCTGTAATGTCTCAAACGTCAACGGAATGTCAGGCAGTAGGAAAACGGGGAGGGTACTGGACAATTCCCCCATGTCTCCTACCGTTTTAAGTCCTGTCCCTGTTGTAATGGCGATGATTGTCATCACGATGATGGCAACGAGCGGGGACGGCACAGCTTTTGTGAACCTGGGCAGAATATAGATGATAGCCAGTGAACCTGCAACCATCGCATACATCGCCAACCCTGCTCCTTCAAAGTGAACGAGCTGAGAGGAGAAAATAAGGATGGCCAGTGCATTCACAAATCCGACCATGACGGAGCGCGGAATAAAGCGCATGAACCGGCCGATTTTCAGAACACCAAGCAGAAACTGCAGGATACCTGTCAGAATTGTGGCGGCAAGCAGATACTCGAGTCCGTAATCTTTGACCAGAGTAACCATCAAAACAGCCATCGCACCTGTAGCAGCGGATATCATCCCGGGACGTCCGCCGATGAATGCGATGACGACAGCGATACAGAAGGAAGCGTACAAACCTACCATGGGGTCGACTCCAGCTATGATAGAGAATGCGATTGCCTCAGGGATGAGCGCCATAGCGACGACCAAGCCTGAGAGCACATCGTTTTTTACGTTTCCAAACCATTGTTGTTTAATTGTAAGAGTGTTCAATCGTGCACCTCTTTCCTTGTTATTTGAACTGTCCATGACAGTCCTTCATTCCGGCAAGAACGATGAGATTATAACACTTATTCCAGATGAAACATAATGCGATGTAAGCGTGAAAATCCTGTTCATGCGCTTATATTCTTATCTTTACTCTTTTATTCTCTGTTTTTCGCAATTCGGATAGTGGGGTGAATATACGTGGAAACAATCATGGTAGAATAAGGATAAGAAGGGGGGAGGAACCATGTTCGCGAAGATATTAGTTGCTGCTGACGGATCCAAGCACTCGTTCCGGGCTGCAGAAAAAGCGGGGGAGCTTGCAGCAATGCAGGAAGATGCGGAGGTGACCGTTCTTTACGTAGTGGATAAAGAGAAAGCGAAGTCGGATGTGTTAAATGCTGGTGACAAGGAGACAATCGATCAAAGGAGAAAGGAAAGGCTTCAACCTGTGGAAGCTATTTATAAGGAAAAAGAGGTCCCTTTTCAAACGGTCATCTGTCATGGGGACCCTGGTCCGACTATCGTAACCTACGCTAACACGGAAGCCTTCGACCTCCTTGTTATCGGGAGCCGGGGATTGAATACTGTGCAGGAAATGGTGCTGGGAAGTGTGAGCCATAAAGTAGCGAAGCGTGCCGACTGCCCTGTCATGATCGTCAAATGAAGAGAAAGGCTGTTTCAGTAATAAAAGGCATGGGGAGTCCCCATGCCTTTTGATCAGCTGATTTTATGATACTTCTCTCTGACCATTTTATTTAATAGGAGATGGCCGAGGGTGATTAAGAGTAATAGGAAAGCAAGTACGATTCCGGTAGTCATCCAAAGTCCTTCCAGGCTGCTGTGCCACAGGAAGAAGATGAACAATCCGAATAGGACTGCTTCGACAGCGAGAGGTACAATCGTAATGAACCGGCCCTTGAATACTTCCCGTTCATCTGTCCAATTCAATTTCGGACTGTACAGGTCGATCAGCATTCCCCCGATGCCGGCAAGCCAGCTCATAGCCAGGGAAAGAAGGAACCAGATCCCCCAGATAAGCAGTGGAACTTTGAGTACGATCAGCGCCCCGGCACTGATAATGACCAACGTGAGCAGGTTCATCGTAAAGGAAGTCCACAGCTTACTGAAGATGACAAGCTTTGGCTGGATGGGTAAGTATAAATGATTAAACCAGCTCTTCCCGTCCCGGGAGATAGAAGAAAAGGAAGCTGGATTAACTCCAAGAGCAATGACAGCTACACCAAATGTCCCCAGTATGGCTTTTTTACCGGGAATATCAGCTAACTGTTGGCCGAAGCCGGCCATCGGACCATTCATATCCATTAGAAGGATGACGATCAAAAACACAGGAAAGAACAGGCTCTGCACGAAAATCTGTGTAAAGAACGTCGGTGTCCGAAAGATGACCCGCATCTCTTTCTGCCATAAACGAAGAAGAAGTGGACGTCTTTGCAGGCTTTTATCAAAATCTTCGGATTGGAAAGTGCTGCGTCTTCCGCCGGATAGTCCAAGCACCCCGCGGAAGTAAAGTTTCTGACCTATGGAAGCGAATAGAATAACAGCGGCGATCGCCAAGGCAATCATCAGCAGCAGGTAAAGGATCCCTCCCACACTGGCAGGTTCTGTAAGGGCGATACTGCTGAAATAAGCAGTCGGAACGAATTTCGTTACCATTTCCAGAAGGCCGTTCTGCTCAAGGAGCAGAGCAGCTATGTCGCTGTTTGTCCCACCATCCATACGGATAAGGACATTGATACCGATAGCAAATACAAAACCAAGCATTCCGACGATGATTTTCGTGCGGTCTTTGTTCTTAGAAATATTAGCGAAACGCATGATGAACATGACCAGTATCGACGTCACGACGAACGGAATGATCGGTGTAATCACCCACATGATTATGGAAAAAAAGTAATAAAGCACGCCGGCTCCGCTGTTCAACCCGTAAAAGATTAACGAAGGCAGCAGCAAAGCTGTATTTAATAAGTATAAAGAAAGAAAAGGGACAGCCGATTTCCCAAACAGGATTTGATATGGCTGTAAAGGAAGAGGAATAAAGGATTCAACGTCTTCCGCAAAATAAAATGAACTCAGAACCGTCCCAATGCTTAAGAAAAAGAACAAAATCGTCATCAACACAAATAAAAGTCCGAGAATAAGATTTTCCATACCGAGCGGCTCAAAGGCGGTGTACATATTGCCTATGATACCGTTGAGAAAATAAAGGATCATTAATCCGAAGGGGATGAGTGCAATAACGAGAAAACCGTAGCCCAGCTTTTCACTATTGCTCTTCCCCTGCATGGAGAGCTGCATTTTCAACATGGCTTTCGTCAGGATCCACGCTTTATTCATTTTCCGTCAACTCCAGGAACAGCCTTTCCAGGTTGTCATCTTCTTTGAACTGCTGCCGCATTTCCGTCATATTGCCTTGGAACTGGACATGGCCGTTATGTATAATAGCTACCTCATCACAAAGCTGCTCCACCACTTCTAAGACGTGTGTCGAGAAGAAGACGATCTTCCCTCTGGCGGCATGGTCACGCATCAGCTCTTTCAATGTATAAGCGGACTTTGGATCGAGTCCTGTCAAAGGTTCATCCAGAATCCACACATCCGGGTCGTGCAGCAGCACGCCGGTGACGACTATTTTCTGCTTCATCCCATGAGAGTAGGTTTGAATATGGTCATTCAGTGCATCATAAATACCAAAGCTTTTTGTAAGTTCATCGATTCTCCGGCGTCGTAAATCCTCTGGAACCTCGAAAATATCGGCAATGAAGTTTAAGTATTCGATTCCTTTCAGGCGGAGAAATATATCAGAGCGGTCCGGAACATATCCGAAGAGGCGCTTCGCTTTCATTGGATCTTTTGATATATCAACCCCGTTCAGGGTAATGCTCCCATCATCGATCGGAAGAATACCTGTCATCATTTTAATAGTCGTCGATTTGCCGGCGCCGTTTGGTCCTAAAAATCCGAAGATCTTCCCGTCAGGAATGGAGAGGTCCAGTTCCCGGACCGCCTGTTTGCCGGCGAAGCTCTTGGATATCCGGTTGATTTCTATCATATTTATCTACTCCTTTTATCAACAAGTTCTCACTACATGTACGGTCGAGGGCCGGGAAACGTTTCATTATGTAAGGAAGCACTCCATATGCTCTTCATCAAGGTACCGTTTCTCCAGTTTGACCGCATGTTTCTCCGTACCGTATGTCTTGAATCCAACCTTGGCGTAAAGTCTTTTTGCTGCTTTGTTTTCTGTGACGACGGAAAGGTGAAGCAGTTCGATGCGGATGGCTTTGGCGAATTGCATCACTTCGTTCATCAGCATTTCCCCGCCGCCCGATCCGCGGATGGAAGGTGTGACATACATGGCTACGATATTTGCTTTATGTAAGTACTTTGGATGCGTTTCTTTGACAAGGGTGACAACTCCGGACAGTTTTCCGTCTGAGAAAAGTCCGAATGTCCTGGAAAGATCGTTGTCCAGTCTATCTGCCGTTGTTGGAATAGGGTCCGGTCGCTGTTTCTCCTGGGCGTAGGTGGTGAGGAAAGCGTCCGGGTTTGTCAGCAGTGCTTCGAGTCGGAGTTCATAATAGTCCGCTGCATCTTTCCCGTTCAGTTCTCTAACTTGCATCGAATTCCCCCTTAGTAGTGGTTCCTAGACTAGCTGAAAACTATGGTAAAGTAAAGAAAGAAATGGAAACCTATGACGGAGGTGCGAGAATGACGGAAAAAGAAAAGATGTTAGCTGGAGAATTATACGAATCGTGGGATGATCAACTCGTTGTGGAGCGGTCGCGGGCGAGACAGCTCACCTACGCGTTGAACCATACGAAAGAGTCTGAATCCCATTATAGGAATCAATTGCTGCACGACCTTTTCGGATCCATTGAAGGAGAAATGAGCCTGGAGCCTCCGTTCCATTGTGATTACGGCTCCAACATCCACGTCGGGGACGGTTTCTTTGCAAATTTTGGATGTATCTTTCTGGATGTATGCGCGATTACAATTGGAAAAAGGGTACTGCTTGGCCCGCAGGTGCAGATTTATACCGCTACCCACCCGATGGACAGAAAAACAAGAGCAAGCGGGCTGGAATCGGGAAAGCCGGTCACCATTGGAGATGATGTATGGATCGGTGGTAATGCCGTCATCTGTCCCGGGGTTACAATCGGTGATAATGTCATAATTGGTGCCGGCGCTGTCGTAACGAAAGACGTTCCTTCCGATGTTTTCATTGGAGGAAACCCTGCGTCTATCATTAAAGAAGTGGAATAAGGGCTATGGGTGGTCGTTCTTTCATTTTTTCGTTATCATACTATATGGTGAACACATACGTAAGAAGATAGAAAGGGTTGAACCTAAATGATTAAACGTAAGAGTCGGAGAGAAATTGAGAAGATGCACGAAGCTGGTAAACTGCTGGCAAGTGTACATGAACGTCTACGCAGCTTCATCAAGCCGGGCGTAACGACGATGGAAATTGAACAATTCGTAGAGAAATACTTGGCGGAACACGGAGCGACAGGGGAACAGAAAGGGTACCAAGGGTATGAATTCACAACATGTGCTTCCATTAATGATGAAATCTGCCATGGATTCCCTCGCACCGAGAAATTAAATGCCGGCGATATCGTAACGATTGATATGGTCGTAAACTTGAACGGCTACCTTGCTGACTCTGCCTGGACGCACGCGGTTGGAGAAATCAGTGAGGATGCCCGTAAGCTGATGGATGTAACGAAAACGTCCCTTTATAAAGGGATTGAGCAGGCAGTGCCGGGTAACCGCATTGGAGATATCGGTCATGCCATTCAAAGTTACGCAGAAGGAGAAGGGTATTCTGTCGTCCGTGACTTTACTGGACACGGCATTGGTGAATCCATTCACGAAGACCCATATATCCCTCACTTCGGAGCTGCCGGTAAAGGGGCACGTTTGAAAGATGGTATGGTCATTACGATTGAACCGATGATCAATATCGGTGGATGGGCAAGCCAGATGGATGAAAACAACTGGACAGCACGCACCGTAGACGGATCCTTGTCTGCTCAGTACGAGCATACCATTGCGATTACGAAAGATGGTCCAATCATCTTAACAGAGCAAAGCGAAGAATAAAGAAAAAGCCCGGCAATGGATGCCGGGCTTTTTCGTATAAAAAAACTCCCCGGAAAGGGGAGTTTATACGTCCTTATTTTTGAACGTTAGCTGCTTGTGGTCCACGCTGACCTTCTTCGATTTCGAAAGTTACAACTTGACCTTCTTCAAGAGTTTTGAAACCTTCTTCTTGAATTGCAGAGAAGTGTACGAAGACGTCGTCTTGACCTTCTACTTCAATAAATCCGAAACCTTTTTCTGCGTTAAACCATTTTACTGTACCTTCAACCATGTACAATTACCTCCTGCGTGGAACATCCACATTGTATTACTATTCTTGCTCTCTTCAATTCCATCAAGACGACATCTTTCAAAACATCTTCTCTTGCATGAATCTGATTGAACAACGAATAATTAACATCAGTATAACAGATGGCCCAATTGAATGAAAGCCCTATCTCGAAGAAAGTTGCCATTAATTTGGATGTTATTCCTGGGGCTGTTTTGTGTATGCTTTATTCAGCAGAGCGAAGAGGCTTTTCTCTACAATCGCATCCACATCCCCCTTAGGAATCCTGACTAATTCCGGCAGAGAATATCCCTGTTCGAGAAGGTGGGAAACAACGAGCCATCCGGTGTAATTGGCCTCTTTTTCGTAACCGGATGCGCCTGTACCTTTTGTAAAGGAATAGAGTGCTTCATAATCCGTCCGATGGAGGTGTGGAAGAATGTTGATCATCACCCGGTTAGGTTCACGGGTACATCCCTCCTGATCCCACGTGAAGCAGGGGTCAAATCTGCTGTCGTCCTCGAGAAGAGCCTGAGTCGTATGGAGAGCGACCCCTTCCTGGAATAGGAGCTGTCCAAGCGTCCTGGTGAAGCTCGGGGCAAGACCCGAACGGCTGCAGTGTACGACTCGGGCCAGTTCCTGAATCAACCGGGATTCACTCGCTTCCAGCTCAACCGGGAAGCAGAGGGTATAAGTATCTTCTTCTTTAACGATGAAAGGGTCCGTTTCAAAGGTGCCTACGAAGAACAGCACGGTCAAAGATATCGGCTCTGTGTACCGCATTGTTTGTTTTATATAATCGAAACGATCGTTCAAGTCCACTGGGTCCATTTCAAAATACTTGATACGTTCGTAGGCGAGAGGGTACTGTCCCCACCCATATTCAAGCATTTCTTTAGCGAGCTGGTCATTCTGGTATCCCGGAGGTGTGTGGGGAAAAGCGTAATGTTCCTTCCAAAGGCTTAAGCGTTCATGCGGAGGTGTTTTGGATGCCAAATCATAAAACGTTAAGAAACGATCCAACATTTGTTCACACTTGACAGCAGTCATGATGATCTCCTCCCAATGGATTATGGTTTATTTAAGAATTCCAATCTTTTATTCCACACTTCTTGAGCATCACTGCCGATCCAAATCAAATGACTGTCCGAGTCGACTTCAAATATTTCACAATCACGGACGTTTGACTTTAAGAGAACGGCATGGGCATAGGGGACGGAGCGGTCATAATGGGAATACATTCCAAGTACCGGTACTTCCAGACGATCCATCACCGGGACCTGATGTCTCAAATCCGTCCGAAATCCTTTGCCGGAACGGGAAGTGGCAATCATGTCATAAATGAAGCGACGGTCGTTTGTAGACAACTCCCGGACGATATGATCGGCATCTTTCGTTGTTAACTCTGCCAGCATCTGTTTGATGACGAGGTCCGGAAATAGGGTAAGCATCGTCTTCAAACTTTTCCAAAACACTTTCTCAGCCGGGCCGAATAACACTTGTGCCCGCCGTCTTACTTTTTCTTCCCAAGGCATGGTCATTGCCGCTTCCATGATCAGCTTGGACACACGATCAGGGTGATGCAGTGCCAGGGCGATGCCGGTAGGACCTGCGGCTGATACAGCAATGACATGGACCTTCTCCAAACGTAAATGATTGAGAACTTCAATGATCGTATCGGCGAAAGCGTCAGGCGTGCGTCCTGTGGATATATCCGTTCCATCGTATCCTGGACGGGAAATCGTAAGCAGGGAATAGCCTTCATAGACAAGGCTGCCGTGGGAAAGGTCGGTTTCCCTGGTGCAGTGCCCGCCTTTCAGAAGCAGCACAACAGGGCCGACTCCTTTATATGTATATTCAACGACTCCTTTGGACGTATCGAGTAATGCTGTCGTCATGAAATCAGCCCTTTCTTTCATTTTCCATAAATTAAATATAAGCTATAATGAAGGAAATTGAAACATCAGATGATTCTGAAAAAAGAGGTGGGAACATGAGAATTGTGTCGATTTCTCCTAGCAATACTGAGATTGTCGCGTATTTGAATCAGACACATCTGTTGGTTGGTGTCGACAATTATTCTGATTACCCGGTGGAAGTAAAGAAGCTGCCAAAACTTGGCCCGGATTTGTCCATAGATATGGATAAAGTGGCTTCTTTGAAGCCTGACCTCGTCCTTGCGTCGTTATCCGTTCCGGGAATGGAGAAAAATATCGAAGCACTGGAAGACCGGGGCTTGCCCTACATTATATTGAAGGCGGACAGTCTTTATGAGATCGGCGAGGAAATCAGGAAAGTAGGCACAGCTCTTGGAGTAAAGCGGGAAGGAGAAGCAAAAGCATCGGCATTTCTCGCAGAAATTGATTCCTATCGACAGAAAAACAGGGAGAGTGGGGTTCGTCCTTCTCTTTACTGGGAGTGGTGGCCCAAACCGGTGTTCAGTCCTGGAGGAAAGAACTGGTTGACGGAGATAAGCGAGCTGGCTGGTGCTGTCAATATTTTTGCTGACAAGGATATCGCTAATTATAAGACCGATTGGGAAGAAGTGAAGAGGAGAGATCCCGATCATATCTGCATGGTCTGGGTCGGCGTTGCGGAGGATAAGATGAATCCCGATCTACTAAAGAAAAGATCAGGGTGGAACGGGCTTAAGGCGTTAAAATACGAGAGGATTCACGTCTTGGAGGAATCGTTGTTCTGTCGTCCTGGTCCACGTCTGCTGGCTGGACTTAGACAGCTTGATACTTTACTAAATGAAAAAAGAGACGGATGAATTTCCGTCTCTTCGCCGGGCTAATGGATGTTTCGCTTATGCTTCGGCACCGCGAGCTCTTTGAAGTTTTTTGCGAGCTCCTCCAATTGGGTCGTCAGGAGCTCTCCTTCCATTGGAAGCCCATGACCGGTAATCGCTACTCCAGGGTTCAGTGCAGCCAATGCCTTGACGGATTTTTCCGCATCGTCCCAGTTATGAGTGAAATAGGCAGGTGGCCCATGGACGTGTTGATGCTGAATGAACACAGCCATACTTGACTCCTGTTGAACCGTGATAAAGGCGTCGCCTGCGATCAGCGTCCTGTCCTGCTTTCTGAACAAGGAGACGTGTCCCGGTGTATGTCCCGGGGTGTGAACGATACGCCAATCCTCTAAAAAAGGAAGTGTTCCATCTTCCGGAAGCGGGTGAACGTATTTGCTCAGATCGACCGGATCTGTTGGGAAGAACGGGGACAACAGCGAGAAGAGCCCGCCTCCAACTGTAGCATCTCCAACCGGATAATCCCGTTTGCCTGTTACATAATCCATCTCCAACGGGTGAATATATATGGGTACTTCCCAATGGTGCGCGAGCTTCTTCGCAGATCCGACATGGTCGAAGTGACCGTGAGTGAGGAGGATCGCCCGCGGGGGATTGTCCTGTCCAAACCTTTTTTCTACCGCTTCAATAATCCGTTTGCTGTAATGAGCTATGCCGCAATCGATCAATACCCAGTCCTTGGTGTCCTTGTTTCCTATAAATACCACATTTGCAATCAGTGTTCTATAAAATGCAAGGTCCGGAAGAACTTCCTCTGCCTCTGCATGCCCCATATGCCAATCGTCATTCGAATGTTCTCCATGCTCGAACGTTTCCAATCGCTTCACCTCTTTCTTTTCCTTTCTTTATTTTGAGTGGTTCGCTCCTGCTTTATTCAAGAAGAGGGGATGCGGAAACAGGATATGGTAATAAGGCTTCCGATCTGCGTTAAAGGTATGGCTTTTCCTGTCAATATTTCTTCTGAAAGCTGAAAAAAAGAGCGCAGAGTGCGCTCTTTTTACCTTTGTTCAATTCACTTTTCGATATGTTTCTTCTGCTTTCGGTGTCAGAGTCCTTCCCGTCAATCCGAAAAGGATCGTGAGTATCGGACAGAGGATACAGAAGAAGGCGAAAGGTAGGTAATCCAGCACCGAAACCCCGAGAACGTCGGCAAGGAAGACACCGCACACGCTCCACGGAACGAGCGGATTGATTACTGTACCGGCATCTTCCAGTGTCCGGGAGAGGTTCTTCTTCGCAAGACCTGCTTTCTCATACACGCTTTGGTATGCTTCTCCTGTCAGGAGAATGGAAAGGTATTGCTCTCCGATAGCAACATTGATCCCGATGGCTGTGAGTGCTGTCGAAACGGTCGCTGCCCGTGCGGACTTCAAAGTGCTCTGAACGCTGGAGAGAACGGCTGGTATCACTCCTGTAACAAAGAATAATCCTCCTAATGCGAGTGCCAGAATGACGAGAGAAACGGTGAAGAGCATTCCGTTCATCCCGCCACGGGTTAGCAACTGGTCGATGACTTCGTTTCCAGTCGTTCCCTGAAAACCTCCAAACCAAGTACTCCATAATGCCTGCCAGTCAAGGATTCCCCGTAAACCTGCGATGACAGTGGCAGTCATACTGCTGATGGCGAGAGATAAGAACGCCGGTCTTTTGGTCATCGTCATGATAACTAAGACAAGAAGAGGAATCCAAGACGTCCAATGCATTAATCCGGTGTCCACAAGACCGATACGAAATTCATCCAGTGCTTCTGTATTCGTCGATGCATCAGGAGACAGAAATATGAAAAGCACGAAAGTCAGAATGGAAGCCGGAATAGTCGTCCAGGCCATATTTTTGATATGATCGAATAAGTCGACCTTTACGACGGTAGAGGCTAGGTTGGTTGTATCTGACAATGGTGACATTTTATCTCCGAAGAAAGCACCGGAGACGATTGCTCCCGCTGTCATGGGTAAGGAAACATCTGCGGACTGTGCTACACCCATAAAGGCGACACCGACAGTTGCTGCGGTTGTAAAAGAACTCCCCAGGGCGACGCCTACGATGGCTGTGACCGCGAAGATGATGGCCAGGAACCAAGGACCTCCGGCCAGCAGGAAGCCTGTATTCATAAGTACGGGAATGGTACCGCTCGCCATCCAGCTGGAAATAAGTATTCCGATGACGAAGAATAACAGAACGGCTCCCATTCCCGTCTGAGCACCTTCGACCATTCCGTGCTGCAATTGCTTAAACGACATCTTCTTTAAGAGACCGTAACCGATCATGATGAAGATGCCGATCAGAATCGGTACATGGGGAGTTGCCTGCAGACCTATAATGAAATAACTGATGACTCCCACTGTGATCAAAAGCATAATAATGGATTCTATGATGCCGGGCAGTGATTTGGGCTGTAAATGTAACATATCCTATTCCTCCTGTTCTTTTCTGCATACAAAAAAGCCTCGTCCTGGATCAGGGACGAAGCTTTACTCCGCGGTACCACCCTTGTTGGTAAGATAACTTACCCGCTCATTTGGTGTATCATCTGCAGCGAACCCTGTAATTCAAAGTTGGAAGGGCCCGGATTTCCACCATTTCATCCGGTCTCTGACTGCTGCTCTTTCCACTTCTACTTCGGAGTTCCTGATACGTATATATTCTTTTTCGCTTGAACGCTTTTGTGCAATGAAGTAAGTAAATACATAATATGAAAAACAAGGCTCCATGTCAATGGTTTTTTATGCTAGTCTATTTTCTTTGATCCTGATATTCTGTATATTGTAAATATTGTGAAGTTCTTAGTCGATCAGGAGGGGTTGCTAGATGGGAGCATCACTAATTGGAACGCCTGTTCCTGCGACACGTTTACATATGGTAAGGAACGGGATTGTTGCAGGTATGCCGATCATGCTCGGTTATCTCCCTGTAGCCTTGACCTATGGCGTACTGGCGGGAAGGTCGGGGATGACTATGGTGGAATTGACCTTAATGAGCGTATTGGTGTTCGCCGGAGCTGCGCAATTCCTGGCTGTAGGTATGGTGGCTTCGGGAACCGGAATCATTGAAATCATCCTTGCTACATTCGTTCTTAATTTTCGTCATTTTATCATGAGCTTTTCTTTTGTCAATCGTTTAAAAGGGATTGCCGTTAAACCCAAGCTTCCGATGGCGCTTGGACTTACGGATGAAACGTTTGCTATGTCTTCCTTATATAAGGATCCTGCCGACGAGCGGCATGGAGCGTATTTCTATGCGTCTCTTATTTTGACTGCTTATGTTTCCTGGGTTGCGGGTTCTTTCTTCGGAGGAGTGCTCGGGGATGTCATGCCGGAACGTCTGAGTGACAGCATGGGAATTGCGTTATATGCGATGTTTATCGGACTATTAATTCCATCTTTAAAAGGAAGTGTTCGAGTCGCATCCATAGCAGGAGCGGCTATGCTCATTAATTTTATTTGTCAATCCCCTGAGATGAGTGAAGGATGGTCGATTGTTCTCGGTACGGTAATCGGCGGCTTCCTCGGGATATGGATGCCGGATGAAGAAGGGGGAGAAGGTAAGTGATCGTTTGGATGATTATCGGTATGGCCGTTGTTACAGCCATCCCTCGCATTGCTCCGGTATGGATTGCCGGGTTCGTCAGCTTTCCTCCTTGGGTGGATCGGTGGTTAAATGCCATTCCTTACGCCGCGTTAGGAGCGTTAATCTTTCCTGGTATTCTGCGTGTAAAGCCGGATGCCCCGCAGGTCGGTATCATTGCGGGTCTTGCGGCCGTTTTGTTAGCCTGGCTGAAAGTACCCGTCATAGGAGTGGTTCTTGGTGCGGTCATCGTGGTGTTCCTCCTGACGTTGTAGGCACACCTCTGGTTGGGGTGCATATCGTATAAGGATAATTCGCGGAAGGGATTTGATCGTTATGTACCGACAACAATGGTTTCCTTTCGGGCCGCCGGGACGACCGCCCGGCCCTTCAGGCCCCCCTGGACCTCCAGGGCTCCCACCCGGGCCTCCAGGACCGCCGTTTGGAGGTGGAAGTGGTGCAGGACAGCTGCCGCCCCCTCCGCCCCCTCCTCCGCCGGAACCGCAGCAAAATCAGTACCAGTCTCCTGCCCCCCTTGCTGTGGATCCGCAGTCTCTGTTCGGCTGCATGTACCGGAATACGTGGATTCGCTTAGAGAATGGCAGCTCTTTCTGGTTTTATCCGACGTTCATCGGGAGGACGTCGGTCGCGGGATACAGATGGCAGCGCCGCCGGCAGCAATGGGTTTATACCGGTTTCGACACCCGGTTAATAGCAAGCTTCCAGTGTAGATAAGGGAGAAAGGATGATGCCCTCAGGTATCATCCTTTTTTATTGACGGCCGCAACGGGAAGAAGACTGCTATTTACAAGGCATTCTGATACAATAGAA
The DNA here is from genome assembly GCF_000469135.2 of Bacillus sp. SB49. NCBI lineage: Bacteria > Bacillati > Bacillota > Bacilli > Caryophanales > Bacillaceae > Bacillus > Bacillus sp. SB49. The sequence continues at coordinate 1,046,996 of NZ_CP048117.1, forward strand.
GCATCTTAAGTGAAGGGACGAGTACCATGCCTGAAGTAAGAACGGCCCGTTTTGAAGATGCAGCCACTATAGCAGAAATACATGTGAAAAGCTGGAAATCTACGTATAAGGATCTAATAGCAGAGAAGGACTTAAGCAATACGACGGTCGAACATCGAATCGCGTTATGGGAAACCGTCCTGAAAAAACCGGTGAACGGTCAAATTGCCTATGTCATTGAGAACGATGATCACGAGCCCGTAGGATTTGTTTCCGGGGGGAAAGAGCGGACGAAAAACTACGGGTATGATGGAGAAATATACGCGATTTATTTATTGGAAGAATACCACGGAAAAGGATACGGAAAGCAGCTGCTGAGAGCATTTACGGAAGGAATGCTGGAAGCCGGATATCAATCGCTGCTCGTATGGGTGCTGACCAATAACCCGTCCAGCCGTTTTTATATTAAATATGGCGCCGACCCGGTGGAAGCGGAAAAGGTGACCATCGGACAAGGAACATACGAGGAGACTGCGTATGGATGGCGTAACCTTTTAGATCTTTTAGGAAAATTAAACTGAAGAAAAGCCCCTGCTGGAATTCCAGCAGGGGCTTTTCTTAATCCTCTTCTTTTTCGTAGGGCTCGATGTGAATGTGGGCATAAGTAATGTTGTTCTCTTTCTCCAAGTGGTCTTCGATTTCATCTGTAATGTCATGCCCCTGTTGAATGGTGATGTTGGGATCGACGTGAATGATCGCATCGACCAGTGTTTTGTTTCCTTGAAGACGCGCTTTCACATCCTTTACCGCCCACACTTCCGGATGAGAAGCAATGGCTTCACGTATGTGCTCCAAGTCCCCTTCATCGTATCCGTCGGTAAGGGTATGGGTGGAGTCCTTGAAAATATCCCAAGCGGTTTTGCATATGATGAGGCCTACGATAAGACCTGCCAGAGGGTCCAGCCAAAAGACTCCGAACTGGGCGCCGAATATCCCGATCGCTGCGCCGATACTGACAAGGGCGTCGGAGCGGTTATCCTGTGCTGCGGCATAGACGGCACTGCTGTTGACCGACTTAGCAAGGTTTAAATTATAGCGGTAAACGCCATACATAATGACAGCGGCGACAAGAGCGGTCCAGGCGGTCAGCATCTGCGGCTGCGTTGATTTCTGTTCCAGGATGTCCTGAACGGTACCGATAATTACTTCCAGACCGACGGTCATCATGATAAACGCTGCAATCAGGGAAGCGATTGTCTCTGCGCGGAAGTGGCCGTAGTGATGATCAGCATCAGGCGGCTTCCTGGAAATTTTCAGCCCCACCAGTACAGCGATAGAGGCGATTACATCGGTTGTATTATTCAATCCGTCGGCTCGAAGCGCTTCGGAATCACCGATGGAAGCAATCGTCAGTTTGGCGATGGAGAGGATGACGTAGGCAATGATACTTACCCAAGCTCCACGCTCACCTTTCTTCAAATTATCGTAATCATTCATTCTTCAACCCCCGATGTATTCGGATAAAAGCAAGATATAGCTTACCAGATACATTTTCGTTGAGTCTAGAGAAAAAATGCTTTCCACAGGCATCTTGCTTGGCTGAGGTAAGGATAGTTGCCTTTGTTCAAAAACTCAATGGTGTTTAGTATGTGGAATCTTTTTGATAATAAATATATCTGATAATTAAATCTATTTGTTTCCATTTAGAGGCAATCGGGTATAGAAGGCAGTGTATTGTACGAAGAATATGACAGATAGTAGGAGAGTAACGATTTTACCTTTAACTTAAAAAAAGGAGTGATCTGTATGTCTCAAGTCAAACTGGCAATCATTTATTACAGTTCGACAGGAACGAACTATAAGATGGCGAAGTGGGCGGAAGAGGAAGCGAAGCAAACAGGAGCAGAGGTGAAGCTTCTTCGCGTCCCGGAGCTTGCACCGATGGAGGCCATTGAGCAGAACCCTGCCTGGAAAGAACATTACTTACAGACGAAGGATGAAGTGGAAGAAGCGAAGGTGGATGACATGGACTGGGCTGATGCCATTTTGTTCAGTGTTCCCACCCGTTTCGGTAACGTACCGGCACAGTTTAAGCAGTATATGGATATGGCGGGTGGACTTTGGTTCCAGGGGAAGCTCGTCGACAAAGTGGTCAGCGCCATGACCTCTGCGCAAAACCTTCATGGAGGACAGGAATCGACACTCCTGAATCTCTACACGACTATGTTTCACTGGGGGGCACTCATTGCTGCGCCCGGATATACGGATGATGCAATATTTGCTTCCGGTGGAAATCCCTACGGTACAAGCGTCAGCGTCGATGCGGATGGCAATATGAAAGAAGATATTGAACCGGCCGTTCGTCATCAGGTCCGACGCACACTCGATGTCGCCGGTAAAATTAACAGGTAAGGGAGAAAGCAGCTTCTTAAGAAGCTGCTTTTTTTTATGTCGGAAACCCCTCAGCAATGCAGAATACAATCTCCTTCATCGACGTTGGAACGATTCTACCTGCCGGCCCGGCTCCTTCTCCTGGATACATGACTGCTTCAAAAAGCGCGTCTATTTTTATTTCAGACGTGTATAGAATCGGATACGAATTCCAATTGGTTCTTAATTACCATTTTTTGTTTCAGAGGTAAGGTGGGAATCTTGGAATCAGCCCTCTATTAATGCGTTTTTGCAGGTTTATAAATTTTTAAAATGGGAATCATATAACTAAATATTCAGAAAACTTGTTGCGTTTGCTTGATAAATCCTGCATAATGAAAAAAAGCATGAAGGGGGTATTCAAAATGAGAAAGCAAAAGATCATTTACGTTATCCGTCGGGACCCCGAATACAAAGGGAAAGAGATTACGGCAAAGAGAGAATTGTCCTATGGTATTCAACTTGCCTCACGTCTGCTTTTAGATCACTTAAGTTATCAATTCAATAAAGAACGCCTGGACGAGCAGATAAACCGGGCCATTGATAACCATGACCGCGAAGAATTCGAGCGCTTGAGTAAACAATATCAACCCTTCACATGGGAATAAATGATAAAGCCACTGGGACATGCAGTGGCTTTTTTTAATGGAAAAGAGAAGGGTTTCCCATATGCAACATCTTCCTCTGAGTGTTATAGTAGACTATATGAATACAGATATAGGAAGGTAATAACATTGAAAAAAGCACTGGCAATAACTATGATCAGCCTGTCGCTGACTGCGTGTTCCATCAACACTCAAACGACAGAGCAGAAGGACGAAACCGTTCCGGCTTCGGCGGAACAGAAGCAACAGACATCCGAACAGAAACAGTCTCAGGAAACGAAGCAGGAGCAGTCCGAAGACATAGCCTTGGAGGATGGGACAGTACAGGTTGGTGAGCCGGAGAGCATCACCGCTGTGGTCAACAAGGAAAGAAAGCTGCCCGGTGATTATGTACCGAATGATCTGACCGTTCCAGACGTCCCGTTCTATTTTGAAGAATTCCAGGAGAAGAAGCAGCTGCGTGAACCTGCGGCACGGGCTCTGGAGGATCTGATTGCTGCTGCAGAGGCAGATGGGATGAACATCGTCGCTGCCTCCGGTTATCGCTCGTATGACCGTCAGACGGAAATTTACGATCGCAATGTGGAGATATACGGAAAAGAGGAGACCGATACCTTTTCCGCCGAACCTGGTACAAGTGAGCACCAGACAGGGCTTGCCATGGACGTGACGTCCGCTCAAATGGCATTCAAGCTCGATCAATCATTCGGGGAGACACCGGAAGGAAAGTGGCTCGCTGAGCATGCTCACGAATATGGATTCATTATCCGATATACAGAAGGAAAAGAAGACATAACAGGTTATACGTATGAGCCGTGGCACCTGCGGTATGTAGGGACGGAATACTCTACGGAAGTCCATGAAGAATCCAAGTCATTGGAAGAATTTTTCGGTTTTTATAAGGAATGAGTAAAAAAAGAACTCCCTTTCCAATGAACGGGAGTTCTTTTTTTTCAAGAAGTGATGTTTAAGGAGCAGGATGCTTCAAATGGGACGCTGCTTTAAGGGCTGCCGGTAATACTTCTTTTTGCTGTTCCGGAAGCTATCCCGCGACCAGCACATCTTTCATGCAGTCCGCAGCTGTCCAACGTTTCTTTTCATCGTACACTCCAAGACAAAATCTATCTTAATAGCAGATGCCGACTCTTTTTTGGGGGAATCGGCTGTCGATCATTTCCTGCATAGCAAATTCCGCAGTATCTGTAACCGTTATTTTTTTGCCGTCTTCCGGCAGTTTGTTTATTTCATAACGCACAATTCCTTCTTTTCCACCGTCAGGAAGGTAAGTGGGGCATATAATCGTCCATTCAAGGTCGGACGCTTGCAATAGTCGATAAACCTGGGCGTGTTCTTCCGCAGCGAATGTCTGCTTCCGCTTGGATTCATTGGTTTCAAAGCGGAATTTCCCTTCCTCGTGCCGGCTGTTCAGTATGCCGGCGGTTCCAATAGTGACAATGCGGCTGATTCCCTTTTCCTTCATTACTTGAATAATGTGAGGAAATGATGTGGTTAATGTATCTGTTTTATCCGTACTCAGGCCACTGAAAACAAGATCGCAGCCATCCAGGGTTTGTCTGACGGCTGCCTCTTCTTTCGTATCTCCGACGATAAGCTCCGCACCCGGGATCATCGCTTCTGCTTTCGAGCGGTCTCTTACCAACGCTTTTACGGCGAACCCTCTTTCTATGGCATGCTTGACAACAAGCGAGCCAACTCGTCCTGTTGCTCCAAATACAGCTATTTTCATATAGATCAACTCCGTGTTTCTCAATTATCTTATTTCTTTTTCCTTACACACAAGACTCCTATGTAAACACTCGTCCATTTTAGACGCTACAAAAAAAGGGAGCCCGTTGCAAGGCCCCTTTTCACCACATTATACCCACTTGAGAGATCAAGCAATTATGGACGATGTGTTCAATGGTTGCTTGATACGGTCATTATACATAAAAATCAGAAAAATGTAAATAATCTGAATTAAAATAAGTAGTATTTTGTCAAAAAGAATCGGAACGGTACGTGATTGTTCAAAAGATTCTTGATACAATGAAATGGCAGAAAATGAAATGGTGAAAGGGAGGATTCTTATGGATTATCGTATGGAGAAGGATACCATTGGTGAAATCAAAGTGCCAAGTGAAAAATACTGGGGAGCACAAACACAGCGGAGTAAGCAGAACTTTCCGATCGGGGAAGAGAAGATGCCGAAGGAAGTTGTGGAAGGATTCGCTATATTGAAGAAAAGTGCAGCCAGGGCGAATGCAGAGCTCGGGCTTTTAGAAGCGGATAAAGCGGATGCCATCACCTACGCAGCGGATAAGATTATCGCAGGGGAGCTGGAGGAGCATTTCCCACTGGTCGTATGGCAGACAGGTAGTGGTACACAGTCCAATATGAACGTCAATGAAGTCATTGCCTACGTAGGAAACCAGTGGCTGGAGGAACAAGGCAAAGAAGTGCGTCTCCATCCAAATGACGACGTAAACAAATCACAAAGCTCGAATGATACCTACCCGACGGCGATGCATATCGCATCCGTAAGAAAAGTCGAAGACGTTGTACTTCCGGCTCTCGTACAATTGAAACAAACATTGAATGAAAAAATGGAAGCGTTTCATGAGATCGTTAAAATCGGCCGAACCCATTTGCAGGATGCCACTCCTTTAACATTGGGACAGGAGATCAGCGGCTGGCACCGTATGCTTGAAAAGACGGAAAAAATGCTGATTGAAAGCACTCAATATGTGAAGGAATTAGCTATCGGCGGCACAGCTGTAGGAACGGGGCTCAACGCTCATGTCGATTTCTCCGATCATGTCGTAGCTGAAATCAATAAAGCGACAGGAAAAACTTTCCTTTCTGCACCAAATAAATTCCATGCGCTTACATCTCATGATGAACTCGTCCATGCTCACGGAGCTTTAAAGGCATTAGCCGCGGATATGATGAAAATCGCCAACGACGTGCGCTGGCTTGCCAGCGGACCACGCTGCGGCATCGGTGAAATTACGATCCCGGCCAATGAACCGGGAAGCTCCATTATGCCTGGTAAAGTGAACCCTACTCAAAGTGAAGCCGTGACGATGGTGGCGGCCCAAGTAATGGGAAATGATGCGACCATCGGATTTGCAGCCAGTCAGGGAAATTTTGAACTGAATGTATTCAAACCTGTCATTGCTTATAATTTCCTCCAGTCTGCACAGCTCCTTGCCGACAGCATCGTTTCCTTTGATGAGCGCTGCGCAAGTGGAATTGAACCGAATCACGAACAAATTGAAAAGAATCTGCGCGATTCCTTGATGCTTGTCACAGCCCTGAACCCGCATATCGGTTATGAGAATGCGGCGAAAATCGCCAAGACCGCTTATGAGAAAAATCAGACGCTGAAAGAGACGGCAGTCGAACTGGATCTGTTAACAGAAGAACAATTTGAAGAATATGTAGATCCTAAATCCATGACGAAACCGAACGCAAAGTAAGTAATACCAAGGGTTTTCAGCCATCGTGATCTCTTTTCGTTTTATCTCCAAAAATTTCCTCTGTTTTTTTTGACATAAAAAACAGATGTCCGACCCATACTACGATTACACAGGACAGGAGGTGAGACACGATGGCTAACAACAACAGTTCAAACGAGTTGGTTGTACCTGGCGTACAACAAGCTCTAGACCAAATGAAATACGAAATCGCTCAAGAATTCGGCGTACAACTTGGTGCTGACACTACAGCTCGCGCTAACGGTTCTGTAGGTGGAGAGATCACTAAGCGTCTTGTACAAATGGCTGAACAACAGTTCGGTGGATACCAAAAATAAATATTGGTGACGAAGGAGGAAGGGTGAGCCCTTCCTCCTTATTTTTTGTTAAAGGAGTCCACTTATGCAGGAATGCAGTGCATGCAATGGCTGGGGGGACCAGGAGTATAACTGCCCGCGATGCCCGAACCTCATGAAGGACGAAGGCCGTGCGGCGGATTATTTCGATGATTACAGTCCTTATCTCGATCAGAATGCCACCGATCTCGTGGACGGAGTGGAGAACTCTGGTACCGGTACATGTGTTCATTTGTTTGTATGTGATTCATGCGGGTGGCAGGATATCCGGCAGGTGTAAGGAGAGGAATGAAAAAAAAGAATCCGGCATGACCATTATTGGTTCTGCCGGATTCTTTTCGTTTATACGTAAAATCGGTGGCTGTAAGATTGACGTATATTAATGGATGCGAAGTTCTGTATCTTTGTCGAAGAAGTGGACTTTGTTCATGTCGATCGCTAATTCAATCTTATCTCCGCCTTGAATGTCTGAGCGGGAGTCCACACGTGCGATAAATTCCTGGTCGTTTACTTTGGAATACAGGTAGGATTCGGATCCCATCAGTTCCGCAACTTCGATATCAGCTGTGATTTTCTTATCCTGGTTGGCGTCAATGAACAAAGGTTCGTCGTGCATATCTTCCGGGCGGACGCCGAGAATAATATCTTTGCCGATATAATTCTGCTCGCGAAGCGGCTTCATCTTACCTTCAGGAACGGCAATCTTAATTTCACCGAGCTCAATGTGCCCATCTGCCAGCGTTCCGTTCAGGAAGTTCATGGCGGGAGAACCGATGAAACCACCGACAAACACGTTATCCGGCTTGTCATAAACTTCTTTAGGAGCACCGACCTGCTGAATGATTCCGTCTTTCATAACGACAAGTCTCGTCGCCATTGTCATCGCTTCCGTCTGGTCGTGGGTAACATAAATCGTTGTCGTCTGCAGGCGCTGGTGCAGCTTCTGAATCTCGGCACGCATTTGCACACGAAGTTTCGCATCCAAGTTGGAGAGCGGTTCATCCATTAAGAACACTTTGGCATCACGTACGATGGCACGACCCAGCGCAACACGCTGGCGTTGTCCGCCTGATAACGCTTTTGGTTTACGGTCTAAAAGAGCTTCCAGACCAAGAATCTTGGCAGCATTGTTTACGCGTCGCTCAATTTCACTCTTGTCCATTTTACGGAGCTTCAGGCCGAATGCCATATTATCATAAACGTTCATGTGCGGGTACAAGGCGTAGTTCTGGAAGACCATCGCGATATCGCGGTCTTTAGGAGCAACATCATTCATGCGCTTATTATCGATCATGAAGTCGCCGCCGCTGATTTCTTCCAATCCGGCAATCATCCGGAGAGTGGTGGATTTTCCACAGCCGGAAGGACCGACGAAAACGATAAACTCTTTATCGTCGATATGTAAATTGAAATCATCTACCGCTTTCACATTTTTATCATAGATCTTATCGATATTCTTCAACATTAACTCTGCCATGATCATTTCCCCCTGTGCTAATTTTTAAAAACGCTTTCTGAAAACGTTTTCTTATTAGCTTCAGTGTAGCGGAGTTCCTTGATCTGGTAAATGGACAAAGTGCACAAACCTCTGTCGAATTGGTTTGTGCACTTTGTCGGATGTTACTGTTCCATTTGCAAAAGAGCCAGATATACCGGGACTGCCACTTCAAATTTCTTTACATCCAGTCCTGTTCTTTCAATGAATTTGTCGACCCTGTATTGCAGGCTGTTCCGGTGCATATACAATTTCTTAGCCGCGAGAGTCGTGTTGGAACCGGACTCGAGGAACACCCGGATGGTATCAAGCAGTTCCTTCTCCTCGTCCATATCTGAAAAAACGGTTCGTTTCATATAATTCCAATCCTCTCTGTTCAGAGAATCTAGAAAAAGGTACGGCAGGATTTCGATGGAGGACACGACGGGACCCAAATGATAATCGGCTGCAATAGCTGCTGCCCTTTCGGACCAGAGGAATACGGTGCGCGCATCTTGAATATGCGTTTCCGTATCACTGACATAGAAGCGGATGTCGGTATAGAGATCGCTCATCAATATGTCCGGGATGCCTTCCAAAGTGAGCAGTTCCTGATTTTCCTGAAATACTTCTTCAATAATCATTCCTTCCCGGTTATTCTTCCAAAGAATTGGTACTTCCTCCGGGAAAAGCGATTGGAAAGCTTCTTGTATCGATTCCTTATCAGGCGTTGTATCCTTGATGGAGAAAATTAAGAAACGAAAGGCCCGAGGCGGATGGAAATCAGGAGCTTTGTCCTGGCCTTTAAGTATTTGCCGCCATTGGGCTTCTCTTGTCGGTTCCCCGTGCCTCTCGTTGATCGGCGTGAGGAAAATCGACAGCAGGTCTGCTTCTTTATCGTGAAGTGCAGCTTTGTCAATACCGACCAAATCGCCGTCCTCCGTCGTAAACCATTGGAATTTTGCTGCCTCTTTTCTGTTTTTAGGTTTCTGTAATAAGATCGAAGGGTATATACGTGTGAGTTGATCGATTATCGTCATAGCTCGGCTCTCTTCCTTTTCATTAGAATATTTAATAATATAGTAGTACAATATAGGAATTACGCAAAGCGCTGTTATCAAAATAAGATAAAGGGTGTTAGTGGAGAGGAGGAAAAAGACATGGATCAATTGAAGGAAAAAAGCGTCTACGGTCAGGAGACCAAGAATCGGTTGAAGAGAATTGAGGGACAGGTCCGGGGCGTGTTGAAGATGATGGAAGAAGAAAAGGACTGCAAAGATGTCATCACCCAACTTTCCGCTGCCCGTTCTGCAATGGACCGTGCAATCGGGTACATCGTGGCGAAGAACCTGGAAGGATGCATTCGTCAGGCACATGAAGAAGGAGAATCAGCGGAGGATTTAATTAATGAAGCAGTTCAAATGATTGTTAAAAGCCGATGAGCTCGTCGGAATAAAGAAAGCTGTCGCTTCACCGCGTCTGGAACCCAGACCTTTTAGCGACAGCTTTTTTTTATTTCCCGTCTTTCTTATTTTCTGCCTGTTCCGGGATCTCATGGGCTTCTCCTATTTGTTCTCTGCCGTACACAGGGAGGACCGTGCCGCCGGCCATACCTTCATTGATCATACGGTCGACATCCAGCTCATATTTATCTTTTCCTTCGGGAGCTTCCTTTCGCTTCTTCGTCATTTTCTCACCTCCTTTTTTACATTCTGCCCGATATGGCAGAAACGATGAGGAAAGGAAGCGCTTCTTCTCTTATTGGCACGAGACGTGGAAATCGATTATACTTGGTACACTATGATTGGAAAGAAGGTTGAACATGAATCCAGTACTACTCATCATCATGATGGTCGCCATCGGGGCCCTGATTGGTGGTTTGACGAATTCATTGGCTATTAAGATGCTTTTCCGTCCGTACCGGGCGGTTTATATAGGGAAATTCCGACTTCCATTTACACCCGGGTTGATTCCTAAGCGTCAGAAAGAACTGGCGCAGCAGCTTGGAAAGATGGTCGTCAACCATCTGTTGACAGCAGAAGGACTTCGAAGGAAATTGGAGCATCCGAAATTTCAGGAACAGATGACCGCGTTTGCCGGCCGTGAGGTTCAAAAATTACTGCAGCAGGACAAGCCTTTACGTGACCTGCTCAACAAGTATCACGTGGACGTTTCGACCGCTATGTTGGAACAACAGATAGAAGCATGGGTCGAAGAGCGTTATGATCTGGTTATGGAACGATATCGCACGGTTCCGCTTAAAGAGGTTCTGAAAGAGCAATGGCTGGAACAGGCGGACGAAAGTATAGAAGCTCTGGCCGGGCATCTGCAGGCGAGCGTCGAACAATACTTCCGAAGTGGGGAAGGCCGGGAGAAAGTGGAGGCGCTCATTGAAAATTATATGGACAACCAAGGTTTTCTTGGCAGCATGATTTCCTCATTCATCGGTCCGGAGGGACTGACGGAGCGTATTTATCCCCTTATACTAAAGTATGTTTCCGATAGAGAGATGAATGACTGGCTGCAGTCGATGCTTCGTAAAGAGAAGGACAAGCTGCTCGAGCAGCCGGTCGGTTTCTTTGAAGATAAGGTCGGAAGCCGGACGATCAGCAAAACTCTAGGCAGGACAGCCTCCAACGCCCTCCCTGTGGAAGAGTGGATGAACCGGACGGTACAGGAGTGGACAGCTCCTTATCAGAAGAAGATTGTAGAAGAGTTCGTGCCTGTGGTCGTTCAGAAATCGATCGTCCTGTTATCCTCGAAGATAGAAGGTCTCATGTCTACGATGAAACTTGCAGACATTGTTCAGGAAGAAGTGGAAGCCTTTCAAGTCGATCGACTGGAGGAAATGGTTCTCGGCATTTCCAGAAGGGAATTTAAGATGATTACGTATCTTGGTGCTCTTCTCGGTGGATTAATCGGAATATTACAGGGATTGATTGTCTTATTGATGGGATAACCGGTAATTCCTATACAGAACGAAATGAGTTTGTTATAGTGGGGTAGGAGTTTTGAAAGAACGAAATCTTAGGAGGTACGTAAATTATGTCAAACCTATACGATCACGCATATGATCTTGAGAAAGCAATCCGCAACAGCGAGGAATTCAACGGACTGAAAAGTGCTTATGAAGCAGTCATGAACGACGAAGCTGCGAAGAAAATGTTCGATGATTTCCGCGAAACACAAATCAACCTGCAGCAGAAACAAATGCAGGGTCAGGAAATTACAGAGGAAGAAGTGGAACAGGCACGCAACGTGGTAGAGCTTGTTCAGCAGCACCCTCAAATCTCCAAGCTTATGGAAGAAGAACAGCGTCTGAACACGGTTATCAATGACATCAGCCGCATCATCACGAAGCCGTTGGAAGAGCTTTACGGTAACCCGGAAGCACCTCAACAGTAAGTAATTCGTACACGCCGCCTGAAAAGGGCGGCGTTTTTTTTGCCTTTTTAAAGATGAAAAGGCAAAAACAAGGGAATGCTGTCGATCAAAGCAGGAAAATGAATGGTCATTCACGAAAGAGTATGCATGGTTCAATTCTTATCAACGAAGGGGAATGGATATGAGTCGATATATCATAGAAGAAAAAGATAATGTCGTCCATTTGAAAATCGCCCGAGGGGAGAAATACAATGCCCTTGATGCGGGAATGCTTAAGGAATTTGTCCAGGCGCTCCACGATGTAGAGGCGTGTGAGGCGCAGATTGTCGTCCTTTCAGGAGACGGGCAGGGATTTTGTGCGGGTGGGGATGTTACGATGATGACGGAAGTGGCGGATAAAGATGTATTTGCTGCTGTTATGAATGATATTGAATCCATCGTGACGTCGATATTCCGTATGCCTAAGATTGTCATAGCCGCTGTTCACGGACCAGCTGTAGGATTAGGATTAAGCATTGCCCTTTCGGCTGATTATATTATCGCGGATGCGGACGCCAAGCTTTCGATGAATTTCATTGGTATTGGTCTCGCTCCGGATGGAGGAGGTCATTTCTGGCTTCAAGAACGGCTTGGAACCCATCAAGCAAAGCACTTCGTCTGGGCTGGAGAACAGATGACGGCCGAACAAGCTCTCGAGCATAAACTGGTGGATAAAGTTGTAGAGGGAGACATACAGGCTGAAGCGGATACGTTCGCTGCCTATTGGAGCAGGCGTCCATTATCTTCGATGATTGCAACAAAGCAGATCTATCATCAATATCAAATGCCTCAACTGCAGCGTTATCTTGCAGATGAGAGGGAAGCGCAGTGGCAGCTGAGGCAGACCGCCGATCATGAAGAAGGCGTTCGTGCATTCGTTGAAAAGCGAAGACCACATTTTACCGGGAGATAAGAAAGTAGGAAAGCCACGCACCTGAAGATGCGTGGCTTGATTTATTTCATCGGTGAAACAGGACGAGACGGCCGTCCGGAGATACACAGCGGTGAGTGTAGCTGTCGTATCCCTTCTCTGCTAACTTTTGAGAACCAATATCTTTCGCTTTGTCATCGTTCTCTGCTTCGAATGCTTCATCCAGTACATTTGTGCCGTCCTTTTCGAATACGGTTAAGTAGTAACGCTTCATGGCAATGCCTCCTCAGGTGAATAATCGTTCATTTTCTTACATTGGCTTTTCATACGGGAAAATCCTGCATGGAAGCTGGATTTCTTTTATTTTCCTTGATTATGAAACCTTTTGTTCAAATAGGGCGTACGTATAGAGTACAGAAAGGGGAGAGAAAGGCATGACATTGAAATTAAAATCTGTGACGAAGCAGTTCGGGTCGTTTACAGCTGTGAATGATTTATCGCTGGAAATACCGGAAAAGCAGATCTTCGGGTTTCTTGGTGCGAATGGTGCGGGAAAAACGACGACGTTCCGGATGATTCTCGGGCTGCTGGATCAATCAGCAGGAGAGATTACGTGGGAGGGCGAGACCGTCGGTTACGATAAGAGTCATTTAATTGGTTATTTACCGGAGGAAAGAGGGCTGTATCCGAAACTGAAGGTTCGTGACCAACTCGTCTATCTCGCCTCTTTACGCGGGATGAAGAAGGCAGAAGCCGTAAAGGAAGTTAAAGCCTGGCTCGAACGTTTCAAAGTGCCGGAGTATGAACAGAAACGAGTCGAGGAGTTGTCCAAAGGAAACCAGCAAAAAATCCAGTTCATATCTGCCGTTTTACATAAGCCGAAGCTGCTGATTCTCGATGAGCCTTTTTCCGGATTAGACCCGGTTAATGTAGAGATGCTTAAGTCTGCTGTCGTCGATTTGAAAGAAGCAGGCACGTCGATTGTTTTCTCTTCCCACCGGATGGAGCATGTAGAAGAATTGTGTGAGCATTTATGCATCATGCATCACGGCCGCCCGGTTGTCCATGGAAAGTTGAAGGACATTAAACGTTCTTTCGGAAAAAAGAATATCCGTGTACATGCGGACTTCGATACGTCCTACTTGGAGGCGGTGGAAGGGGTGACGGCTTACAAGTCCATGTCGGAAGGATGCGAATTGCAGATTGCGGAGGAATCGGTTGCCGGCCGCGTGTTTGAAGCGCTTCATGGGAAAGGATTCGTACGCACCTTCGATTTAGAAGAGCCTACCTTGAATGATATTTTCATTGAGAAAGTGGGGTCTTCCTATGAATAAATTCTTCATTATGATGGGGCATGCCTATAAAAACAGAGTGAAGTCGAAATCATTCGTCATCACGACGGTTGTGATGGTTGCTCTTATTTTTCTAGTTTCCAACCTTCAATCCATCATCGAAACATTCTCAGGAGAAGAAGACAGCAGGGAAGTAGCAGTCCTTTCTGAAAATCCGGAATGGTACGCTGCACTGGAACAGACACTATCGACCAATGAAGAGATGGAATTAACGAATTACAAAGGGAACCTCGATGAAGCAAAAGAGGAAGTGGAATCCGGCAATTATGATTCCATTATCGAAATAGAAGCGGATGAATCCGGCCTGCCTGTCGCGACGTATTATGCGGATCAGATCGCTAATACAGGAGAGAGTGAACCTGTCCGCCAAGCACTGGAACAAATGAAGGTCCTTCAGGTGACACAAGATGCGAACGTCGATCCGGAAGTCCTTCAGCAGATTAATCAGCCGGTCGTCTTCGAGTTGGTAGCTTTGGAAGAGAGTGCAAAAACGGCCGAAGAATTGGAACAAACGCGTGGGATCGTCTACATCATGCTGTTCTTTATGTATTTTTCCGTCATCATGTACGGCAATATGATAGCGACGGAAGTGGCGACGGAGAAGTCGAGCCGCGTCATGGAAATACTCATTTCTTCCGTCTCACCTGTATCGCAGATGTTTGCAAAAATCATCGGAATTGCTCTGCTCGGTTTGACTCAGTTTGCCGTCTTTATCCTGGCTGGGTATATTGGCTTGAAACAGAGTGCTGATGGAGGCGAAGATACATTCCTCAGCTTCATCGGTCTGACCAATATTGAGCCGATGACCATTATCTATGCCGTCATCTTCTTCCTGCTCGGCTATCTGCTTTATGCTACGCTTGCAGCTATGCTCGGTTCTCTTGTCAGCAGACTGGAGGACGCCCAGCAGATCGTTGCACCGATGATCATGATGATCGTCATCGCCTTCTTCCTGGCAATAGTGGGCTTAAGCATGCCGGATGCCACATTCATCACAGCAGCTTCGTATTTCCCATTCTTTACGCCGCTGCTTATGTTCCTGCGTGTAGGTATGCTGGATGTACCCGGTTGGGAAGTAGCTTTATCCCTAGGGGTTCTTATTGGATCGATCGTACTGCTTGCCGTCATCGGTGCAAGGATTTACCGCGGCGGTGTTCTCATGTACGGGAAATCCACGTCACTCAAGGATGTGAAGACGGCCCTTCAATTATCTAAAAAGGAAAAATAAAGCTGGAGATCTGCGGGAGAGGGCTTCCGCAGATCTTTTTTTGTGTTATAGGGGAACGTGCATTCGTTTCTTTCGTTTGGTAAAATGAAGATAAAGCTATTGGAAAAGGGGAAAGTCTACATGCATAAACCGATCCGTTTTATCCACAGTGCGGACCTGCACCTCGACAGCCTCTTCAAGACGAAGGGACATCTCGATGATCGTATACTGGAGCAGCTGCGCGAAAGTACCTTCCATGCATTCGATAAGCTGGTCCAGGCAGCTATTGAGCATGAGGTGGATTTTGTGCTGATTACCGGTGACTTATATAATGAAGAAAACCGGAGTCTGAAAGCACAGGTTCACCTCCGGGAAGGATTCAAACGCTTGAAGAAGTTTGGAATCCCTGTGTTTTTAAGCTACGGTAACCATGACTTTACGAAGGGGATGGAAGATCCAATTGAGTTCCCTGACAATGTACATATTTTTCGATCAGAGAATGTAGAACATTTTATATATGAAAAGCAGGGGGAGCCACTCGCTCATATATATGGCTTCAGTTATGAAACAAAAGCGGTGGAAGACAGAAAAGCACTCGAATACAAGCGTACAGGGGCCCCGGCATATCATATCGGAATGCTCCACGGCAGCTTGGATTCGAACAGCGATCATGATGTATATGCTCCGTTCACAATAAGTGAATTGAGGGAGCGTGACATGGACTACTGGGCGCTCGGTCATATTCATAAGCGAAGCATACTTTCCGAGGATCCGCCAATCGTGTATCCGGGAAACATCCAGGGAAGATCCATGAAGGAACAAGGGGAAAAAGGCTGCTATCTGGTGGAAAATAAAGACGGAACCTGGAGCCGCAGCTTCCTGCCGCTGCATACGGTAACGTTCGAAGCGAAGAAGGCAGCTTGTTTATCCGATCATCCACAGGCGATTGAAAAGGCATTAGACGAAGCGAAGTCGCAAGTCGGTGGAGCGAAGTCTGCTGTTATGCTGGAGGTGACGCTGACAGCAGAAGGTGGAGTGCTCAAGCGATGGGCAGAGCAAGGGACAGTCGATGAGTGGGTGGAAGTCCTGAACGAAGCGGAAGATGTAAACAGGGAAGATTGGATATGGATCGATCGTGTCGTTATTAATGATCAGCCTGGCTGGGAAGAAGCGGAACTTCGACGTGGAAACCACTTTCCCGGTGAGCTCTTAAAGATATCTGATGAAATAGGGGACGCAGAACTGGAGGAATGGCTGGCTCCAGTCTTTCAACATCGGAAAATAGCTAAATATGCGGCAGAGATGTCCAGCGAAGAACGACTTTCCATCATGCAGGAAGCGAAGGCGCTGACCATTGACCGGTTATGGAAGGGAGAGGACAGCGAGTGAAAATCCTCGAGTGGAAAATTTACGGATTCGGAAAATGGAACGACCAGTCGATGGAGCTCTCCACTACTCAGGTGAACCTGTTAACCGGCCCGAATGAAGCAGGTAAGTCGACGTTGTATCAATTCATCCTGTTCATGCTTTTCGGTATGAATCCAAAACAAAGAGAACGTTATCTGCCGAAATCCGGCGGAGCAATGGGGGGGCGGTTGGTGATAGAGACGGAAACAGAAGGGGTCGTATCGATCGAGCGCATCCATGATCGTCATAACGGCCGTGCCGTCTGTAGGATGGAAACAGGGGAAGAATATGGGGAAGAATGGTTAGGAGAGCTTCTCGGAGCCGCTGATCGGCATGTGTATCAATCGATATTCAGCTTCAATTCTGAAGACCTTCTTTCCCTGGAGGAAGTTACCGGAGAAAATCTTGGCGAGTTACTGCTGAATATCGGTCTCACAGGGTCCGACGAAATTTATCAAACTGAGAAATGGTTGGAGAAGATGACGGAAGACCGTTTTAAGCCGAAAGGGAGAAAGCCGATCATTAACGAGCAGCTGCAACGATTGGAAACTCTCGATTGCGAGCGAAGAGCGGCTGAAATGGAAGAGAAAGATTACCGGCGATTCCTGGAGGAAGAGAAGCGTACGCGCGAGGAGCTCGATTATCTTGACCAAGCGTGGCAGGAGAATTTGAACCGTCTATACAGAGCACAGCAGCTAATCAAAGCGAGGCCGGTGCTGCTGCAGTATCACCAAACGAAGGAAGAGGCGGAAGGCAAAGATAAGAACCTCCCCTTCCCGGTGTCCGGAAGAGAACGTTACCAGCAGTTAAGAGAATCTCTGCTTCCGTTAGAGTCGGAACAAAGAATGCTGGAAAGCAGGATAGAAGAGCTGAGAGAGGAACAGGCGGAACTCCTGGACAAGGTGGATGAAGATATGGGGGGGTTGGCCCCGTCTGTTTTAGCTGAAAAAGAGGGTTACGAGAGGCTCAGCCATGAACAGGAACAGTTGGAAGAGCGCCGACTGTCCTTGAATGAATCTGTCAACAGGGACTTGAAGAATATGGATGTTCCGGTGGGAGTGGAGGAACTCGACGAGTATACTCTGCCTTTCTATATTGAGGAAACATGGCGTGATCTACATGCAGAGTCCCAAATGGTGGAGCAGGAAGAGCGTCGTATAGAAGAACAGTGGACGGAGATGTCGCGGACTTTTGATCGTGTAGAAGTCCGAAAGGCAGAGATCGAGGAAGAACGGATCAGCAGGGATCAGCGGGACAGGTATGAAAAGCAGATAGAAGCTGCTTATGAGTCGGCTGCCGCTTCCAATCCGGACAGACAGGGACGTACGACAAAGGATCAGCTCTATAAACGGAGAACGGTTGGTGCAGGTGCAGCTGTGGGTTTTGTCCTGTTTATCGGTATTCTGATTGCATCAGGCGCTGGTAATGGATGGTTTTATCTACTCCTCCTTGGACTCGCCGCCATAAGCGGAGCAGCCGCCTTTATGAGTCATAAAAGGATCCGCATCCTCGCTGTATCTGCGGCAAATAAGCTTCCTATATCCCCGCACGGTCTGGAGGAAGCGAGAAGACAGATGAAGAGAGAGGAAAAGCTTCAGGCGGAGTGGGAACATTTGCACCAACAATGGAAACGACTCAGCCAAGAGGAGATTCGACTTGAGGAAAAGCGCAGCCATTTGTCGCAGAGAAAGAATAGACTGGACGCCGGCATCGACGAACAGAAAAGTCTGTACCCATTCCTGACATCGTTGCAGCTCGCTTATTGGGAAAAACTCTATCATCTATTGACGAGAGCCCGGGATAAGAAGTTGGAGTTGAATCAAACGGTGAAGAGAATGGAAGAGAATAGAGAGCAGCTTCTTCTTTCTGAAGAGCGGCTGAAAGCTTTTCATCACCAGATGAATTGGGAATTTAACTCGAAGGATGTGCAGAGAGGATGGCAGCGGCTCTCGGACTGGATTCATGAGCAGGAAAGGATCGATGAAAGAAGGCAGCAGCTGGAACAATCCATTTTAGGAATGAAGGAAAAGGCGAAAACCTGCCTGGATCGGATGAAAGTCTATCAGGATAAAAAGTATGAGCTTTTTTCCATGGCAGGTGTTGATAAGGAAGAAGACTTCCTGTTGAAGTCGAAGGAGAAAGAGGAAGCAGAAGATCTTCACGCACGGCTTTATGAACTCGGACAAAGAGTGGAGGGAATGCTGTCGGACGAAGAGCAGCAGGAATACGCCGTATGGTCGATGGTCCCTGACGAATCGTTTCTTCATGCAACAGTGGAGAAATTTCAGGCAGAGAAAGAGCAGCTGGAAGCGAAGAAGAAAGATACCCAGAAATTGCTTGTGGAAACGACAAGCAAGCTTCAATCACTGGAACGTTCCGGTCGGCGCTCGGAAACGGCACATCGTTTTCAAACAGAGAAAGACCGCCTTCAGGAACAAGTGAAAGAGTGGGCGAAATATCAAATGGCACTTCAGTTTCTTAGAAAAACCAAGCAAGCGTACAAGGATGGCTATCTACCTCGTGTGATGGATGCGGCGGAACGTTATTTTCATAAGCTTACGAAGGGCAAGTACGGGGAGATTTTTCTTTCGGAAGGTACGGAGGTTATACAGGTAAGGGATGGGGATGGCGTCGTCTACAATCCTGAAGAACTATCCAGAGGTACGAGGGACCAGTTGTATGTTTCCTTCCGTCTTGCCTTGGCGGAAACCATGGCGGATTCGTTCCAGCTTCCGTTTCTTGTGGATGATGCGTTTGTCCATTTTGATAAGGATCGTCTTGATACGATGCTGCAGATTCTGGAAGATATTTCTTTGAGGAATCAGGTGCTGCTTTTCTCATGGAGAAGCGACTTGTCTGTGCATTTCCGCTCTGCCCATACGATCGAGTTAACATCGTAATAAAAAGGATGGTGCTCTGCTTATGCGCACGATGCCGTATGATGGAACATGTGTGGAAGTGGAGCATTTTATATGGACAGGAGAAATAAAGAATGAAGTGGAAAGACTGGGATAGAAATTTAAAGATACGTTTGTTTGGAGAAGGGACGATGAATGTACTGTTCTGGGCATTCTTCCCTTTCATGACCATCTTTTTTGAACGTTCTTTCGGAAAAGATCAAGCCGGCCTGATGTTGATCATGTCACAGGCATTTTCGGTCGTCGCCAGTCTGACCGGCGGCTATTGTGCCGATCGTTTCGGCCGAAAGAAGATGATGGTTTTCTCAGCTCTTGGAGAATGCGGGGCATTCGTGCTGTTTGCTGCTGCGAATTCCCCCTGGCTGGATTCACCTTGGTTGACCTTCACGGCTTTCAGCCTGCTCGGGGTTTTCGGAGCGTTATACTGGCCGGCTTCGCACGCAATGGTGGCGGATGTCGTGGAAGAGAAGCACCGCGCAGGTGTTTTCGCTGTGTTCTATACGTCCATTAATATCGCGGTCGTCATCGGACCGTTGATCGGGAGTTACGTTTTCTATGAGCACCGATTTGAGATGCTTTTGACAGGGATCGTCGTTACCGCAGTGCTTGCCTTTGTGCTTTGGTATTTCCTTGAAGAAACGGTGCAGGTGAAAGAGCGTCATAAAACAGAGGGGAAAGGGTTCTTTGCCGTCTTATGGGAGGAATTGGCTGCTTACAGACTCATCGCAACGGACAAGCTGTTCCTCTTGTTCATTGTGGCCGGTGTCCTCGTCGCTCAAACATTCATGCAGCTTGATTTATTGATAGCTGTGTACACAAGTGAAGTCATCGATAATCAAACCCTGCTTGCATTCGGGAATTGGGAATGGACCGTTTCCGGCGAAAGGGCCTTCGGTTTGATTTTGGCTGAAAATGGCCTGCTTGTTGCTTTGTTCACGGTCATTGTCACCAGATGGATGACTCGTTATAAAGAAAAATGGGTTTTTATCGGTTCGAGTCTCTTGTACGCATGCGGGATTGTTTTGTACGGTTTCACGCAATCCATTTGGGTATTTGTCCTCGCCATGGCACTCTTTACGTTTGCTGAATTGATGGTCGTCGGTATACAGGAGAGCTTTGTATCGAAGCTTGCCCCGGAAGATATGCGCGGTCAATATTTCTCAGCTGCATCGTTGAGGTTTACCCTCGGGCGTTTATTAGCACCATTCAGCCTCATCCTCTCCAACTACTTAGGCTTTACCATGACCTTTGTATTGTTAGGAGTCTTCGCTTTGTTGAGTGCCGGAGTATATAGTGTCATGTTTCACAGGCTGGAGAAAAAGGAAAGTGCAGCTTAATGGAGAAGCTTGTTCATAAACTACTTCTTTCCTACATAAGATAGTGACAAATGGGATAGGGAGGATATATCCATGCTATTCGGATTTCCAATTTGGGTCATCTTGTGTGTTGTTTTTATATTTTTAAGCGGCTATATGGCATTCCGTGCAATGAAAGCGGAGCAGAGTCTGGAGCAGGAACATATCGAGAGGGAAGGGCAAGTGTATTTAAAGCGGATGGAACAGGAACGGGAGCGGAAGAAGAAGGCAGTCGTTTCCAAATGAAAAGCCAGGTGAATGCTCACCTGGCTTTTTTGATGGAGTATTATTCTTCTGTCTGCTGCTCGGAATCGGCTTCTTCTTTATCGAAAAGATCTTTGAATTGGTCGATTTTCACATCAGGATTGGCATCCTCGATGATTTGATCCATTTTTTCCTGAATGGCAGCTTGATCGAGCTTGCTGCTCTTCAGTGTGCGTTCAATTTCAGCTTTTTCATCTTCGTAAGAACCTACGTCTTCCACCTCACGCGTATCTGTAAGTTTGATGATGTGGAATCCATAAGAAGTTTGGACAGGGTCACTTACTTCGCCTTTTTCCAATCCGTATGCAGCATCTTCAAACTCTTCAACCATTTGTCCCGGACCGAACCAGCCGAGTTCTCCACCGCTCTCTGCACTTGTATCTGTGGAGTATTCTTTCGCAAGCTCAGCAAAATCTCCCCCGTCGGCAAGTTTCTGCTCGACTTCCTTCGCTGTTTCTTCATCTTCTACAAGGATATGGCTCGCTTGAAGTTCCGTCTTCATGCGGTCATAATATTCCTTCACTTCTTCTTCTTTGACTTCGATGTCCTCAGTCGCTGCTTTTTCCTGCAGTAGGCTTAAACGAAGCGTTTCTTTGAATTCATCTTCATCTTTAATATTGCTCTGTTTCAGAAGGTCTTCAAATTGATCACCGGTTTGGTCTTTGATCTTCTGCAATTCTTTGTCGACTTCCTCATCGGAAACTTCGTAGTTGCTCTTCAGCACTTCTTCCAGGACAAGTTGATTCAGGACTTGCTCTCCAGCCTGGTTTTGCAGTTCCTGGTAGAACTCTTCCTTCGTCACTTCTCCATCTTTTGTTTTCACGACCGCTTCGGACTCATCGGCATCCGATGAACATGCGGACAGGGTAAGTACACTTGCTGCTAAGGCAGCACTTATGACTATTTTCTTCATAGCTTGGACACTCCTAAACCTGTAATGTAGTTTTCCTGACGTAGAGGTTTTATCTTAACAGCCTATGAGTTAATATAACATATTTTCCTTCGTCAGTTCTATATGGACCCTATAAAATGTGTGAATAATTGGTTAATCGACGTTTTTCTTATAGCAGAAGGGGGAATAAGAAGTGGATGCGATGGAAGACATAAAAAAACAGGCCGGGTTAGGAGAACCTGCCTGCCTGCTTCTTATAGTGTATTCAGTACTTCCACATATGATGAAATCAATAAGATTGTAATCAACACATTAATAGTCCGGAAGACGCGGGTTTGCTTTTCATTCGACATTTTCGTCTTTAAGCATAAGGAATGAGTGAGTGAATTAAACACGAATAGAATGACGAGCGCGTACAAGCTGAATCCAATTGCCATGTTGAAGAACCTCCTTTATTCCCTATGAAACTACTCTATCAAAATTTGGATGGAATGAACAGAAAAAACACCCCTCATGATAAAAAACAGCGCCCCTTTTAACGGGCGCTGTTTTATTGTCACGCTTTAGGCTGGTGGATAAGGATGTCGTATCCTTCCTTGGCGTTTTCGATCAGGCATTTCTTCGGTGCTTTCGCGAAATGATTCAGATAAAGGTAATCCGGGAAAGACAGGCCGATGTTCACAGATGCCAGCAGGACAAAGTAAGCGAAGTAGTGAGGGAACATATATCCCATGATCAACGCCGGAAACGTAATTAACATCGTTGGCGCAAGAGCCATAGCGATGGATGTCTGTTTCGAAAGCTTTGTCTTGCATTGGTAGGTGAAAGTCGGAACGCATCTTTTCTTGACCCGGAACTTAACGTGCAGCCTCTTATAACTAAGAATAAGTGGCAGCATGTGCATCAGCCGGTGAATCGACGGCAGAAAGAACATCAGTAATAGAAATGGCAGAAAGCCTCGATCGTTCACATCGTGGCTGCCATGAATCATGGAAAAAGGCAGATACAAAAGTAAAAACGACAGTAAACCTGTCATGAAAGACATGAGTAAAAGACGATTCAAGCCGAATTCTTTATTGATGTTGACTGATTTCCAGCAGTTCATCATAAGAATCCCTCCCTTGCTACTAAAAATGGTGTAATTGTATAATGAATATCAATAAGATATGTTTGATTGTTTGACAGCCGATTAAGCGGCACAAATGGAATAATAGTATGTTTCTACACAAAAAGCAATAGGTTTTATGTAAAAAAATGATTGTCTTTTAAACTTGCAGGGAACGGATAGGTAACCCCTGTAAATAAAGCGTTAACAAGGCGTTGTGGAGGGAAGATTGTGAATAAAGAAAATAATGGGGATTTATGTGCGTTTCATTTGCAGTTGCTGCTGGACGTGGAAGAGATGGATAGATATCCTTTTACAAGGCTGGTTATTGATCGGGAAGTGACAAAGAGGGAGTATCGGCAGACGATGCACCTGCTGGATACGTTAGAAGCTCGCTATGAACAGGAGAAGGAAATCGGATTGATGGATCATACGCCGCTGCTGCTGCACTATGCCGGGATGCTCTGTCCCAAGCTCCCTGTCGGCGAATCCTTGGAAGCTCTTTTAGAAGAAGGATTGTACGAAGAGTTGATCAGCAGACTATTACTACTACATAAACCATAAAAAACCCTTTCCCCGAATCGGTTCGAGGAAAGGGTTTTTTATTGCCTGTTATTTACGAAGATTTAGACTGTTGCTTGTAACTTTCGATATCCGTAGGCTGTTTGATGTTTGTCTCCTGCTCAATATTCTCAAGAGAACGTTCTAGAATTTCCATATATTCATCTCCGTAGATCTCTTTAATCAGGGCAGATAAATCAAGGAATTCCGGTAATTTCCCATACATTTCTGTCATCGGCATCACACCACGCAGCACAGAATTATCTTCTGGATTGTATTCATTTAGTGTTGCTTCCAACAGTTCGATTCCGTCTGCAGTCAATTCCACGTACGTGTTTCTCTTATCATTTTCCCGTTTGGAAAACTGCAGAAGGCCTCGCTCTTCCATTTTCTTCGAGAAATTGAAGGCAGTGGATACATGCATGACTCCATATTTTGAAATCTCTGAGATGCTCGCACCTTTTAAATGGTAAGCAATCCATAAAATATGGTGTTCATTAATGTTCAACTGGAACGGCTTAATCCAATCTTGCCAATCCTTTTCGATGGCTTTCCAAAGCGCCTTGGACAACTGCGCCATTTTATGACTATAGAAAATCGCCTCTCGCTTGGAAACTTTATCCTTCATACATCTCACCTTCTTTTGGTTTTGTATTAGCTTATATTTTGACACGTTTGTCCTAACATAAAAAGATATAATGCGTTAGTTTACGATGATATCTTTCTCCACTATTAATGATATAAAATTTCTATGAATTATCAAGATATAATGTGCTGATATAGTATAAAAATTTCTCGAAGCCGGGTGTCCTCTCTTATGGAACACTTTCCCGAGATTGACGATTTCAAACTATAAATGTATAGGTATTTTAACATAAATTGGTTCGTTTTGGATGGAAGCTTCAAGGTTTTGGGTCAAAATACATTTTTTAAAGTATGGAGGATTTCATTTTCCATTCGTTCCATGGAATTTGAGTCGTTTCAGAATCTTTTTAAAAAAACAGACGTGAAGAACAAAAGGGGAGTATCGCTCGTGAAAAATCTGCATAGAGCTGAAATCGACCAAGCCCTATCTGATATACACTCCAAACAGACGGCTGAATAAAAAAGAATCCCGCTTCATGCAGCGGGATTCCGTGTCGTTTACTGGTGGTTAATGACTTCATGACTTGGCTGGGTTGTGTGGCCCGGCTGTTCTGCTTTGGCCTTCTCTTCCAGCTCTTTCAAGCTTTCTTCGATCTGTTCCAAGTACTTTTGAATGTTCTTCTGATGAGGCTCTACGGTACGCTTCCAGCCTTCAATGGAAGTCTTCACGTCTTCGGAAAGCTCTTTGATCAGCTCCGCGCCTTCTTTGGAAGTCTGAGCAATCTGATCCTTCAACTGGAATCCTTCTTCTTTCAAACTGAGGACGGTGTTCTTCAAACTCTCACTCCTCAGTTTCGCGTTCTCCCTGAAGTCCCGCCCGGAAGAAGGCGTATTAAGCAGGGTGTAAATGGCTGCTGCCGTACCTCCGACAAGAAAACCTAAAGCTAATGATTTACCGTTTGGCATATTCCGTCTCCTTTCGAAAATGGCTCTTATTTATATTTTCTCTTAATATGTATGATTGAAACATGAAAAACAACAAAAAATTCCTTGCTCCTCGAAGTAGTAAACCAAGGGCACTACGCCCGTAGTGCCCTTGCAGCATCCTCTGCTGTTATTTTGCTGTCACACCGGCGGCTGTCTTGGCGATGGATGTCCGTTTCATGATTTTCGTGGCAATCGGGTAGACTACCGCGATGAACAGGATGTTAAAGGCAGTTGCAGGCAACACGACGGTTGCGAACATAATACCGAAACTGGCATCCATCAACCCGATGATATAAAGAACAACGGCTAGGAAAATCGATCCGCTGATCATCGTGCCGATGCCGGCAAGTACAGGCTGTGTGACTTTATGATGAGAGATTTTCTTCGTCATCAGTACGAGAGCGAAAAATGCGAAAGCAGTAACGGGCTTATCAATGATATTGGCCAGTTGGCCGCCCGGGGCTGTGGTCGTAAGTGCGGATATGAACGCAGTCGCAAGGGAAATTAAAAGCACATATGGTACTTTTGGAAACATCAGAATCCCTAAGAACATCATGGCAAGCATCATATCCGGACGCATCCCGAAGAAAAACGGCGGTGCTACGGCGTGAAGCACGGCTCCAATTCCTACTAACAACGATAACATGACTAATACTCGAATATTCATTTACAAACCTCTCCTCAACTATGCTGGTCTCTACTGTATTTACGTCCAGGTGTGTCCTCATGACCACCTGCGATCGTATGCAGATATTATATCAAAAGCTCGTTAAAAATCAAAAAAGACGGCTGTTTTAAAGATGGCTCCCGATCTGGGCTGCGATTGTCTGCAGGTCATCGCTTGAGTAGTCGTCGGTATGCACTTCCCACTTGGCATCAAACCCATCCCCTTCGCCGTAGCGGGGAATCAGGTGGATATGTAGATGGAAAACCGACTGTCCTGCCGGAGCTTCGTTATTGTTCAGGATATTCATTCCGATCGGTTCATACTGCTTTTTGATTGCGTTCGCTATGGCTGGTACCTTCGAAAACAGGCGGGCAGCTATTTCCGGATCGGTGTGGTACACGTCTTGTGTATGGTGTTTCGGGATGACGAGGGTATGTCCTTTCGTCACTTGGCTGATGTCGAGGAAGGCGTACACGTCTTCATCTTCATATACCTTTGCCGACGGGATTTCGCCGTCAATAATTTTACAAAAAATACACGATTCTGCCATATGTCAACACTCCTTTTCTTTTGTCATTCATTGTATCACAGAAACTCTGCTGTTCTCGACGGCGAAAAGTGTATCGCGGAAGGAAATATGATAAAATTTTGGCAAACGTGATGTTCAAGAAAATGGGGGAATACAATGGAACCTTTATTACATATTGAAGATCTCCACGGAGGTTATACGCACAAAAACGTCCTGCACGGCATTTCCTTCAATGTGAATCCACAGGAAATTGTCGGTCTGATCGGACTGAACGGAGCAGGGAAGAGTACGACGATTAAACACATCATCGGCATGATGCAGGCGAAGAAAGGAAAGGTCGCCATCAACGGAACTTCTTTTGATGAAGAGCCGGAGAAATACAGGCAGCAGCTCGGTTATATACCGGAAATGCCGATCCTGTACGATGAACTGACTCTTTATGAACACCTGCATTTGACCGCGATGGCTTACAACGTTCCGGAGGATGAATTCAAGAAAAGGATGGACCCGCTCTTAAAAGAATTTCGGATGGAGAAGAAGCTGAAATGGTTCCCTGTTCATTTCTCGAAAGGGATGAGACAGAAGGTGATGATCATGTGTGCTTTCCTGATCGAACCAGAACTGTATATCGTCGATGAACCGTTCGTCGGTCTCGATCCGCTCGGAATCCAGTCCTATCTTCAGATGATGGAGGATATGCGCGACAAAGGGGCTGGAATCCTGATGTCGACCCATATCCTCGCGACGGCCGAGAAGTACTGCGATCGTTTCATCATTCTTCATGACGGGGAAATACGCGCACAAGGCACGCTGGAAGAACTGCGCCGTTCGTTTGGTAAAGCGCAGGCATCACTTGATGATATCTATGTGGAACTGACGAAGGAAGAGCAGCATGATTAATGCCAAGGAATTTTGGAAAAAACGCTTCTCCGCACATATGAAAGAAACGAACCGGTACTTGAAGTACATTTTTAACGGTCACATGGCCGTCGCGATGTTCTTCTTCGTTTCCGCTCTCGCCTATTTCTATCAGCAGTGGCTGCAGGATATCCCGGAAGGCTTTCCAACGGCTTTGATCGTAGGTGCGGCTTTCGGATATATGGTGAGCTACAGCCCGGTGCGTACGCTTCTCAAAGAGCCGGACTTAGTGTTTCTTCTTCCTGCAGAATATCAGCTCGGAGATTATTTCAGACGCTGCTTGTACTACAGCTATGTCATCCAGCTATACCTCATTTTCCTGATAGGTGCTGCGCTTGGGCCGCTGTATTTTGCCACATATCCGGAATTCGGCACCCGCCATTATTTGATGATGATCGGAGTCGCACTCATCATCAAGGTGTGGAATATGTTGTCGAACTGGTGGATGCTGAAAGAACGCAGTCCGCGGATCCGAGTCACGGACCAGCTTGTAAAAGCCGTCCTGAATGTCGTCATCTTTTACTTCCTGGCGAAAGGGGAGTGGTTGTTTGCAAGTATCGTAACCGTTCTGCTTGTGGTCGTCGTTCTTTATTCGTACAACCTTTCCAGGAAAAAAGCCGGGCTGACTTGGGATCTGCTTGTACAAAAAGACCAGCAAAGGATGCGTACGTTTTACAGAATCGCCAATATGTTTACGGATGTCCCTCATTTGAAGAACACCGTCAAGAAAAGACATGGTTTAGTGCGGGCACTGATTGGTGGACTAACCTATCGGCAAGACCAGGCTTTCGCTTATTTATACCGGATTACGTTCGTCAGAAGCAGTGATTATCTGGGCATGTATTTCCGTTTGATCGTCATAGGCGGTCTCGCTGTCTGGTTCGTTCCGAATGTCTGGTTCAAAGCGGCCTTCGCTCTCCTGTTTCTTTATTTGACCGCTTTTCAAATGATGTCGCTCTGGAACCATCACCGGACGATTGCCTGGATGGATATTTATCCATTAAAGAAGGAATGGAAAACGAAAGCGCTGCTTAGTTGGATGAAGCAGCTTATGCTGTTTCAGACATTTCTCTTCGGACTCTTATTCCTTGTCCAATGGAACCCTGTCGGTCTCGTCATCGTTTGGGGAGGCGGAGCAGTATTCAGCTATCTATTTATAAACAGTTATGTGAAACAAAAGCTGGTTTAGAAACGTACACGTTTACGGCCCGGCTTCATCCGGACATTGTCCCGGCATTCCTCCTCGGAAGACCGGCATGTCCGGATTTTTCATATAATAATCGGAATGGAGGGAGATACATGTCCTATGAATCACGTGTAAAGAGTGAAGCCGAGCGGTGGGCCCGCGCGCTTGAGAAACGACCTTCCCGGCTGCAGCGGTCATCCAAGCGGTTTCAGACGAAAGTGAATGATAAAATTCCGGACAACGTGCATAAGGTAGTCACGGAAGCCGTCAAAGGAATGATCGAAACCGCTTTGACAACATCGAAATATATAGATCGGGTCGAAGTAGATCCGGAATGGACGTTTGCAGAAAAGGAAGAGAAAGTGATGGAACTGCGCCGTAAATATAGCAGGAGTGCGGCATTAGAGGGGGCTGGAACAGGCCTCGGAGGTTTCTGGATCGGGTTGGCCGACTTCCCACTGCTCTTAAGTATAAAAATGAAGTTTTTATTTGATGCAGGTCAGGTTTATGGATGGCAAGTGGAAAGGTATGAAGAAAGGCTTTATCTTCTTCATATATTTCTGCTCGCTTTCTCAAGTGATGAGGCGAGAGCAGGGGTGAAAGAAAAGCTTTGGAAGTGGGAAGAGCTTCCGGAAGAAGCGAAGCAGATGGATTGGCAGACTCTTCAGCAGGAATATCGGGATACGATTGATTTTGTGAAGCTGTTCCAACTGCTCCCTGGAGTCGGGGCTGTAGTGGGATTCGCCGTAAATGGCAGAATGCTTCATCATTTAGGGGAGACGGCGATGCAGTGCTGCCGTCTCCGGATTCTTTAATGTTTATGGTTTTTCTGGTAGCTGAGGAATGTTTGGAACAGCGTCTTTGCAGCGTGTTTCATTGCCCGCTCATCAAAGTCGAATTTCGGATGATGATGAGGGTAATAGTGGTCCGGTAGTCTTGCTCCGGTGAAATAATAGGCGCCCGGTTTCTCCAGCAAATAATAGGAAAAGTCTTCGCCGGCCATGCTTGGAGCTATTTCTTCTGTTTCCAGCCCGGCTTCTGCTTTCGGAGCATTTTTTAGGATTAACTCGGCCTCTTCCGCATGATTGATGACAGGAGGATATCCTTTATGATATTCCAGGGTGTACGCTGCATCATAACCGGTACATGTCCCTTTCAGGATCTTCTCGATTTCTTCGATAATGGAATCCTGGACTTTTGTTTCGAACGTCCGGACGGTGCCGGTAATTTTAGCGGAGTCTGCAATGACGTTGAATGTTTGTCCTGCCTCGAACGTTCCGATAGTGACAACAGCCGTTTTAAGTGGGTCTACACGTCTGCTCACGATTTGCTGCAGGGAAGTGACGAGCTGGGAGCCGATGACAATAGCATCTTTTGTTTGATGAGGCATTGCTCCGTGTCCGCCTTTACCGTGAATGGTGATCTCAAAGCGGTCGGCACCGGCCATGAACGCGCTCTTGGACGTCTGGATCGTTCCGAATGGGGCATCGACCCATAAGTGGGTACCGAAGACAGCATCGACGCCGTCGATAGCGCCGGCTTCCACCATCGGTTTCGCCCCGCCGGGAGCATATTCTTCGGCATGTTGATGAAGAAACAGGATCGTTCCCGGAATCTCTTCTTTATACGGCAGAACGGCTTCTGCTAACCCGAGGAGCGCTGCTGTATGACCGTCATGGCCGCAGGCATGCATGACACCGTCGTTTTTCGAGCGGTAGGGGACATCGTTTTCCTCCTGAATCGGAAGTGCGTCGAAATCCGCACGCAGAGCGACGGTCTTACCTGGTTTCCCGCCTTTCAGAGTGGCGATGACGCCGTTACCTCCTATGCCCGTTTCATACGGGATGCCCAGCTTCTCGTATGTACCTGCAATGTATTTCGCTGTCTGTTCCTCTTCAAAGGAAACTTCCGGGTGCTGATGTAAGTACCTTCTCGTTTCGACCATCTTGTCGTACAAATCGTCGATCGCTTGGAAAATATTATCCCACATGTTTATCTGCCTCCTTTTCCTATGTGTAAATTTTAATACACTCCCGAGGCATTCACAAACAAATATTATTATTCTGATAATAAGAAAAGCCCCGGCACGGCCGGGGCTTTTCTGGATATGCTGTTAATCGTGAAGGCGTGAATCCTGCAGCAGGCGGCCGATTTCTTCCATGTGGCCGGTTTCATCTGCAATCATATCATCAAGCTTGACGGACAACTCTGTCAGCCCGAGTTCCTCTGCCTGCGCTTTACGTTCTTCATACCGTTGAATCGTCTGGCGTTCTGCCTCTTTCGCTTCTTCGAGCATCGGCCGGACATCCTTCAACTGTTTTACTTCTGCCGGAGTCGTCGTAGGCGTTCCGCCCAGTGTGCTGATTTTTTCTGCCAAATAGAGGGCATGGCCCTGCTCGTCGGCTACTTCACTTTCAAAGAACGGCTTTAAAACAGACCGGTACAAGCCTGTGACGACAGCGGCATTATACGTGTACATGATCGATGCCGCATACTCATGGGACAAATCCTCGTTTAAGCCTTCGATCAATGCTTTCATTTTTTCATCCATCGAGCAACATCCTTTCGTAAAACATGGTCTATAATTATCATTCCCCGTGCCTTTTCCTTTAAACATCAGCACTCATATATTGGAGGAAGACGGTGGGTATTTCCCTGGAAATAGGCGGTTGTCCGGCAGCCGGGAAATCCCTTTGTTTTCCTTTGGATCCATTGTATAATGGCAGGTGAGAGAGAGGTTAAGAAAGGATTTGGCGTATGAAAAAAGACATGGAAACACGGGTTTTCCTTATATGGGCAGTGGCGCTCGTCGCTACCGCCGGGAGTTTGTTCTTTTCCGAAGTGCTCGGCTATATTCCGTGCGAGCTGTGCTGGTATCAAAGGATCCTTATGTATCCGCTCGTCCTGATTTACGGTACTTCTCTGATCAAGAAAAATATGGACATCGCCCTGCCGGGGCTCTTCATGAGTGGAATCGGTTCACTCGTATCGATCTACCATTACTGTATCCAGAAAATTCCTGCACTGTCGACGACCGACAGCTGCGGACTTGTCCCTTGTAACGGGCAATACATCAACGTATTCGGTTTCATCACGATTCCTTTTCTGGCCGGTATCGCATTCCTTATCATCTTCATCATTCATTTGACACTTGTTAGACAGAAGGGGAGAAAAGAAGCATGAAAAAGAATATGATCATTTTTGCAAGTATTCTCGCTGTATTAATTGTCGTCCTGATTGTAGTCGTTAACTATCAAAACGGCCAGAAGACGGCGGATAATCCTTATGGAAAAGACAACTTGGATCAGGCGACGATCGATCAGCTTGATGATCCGAACTATCAGAACCAGATCCAGCCGGACGATCTACAGGAAGAAATCGCGTCCGGGGAGCCGGTTACGGTCTACTTTTACAGTCCTACCTGTGTCCACTGTCAGCGGACGACCCCGGTGCTTGTTCCGATGACCGATGAACTCGGAGTTGATATGAAGAAGCTGAATTTGGATGAGTTTGAAGATCAATTCCAGGAATACGGCATTGAATCGACGCCGACGCTCGTCCATTTTGAAGACGGGGAAGAGCAGGCACGGATCGTCGGCGAGCAGTCCGTCACAGCTTTCGATGATTTCTTTCATCAGGAAGTGCTGAAGGACGCAGAAG
Organism: Bacillus sp. SB49; assembly: GCF_000469135.2. NCBI lineage: Bacteria > Bacillati > Bacillota > Bacilli > Caryophanales > Bacillaceae > Bacillus > Bacillus sp. SB49. The sequence continues at coordinate 1,079,203 of NZ_CP048117.1, forward strand.
AGGAAGGGCAGGGCTGAACGAACAGCTTCGCGGGTTTCCTCTGATATTTCAAGCAACAAAAAAAGTGAGCGGCCTCGTGCCGCTCACTTTTCTATACTACCCGTCAAGCTGTGTCATATGGTATTTGGTGATATAAGCGTCACCGTCGATGAAAGAAGGCTTCTTCGCGTGCTTCGGTCCGGACTTCTTATGGGCATCGTCAAAGGATTTGGAGTTCTTCCAATCTTCAAAATCCTGTTCGTTCCGCCACTGGGTGAAGACGACATAGGTGTTACCTTTCAAAGGACGGAGGATGCGGATGGCTTGAAAACCTTCGCGCTGTTCCACATTTCCAGCCCGTTGTTTGAAGCGGTCCTCGAATACGGGACGGCCTTCGTCGCTGACAGGGATGTTATTCATGACCACGAAGCCGTCCGCTTGAACGGTTCCGACGTGGTCGACGGTTTCATAATCCCGTCCTTCTTCAAAGATGGATGTATCCTCCCCTTCATAATAAGCGACGGTCTTATCTCCGTCCTGCATGAAAAACAGAGGGGCTTGTGGATGCTGCTCTTTCAGTTTGGATAGATAGTTTAATGTACCATGCGTCATCGAAACCTTCATAACCGATGTCTCCTTTCTTCACGTTGGTTCCAGTTTACCAACCGCCGATCCACCATGGCAAGCAGGAAGGAGAATAGCAGGAAAGGATGCAAATAGTTGAACTTCAAGAAAATAACAGAAAAACTGCCGCCGTGGAGCAAACGGTTGAAGTGGCCGGGCATTGTCCTTGGTTCCTTCTTCCTGCTTGCACTCATCGGCTATATGACGATTCTTTTCGGCGGCCGGTTTGTTGTAGAGGAAGAAGATTTGATATTGAATGAAATGACGACGGTAGAAACGCCGGATGGAGACGTCATCGAGCGGATCTATACGGAGAATCGTCAGGTCGTCCCGATCTCCCAAATTCCGGAGCACGTGCAGGAAGCTTTCATCGCAGTGGAGGACAGCCGCTTCCGGGACCATTCCGGTGTAGACTTTAAAGGCATTATGCGAGCCGTCTATAAAGATATTATCGCCATGAAGAAAGTGGAAGGAGCGAGTACGATCACCCAGCAGGTGGCGAAGAACCTGTTCCTCTCCAATGAGAAGACGTGGATGAGAAAGACGAAAGAAATGATGGCGGCTTCCTACCTGGAAAGGAATTACACGAAAGATGAGATATTGGAACTGTATTTGAACCGAATTTATTTCGGGGAAGGCGCTTATGGTATTGAGGCCGCTTCCCAGCATTACTTCCAGACATCCGTGGAAAATTTGACCGTGGCTCAAGGAGCCCTGCTCGCTGGACTTCCGAAAGCACCAAACACGTACTCTCCTTTTGATCATCCGGAAGAAGCGGAACAAAGAAGAAATGTTGTACTTTCCCGTATGTATGACGTGGGCGCCATTGACGCTGCTACGATGAAGCAGATGCAGGGATCGACACTTGCTGTTGAAAAAGACGACGAAGAGCCGGAAACGTGGTCGAACAGTTATGTGGATCTCGTCATCGATGAAGCAGCGGATCGGTACCATATTTCCCGTGATGAACTGAAAAGGGGAGGATACCGAATCATCGTAGAAATGGATCCGGAGATTCAAAAGATCGCAGCAGGGGAAATGAAGAATGGGGAATTCGTGCCCGGATCAGCGGGAGAAGTCGAAGGTGCTTTCACGTTGATGGATCATCGAACCGGTGCGTTGGTAGCCGTGGTCGGAGGACGCAATTTCCAGCATGGAGACTTCAACAGGGTACAGGCGAAGCGGCCCCCGGCCTCCACCATTAAACCGCTGGCGGTGTACGGGCCGGCTCTTATGACCGGCGACTATGACCCGTTCTCCCTTTTGTCCGATGAGTTTCAGGGGTTCGGAGATTTTGAACCGAAGAATCATGATGGTCAATATGACGGGGAAGTTTCCCTGTATCAGGCCTTGATGGAATCAAAGAACGTATCGGCCGTCTGGCTGCTCGATAAAATCGGAATATCCTATGCAAAAGGGTACTTGGATAAGCTTGGCCTGCCGACGAAAGATAAAGGTCTTGCTATCGCACTGGGAGGTTTGTCGACCGGCTACTCGCCTATACAAATGACAGAAGCTTACGGCGCCTTTCCGGAAGGAGGAGCGGTACGGGACAGCTACACGATTCGGAAGATCCTCGACCGGAATGATGAAGTCATCCATGAGCATAAGCCTTCTGTAACGAAAGTGTTTGATGCGCAGACGTCCTGGTATATGACGGAAATGCTGCAAGCGACAGTGGAAGAAGGTACAGCTGATGCTGGAAATTATCCGAAGGCGCTTGCGGGCAAGACGGGCACGAATGGTAAGAAGGATGTATGGTTCACAGGCTATACCCCGCAGTACGCAGGCGCTCTTTGGATGGGCTATGATGAGAGCGGAGGCAATCAGGTCCTGAATGGGAGCAGTGTATATCCGACACGGTTGATGAAAGAAATTCTTAGCCGGATCGATCAGCAGCAACCTCTGCAGGAAACGTTCGATAAACCGGACGGCGTGGAGAGCCTGCCTGATCCAATCGAACTGCCGGTCATTGATGATGCCCGTGCTGATGCCGGGTTTGGCGGTATTGCTTCGTTCCGGCACACGATCACCTGGTCTGTACCTGAGGATGACCGGATCATCTACCGTATTTTTAAAATGGAAAACGGAGAAGATGTTAAGGTTGGAGAAGTGACTGGTAAAGGAGAATACAAGATCAATGGATTCCGTCTGTTCCAGCAGGAATCGTACTATATCGTCCCTTATGACCCATTAACAGGGAAAGAAGGACGCCGGTCCAACGTCGTTACCTTCGGATGACTCGTGTTAAAAAGTACAAAATAGTGACAAATTATCCTTTTTTCTATACACATAAAAGATAAATCGTTATAGTTGAAAGCGGATAAATGATGAACGTGATAAAGGAGTCCTTAGGATGAATAAAATCGAAAATGATACGATATTGAGAGCATTTCGAGGGGAAGAGACGGATCATACTCCGGTCTGGTTTATGCGTCAGGCCGGACGTTCCCAACCGGAATATCGGAAATTGAAAGAGAAATATTCGCTGTTCGAAATTACTCATGAACCGGAGCTTTGTGCTTATGTAACAAGGCTTCCGGTTGAACAGTACGGGGTGGACGCAGCTATCCTTTATAAAGACATCATGTCTCCGCTCCCGGCGATCGGTGTCGATGTCGAGATCAAGAAAGGCATCGGGCCGGTGATTCATAACCCGATCAAAAGTAAAGCGGATATCGAGAAACTAGGGTCCATCGATCCGGAGTCGGATGTACCTTATGTCATGGATACGATCCGGCTGCTTACGAGAGAACAGCTGACCGTACCGTTGATCGGTTTCAGCGGGGCACCTTTCACTCTCGCAAGCTATATGATTGAAGGCGGACCGTCCAAAAACTATAATAAGACGAAAGCGTTGATGTACAGTGAGCCGATGACTTGGTTCAAGCTGATGGAGAAATTGGCGGACATGGTGATTACCTATGTGAAGGCACAGGTCGCCGCTGGTGCGAAAGCGATCCAGATCTTCGATTCCTGGGTCGGTTCCCTTAATGTTGAAGACTACCGCACTTATATCAAGCCTGTCATGGAGCGGATCTTCTCTGAATTGAAAGAAGAAGGTGTCCCGTTGATCACGTTCGGTGTCGGTGCCCGTCATTTGATCAACGAATGGAATGACCTTCCTGTGGACGTCATCGGTCTCGACTGGAGAATGTCGATTACAGAAGCAAGAGAAGCCGGAATCACAAAACCGCTTCAGGGCAACTTGGATCCTTCCCTTTTGCTTTCGGACTGGGAAGTGATCGAGGAGCGTGCCAAACGTATCATTGATGAAGGCAGGAAGCATCCCGCCCATATCTTCAACCTTGGTCACGGTGTGACGCCGGACATCAAGCCTGAAACGCTGAAGCGATTGACGAATCTGATTCATGATTATTCGAAAAAGAGCGGAAGAGGTGTATAAGTATGGCAAAAAAACGCATGGGGCTGTTAGTGATGGCCTATGGAACGCCCTATAAAGAAGAGGACTTGGAAAGGTACTACACTCATATACGCAGAGGACGTAAACCGTCTGAAGAACTGCTTCAGGATTTGCGCGAGCGGTATGACGCCATCGGCGGCATATCTCCTCTTGCTAAAATTACAGAAGACCAAGGAAAAGCTTTGGAAGATAAGTTGAATGGTATCCAGGATGAAGTGGAATTCAAGCTTTACCTTGGATTGAAACATATTGAACCGTTCGTGGAAGATGCGGTGGCGCAAATGGCGCAAGACGGGATTACGGAGGCTGTCTCCATCGTTCTCGCCCCACACTATTCCACGTACAGCGTCAAATCATATAACGGTCGCGCAAAAGAAGAAGCGGACAAACACGGCATTTCCATCCAATCTGTCGAGAGCTGGTACGATGCAGAAGGATTTATCGATTATTGGAGCGGCGTTATTGAAGCGGAGTATGCCAAGATGGATGAAAAAGAACGGGAGAAGGCGTGCTTGATCGTATCTGCTCACAGCCTGCCGATGAAAATTCTTGAAGGCGGCGATCCATACCCGGATCAGTTGAAGAAGACAGCAGAACTCATCTCTGAATCTACAGGAATTAAACAATATGAAATCGGCTGGCAGAGTGAAGGGAACACCCCGGATCCGTGGATCGGTCCGGACGTGCAGGACTTGACGAAAGAGCTGTATGAGAAGAACGGTTACACCAGCTTCGTCTATGCTCCCGTCGGTTTCGTATCGGATCATCTCGAAGTTCTGTACGACAACGACTATGAGTGTAAAGTCGTCTGTGACGAAATTGGAGCGAATTACTATCGTCCGGAAATGCCGAATACCAATCCTCAATTTATTCAGACCTTGGCCGAAGTCGTCTTGGCTGAAGTAGAGTAGGGATACGGATGGGACAGAAGAAGGATGTTGTTGTCATCGGTGGCGGTATCACCGGTTTAACGGCAGCTTATTATCTTCAGAAAGAGGCGAAGTCTTCCGGGAAGGACATGAATGTTCAGCTCATGGAAGCCGGTGATCGCCTCGGAGGTAAAATTCATACGTATCAGAAGGATGGTTTCACGATTGAGCGTGGCCCCGATTCTTTCCTTGAGAGAAAAGAATCCGCAGGGCGCCTAGCAAGGGAGGTAGGCCTTGGAAGTGAGCTTGTTCCAAACGGGACAGGTCAGTCGTACATTCTTGTGAACGGCAGGCTTCATAAGATGCCGAGCGGTTCTTTTATGGGAATACCCACCAGGATTCGGCCGTTTCTTTTTTCTGGACTGTTTACTCCGGCAGGCAAAGTGCGGGCGGCGATGGACTTGATCAAATCGAAGAAAACCGTGGAAGGCGATCAGTCGCTCGGACTTTTCTTCCGCCGCCGTCTCGGCAATCAGGTTGTCGAGAACCTGGTAGAGCCGCTGTTATCGGGAATCTATGCCGGAGATATCGATCGATTGAGCATGCAGGCTACGTTCCCTGATTTCTACGATTTGGAGCAGGAATATGGCAGCTTAATCAAAGGACTTCGTGCCACGCGGAAGATCCCGAAGCCTGTCAAAGGACAGAAGAAGCCGAGTGCTTTCCGTACGCTGAAGCGCGGACTTGGTTCACTCGTTGATGCGGTTGAGGATCATTTAGAACCTGGTTCTGTTCATAAAGGGACAGGTGTCGATCATATTGAAAAGAAAGAGGAAGGGTATCACCTTCTCTTAAGTAACGGCACGGTCAAACAGGCAGATGCGATCGTTCTGGCGGTTCCGCATTTCGTTGTCCGCCGTTTGTTCTCGCAGTATGATTTCTTCAAGCCGTTCAAGGAGAAGAATGCAACGTCTGTCGCCAACATTGCGATGGCTTTTGACGCATCTGCTATTAAGAAGGATATTGATGGGACGGGCTTTGTCGTGTCGAGGAACAGTGATTTCCGAATCACTGCTTGTACGTGGACCCACAAGAAGTGGCCGCATTCCACCCCTGAAGGGAAAGTCCTTCTGCGCTGCTATGTCGGGAAACCGGACGATCAGGAAGTGGTCGATCTGTCAGACGAGCAGATAGAAGCGTTAGTCCTTAAGGATTTGAACAAGACGATGAACATAACGGCAGCCCCTGAATTCTCCGTTGTCACCCGCTGGCACCACGGTATGCCGCAATACAAAGTCGGTCATAAGGATCGACTGAAGCACGTGACGGAAGAAATGGCCGAACACCTGCCGGGGGTGTATCTGGCTGGTGGTTCTTTTTACGGTATCGGTCTGCCGGACTGTATCGATCAAGGAGAAGCGGCTGTCCGGAAAGTCGTGGACTATTTGAATAACTAACTGGAGCTGTCGCACACGTGCGGCAGCTTTTTCTATGCCAACACCTTCATGATGTCGTCGAGGAAAAGCTCCTTGTTGAAATCAAGGGCAATGGTGTGGACCGGTGATCCCGGTACCTTCTCCGGAGCGGCGCGGAAATCAGCATAGGTCAGCCCTTTAGATGGACCGGCAGTTACGACTTCGACCTGTTTATGGACGACCTGGTAGTACTCCGGATGCATTAAATAGGAGAAAACAATTAGATCGTGCAGAGGTGCACCGCCTGCATCAGGCAGGATTTTTTCGTACTGTTTGCTGTAGTAGCGGATCATCGGAATAAGGATGCTGCTATATGGACCGGACGCTTGCTTCGCAATGGATTCAATCATGTGATCCGGAACAATGGCCCGGTTGCTGACGTTTAACGGGAGGAGCGTCGTATTGCGGCTGTTGGATATGACCGTCGCGGCTGCGTGTGGGTCGCCGTATATATTTGCTTCTGCAAGCGGCGTTCGGTTTCCGGGAACGAGGAAAGCTCCGCCCATAAGAAGCGTCTGTTTCACTTTCGTTACATTGCTCTCCGCTTGTATGAACGCGAGGGCGAGGGAAGTCAGCCGTGCAAGGCTGATGATGGTCAATTCGGATCGATATTGATCGATGATTTGATAGATTTTCTGGAATGGGTGAATGCGCTGGATGCATTTGTCAGGGACGACAAACCCAAGGCCGTGTACTCCGTGGATGTCATAAAAATACTCGGGAGGATTTCCTGACAGCGGTCTTTTTGCTCCAACAATCACTGGAATTTGCTGCTGGTCGGTCAGGTCAAGCAGGAACGTGATGTTCTTTAAAGCATCTTCCTGGCTGACGTTTCCATAATCTGCAACGATACCTGTAACGGTGATGTCCGGATGGTTAAGTGCATAAAGCAGGGCGAATCCATCATCCACTCCGGGATCTGCGAAAATAAGGACCTTCTCCACGCTTACACTCCCTTTTTTTTCCTTTTAATAAGCGTACGTTAAGCGCGCAGCACCTATGATCCATTACATAAAAAGGAAAAAATATTATGATTCGTATAGTGACAGGGCTTGCAAGATGGCGGAAGGATTAGTATCATGATAATTGGAAACGTTTTCAAGATAACATCAAGGGGGAGTAGGAATGGCTACAATTGAAGATGTAGCAAAACTTGCGGGATTGTCCCGGACAACAGTATCCCGGGTTATCAATGATCAACCTTACGTGACGGAGGAGAAACGCCAGCGTATCCTTCAGGCGATGAAGGAACTGGGATATGTCCCGAACTCTTCTGCTCGAAGGCTCCGCAGTCAAAGGACGGAAACGATCGCTGTGCTCCTGCCTCGTCTCACGAATCCTTTCTTCGGAAACTTAATCGAGGCAATTGAGGAGAAAGCGTCGGAATGGGGTTATCAGGTCATTGTTTGCCAGACACACGATTCCAAGAAAAAAGAAATAGACTATCTGCAGTTGTTGAAAACCAAGCAGGTGGATGGGATGATTATGGCTTCTGTCGTTAATGATTGGAAGGAAGTGGAGCCGTATTTGGAGTCCGGTCCGATTGTTTTTTGTAATGAATATATGGACGAGCCGCTTATTCCTATGGTGCATATGGATCATAGGCAGGCCGCCTACGAAGCCACCTCCCATCTCATTGAACAGGGCTGCCGCCATTTTGCTTATGTCAGTGGAGGTCCGGGGTCGCATCTTGTGAGGGAGCGACGGCATGGGTTCGATCAGGCATTGGAAGAAGCAGGAATGGACCTGACGGAAGTGGTTGCTGTTGATTGGGCGATGGATGTGGGGGACGGACAGAAGGTCTTCCATTTCATCAAAGAAGATCATCCATACATCGACGGGGTCTTCACAGGATCAGATGAAGTGGCCGCGGGGCTTATCTATGAATCGGCATCATCGGATTGGAGCATTCCACAAGACCTGGCAGTCATCGGCTTCGATAATCAAATGATTTCCCTTCTGATGGTACCTTCTGTCACGACGGTGGAACAACCTGTCACGGAGATGGCGGATAAAACGGTTGAAATACTGATTCAGCAGCTTCTCCATCCAGGAGCCGTCATGCCGAGAAGGTATGTTTACCCTCATCAATTACTTATCCGCAATTCCACGAAGCGAAAGAAACTCTCCATCCAGTAGAAACTCTGCCGGGTGGTTTTTTTTGTGCAAAAAAAAGAGCAGCCTCGGCTGCTTGAAATCTCCTGTTCTTTCTTATGATATTTGTGGAATAATAAGATTAGCGGGCCGGATGGTCACATTCGTCGCAGAGGTTTCCGTAGCAGTCTGCTTTTTCATCGATAACCTGCCCACAGGTAGAGCAGTGTTTTTTCGGTAGGTTGCGGAAGAATTCTAGAATACTCATCATTTGTAAACGCCTCCAATTACTTTTAATGTAAAATCATTGTATTATAACAATATTCAGAAATCAACCAACTGTTATAAAACAATTGATAAATAGGAAAAAAGATACAGGGAGTGAGTGAATTGAAATTGACAGTAATAGGCTATTGGGGTGCCTTTCCCGGTCCTGGAAGTGCGACGTCCGGCTATTTATTTGAGAAAGACGGCTTCTCCATGCTGGTGGATTGCGGAAGCGGTGTATTGTCCAGGCTCCAGCAGTTTCGGAAACTGGAAGACATAGATGCGGTTGTCCTGTCCCATTATCATCAGGATCATATGGCGGATGTAGGTCCGTTGCAGTATGCGTGGCTTGTTCACAATAACCTGAAACAGACGGAGGAGATCCTGCCGATTTATGGACATCTGGAAGACGAAGAGAAGTTTTCCGCCCTGACCCATCAATACACAGAAGGAATCGCCTATGAGCCGGAGCAGCCGCTGCATGTCGGTCCTTTCCGTATAGACTTTCACCCAACAGCACATCCCGTTCCGTGTTACGGCATGAGGATAACCGATGGAGAGCAGACGGTCGTCTATACAGCGGATACGAGTTATAAAGAAACCTGGGCACGATTTGCTAAGGATGCAGATCTGCTTATTACCGATACGAATTTCTATAAAGGAATGGACGGGAAAGGTCCAGGCCATATGACGAGTACGGAAGCAGCGACGATTGCAAGAGACGCCGATGTCGATACACTCCTGCTCAGCCATCTCCCGCACTTCGGCTCCTGGACAAAACTGAAGCAGGAGGCGGAGGATGTTTTTTCGGGAACGATCCACCTAGCAGAGGAAGGATGGTCCTGGGATGGGTAAAATCATTGTCTAACTTTGTCGGAACGCTTACAATAAGAGAGGGAATAACGGACTGAAAGGATGAACGGTATGCTTTTTATCGATCATGAAGGAATTAACGATCCAAGAATCAACCTGGCTATTGAAGAGTACGCTTTGAAAAACCTGGATATTAACGAAACGTATCTGCTGTTCTATATCAATGAACCGTCGATTATCATCGGAAAGAACCAGAACACGGTGGAAGAGATCAACACGAACTACGTCGAGGAGAACGGCATCCATGTGGTACGCCGGCTTTCCGGCGGCGGAGCCGTTTATCATGACCTTGGAAACTTGAATTTCAGTTTCATTACGAAAGACGACGGAGACAGTTTCCATGATTTCGCGAAGTTTACAGAACCGGTAACGCAGGCGCTTAAGAAACTCGGTGTCAACGCTGAGTTGTCCGGGCGTAACGATATTGTCGCTGAGGACGGTCGCAAAATTTCAGGAAACGCTCAGTTTTCCACCAGGGGAAGAATGTTTAGTCACGGCACGCTGATGCTGGATTCAGAAATCGAGAATGTCGTCTCTGCCCTGAATGTCAAGACAGAGAAGATAAAATCGAAGGGTATTAAATCCATTCGCAGCCGCGTGGCCAACATCTCTGAATTCATGGACGAAAAGATCTCCATGCAGGAATTCAAAGAATTAATTCTCCGCTATATTTTTGATGTCGAAGACGCAGCCGATGTACCACAGTACAAGCTGACAGAAGACGACTGGGCGAATATCCACAAAATTGCGGAGGAGCGCTATAAGAACTGGGATTGGAATTACGGAAAATCACCGAAATTCAACATTCAGCATACGAAGCGTATCGAAGGTGCCGGCAGTTATGACATTCGTCTGGACGTGACGAAGGGGTATATACAGAATGCGAAGATCTTTGGAGACTTCTTCGGCGTTGGTGACATCTCAGAAGTGGAAGATGCGCTGATCGGTACGAAATATGACCGTCAATCGCTTTCTGCGGCTTTAGATGACATGGATGTGTCGTACTACCTTGGGAAGATAACGAAAGAAGATTTTCTGGAAATGATTTATTAAGGAGGACGCCGGTGCGGATAGGACGCACCGGTGTTTTTCTATTATTTTGCAAAAGTTGCTAAATAATTGTCAGTATTTTATAATTATATAGAAAATTAATAAATTGAATGATTATTCATTCATTGAGGAGGAGCATGCATGAACTTAAGCGAACAGCTGTCGCTTACCGCCGGCAGACAGCCCGAGAGCGATGCTTACATATTTCAGGGCAAACGGGTCAGTTACCAGGAGTTTGATTCGTCGGTTACGAAATTTGCTGGTGCGTTGTCGCAGCTTGGATATGGAAGCGGGGATCATATCGCGCTTGTGAGTGGGAATAGTCCTCTGTTTATGATCGGTCTTTACGGTTCCCTTCGTGCAGGAGCGACGGTCATCCCGATCAATCCGACTTATACCGTGGATGAAATGAGCTATATTTTAAAGAATGGCGATGTGAAGGCTGTCATTACGATGGACATCCTCCTTGAGCAGTTTGAGTATATGGATGAGTCCCTGGATATCCTTCATTACTTCGCTGCGGACACAGGGTCCGGGATCGATCATTCCGCTTCTTCGCTTTCGGAAAAAATGAAATCGTTTACAAGTGTAGTCGCAGGAGGAGACCCTTTGTTTGAAGGACCGCCTTTAAACGAAGAGGATGTGGGCGTCATTCTTTACACATCCGGTACGACCGGAAAACCGAAGGGAGCGATGCTCACCCATCGGAACCTGTATTCCAACGCCACAGACGTGGCAGATTACTTAGCGATCAACGCGGAGGACCGTGTCATAGCGACACTTCCCATGTTCCACGTGTTCTGTTTGACGGTCAGCTTGAATGCCCCTTTGATGAATGGTGGAACGGTGCTCGTCGTTCCTAAATTCTCTCCACAGGAAGTTTTTTCCGTCGCAGAGGAGCATCAGGCTACCGTATTCGCCGGAGTTCCGACGATGTACAATTATCTGCTCCAAACCGGTGCAGGGCAGGAGCCGACATTCCGCCATATGCGTCTGTGTATCTCCGGGGGGTCTTCTATGCCTGTTTCTCTGCTTCAATCTTTTGAAGAGCGGTTTGAGGTGCGTATTTCTGAGGGGTACGGGCTCTCCGAAGCGTCTCCTGTAACCGCATTCAATCCGCTGGACCGTCCAAGGAAGCCCGGTTCGATCGGTATGAATATAAAGAATGTTGTTAATAAAATCGTGGATGAGCTCGGGGAAGAGGTCGACACGGGAGAGGTTGGAGAACTCGTTGTCCAAGGTCCCAACGTCATGAAAGGGTATTATAAGCTTCCGGAAGAGACGGCTGTCACAATCCGCGATGGCTGGCTTTATACGGGAGACATGGCCCGGATGGACGAGGATGGTTATATTTATATCGTCGATCGGAAAAAGGATATGATCATTGTCGGCGGGTACAATGTGTACCCGAGGGAAGTGGAAGAAGTTCTTTACCACCATGAAGATATAACAGAAGCAGCAGTTGTCGGTGCACCCGATCCGGAGCAGGGAGAGACGGTGATCAGTTTTGTCGTTTCAAAGAACCCACTGCTTACGGAGGATCTGCTGAAAAACTACTGCAAGGAAAAACTGGCCAAATACAAACGTCCTTCGAGAATCGAGTTCATGAAAGAGCTGCCGAAGAATACGACAGGTAAAATCCTTCGCAGGAATCTTCGCGAACAACTCACCAATTCCTGACCGGTGTGGACGGCTTTCATCTAAATACAGTTCTTCAACAAAAGGACGTTTTCTAAGAAAGCGTCTTTTTGGTTGGCTGTTTTTATGGAGAGGAGCAGCGGGATCCGGAAAAAGGACACTTTCCACGTGGGCGGCCGATGAGTCTCCATCGCGTCGCGCTTCCAGGGGCTCACCTGTTGCGCTGATCCTGCTGGAGTCTGCCCGCTTCCCCTCCACCTTCTGGAGGAATTGGCCTTCCGTGATTATTTTGTATGACATAAAATGGGAACCAAAAGCTTTCATCCCTCGTAAAAGGTAGAAGAGATAAAAAGGAAGGTGACTGGAATGGCAGAATTACATGATTTGCTGATGGATGCAAAGAAGAAGATGTACGAAAAAGATCAGCTGGAGCGTAAAAGGGAGAAACGAATCGCAGAAGCGGAGGTGCTTCGGCTTAAGGAGGAGGCACTCCGGCATAAGCTGCAAGAAGAGGAGGAAGACGTAGAGAAACTCGAGAAGATGAGTCTAATGAACCTCTTCGTTACCGTGAGTGGAAGAAAGCTGGAACGGATGGAGAAAGAAAAGCGTGAGGTTGTCGAAGCGCGTCTTAAGTGGAGGGAGGTAAAACAGGCGGTTAAAGAGATTCAGCGGGAGATTTCCGGGATGGAAGCCTCCATCTCTGCACTTGGAAATCCTGAGAGGGAGTACGATCGCTGTTATAAGGAGAAAAAAGCAGATTTGATTAAAAAAGGCAGTCAAAAAGGAAGAAAAATAATAGAGCTTGGAAACCAGCGTTCTTTCCTTCAAGCAGAACTTGTGGAAATAGAGGAAGCTGTAACGGCAGGAAAGCAGGCGGGTTCGGCGTTGGACGAAGCAGCAGCTTCTCTGTCATCAGCAGAGAACTGGGGCGTACTCGATATGGTTGGCGGCGGTTTTTGGACAACCGCCGTCAAACATTCCGAACTGGATGATGCGGATCGCTACATCCGAACAGCGCAACAATATTTGCGGACATTCGCAAATGAGCTTGACGATCTACACGACCATTATGAAGTGAAATTGGAAGTTTCCAGCGGATGGGCTGCAGCTGACTACTTCTTTGACAGTCTGGTCGTTGATTGGTTCGTCCAAAATAAAATTCAAGCATCCCAGAAAGAAGTAGAAGATTTACGAAGCAGGACGTATGCAGCTGTTGCAGAACTAGAATCTCTCCATCAGCAATACGAACAGCAGGAAGCGGAATTGAAACGCGAACAGGACCAGGTCATCGGTGCCTGAGGGCGGATAGGTAAGTGGGTATTCGGTTGTAATTTATTTGAAAATTCGCAATGGGTTTGCGGAATACCGCAACTTTTTTTCGGTGATATAGGAGAAAGAATATATTACAATAGAATCAGATAAGCGCTGATGCTTATTTATCTCAACTATTTATGATTGGTTGTCATAAATAGGTCAGTAACTTGCTTACTGATGAGTGCAGCGTTGAAAAAGTGCTTTCCTCTCAAAAGAACTTTTTCAAACAATTTATTCCCTCACTCAAAAGTTAACCAGTCGTCTCTTTTTGCCAATGCTCACGTGAGCATTGGTCTTTTTTTTTATCCAGATCATTCATCCCCCCGGTTTTTGATAGGTGATCATATATTCCTCTTTTGTCAGATAGAAATCCCTTTCCGGACGATACGGTAACAGGCCGAGTCTCTCCAGCTTATAATAACTTATCCGTTTATATGGATCTCCATCGATGATGGGAAGCTCCTGTGTCTGCTTCATATAGAGATCCAGGGCATGCTGGACCATGTCAATGTCATGAGCCAGGTCCTTATCCTGCTCCTCGAACAGTTGATATGTTTCGCGTGACATGTAAAACGTGTCTTTAGGGACAGCGTGCAGGTAAGGGAAGAGCAGCTCATAATCCAGTGTTAAATCATCCTGGATGAGCACGCTGAGCGGCACTTCTTTCGGTTTCGCGTCGGCATAGGAATGGACGGCTTTCCTGATATCATGAATGGATAGGTCTTTTTGTTCCGGCTCTTTTCCGCCGGTCTGTTTCTTTTTGCGGTTCCACATAATAAATCCTCCTTGGATTTGGTTTTGGAGCGGATCGATTTGGAAAAGGCGGCGATGGATGGCGCAGTTAGCGAAATAGAGGGGATGATCATGTTGGAAAATGACAGACAGAAAGAAAAACAAAAGCTTCAGCCGGAGCTTGAATTCTTCACCTTACTTAACCCCGGCTTCGGTCAGGAGGCCCGTTCTTCAGAAGAAGAAGGAAAAGCAAATGGAAAGATCAATAGTTGTAGTATAACAGAGTGAAAAAAACATTTTTCGAGAAAGTTTAGACTTTTCGGACTATTTTTGGTAAATTGAAGAAGATAAGCGGTCAGTTCGACCTATGTGGATGGACGACCGCAACTTGAATGGAAAGGATTGAATTGGATGACGTATATTCGAATGGAAGATTATGAAATCAATTCCCACACGATGGCGCTGCTTGCAAAAGAAAACGAGGATGGACAAGTCTACACGGAAGTGCTCGAGCTTGGAGACAGGTTTGATATGACCAAGTGCCCGAGCGATATCGTTGATGATTCCTGTCGATATTTTGCAAGCAGCCTGGAAGGACGTCTGGCCGGGACAAAGCAGGTGACCAATTACACGCATAAACCCCCGATTGTGGTTTCCGAAGCCATGAGCATTTACTTCTTCCCTATTATTTCCCCAAAACGCAAGGATTGCACCTGGATTGCCCACAAATATGTCCTCACCTACGTTTCTGAACCCGACCATACGATTACGGTCCATTTTACAAATGGAGAATCCGTGAATCTGCCTGTATCTTATGGGATGTTTGCCAATCAGATTCAGCGCGCCGCCCATCTGCAGGTTATCCTGCAGGACCGGTTCCGCCAGGCTGACCGGATTGCTGAGACCTTCTCATAAGTTCAAATAGGATATTCTCGACCTTTTTCCTTATAGCCGGGTTGAAGTAGTTTCGTTTCTCTTCATACCCGTGGGCAAGGAACAGGAAGGAAGTGAAGGAATCATTACGTCCGGATTCCACGACCTGCAAATTCCGCTGGTCCATCTGCTTTCTCAATTCCTTCCGCTCTTTCCGTGCTTCCACCTCCATCTTTCCAAGCATCTCCATGTAAGGCTCTTTGATTTTGAATTTCCCCTGCTCCACATGTTTTCTGTCCTGCCGGATCACGGTGATCGCCATAGATAGAAATAAGTAGCGGGATGCGAGATCCAGTTCTTGTTGTTTCAAATACCTCATTCCATTCCCCTCCGAAAAGCGAACGTTTGTTCTTGTTTGTATTATACCACGCTGGACCTGTAATTATGCAAGCGGGTTTTTGGGAGAGGGATAAAATGGAATTACAAGGGCGGGGAATACGTTGAGTTCTGGCGGAGAGCGGTCTTTTTGGTTAAAATAGAAAATAAAGACTGCATCGAAGGCAGGTACATAAGGAGCTGCAACATGAATAGTGTGACGGGAAAGATCGATCAGTGGCGCAACCTTGCTGAGAACGATCAATTATTCGATTATATCATCAGGCAGCTGGAAGGGTTGGAGAAGTTCGGTCCGGTGCCGGGGATCTTATTTCCACTGCTGGAGGCATTTTTGCCTTTTCTTCCGCTGGTTGCATTTGTATTGGCTAATTCGGTGGTGTACGGGTTGTTCAAGGGATTCCTGTACTCTTGGCTTGGTGCTGTTCTTGGATCTATAGGGGTCTTCCTCATTTTCAGACGGCTAGGGGACAAGCGTGTTTTTCAAAAGATCACGAACCAGAAACAGGTCAGGAAGGTCGTTCGATGGGTAGAGGAGCACGGGTTCGGTCCGTTGTTTCTTCTCATGTGTTTTCCATTCTCACCATCCTCGATCATCAATATTGTGTCGGGACTGTCAAACGTCAGTAAGCAGCAATTCATACTCGCTGTTCTGCTGGGGAAATCCGTGATGATCTTTACCATATCCTATATTGGTGCAAGCATTGCCTCGTTTGCGCAGAATCCTATGAAATCGATTGTCGTAGGTGTATGTATCCTTCTCTTCTGGATCCTGGGGAAATACCTCGAGAAGAGAATCCAGAAGAAGATGGACGAAAAAACATACCGCTGAGGTTATTTTCATTCTCGTAAGGGTAGAATGTTTGTAGTATAACTACCTGGAGGATCAGAGGATGAGAAAATACCGCAGAGCTATCCGGATCGTACTTCTCGCACTGGTACTGGCCTTCGTCTTCCGAAACTATTTGTTCGCAAGCTACATCGTAGACGGGGAATCAATGGAACCGACGCTCTATGACGGCAATCTGTTGATGGTGAATAAAGTAGTCTACGACTGGAGTGATGTAGGCAGACAGCAGGTCATTGTATTTCACGCGAATGCCGAAGAAGATTATGTGAAGCGTGTGATTGGTGTTGCCGGAGATGAGGTTGCTGTCAGGGATGATCAACTGTACATTAACGGAAAGAGAATGGATGAAGGGTATCTCGATCCACTGCGTCCACATGACGGAATGCCGTTTACGGAGGACTTCACGCTTGAAGAAGTGACGGGGGAAAAGAAGGTGCCGGATGGTCACATATTTGTGATGGGAGACAATCGGCGCGACAGCTTGGACAGCCGTTACTTCGGTTTTGTTCCAGTAAGGCAGGTGGTCGGAAAGGTCGATGTCCGTTACTGGCCTTTCAATCAGCTGGGAGTGCAATTTTGACAGGCTTCAAGGGACTGCCTTTATCGGCGGTTCCTTTTTTTGTGTCGTGGATGAGCGCTCCAGGCCTCATACATGCCGGGGAAATGATAAAATGAGACATAACATATAAAAAACAAAAAGGGGAGAAATCGGATGGGAATACGTTTTTTGCTCGGACGTTCAGGAGCAGGGAAGAGCAGCCGCTGTCTTGCGGAAATCGAAGAGAAATTAAAAAAAGACCCGACCGGACGGGCGATCGTGTACATCGTCCCGGAGCAGATGACGTTCCAGCAGGAATACGGACTGTTAAAACGGGAGGGAGTGGAAGGATCGATACGTGCCCAAGTGTTCAGCTTCTCCCGTCTGGCTTGGCGCGTTCTTCAGGAAACAGGCGGCGGCACGAAGAAATTCATCACCTCGACCGGGGTCCAGATGATGCTGCGGAAAATCGTCGAAGAGCGGACATCGGATTGGCGGGTGTTTCAGAAAGCGGTGGAAAAACAGGGGTTCATTGAACAGCTCGAAACGATGATCACGGAATTCAAACGCTACCGGATCATGCCCGGAGACTTGCAGAATCAAATGGAAGCTCTGGACCAATTTGTCCATCGTACGAGCCAGGAGCAGGGCCTTCGCGACAAACTGGAGGACCTGACATATATTTATGATCGTCTTGTTGATGCACTCCGTGATACGTACATAGACAGTGAAGATCAGTTGGAGCTGCTTGCCTCCAAAGTTCCGGGCGCTTCGTTCTTGGATGAGGCGGATGTGTACATCGATGGGTTCCACAGCTTCACGCCTCAGGAGTACGGAGTAATTGCTGCTCTCTTAGATAAAGTGAAGACCGTCCACGTCACCCTCACGACAGAGCTTCCGGAGGACGAGCAGAATCCTGAGCTCGATCTTTTCCACGAAACGAAGCAGACGTACTTAGATTTGAAAGCTCTCGCAGAAGAAACGGGGGCAAAGGTGGAAGGTGTGGAAATCCTAGATCATAAAGTCGGAAGGATGAAGGAACAGCCGGCCTTTCTTCATTTAGAAGAGTTTTACGATAAGCGTCCGGCACACGCCTTCGAGGGAGAAGTGTCGATCAAGCTTGCAGAAGCGGTCCATCCCCGTGCGGAGGTGGAGGGTGTGGCCCAGGAGATCCTTCACCTCGTTCGCGACCAAGGTTACCGCTACAAAGATATCGCCATCCTCATGCGGGAGCCGGAGGTATATCACAGCGTTATTGAAACGCTGTTTGATGACTATGAAATCCCGGTCTTCATCGACGAGAAACGAACGATGCTCAATCACCCGATGATGGAATTCATTCGCTCGGGCCTCGATGTCGTAGAAGGGAATTTCCGCTATGATGCGGTCTTCCGGCTTCTTAAAACAGGTTTCATCCCGGCGACGGACCGGAAATATCCGCTTTCGGAAGATGCCATTGATGAGCTGGAGAACTATGTGCTGGAATACGGGATCCGTTCCAGGACGCAGTGGTTTTCCGATAACCCATGGGTGTACCAGCGGTTCCGTGGTTTTGAGCAAACGTCTCAGACGGATGAAGAAAAGGAGAAGCAGGCGCGCATCAACGCCTACCGTGAACAAGTCCGTTCCGGTCTTCAGGAATTCGATGAGAGTCTGCGGGCGGCGGAGACAATCGAAGAGCGCGCCCGGGCGATTTATTTATGGCTGGAAAGGACCGGAGTGCCGGCACGTCTTGAGAAATGGCGCGATTTCTATGATGAATCCGGGGAACTGGAGAGAGGCCGCGAGCAGGGACAGGTGTGGGATGCTTTTTTGCAATTGCTCGATGAAATGGTGGAAATGGCAGGAGAGGAGAAAATGTCTCTTCAGGTCTTCCGCAGTACAATGGAAAGCGGACTGGAGTCGTTGAACTTCGCTCATGTCCCGCCGAGTATGGATCATGTCATCGTAGGTAGTGTGGACCGGTCAAGGATGACAGGTATCAAAGCCGCTTTCCTGCTTGGTGTGACCGATGGTATGTGGCCGATGAAGCCGCCGAGCGATGGGATGATATCTGAAGAGGAACGCTCCTTGCTGGCTGGATTCGGACTGAAGCTCGCAGACGGCAGCAATCGCCAGCTCCTTGATGATCGTTTTTATGTGTATTTGGCATTGACGATGGCACGAGACAAGCTGTGGATCAGCTATCCGTTAAGCAATGAAGAAGGGAAGTCGAAAGTTCCCGCCACGCTCATACAACGTATGGAAGAACTGTTTCCATCCTGCCGGGAGCATGTCCTTCTTCAGGACCCGGATGATTTGTATGATGCGACCCGCTTCATCACAAATCCGGCCAAGACCCGGTCTGCGCTCACCTCGCAGTTCTCCCGCTATTTAAAGGGATATGTCATGCAGCCTGTCTGGTGGGATGTGCTCCATTGGTATATGGAAAACGAACCGGCACATGGTCTGACAAACAGAGTGCTGCAGAGCTTGTTCTATAAAAATAAACCGGTCGATTTGGCCAAGGAGACGACGAAGCAGTTATTCGAGAAGACGGTGAAGACGAGTGTGTCCCGTCTGGAGACCTATCACCGTTGTTCCTACCAATACTTCGCCCAGCATAGTCTTCAGTTGGACGAACGGCGCACCTATAAACTGGATGCGCCGGATATCGGTCAATTGTTTCATGAGGCGCTGAAACAGATCACAGAGTGGGTGCAGTCGGAGGGGCGCGACTTTGCCCAATTGAACCGCACGGAAACAGACCAGTATGCTGCCCAGGCGACCCAACAGCTTGCTCCGATTCTGCAAAATCAGATTCTGCGCAGCTCGAACCGCTATCAGTATATTCAGAAGAAGCTGGAGCAGGTCATCGCCCGCGCGGCATTTGTGCTCAGCGAGCAGGCGAGAAAAAGCAACTTCTCTCCGGTCGGTTTAGAACTCGGGTTTGGTACCGGTGGAGATGCCAAGCTTCCGCCGCTTAACTTCCAGCTTCCGAACGGTTTCGACTTGATGCTGAGAGGACGGATCGACAGGGTCGATAAAGCCCTCTCGGAAGAAGACCTTTATTTACGCATTATCGACTATAAATCAAGCAGCAAAGGACTGAACCTCGTCGATGTTTTCTATGGGTTGTCTCTGCAGATGCTGGCTTATCTGGACGTTGTATTGACGAATGCGGAGAACTGGCTCGGCATGCAGGCGACGCCTGCCGGAGTGCTTTATTTCCACGTTCATAACCCGATGATCACAGGCAAACAGCTGCTGCAGGATGAGAAAATCGAAGAAGAGATTTTCAAGAAGTTTAAGATGCAGGGTCTTCTGCTTGAAAATGAACGGGTCGTCCAGATGATGGATACGGGACTTGAGAAAGGCTACAGCCAGATCGTACCTGCTGCGTTGAAGGCGAACGGCGGATTCTATAAGAGTTCGCAGACGGCGGACGCCGAACGATTCGAGCAGTTGAAGAACTATATTCGGGGATTAATGGTGGAAGCAGGAACGAAGATTACCGACGGCAGAGTCGACCTTGATCCTTTCCAGAAAAATCAACAGGTCGCCTGTGAGTTCTGTTCCTACCGCTCCGTGTGTCAGTTCGATCCGTCGATGGAAGAACACCAGTACCGTAAACTTCAGGATATGAAGGATGATGATGTACTGGAGAGATTAAGGAAGAAAGGGGGGGGATGAGTGATGGTCAGCTGGACAAAAGAACAGGAACGTGCCATCTACACACACGGTTCGGATATCCTCGTCTCTGCGGCTGCAGGTTCAGGAAAGACGGCGGTACTCGTTGAGAGGATTATCCAGAAGCTCCTGCATGCAGAGCGTCCTGTCGATATTGACTCGCTCTTAGTCGTTACATTCACGAATGCGGCAGCGCAGGAAATGCGTAACAGGGTCGGGCAGGCGCTTGCGAAGGCGTTGGAGGCGAACCCCGGGTCCAATCATTTGAAAAAGCAACTCGCGCTGTTACAGAATGCATCGATTTCGACGCTTCACTCCTTTTGTATGGACGTCGTCCGCCGCTATGCTTATATGCTGGATCTTGATCCCGGATTCCGAATTGCGGATACAGTAGAAGCGGATATGATTCAACAGGAGGTGCTTGAGCAGCTGTTTGAAGAGTGGTATGGGAAAGAGGGAGAAGAACAGGACAAGTTCTTCGATATCGTCGAGCGTTTCTCCAGTGATCGAAGCGACTTGGACATGGAGACACTGATTCTGGATCTTTATACATTCGCGACCCAGAACCCCTGGCCGGAGGAATGGCTTGATGACATGGTCCGCATGTACGATGTAAAGAATGTAGAATCCGAAGCGGATCTGCCTTGGCTTGAACTGTTGAAACAGGAAGTCGTCAGTCAGCTGAAAGCGATGGAGGAAGAAGCCCTTCTTCTGGTGGAGTTGACGAGGGAGCCGGATGGGCCGTCCGCCTATGGAGAAACGGCAGATACAGATTTGGAGTTGATCCAGCACGCCAAAGGGGCGCTTGCCCATTCGTGGGAGGAGATGCAGCGCTTCATGAGCGGCCAAAAGTTCGCGGCGCTCTCCCGTAAAAAAATGGACTGCGACCCTGCCAAGAAGGAAAAGGCGAAAAAGGTGCGGGACCGCTATAAGAAACGATGGAATGACCTGCGGGATGAGTGGTTTTCCCGGACGCTCGCCAGCTATTTGAAAGATATGCAGGCTCTCTATCCTGTCATGGAACAGCTTGCTGTGATCGTAAAAGACTTTAAAGCAGGATACGAACAGAGGAAGAAGGAACAGGCGCTCGTGGACTTTTCGGATTTGGAGCATTACTGTCTCAACATTCTGCTTCATGAAGAGGCATCACCGGATCGTCTCGTCGCTTCCAGTGTAGCCGAAAGCTTCCAGCGCCAGTATACGGAAGTGCTGATTGATGAATATCAGGATACGAACCTCGTTCAGGAAACGCTGCTTCGCCTTCTTACGGAGGGGGACGAAGCGGGGCACTTGTTCATGGTCGGAGATGTCAAACAGAGCATTTACCGATTCCGGCATGCCGAACCGGCCTTATTCCTCAACAAATACAAAAAGTATGGAACGGAAGAGTCAGAAGGAGAGCGAATTGATCTTGCACGTAACTTCCGAAGCAGGAAGGAGGTGCTGGATGCGACGAACTACATCTTCCGGCAGGTATTGGATGAGGAAGTCGGGGAAATGGAGTATGAGAAGGATGCCGAACTTATTTACAGTAACGCCATTTATGACGAACTGACAGCCGACGATGCCGATGCTGAGCTTTTCCTGATTGACCGCGAATCCCAGGAAGGAGATGGCGTGGAGGATGAGGGGTACAAAGATTTGGAGAAGGCTCAACTGGAAGCCCGTGCCTATGGAAAGATGATTCGGAAATGGCTCGGTTATGACGGAGATGAACCGCTTCAAGTCGTTGATAAGGAATCAGGAACGAAGCGGCCGATCCAATACAGGGATATTGTCATTCTAATGCGTTCGATGACGTGGGCACCGACCATTGTTGACGAGTTGAAGCAGCAGGGAATCCCTATTTATGCAGAATTATCAACAGGCTATTTTGAGGCCATTGAAATAAAAGTGATGCTCAGCCTTTTGAAAGTTATCGATAACCCGATGCAGGATATTCCGCTCGCCTCCGTCCTGAAGTCGCCGCTTGTCGGACTGAATGAAGACGACCTTGCCCGGATCAGGCTTGCGAAGAAGCGCAGTACGTACTATGAAGCTTTGAAAGCCTATGTGGAAAAAGATGAGCTCGGTCGGAAAATTGATGCGTTTATGACCCAGCTGAAGCGTTTCCGGGAACAAGCGCGTCAAGGAGCCTTGTCCGAATTAATTTGGGCAGTTTTCCGGGAAACCGGATACTATGATTTTGTCGGAGGAATCCCGGGAGGTCGTCAGCGTCAGGCGAACCTCCGTGCTCTTTATGACCGGGCAAGAAGTTATGAGACGACGTCCTTCCGTGGATTGTTCCGATTTCTGCGGTTTATTGAGCGGATGGAAGAGCGGGGCGACGATCTGGGTGCAGCCAAGGCACTCGGGGAGCAGGAGGATGTCGTCCGCATCATGACGATTCACAAAAGTAAAGGGCTGGAATTTCCTGTCGTCATTCTTGGAGCAATGGATAAGCAGTTCAACATGATGGACCTTAAGAACCGCTATCTGCTTCACAAGGATTACGGATTTGGATCCCGCTATATCGATCCGGCTAAGCGGATCATGTATCCGACGCTTGCTTATCATGCGTTGAAGGAGGCGAAGCGCAGGGAGCTCCTCGCAGAGGAGATGCGTGTCCTGTACGTTGCGCTGACAAGGGCAAAAGAGAAGCTTGTCATGGTCGGTAACGTCGCCTCTTTTGAGAAAAAACAGACGAAATGGCAGGAATTTACGGAGGTGAAAGGCTGGACGCTTCCTCCGCATGAACGTTTGGCTGCGAAATCCTATTTGGACTGGGTAGGGCCGGCCCTTATCCGGCACGATGCTGCAGATGAGCTGCGCGGGGAAGTCGGCGTATCGACAGCGGATGAGATCCGCTATGATAATTCCCAGTGGCGTGTACAAATTGCACACGGAAGTGAATTCTCCGAGCTTGATGAGGTGAAGGAGCAGAGGGATGAAGTACTCAAGAAAGCGGTGGAGGAGTGGCAGCCGGTTGCCATGGAAGAGAGTGGCGACAACCTTACTGAACGGTTGAATTTCGTCTATCCTCATGAAAAAGCCGCTTATACAAGGGCGAAGCAGACGGTAACGGAAATCAAACGGCAGCGGGAAACGTTGGACGAATATTCGAGCGACCAGCTGCTCGTCCCCTATCGTCCACCGATTGTAAAACGCCCGCGCTTCATGCAGGAAGAACAAACGCTGACGGCTGCAGAACGCGGAACAGCGATGCACGCGGTGATGCAGCACCTCCCGCTGACAAAGGTATGGACACCGCTTCAGGTGGAGGAATATACAGAAAAATTGGTCGACAAAGAAATTCTTCGCAGGGAAGAGGCGGAAGCGGTCGACTTCGCCGCGATTGCTGATTTCTTTCAAACGGATGTCGGTGCGTTTCTTCTCCAGGCGGAAAGCGTAGAACGGGAGGTGCCGTTCAGTTTGACTTTACCTGCAGGAGAGGTTTACAAAGAATGGGACGCAGGTGCAGAGGAACAGGTATTTATCCAGGGGGTCATCGATGCGATTGTCCCTTACAAAGATGGTTGGATGATCCTCGACTATAAATCAGACAAGCTACCGGACGATCCGCTCGCTGCCGAAAAACAGATGGCCGATCGTTACCGGACGCAGCTGGGATTATATCGTACCGCTTTGGAGAAAATATGGAAGCAGAAAGTACACAAAGCTTGTCTTTACTTCTTTGACAAATCGCTTGTCGTGGAGGTCGATGCTGATGGAGGAGACCTGTGATTTGTGCGGCCGCTCTCCGGTGAAGACAACGGAACACCATCTGGTCCCGAAACAATATGGAGGCACAGATGGTCCGACGGTCATGCTGTGCAGTGCCTGTCACCGTCAAATTCATGCCCATTTCACTAATGAGGAACTGGCAGGCTTCTATCATTCGTTGGAGAGGCTGAAGGATCATCCGGATATGCAGAAATATATCCGCTGGGTGCAGAAGCAGGATCCGGAGAAAAGAATCACCACAAGAAAATCCAACCGACGGAGGCGGAAGTAGACGACATTACCTCTATGCGGAAAAGGAAAAGCCAGGGCGTTTCGCCCTGGCTTTTCCTGGTAGAAGGGCGAGCGCTGCTCGCTCTCGTGTGGGTCGCTTCTACGCGTTGGCTGTAATATTCTGGTCGTTAACGTCCGGGTCAAATGGGTTCGTAGAGCTCAGACCGTTGTTCGTAATGATCCAGTTTCCGGTATTCAGTGCTCCGGAACCGGAATTCGTTTTGGAACTGCTTTTCGGAGACAGATAAAACGAATCTCCAAAGTTGACTACGCCTCCGCCGACGCTGTTGATGCTGATGGGACCGACGATAGCCGGCATCGCAATCGCCTCCTTCGTGGTGCGATTCCTGCGTTATATATCTACAATATGCAGGGTGGGCTGTTAACGTTCGTCTAACAGAATACGGAAATGCTTTGTATAGTTGACGGCATCTATGTGGTCGATCCCTCCAATCTGGACGACAGCGGAAGTAGATGCACCCGTAATTCGGACGTTATCCACTTGAATCGACCCCGCGGGGTAGAAGTAGGAATCGACGGCCACAGGGCTGAGGGGGGGAGTGGAGGACCTGGAGAATATTAAAAAATCTTCAAAACGAAAAGGATCGGATTCAAATCTGGCGCCCTCTTTTTGAACGGCAAGCACCTTGGAGAAGGGAGCAGATCGATAGACGTCCCCAATGTCGAATACAGAACCGATGGCGAGGGACTGCAATTCTACATGGTCTGCATACACCATTCTCTTAACCATTCGGTTCCATCTCTACGTTGGAGTCTTCCAGTACCTCTTCGAATGGACCGATAATCAGCGATTCTGGTGGTGTATCGAAGAAAGACTGGAGGCGGATCGTTTTGTTATCCCCGATCAGAAAGACGGAAGATGCCGAGACACCTGTCACATGGATGTTCCCGACATGCAGGCCGTAGTTGTGCACAACATGGTTCACGGTTTATCATCCCCTTCAAGTGTTTGGAAATATTGAGCCATAGACTCCTGAATTTCTGTTTTGATCTGGTGATAGATCGTCTCTGCAGGAAGCTGTGGATTGTGGCTGCGATAGCTTTCCAGCCGTCTAGGCAGCTGTTTCTTTATATCTGTGATCATTCGTTCCTTATGGTCTTCCCGGATAGGGACGTTGTGATCGCATATATATTGGTCCATCCATGGCGGAACATCGGAAGCCATATAATTCTGCAGGGCATGAAGTACTTGCTCATCCGATTGAAGCGCCTGGTGTTGTGGATTGCTGTAAAGGTCGCCGATATCAGAAAGGTCGGACCCGTTTGGCGTCAGGCCGATCTGGAGAGTGCCTTCCAACGTCTCGATTTTCAATTGGTCGAAGTGGTATTCGATTTTTTCAATGACGGTTTTCGGTGGGGGATCCGTGTCTTTCATTTGTTCCACCTGTTTCTGGAGTTGTTCGATCACCTTCTGCTGTTGTTCCATCTGCTGCATCATCTGCTGGACCCACGCCTGCCATGATTGATAAGGATTCATATGCGTTCACCCCCTGTCTCATATGTATGAGAAAAAGGGACGTACTATGTTATGGAAAATGGAACCAGCGACCCTGCAGCTGTTTCTGGAATGACGACTTCTCCCTCGACCGGCTGGGCTTCCTGGGCGGGACCGGTGAACTTCCCGGAGTTATAAAGGTCGGCCTTCGCCTGAATAACGCCGGAGCTTCCTATCTGGACGACCGAGGAGTTCGAGACAGAGCCGATTCTTAATATATGGATATAGATCGATTGATGGACGGTAAGGTTCATGGAATCCCCCCCTATGCGTTGTTAAAGATCGGCTGATCGATCACTTCCGAGTCGTTGATATACGTATTGGCGCTGTTCAAATCGATGCGGATCCCGTCACCGGTGTTGAACGAACCGCCGCCGGCAAATGTTTTAGCCATGGCTTGAGGAGCCATGTTGTACACATCGCCGATGTTGAAAATACTGGATGACGAAATGGATATGACTTTGACGGCACCTACTTTAGCTGGCATATGAAAAAACTCCTTTCCACATATTATGAAACGTCGTTGTCTAAATGACGTAATAAAAGTAAAATAATCTTCATAGGGGGAATACATATGAAAACGACCGCTTCACCTTTACATGACACCGAACGTCTGGATTGGGTCGATGCGGCCAGAGGTCTTGCCATTTTCGGTATCTTCATGGTCAATGTACCTGCATTCAATGCTCCATACTTCCTGTATGGAGGCGAAGCAGTTTATTGGTCTTCGACGCTCAGCCATTCGGTACAGACGTTCATCGATATCTTCTTTCAAGCAAGCTTCTACACATTGTTTTCCTTTCTGTTCGGCTTTGGCATGCAGATGATGAAGGACCGATTGGAGTCGAGAAGGCTCGCCTATCGTTCTGTCCTTTTCCGCCGTCTGGTCGTCTTGATCTGCTTTGGGATGATTCATGCCTTCCTTATTTGGCACGGAGATATCCTTCTTTCTTACGGGGTACTCGGCATGGCGCTTCTCTTCTTTTTCCGTGTGGAAGCCCGGACGCTGCTCCACTGGGCATTTGGAATGCTGTCCTTCCTCGTTATTCCGCTCACATTCAGCCTCTACACCGTAAGGGATCAAATCCAGGGTATCGTTAATCAAGAAGCGATCGTGGAAGCAAAAATGAATTATGGGTCTGGTTCCTTTCCGGACATATGGCGGCAGAACTGGAGCGATTGGGCGTATGCTAATCAATGGGGAAATATTCCTTTTCTCGCTCTCAGTTTAATTCCGATGTTTCTCTTCGGCATGTATGTCTGCAGAAAGCGCTTCCTGCATGAGCCTCTGGACCACATGGCTTCCATTATTCGTTTATGGGTGGCGACGGGAGTGATCTTCTTTTTGTTCAAGGCGGTACCGCATTTCTTTGGTAACCCGGAATGGTTCCACCTTGCGCAGGACAGTATCGGCGGCTCGGCATCTGCCATTTTTTATATTTTATCTATTACACTACTGTTCCGGACGGAGTTTGGTGCGAAAATAGCAAGGCCGCTGACTTGGGTGGGGAGGATGTCCCTGTCCAACTATATCCTCCAATCGCTCCTCAGT
Source organism: Bacillus sp. SB49 (assembly GCF_000469135.2). Lineage (NCBI taxonomy): Bacteria > Bacillati > Bacillota > Bacilli > Caryophanales > Bacillaceae > Bacillus > Bacillus sp. SB49. Next base: position 1,106,926 of record NZ_CP048117.1, read on the forward strand.
TTCGTGCTTTTTTATTCCGTAGGCTTCGGTCTGTACGGGACCGTTCCGCCGTTTGGGAGCGCTCTGATCGTCGTGGCTTTCTTCATCATCCAAATCTTTCTCAGCAGGGCGTGGATGAAGAAGTTTCGTTACGGACCTTTGGAGTGGGTATGGAGAACAGGGACGTACGGAAAGAAACAGCCGTTGAAGCGGAAAGGTTCCGCAACTTCATAGGAGAAGGGGGCGTTAGGGATGAACCGGGAACAGCTTAATAAAGAAAGTAAGAAATGGGTGGAGCAGTCCATTATCACAGAAAGTCAACGGGAACAACTAATGGGGCTTTATCCGAAAAAGCAGAGTAAACCGATACTTGTCCTTTTTGCAGCCATTTTCATCGGACTCGGCTTCTTGACATTCGTGGCCTCCAATTGGTCTTACTTGACGAATATCGGCAGGATGGCCATTTTAATCGTTTCGCTGCTCGGTTTTTATGTGGCGGGTGAGCAGGTTTATCATAAAAGATCGAAGCAGATCGGAACGTCATTGATCATTGTCGCTGTCATGATTTTCGGTGCCAGCTTGTTCTTAATCGGGCAAATGTATCATTACAGCTCCTATAGTGCTCTTCCGTTCTTTCTTTGGGGTCTTGCCGCTTTCAGTTTATATGTTTTATTCAAAGAGGTGCCGTTTTACTATACGACGCTCGTCATCCTCTCTGTGGGGCAGTTATACAGCGGTCTCTTCCATCAGGACTATCATTTATGGATCGGGGTCCTCTTCCTTTTCGGCATAGGATGGGCTGTGTACCAGGAGCAGGGGGAGAGAAGTCAGGCAGCATTCGGTATCGGGTTTGTCATCCAGTCGATCGTCCTCGTATTCAGTGAAGGCATTCCATACTACTGGCTGCTTGCACTGTTCTTGTTCCTGTATGTAGCGGATGACTTTCTCATCCGTAAAGGAGCGAAGCATCTACTGAAGACCGTAAGTATTCTGGCTGTATTTATTATTCTTGTTTTTCAGGCTTTCTTCCTTGGAAACGTGTACGTTGGGGAACTAACGGAGTCTTCCCTTTATTTTTTCTTGGTATGGGCGGTGCTGTTCGTCTTTGCAGTGGTGCGATCGGCTGTCAGCTCCACTAACTATTACTGGATTGATTTGCTGCTTTTCGTTCCTGTCTTCCGCTTTATGTTTGGTGATTTCCTGTCCCTTGGACTGCTGTTCATCTATGCACTGCTCTGGCTCATCTCAGGCTACAGGCAGGAAGTGTCCAGATGGGTGAATAAAGGTACGGCGGCTTTCCTGATTGCGACACTTGTTGCTTATTTTCAACTGGCATGGAATTTTCTCGACCGCTCCTTGTTCTTCTTCCTGGGAGGATTACTTTTATTTGCTCTCAGCTTCTTCCTTGAGAAGAAGCGGCGGACGATTTATAGAGGAGGGGTAGAGCATGACTAAGCGGAAGTGGTATTACGCGTTGGTCCTTCTACAGGTGCTCTTCCTTGCAACGATGTCCGCTTCCTACTATGCGATGGACATATGGGGGAAAGAAATTACCCTGCGAACCGAGCCGATCGATCCCCGGGATCCTTTTTACGGTGATTACATACGACTCGAATACGAAGTAGAGACAATTCCTGAGGATCGTTGGAAAGTGGAAGAAGAGTTGAAGGAGGGAGAGCGGGTTTTCCTGATTTTACGAGATTCGGGAGAGGGTATTTATGAGCTGGATCGAGCGACTACGATGTGGCCTGAAACGGAAAAAGCAGTCGTACTTCAAGCGAAATACGAGAGGTATGACAGCGGTTCTTCGAACTATCATGTCGACATCGGGTTAAGCCGATATCATGTTCAAGAGAATACCGGTCTTTTATTGGAACGACGGGAAACGTTATTTGTCGACATCGTTCTAGCTCCCTGGAAGCAGAAGAAGATTTCTGAAGTGAAATAAAGTGGGAATTGTTCAAGGGAGAGAGAAGAGGGGTGCTTTGCAGGGGATGGACAGGAAGATTCCTGATCGCCGGGCTCTTCCTGGGTCTCACCTGTAATCGTTTCTTTAACTTATGGATCGTATTCCTTGCCTTAACGGTTCTTGACAATGAAAAGAGACAGCTCTGTATCAGAGCTGTCTCTTTTTTATCAGGATAAGACGGATTTGATCTGTTCAATCGCCCAGTCCAGATCTTTTTTGTCGATAATGAGCGGAGGGGCGAAGCGGATGACGTTCTCATGTGTTTCTTTGCAAAGCAGCCCTTTTTCTTTCAACTGTTCACAATACTTTCGGGCCGGCTCAGTCAGTTCAACTCCGATGAATAACCCTTTTCCGCGAACTTCTTTGATCTTCGGATTAGCGATTGATTTCAATTCCTTCATCATATAGGTGCCGAGTTCCAGGGAACGATCTGCGAGTTTCTCTTCTTCCAATACTTCCAGAGAAGCGACAGACACCGCACAAGCGAGTGGGTTCCCTCCGAATGTCGAACCGTGCGAGCCTGGGTTGAATACACCGAGGACATCTTTGTCAGCGACAACGCAGGAAATCGGGAAGACTCCTCCACCAAGTGCTTTACCGAGAATCAGCATATCCGGTGTGACATCCTCCCAGTCGCAGGCGAACGTCTTGCCGCTCCGTCCAAGACCTGCCTGGATTTCATCGGCAATGTAAAGGACGTTCGCTTCTTGGCAGATGTCGTACGCTTCTTTTAGGAATCCTTCCGGAGGAATGACGATACCGGCTTCCCCTTGAATCGGTTCAAAGAGGAAGGCAGCGGTATTTTCGGTGATCGCTTCTTTTAAAGCTTCCGCATCTCCGTAAGGAATCAGTTTGATTCCAGGAAGCATCGGACCGAAACCACGCTTGTATTCTTCTTCAGATGAGAGAGAAACGGCGCTCATCGTCCGGCCGTGGAAGTTACCGGTACAAGCGATAATCTCCGCCTTGTTATCGGGTACGTTCTTCACTTCGTAAGCCCATCGGCGTGCCGCTTTAATCGCTGTTTCCACCGCTTCTGCACCTGTGTTCATCGGCAGGGCCATCTCTTTGTTCGTCAATTTGCAGATCTTCTCGTACCACGGCCCGAGCTGATCATTATGAAAAGCACGTGAAGTGAGCGTCACACGTCCGGCCTGGTCATTCAAGGCCTGGATGATTTTCGGGTGACGGTGTCCCTGGTTCACGGCTGAGTAAGCGCTTAACATATCCATGTAACGATTTCCTTCAGGATCTTCCACCCATACGCCTTCGGCTCTTGCGATGACAATCGGAAGCGGGTGATAATTCTTCGCTCCGTATTCCTGGGTTTGATCAATAATGTGACGACTACTGATTACAGACATGCTATCCCTCCAAATTCATTTGAATCTTCCATCATTATAACAGGTTTCCTTTCTGTTTTCTTACTATTGGAAAGGTTTCGTCAAATAGTCCTGTGAAAGGGTGCGGGATGCACGAAATGGAGGGGAGTGTAATTGGGAAAGGAACACTTTTTGATAGGATATATCGAAACAATCGTGGTATCATAGCAATAGATACTTATGCAAAGGAGGAGAAGAACATGGCTCACTTACATATCACTTCATGGGTACTCGCACTCGTGCTGATCATCCTTGTTGTTTCATTCACGAAGAGCGGAAAAGCGAAAGCGGCGAAGATCTCCCATATGATCCTTCGGTTGGATTACCTGCTCATTCTATATTCCGGTGGATCGCTGTTCGCCAGCTACTCCGTTTACGGGGCGCTCGTTATCATTAAAGTACTTGCAGGTTTATGGGCAATTACGGCGATGGAAATGGCGTGTGTGAAGACGACGAAGGGCAAACCTGCCGGCATCTGGTGGGGACAGCTTGTCCTTGCGGTCATTCTGGCAATCATTCTCGGATTCGGCTATTTGCCGATGGGAATTCTGCCGGCATAAAAAAATAACGCTGCCTGCTTATTTGCAGGCAGCGTTTTATTTTTTATAAAAAGGGGGCAAAACTATTTGTCTGATGTTCTCCGTTACTTGGGGGATAACGGGATCACTTGATACTTATAATGATAATCATTCTCAATTGTGTTGTCAATAGTTTTATGACGTTTATTTCTGCCGGCAGAGCAGGCTGCCTTCCGCATAACAGGTAAGACGTGTTCATAGAATGAGTTGTGATGCTTTTTTATATGGAACGCATGTTATGAAAAGGATGGTGGATCAGATGTGCGGCATTGTCGGATGGGTGGATCTAGCACATAAAACCGATGGTAAAACAGCGATATTGGAAGATATGGCGAAAACACTGGAGCACCGTGGACCGGATGATTATCAGAAATGGATAGAGGGTCCGGCTGCCTTCGGACACCAGCGTTTGATCGTCGTCGATCCTCAAGGTGGAAAACAGCCGATGATCCGGAAGGCAAGGGGCGAAGAGTTCGTTCTCTGCTATAATGGAGAGCTTTATAATACCGAGGACGTCCGGGGGGAACTGAAAGCGTGCGGGTGGAGTTTTTCATCCCATTCGGATACGGAGGTCGTTCTCGTCAGTTACATGGAGTGGGGACCTGATTGTGTCGATCGTTTGAACGGCATTTTTGCTTTCAGTGTGTGGGAGCGGCAAAGACAGCGGCTTTTTCTCGCGCGCGACCGTCTCGGTGTTAAACCGTTGTTCTATAGTGACAGAGGTAACGGCGTTTTGTTCGCTTCGGAAATGAAGGCCATTCTTGCGCATCCCGACGTCCGCCCGACGGTCGATCGAAACGGCCTACATGAAATTCTATCCCTTGGACCGTCCCGTACACCTGGGGAAGGGATATTTACAGAGATTCAGGAAATCCGCCCCGGTCATAGTGCCGTATGGGAAAAAGGCAGATTCACGACCAGTCGGTATTGGAACGTGAAAAGTGAACCGCATGAAGACACGTTCGAACAGACGGTAGAGCGGGTGCGGGAATTATTCATGGATGCGTCCAAACGTCAGCTCATCTCAGACGTGAAGCTTGGAACCTTCCTGTCCGGCGGGGTTGACTCCAGCGCCATTACAGCGGTGGCAGCAGAACAATACAAGCAGGAACGGCGCGGGGCTTTGCAGACATTCTCGATTGATTATAAAGACCAGGATAAATTCTTCAAGAAGAACGCTTTTCAGCCGGACCGGGATGAAGCCTTCATCAATATGGTCCGTGACAGGCACGGCACCGATCACCTTGTAATGGAAGCGAAAACAGAGGATTTGGTGGGGCGCTTGAAACGGGCCGTTGAGTTGAGAGATTTACCTGGGATGGCCGATGTCGATTCTTCTCTCCTTTGGTTTTGTGAGGAAATTAAGAACCATGTGACGGTGGCGCTGTCTGGGGAATGTGCGGATGAAATCTTTGGCGGTTATCCTTGGTTCTATCGGAAAGAAGATAAAGAGCGGAACGGTTTTCCGTGGATCCGGTCACTGGATGAACGCGTCTCTCTCGTTCGCAGCGATCTTAAAGGTGATATTGATATTGAATGGTATATGCTCAAACGATATAAGGAAACCGTTGCGGAAACGCCGGTTCTTGCAGGCGAATCGGAAGGTGCCCGCAAACATAGAGAGATGTCCTATTTAAATATGAATTGGTTCATGCAGACGCTGCTTGAACGGAAAGACCGGATGAGTATGGGGGCGAGTCTTGAAGTACGGGTTCCGTTCAGCGATCACCGCTTGGTGGAATACGTTTGGAATGTACCATGGAGCATGAAGTTTTATAAGAATCAGGAGAAAGGATTGCTGCGTGAAGCGCTGAGAGGTATTCTCCCGGATGAGGTTTTGTTCCGGAAGAAGAATCCGTATCCGAAGACCTTCCACCCGGATTACACGAAAGCAGTATGCCGATGGATGGACGATGTCCTGAGTGACCAGGGTGCTCCTCTCTTCAACATATTCGACAGGGAAGAAGTACGTAAATTGAAGGAGTCGGAAGGGAAATCCATTGATACACCGTGGTTCGGGCAATTGATGACCGGTCCTCAGCTGATCGCGCACTTATGTCAAATCGATCATTGGCTCCGGACCTACAAGGTTCAACTGTAAGCCGCTGTCTCAAGCGGCTTTTTTGTTTTTTGAAAAGATTGTCAGAATAAATTGACCTTTACGACTGCGACCGCTAACCTAAAAAGAGGAAGGAGGCGTCCGGATGAAAAGGATGATCATCGCTTTTCTACTGATCCCGCTGTTTTTTGGCAGCGCTTTAACAGTACAGGCAGAAGAGAAGTGGCAGCAGGAAAGTATCTATTATATCGTGGTGGACCGTTTCATGAACGGATCGACAGCGAATGACGGGGAGTTGGACCTGGAGGACCCTTCCGCCTATCACGGGGGAGACTTGTCCGGGGTAAGAGACCAGTTGGACTACATAAAAGAACTAGGCTTTACGACTATTCAGCTATCTCCGATCATGTCTAGCGAATCGGACGGGTTTCATGGCTTCGGAGTAACGGACTATGAGACGGTGGAAGAGCACTTCGGTACGATGGAAGACGCGCGAAAGCTGGTTGCAGAAGCCCATGAAAAAGGAATGAAGGTCATCTTTGACATGCCGTACGGTTTTGTAGGTAACGCTCACCCGTGGCTCGAAGACCAACGTAAATCCAGCTGGTTTCTGGAGGAAACGCTGGAAGGCGACTCCTGGTTCGACGGACTCCCGAAGCTTGATACTTCCAATCCGGAGGTAGCAGATTATTATAGCGAGGTATGGAAGAAATGGGAAGAAGAAACCGATGTTGACGGTTTTCGCTTGATTACTTCCGGGGGAGCTGCTCCTCAAAATGACCTCCTGGTATTCTCAGAAACTTACGATGAAGAGAAGGAAGAACAGCAAACGCTCCGAGATGTTTTCCAAGCGGCGGGAGCATCGCTTGAGCCGCTGGCGCTTGGAGAGGGAGAACAGATTTGGGAACTGGATGACTTCCTCGGGTCACGTTTTACGCATGAAGCGGTGGAAGAGGGACAGAATCCGGTTACCCGGCTCCAGCTTGCCTGGACGTACCTCTATACGATTCCTGGCACGCCGCGCTTTTATTACGGTTCCGAGATCCCTTTGGATGATGGCGGGGATCCGTCTGAAATACCCATGATGAATTTTAAAGCAGGAGAGGAAGCCCTCAGTCAGCGGATTGAAAAGCTCCATTCCATGAGGGAGGAATTCCCTGCACTGACGAAGGGGAGCGTTCATGAGCTGTATAACGAAGAGGGGCTGCTTGTTTACGAAAGGTCCTATGAAGGAGAGCGGCTGATCATAGCCATCAATAATGCAGAAGCTACGAAGACGATGGAGCTGGATCACTTGGAAGGCGGTCTGCAGCTGAGCGGTCTGCTGGAGGACGGCATTATCCGGGAACAGCGGGACGGCGTCTACCGAATCGGCATGGAGAGGGAGACGGCGGACGTATTTGTGGTGGAAGCAGATAAAGGCTACAATTGGCTTTTCATCGGATTTGTCGGAGGAGTACTGCTTATCTTCGTACTCAGTGTCACGATGATAAGTATTAAAAATAGGAAGGATCAAACCGTGGAGTGAGTACTCCACGGTTTTTCATTTAGGAAGTCACTTCCGTCATTCCGTCTTCTTTTACACGCATAGCCCAAAGCTGCATATAGTGATAGTAACGGAGGGAACAGGAGGAGATAGCGATGCCGTCATTCATTAACATTTTCAACATTAAGATCAACAGTATAGCCAGTAACGGTTCCTTTAACATTGGTGATGCCTTTCATAATTCTCCAACGGCCAATACTAAATCCCAAGGACAGAACTCTTCATATGGGGATGTCTCCCCGACTTCATCCGGAATGGAGAACGTCTTTATAGACCCGGATATGAACGATATGGGGGAAGTTGCAAACCCGACCAATACCAATTCAGCTCAAGGATAACGAGGAAAGGATGCGAGGAAATGCCCTTTTTAATCAGTGTGTTTAATATAAAGACAAATGGTGTGACACAGAACGGTAATATCGATATCGGAGCGGTCGTCCATAACAGCCACACGGCGAATACGAAGCTGTATGGTGCAAACTTCTCCCTTGGAGATTGTTCGGTAACGAGTTCCTGCAACGCGAACGCTATCATAGACCCGGATGTAAGTGACCAAGATCAGAATGCCAACCCGTCTCTGCCTTTGACCAATCAACTGTAGAGATGAGAAAGGGGGAGGGCGCAAGTGGAAATGGATCGTTTAAAGGAATGGCTGGATGTCGCACAGCAATACCAGACCAGCACATTCTGGGGACACATATTCGAGAAGGCCAACTTGGATCAGGCAGAAGATCTTGTAAATATACAGAATAGAGGGGGCTCCTCCCCGTCTTCTTATCCGGCAGCGGATGTTTTTATGACAGACACTCATGTCATAATCTTTGTAGAAATGCCGGGGGTTAGGAAAGAAGATATCCAGTTATCCGGGAGCGGATCGAATTTGAGCATTAAAGGGCAGGTGAACCTGCCGATTGAAGGGGCCGTACCGGTGCAGCAGGAACGCGCCTTAGGGCCTTTTGAGAAAACGATCCCACTACCGGATACCATCGACAATAAACAGGTCAAGGCCACTTTCATAAACGGGCTTATGATGTTGAATTATCCAAGAAGTCCCGACACCCATAGAAATATCACCATCGAATGATCGCTTAGAAAGGATAGTTGGAGAGGAGGTGTATCCCTTTTTATGAATAATGGGAGTCTGTCATTAGAAGCTTTGAACAAAAGGATCTCCAAACTGGAAGCAGCCCAATCTAAACAAACTATACATACTCCAAAAACAGGAATGGGAAGCAGCAGGGGTATCAATCATAACGGCGTGCAGACGGAACATATTCTGAATGCATTAGATGAATACTTGACGAAGATCCTTTCCACTTATGAGCAGGAAATCGATCGATTGATGAAGCGTGTGGAGGATATGGAAAAGGAAATGGCTGCTTTGAATTCCGGGGGACGCGCCAATCCATCCTCTGTCTTTTTCATAGATCAATTGACCTGTGAGAAGTTGGAAACGAACAATCATATCGCCCAATTGGGTATCAATCAGCTCAAAGGTCGATTGGATATCGGGAGTACAAGAGAACAGCCGGAAACCAAGTGATATTACTTGATTTCCGGCTGTTGTTTTCCTGCAGGGGCCGGTTACATGGACTAAAGGCTCCGCTTATAGGGAATGTTTATTGATAACGATCATTCAGGAAAAATAACGCGATGGTTCCAGGTCCGGCATGAGCACCGATCGTGGCTCCGACATAGCCGATATGGATGGTTTCGGCACCGAACTGTTCCTTGATCATAGCAGCAAGCTGTTCTGCGCGCTCCACGTCGTCCCCGTGGCTGATGGCGATCCGCTGGCCGCTCAAATCCACGCCGCGTTCATCCATAACTTCCAGCATTCGTTTCAGAACTTTCTTCGAGCCGCGGATTTTCTCAAGCGGAATCAGCTTCCCATCCTCCATGTGGAGGAGCGGCTTGATTTTTAAAAGACTGCCGACAAAGGCCGCAGTCCGGCTTACCCGGCCCCCTCGCTGGAGGTATTCCAGATCATCAACCGTGAAGATGTGTTCCATATGCTCGGCGTGATATGTCCCTGTCTTAAGGATTTCTTCATAAGAAGCACCGTCGCTTGCCAGTTCGGCCACTCTCATTATGACAAGACCGTAGCCGAGTGAGGCTGCTTTCGTGTCTACGACATCAAAGACAGCTTCCGGGTACTCTTCTTTTACTTCCTGTTCGACCATTTTGGCAGTCTGATAGGTACCGGACAGTTCCGATGAGAAAGCGAAATAAATGAATGGTTGTCCTTCTGCCGCATAGCTGGTGAAAGCATCACGGAAAGCCTGCGGGGATACCTGCGCTGTCTTCAATGATTCCCCCGCGCGCATCCGGTCATAAACTTCTTTTGGTTCGATCGACGTTCTGTCCTCATATTCCTCGCCGTTCATAATAACCTTCAGAGGCAGGGAGTGGATCGATAAACGGTCTGTCGTTTCCAAGTCCAGATCGGCAGCCGAATCACATACTATTTGTACAGTCATAAACGTCACCTTCTATATTATTATAGTACTATCAGTTTAGGCATAGTCGCGCTTTATAGTCAAAACAAATTCCTCCAAAAACCATGTTTGCGAAAACTTTGCAAAGTTCTCCAAAGTTTGACTTGATTTTACGAATTGTCGGTGATAAAAATGAATAGATGAATTCAGGAAAGCAAGGAGGTTTACGATTGTTTGTTGTAGAAATTAGAAGAATATTAATTGTTTTACTGGGATCGTTATTAAATGCGTTGTCCCTTAACTTATTCTTAATAGAGGCAAATGTTTATGCAAGCGGATTTACGGGGGTTTCCCAGCTCTTGACGAGTATTTCCAGTGATTTTCTGGGCATTCCTGGTGTGAGTACGGGACTTGTCCTGTTAGTGCTCAACATCCCTGTCGCCATATTGGGTTGGTATAAGGTAGGGAAAGGGTTCACCGTCTACAGCGCCATTTCTGTTGCGTTCACGACGTTGTTCCTCGAAGTCATCCCCGTGCAGCAGCTTTCCGGAGATATTATACTGAACGCCGTGTTCGGCGGTGTTATCGGTGGAGCCGGTGTCGGGATCACGTTGAAATGGGGTGCTTCCACCGGAGGCCTGGACATCATCGCCATGGTGCTGTCCCGTATGAAGGACCGCCCGATCGGTATTTATTTTCTTATCATTAACAGTGTAATTATTGCGGTAGCCGGTATTTTATATGAACCGGAAAACGCGCTTTATACATTATTAACTCTTTACGTAACGACAAGGGTCATTGATGCGATCCATACGCGTCACGAGAAGTTGACGGCCATGATCATCACGACAAAGGCTGCTGCCCTGGAGAAGGAAATCCATAAAAGCATGGTTCGTGGAATTACCACGCTGCCTGCCAAAGGAGCCTTCACCCAACAGGACAAGAATATGCTTGTTATGGTTATTACGAGATACGAGCTGTATGATTTGCAGCATATTATTCAGGAAGTGGACCCGCAGGCGTTTACCAACATCGTTCAAACGACAGGTATCTTCGGTTTCTTCCGAAAAGATGATAAATGATGTAACGTTTTCCAGCCGGAGGACGTCTTATTCATTGAATAGAATAGATAGGGAGTGGCGAAATGAAAAAATTTCTTGCCATTTTGTTAGGGGCCCTCTTGTTGTTGTTGGTGGCTGCCTGTACAAATGATTCAGGCCAGGAAGAAGCAGACGGAGAAGAAAAAGAAGAGACGGAAGCATCAGCTTCACCGGATATGGAGGCGGAGATTGATATGGAGACATTGCTCGATCAGATTGAAATGGATGCGGCAGTAAATGCATCCGGCGACGCAGCAACCTTCGAATTCTCGCTTAAAAATACAGGAGAAGATCCAGTGATTTTGGGCTTTACTTCCGGTCAGAAATACGAAGTGGAAGTGAAGAATGTATCAGGAGAAACGGTGTACAAGTATTCCGATGGTCAAATGTTCACACAGGCGCTGACGACGGAAGAACTTGCCGGCGGAGGCACGTATCAGGCTGAGGATACATGGAAAGGGATCGAACAGCCCGGGAAGTATGAGGTTACGATGACAATCCTTGTACATACCATCAATGACCAATCCCTCGAGGCGAACCCGTTCCAAGTGACGCAGGAATTCACGGTGCAGCCGGATAAGAAAGAATCGGATCAGGATCAGGCGTCGACAGAGGAAGAGACGCCTTCGGAAGAGACAGAGGAAGCAGCTCCGCCCGTCGAGGACAGTTACAGCGGAGATGGGGAAACGTTCCGGTCTCTTACCGTGTCAGGGGACAATGGATCCTATGTGGTTAAAGGGGAAGCCAATGTTTCCAACGGTACCTTCATTTATACCGTGGAAGATGGACATAATGTGCAGGTGGAGCCTTCTGAAAAACAGGTAGGGGCGTCGTCTTCCTGGACACCTTTTGAAATAAGTGTCACCATTCCAGAGGACAAACTTCCGGACTTCGGCACGATCACCCTCACTATGTTTACGGAAAATGGGGACGGTCTGCCTGAGAACTTGAACTACATTCCACTGGATCGATTCTAATAGAAAAAAAACCACCATACGAGGGTATGGTGGTTTTTTTGAAATCAATATCCGTGTTCTTCGAGCGTGCTTTTCACTTTTGGATTCAACTCGTCCCAGTCGGCTTGGGGAAGTTTATTGACCGTGATGAAATTTTGGAAACCAAAGACGTTGTCGACGCCGTCGAGCTCCATCAAATCGTTCATGATTGTATGTTCACTCGTTTGTCCCGGCATAACGGAAACGCTGCCGTCTCCTTGGAAAATAAGCTTTTCCACCGTGAATTTACGAGCATTTGGATTAGGTGTTTCTTGTACTTGTATAGCCATCATCGTATCCTCCTTCTTCACTCTGCTCTTATCTTACCAAAAAATCGCGCCCACCTAAATAGTAAAACACTTCAATTCAGAACCGGCCGCATCTGTGATACAATGATATCACTTTTCAGGAGGTGTGTTATGGAAACGAGATTAATCGATGTCTTGCAGCCGATCAAAGACAATGATTATACATTGCAGGACGGCCAGAATTTACAAGAGCTCACGACTATGATGCTACAAAAAATCGGATCTGTCCATCCTGTTCTCAGGGAGGATCTTATTCGTCCGGTTTTTACATCCTTTATTGCCAGAAACCATTACACCAACGAACAATTAAAGAATATTCTCCAATCGATTTTAAATAAAAATTATTTGTTTTACCGGATAGCGATGTCCAAAAATGAAGAAGACGCCGTGTTCAAGCGCAGCTATTCCGTGCTTCTGATTCCACCGATCATGGACAAGCACCGGGAAGATCCGTTCCTGAAAGAAGAAGATATCCGGCGGGTTTGGGACAGCCTGAAGAAATATGTTCCCCAGGAGAAAGATACCCGTGCCTGCGTCAAAGACAAAGGTTGGGCTCATGCGATGGCTCATGCAGCGGATGCGGTATACAGTACGGCAGCGTGTGAAGAAATTACAAGGGAAGACATTCTCGATATGCTTCCGATCATCCGCGATAAATTCATGATCGACAAACCGTATCTGTTTGATGAGGAAGAACGGATGGTGACGGCGGTATTGATGATGTTCCGGAAAATCAGTCATGCGGAAAGAGTGGAATGGCTGGAATCACTCCTTTATGAGCGGGAAAGCTGGAAAGATCCCGATGAGGATATCATCATCAATAACAGCAAACACTTCTTAAGAGCGCTGTACTTCCGAATGCTCGACGGCGATTACCGGGAACTTAAACAGGTTTTAGAAAATCTGCTGCGGGAATTGAGGAAACAGGAAGCCTATTAAGATGTGGGGGAAGCGTATGATTCGTTGGGGGCTCTTTATCGGAACGACATCAGGAATTGTGCTGGGTCTGTACCTGTGGTTTGTAGAGCAGGTGACAGGAATGAGAGTGTACACGCTGCTTATGAATGTAGACTTCATCCCTGTCCTAGGTGATATCGATTGGCCTGTCTTTATGGAGTGGTTTTTCCATATCCTCATATCGTGGGCAATCGGAATCATCTATGCGTACTTATTGATGTATCGCCTGCGTAAAACCAATCGGAATCGATGGCTGCTTGCCGTCGGACTGACACTGTTTGCTGCATTTACTTATGTTCCACTCACGATCCTTGCTGTGAAAGAGACGCCGGGTCTGACTGATGGGGCGGCCATTACACAGTGGCTTATCGGTCATGCTTTGTATGCCATCACGTTGAAGATGTCCTTCAGCCGCTTCCGCACTTGAATAAAACAAAGCAGCGCCTGATATGTATAAGTATCAGGCGCTGCTTTGTTTTAGAAAATCATTAGGGGGTAATGTACTGTACCCGCTTACATGAAAAATAAACGTACCCGCAATAAAAAAAGGCCGGAAATAGTCCGGCCTTTCCTTGTTATCGCAAGCTGTTGTTATGCGCTTCGATTTGCTGCTCCAATTGCTGTAGCTGTTGTTTCTCTTCTTGAGAACATTGGCTATATGCAGACTGGATAGCATCTTTAGCGGCTTTCATATCCTCTTGGCTGGCGCCGTTCGTATCACGACGCTGAGTGAAACGGTTGACCGCTTCGCGCGCATTTTCAAAAAGGTTTCTTTCCATCGTTAAAACCCTCCTACGGTGTGCTGATCGGCTTCCATCTGTTTTCGATCCGCATCTGTCAGCTTTTCCGCTTCCAATTTACGTTCATCGAAGGATGGCACTTCCGACCCGCGTTTCTCGTTGCGATTGTCATTCTTTTGCTGCTCCATGACAAGACCCTCCTGTCATAAAAAAGCCTGAACGCTTTCACGTTCAAGCTTAGTATGGCGGCAGGGCGGTTTTTTACACGAGGAAAAATGTACCTAGATCGCCCGTTTGTTTATTTGAAGATAGTCATTAAGAAACGTTCCGATGCCGTCTTGTTCATTCGTAGCGGTGACGTGATCAGCCATGCTTTTCAGCTCATCGATGGCGTTCCCCATGGCGACGCCTATCCCCGCATAATCGATCATTTCAAAATCGTTGTCCTCATCACCGAAAGCGATCACCCGTTCTTTCGGGATATGGAAGTAGCGCGCAATTTTATCAAGACCGACCGCTTTGTTCATACCGGCCCGGACAATTTCGATAACGTGCCACGGCGCGCCCCATTTCCGGTGATCGATCAATTCTGCATGCTGATCCAGTTCCTGTCTCAGACGTTTGATTTTCTCTTCTTCCGGGTGGATAAGAATGGAAGTAGGGTCATCTTTCAAGTGATGCTGCAGCCTTCCAACGGTCGGCTTAATATCTGTTTGAAAAATCCGCAGAATTTCTTCGTCGTGCCTGTCGAGGTAAACGTCATCCTTCACTTCCGCAAGAATATTCTTTACACCGAGTTCCTGACAGGTATGAATGATTTTATGCGCCGTTCTTATGCCGAGCGGAGAATGCAGCGCATCCCATTTATGGTCCTTAGGGTGGTGGATGAACGCACCATTGAAGTTCACCATTGGAGTATCCAGACCAAGTTCGTGATAGAAATCGATACTTGCCCGGTGCGGCCTTCCTGTCGCAATTACGACGATATGGCCTTGGTCCATGGCCTGAAGCACGGTTTCTTTTGTTTTGCCACTGATGACTTTATCATCGGTCAATAATGTTCCGTCTAGATCCAACGCAATCAAATGCTGTTTCATTAGCTTCACCTCATTTGTATGTATAGTGTAGCGGGTTCTCAGGCAGGTTGTAAAGAATTTCTGTGAACGCTGCCTATGACTTCCAAATTGATGACAGCAGTGTTACGATGTGTATTATATAGGAAATTTATTAATCGCGCCTAAAGCACAGGTAAAGATTTTCAGAAAGGAACCATGGCAATGATCGGAGTTTATCGGAACACATTGAAAGATATACCAGTACTGACAGTCGTCGACTCTTCCAAAGAGAACGAGGCGCTCCCGGTATTCATTTATTTCCACGGCTTCACCTCAGCGAAAGAACATAACCTCCCGCAAGCCTATCTGCTTGCGCAGAAGGGGTACCGCGTCATCCTCCCGGACAGCGCGTATCATGGCGAACGCGAGGAGGATTTGTCCAAAGAAGAGCTCAGCCTCAAATTTTGGGAGATCGTGTATCAAAACTTGAAAGAGCTTCAGGATATGAAAGATGAACTCGATCGCATGGAACTGCTCGAAAACCGCAGAATTGGTATCGGCGGAACATCGATGGGGGGAATCACTACGAGCGCTGCTTTGACGATGTACCCCTGGATTCAGGCGGCTGCGGTCATGATGGGTTCACCCAAACCGGTCGAATTCGCTCAGAAGCTTATTGAAGATGTAAAAAACAACGGATACGAGCTGCCTCTGAAACAAGAGGAGTTAGATGAGCTCTATCATTCGCTTGCAGGCATCGATTTATCCCTGCAGAAGGATAAGCTATACAGCCGGCCGCTCTTTTTCTGGCACGGAGATGCCGATCCTGTTGTTCCATTTGAGCACTCCTATGATTTCTATAATGATGCGATCAGCCAATATAAGAATCCGGAGAATATCCGTTTCTTGAGAGAGGTCGGGCGTGATCATAAAGTCAGCCGTTTCGCCATTCTTGAGTTGGTCAACTGGCTGGAACTCGTCCTTTGATGGTAGGGAATATTTTGTCCCGGCAGGATTTTTGTTTATAATAAGGTTTGAACAATTGTGAAGGGGGAACAAAAGTGGATAGAACTGCATTAGAAGAAAACGCAATGGGTGCCCTTGAGAATGTCATTGACCCGGAACTCGGCATTGATATCGTGAACTTAGGCTTAGTCTATGGCGTCGATATAGATGAGGATGGCAATACAAAGGTAACGATGACCTTGACTGCGATGGGCTGCCCGCTGGCCGGTCACATTGAACAGGATGTAAAGCGCTGCCTTGCAGACCTTCCTGAACTAAATGAGATATCGGTGAATATTGTCTGGAATCCGCCTTGGACGAAGGATCGTATGAGTCGCTACGCGAAAATCGCTCTTGGTATTCCGGATTGATCGAAGGATGGTCCGCCCCTGCCGTAGGTAACACGGCAGGGGTTTTTACATATTACGCTTATGAAGGAGGGGAGAGATATGGAACGTGCACCAGTGTTTCAAATCGTCGGATATAAAAACAGTGGAAAAACCACCTTATTGTCGGATTTGATCGCCTATGGTACGGATCGTGGCGAGAAAATCGCGGCAATCAAGCACCATACTCATGAAGAGCCGTTAAAAGTGATGCACCATGAAACGGACAGCTACCGTCTTCATGAATGCGGCTCATTCTTAACAGGGGTAGACAGCCCGCGCCGGTTCCAGATGGAATTGTCCCATGATGATGATTTCGCTCTGGACCATCTAGTGGATATTTACCGCCATTTTTCGCCTGATTTAATTACGGTGGAAGGATATAAGGAAGAGCACTACCCGAAGGCGGTCATCATCAAAAGGGTGGAAGACTTGAAACTGTTGGATAACTTGACAAACATCAAGCTCGTCATCACGTGGGATGAAACGTTGACGGCTCATGTCTCTCATTCCGTTATCGCTCTGAAAGATTGGAGAAAACGCTTACCGGAAGTGCTGGAACTTGCTAAGGGGGAATCTTGATGGGGGAGAAGAGGTGCTGGATCACAGAAGAACCGATTGATGTCGGTTCTCTTGTCCATACAGTTACAAGGCCGGAAGCAGGAGCCATCAATACGTTCATCGGAACGGTCAGGGAGTTTACTAAAGGAAAGCAGACGCTCTACTTGGAGTATGAAGCTTATACCGCTATGGCGGAGAAGAAGCTCGAGCAGATTGCCCGGGAAATGGAAGAACGATGGCCGGACATTCAAACGGCGATCGTCCACCGGACCGGCCGTCTTGAAATATCCGATATCGCGGTCGTCATTGCTGTTTCGACCCCGCATCGGGCTGATTCCTATGAGGCGAGCAGATACGCAATTGAACGGATAAAAGAGATTGTCCCAATATGGAAGAAAGAACATTGGGAAGATGGCGACAGCTGGATCGGGGATCAAAAAGAAATCGTCCCCGGTGTACCAGGGAAGGGGGATGGAATGTGAATCGTATTCTTTTTTTTGCTGGCTTAAAGGAACAAATCGGTGAAGGAGAATGGTCCTTTGATGCGGCGGGTTTAACAGTAGAGGACTTGAAGGAAACGGTGCGGCAGGAGTTTGGTGTGGAACAGGTTATGACAAGTATGACAGCGGTCAATGAAGAATTCGCTCAAAAAGAAACGATCGTAAAAGAAGGAGATACGATAGCTTTTATCCCGCCTGTAAGCGGAGGATGAAGCGGAACATCCCCTTTATGAGAAAAGGCTCCGCGTTATGGAAACGCGGAGCCTTTTTTTCTTTCTGACTACTTTTTACAGGAATAGAACGACCAGTCCACCGACGATGAAACAGTAAAAGGCGAAATACTTCAAGTTTCCCTTGGCCATGATATTCATGAACCAACGGAGAGAGAAGTAGGAGGCAACGATGGATGCAAGAAAAGCAAGCCCATACGCAAGCCACACGCTTCCTGAATCCGCACTGGCGAATACATCTTCAATGGAGAGGAGCATCGTTCCAAGGCTCACCGGAATGTATAAAAGGAAAGAGAAGCGAAGTGCGGTTTCCTGTTTCATTCCTAAGAACATGGCGGCGACGATTGTAGCACCGGATCGGCTGATTCCCGGTATAAGAGCGACTGCCTGTCCTAAACCGACAATGACAGCATCCTTCCAAGTCATTTGGGCATCTCCCTTGCGACCGCGCATGTTGCGGATCAGCCATAAGGCAATACCGGTAATGATCAAGGTGATCCCCACTGTTTTAACAGTGGATAAGCCTTCGATAGCATCGCCGAGCAGAATACCCAACACACCTGCCGGGATCGTACCGATGATCAAATAAATGATGAAGTCGAAGTCATCCTTCTGTCTTTCATCACGACTGATGATGTACCCGATCCCATTCCGGATCAGCCGGAGCAGATCCTCGCGGTAAATGATCAAAACGGCGATCAAGGAACCGAAGTTGACGAGTACTTCAAAGCTCAGACCTTCTAGTTTAATTCCAAGAAGGTCTTGTGCGATGACCAGGTGCCCGCTTGAGGAAATCGGTATTGGTTCTGTGAAACCCTGAAATATTCCTAAAAACAAATATTTAATCAAAAGCCAAATTTCTTCCATCATTAAATCCTCCTGAAAGTAAAAACTCACCCGTTCACTATAACGCTGTCGAGTTGCTATGTAATGAGTAATGCCGACCATTTTTGTACAGGGAAAATGGTATCCGGTATGAAAAAAACGCTGCCATCGATTGATAGCAACGTTTACTACTTATGCTTCGTCTTTGATGAGACCTTCTCCCAATACCACAGCAGCAAGGGTGAAAAGGATGGTCATCGTAATTACCTGCGAGAAAGCAAAGTCGCTTCCTGACATGTTACTGACTACATAAGCAGACATGAAGCTTAAAAGAAAGGCCCAAACAATCGTCCAAATCATCCGCATCAATGTTCACCTCATTTATCCATTCTAACGTCTATCTTAGCAGAACGAGGAAGAAAAAGAAATATGAAATCGCTTCATGATTCAAGGGAAGTGTGAATAAAATGGTAACAGTAAGAGGAAGGGGGCGGAGCTGTGGTAGTCGTTGTCCATCCCAGTTTTCATTGGATAGGGTATCACGTGTGTAAAGAGCTTCTTCAGGAAGGGCATGTAGTTATAGGGATCGATCCGATCAAAGACAAGCGGAGTGATCTTTTATATATGTACGTCGGCAGAAACAGTAACTTTCAACACTTTTTTCAGAAATCGGACAAAGAGAACCATATGCATAATAGTGGATCAGAAGTCGAGGTGGATATCAAGAAAGGGAAGGTGAGGATTGTGACATCCGAAGGAGAGGAGAGAGTGGAAATCCCGGCTCTTTATGGAGAGTGGATGCCGATGGCGGACCATTCATTCCAGGAGAAAGGAGATTTAAGAAAATGGATAGAGGAGACGGAAGCAGTGTACGTCGGAGACTTCGTTAAGACGCTGCTTCCGTCCTACCTCACCCGGAATATGGAAGAGGAGTCTTTGGAGGAGAGAGTGGAAGCAACCTGGCGCTGTCGGAAGCTCCTGGAACGTGTCTGACCCTGTTTTTTACTAATCGCTGTTTTACTTTCTTCTATCGAAACATGTAGAATAATGATAAAAGAAGGAACCAGCGGGTTTGTACAGGGGTGCTGACAATGAAAAGAAGATACGGCCTATTTCTATGCGTCCTCGTTCTTCTGGCAGGGTGCGGATCATTCCCGGGCTACGGCGAACATTCAGACGTCGGCATGCTGCTCGAAACGACGGCGGATGATCAAGGCTTCGGGGAGCGTGGATATGAGGGGCTTCAGATGATTGAGCAAGAGTTTGATGCGGACGTCTACTATAAGGAGAATATAAAAACGTATGATCAGACGGCAGCGGCCGTCGAGGATCTTGTCCATAAGGGCGTAGATATCATCTTCGGGCACGGAAATATTTATGAGAGTCACTTTAAAGAGCTCCATGCTTCTTTTCCTGATGTGGAATTTGTTTATTTTAATGGTGAATTCTCAGCGGATAATGTCACCAGCCTTAATTTCAGTTCGCGGGCGATGGGCTTCTTCGCAGGGATGGTTGCTGGAGAGATGACAAAATCCGATAAAATCGGTTTGATCGGCGCATTCGAATGGCAGCCGGAATTAGAGGGGTTCTATGAGGGGGTACTCTATCAGAATCCGGAAGCAGATGTTTCTGTGTCTCTCACCAACAGTTGGAGTGACACACAGACGGCTCTTGGAATTTACAGCACGATGCAGAGAAATGGCGCGGATGTCTTTTACCCTGCGGGTGATTTATTCGATATCTCCATCATCAAGCAGGCAGAGCAGGACGGGAAGTATGCCATCGGTTATGTGAAAGACCGGTCTTCCGTTGCAGAGAACGCCGTATTAACAAGTACCATCCAGCGGATTGATGAAGTGTATGAACTGGTGATGGAGCGATATGTCGACGGAAACCTGACGGGAGGGTCGCTGACCTTTGATTTTCAAGAAGGAGCGATCGAAATGGGCACCTACAGCTCTGATGTTCCTGTCGGTTTTCAGAAAGAGATGGATGAAGCAGTCGCTTATTATGAAGAGACAGGAGAATTGCCAAACCGGTAAAAACTCGGGAGTTGTTTACTCGCCAGTTTTTCAGCATGATGAAGAAGTGGTTGGGGGATGTGAGGGGCGGGATTGCCCTTGTATTTTTCAAAGCCACGTTTTCTTTCAACCATTGCTGCCTATGTATTAATCTTTTCTTATCCGTTTAAGTTTCTCAGCAATCTGAAAAGACTCGGGAGTTTTGCCCCCGAGTTTTTTTGTTATTTCTTAAAACGGTCGAACATCGGCTTGATCATCGGTGACACGGATTTCCAAGTTTTTGATGCTTCTTCAAACAAATCGGGCCAGTTTGGTTTGGATTGACCTTCTGTTTCTGTCGTTTTCTCTTTGCGCTCTTCTGACGGATTAAACCCCCAGAAATTATCGAAAGGAGACTTTCTGTTATTCTCCATCCACTGCACCTCCCTCTACATGCAGTTTATGACAGAAACCCTTATATTTTGTGGGCTGCGCACTGCTTCGCTCCTTTTGCGACTTGCAGAATAAATGGAGATGAATTAAAATTAGTACCAAGTCATAAGAATTGATAATAGATATTCAGATATTACCTTAAGGGGATGAACATATGAGAGCAGGATTCTTAGGTGTCGGGCACTACGCACCGGAAAAAGTTCTTACAAATAAAGATTTAGAGAAAATAGTCGATACAAGTGACGAATGGATCCGGACACGTACCGGGATCGAAGAGCGCAGGATCGCGTCCGACGATATGGATACGTCCGACTTGGCACTTCGTGCAGCTGAAGCTGCGCTGGAAGATGCGGATATGAAAGCGGAAGAACTGGATATGATCCTCGTTGCCACCGTTACTCCGGACACACCATTTCCATCTGTAGCGACAAAGCTTCAGAAAAGCCTCGGCGCACCTAAAGTAGCAGCGATGGATCTTAGTGCTGCGTGTGCAGGATTCATGTACGGGGTTATCACGGCCAAACAGTATATTGAGACAAATGCCTATAAGAATGTGCTGGTGGTAGGTGTAGAGAAACTTTCCAAGATTACGGATTGGACCGATCGAAATACGTGCGTCCTTTTCGGAGATGGAGCGGGAGCTGCTGTCATCGGCCCGGTAAGTGAAGATAAGGGGATCCTTTCCTTCGAACTTGGATCCGACGGTAGCGGAGGATCGAACCTCTATCAGACACCGGAAGATGTCATCTACATGAATGGACGGGAAGTATTCAAATTTGCTGTCCGCCAGATGCCGGAATCCTCTGTCAATGTCGTGAAAAAAATCGGCCTTAGTGAGCAGGATGTCGATTACTTAGTCCCGCACCAGGCAAACATAAGAATAATGGAAGCAGCAAGGCAGCGCCTGGGCATTCCGGAAGAGAAAATGTCCACAGCTGTGAAGCGTTACGGCAACACATCTTCTGCATCGATTCCAATCGCTTTGTCAGAAGATGTGAAGGCAGGTAAAATAAAAGAAAACGATTTAGTCGTTCTTGTCGGATTCGGCGGCGGTCTCACATGGGGAGCCGTTGCCCTTCGATGGGGCAAGTAACCAAGGAGGAATAGAATAGTCATGGATAAAAGACGAGTAGTCATTACCGGAATGGGGGCGGTGACCCCCGTCGGTAACTCAGTAGACGAATTGTGGGAGAGTATTAAGAACGGTGTTTCTGGAATCGGCGAAATTACGAAAGTAAACAAAGAGGACTACCCGGTACACGTCGCGGCAGAGCTCAAAGATTTTGACCCTTCCAAGTACATCGAACGTAAAGAAGTACGGAAGATGGACCCATTTGTTCAATATGCAATGGTCGCTTCCCACATGGCGGTGGAAGATGCCGGCCTTGAAATTACGGATGAGATTGCACCTCGTACGGGAGTCTGGATCGGTTCCGGTATTGGAGGAATGGGAACATATGAATCCCAGTTCGAGACGTTCCAGAAGAAAGGATACCGTCGTGTCAGCCCGTTCTTCATCCCGATGATGATTCCTGATATGGCCGCTGGACAAGTATCTATCTCTCTAGGTGCGAAAGGCATTAACTCTTGTACCGTTACGGCATGTGCATCCGGCGCCAACTCGATCGGTGATGCGTTCAAGGTACTTCAGCGTGGAGACGCTGACATCATGATTGCCGGCGGGACGGAAGCACCAATGAACAAAATGTCCTTCGCAGGCTTTGCCGCTGCGCGTGCGCTTTCCTTGAATGAGGATCCGAAAACAGCGAGCCGGCCTTTTGATAAGAACCGTGACGGATTCGTCATGGGAGAAGGCGCAGGAATTCTTATTATGGAAACGTTGGAGTCAGCGAAGAAGCGTGGTGCGAAAATTTATGGTGAAATTACAGGGTACGGCTCTACGGGAGATGCTTACCACATCACATCACCGGCACCGGAAGGCGATGGAGCGGCCCGTGCCATGAAACAGGCGTTGGGAGATGCCGGTCTTGAACCGACAGCTGTCGATTACGTAAACGCCCATGGTACGTCCACGGAGCTTAATGATAAGTTTGAGACGTTTGCAACGAAAACTGTCTTTCAAGAGCACGCGAAGAAGCTTGCTATTTCTTCGACGAAGTCAATGACGGGTCACCTGCTTGGAGCGGCAGGAGCAGTGGAAGCGGTCATCTCACTGAAAGCCATCAATGACGGCATTCTGCCACCGACGATCAATTATGAAACACCTGATCCGGAGTGTGATCTTGATATCGTACCGAACGAAGCAAGAAAACAGGAAGTAAATACGGTTATGAGTAACTCGCTTGGGTTTGGTGGTCACAACGCGACCCTGATTTTCCAGAAATACCAAGACTGATTAAAACCCGGCAGCCACGAGGCTGTCGGGTTTTTTGTCTTATTATCCTTTATTAGAAGGAAGAATCACATGGGTTTAGATGTTCCATCACACCTTTGTCAGCAAATAAAGAAACCCGAAAGCCTCAAGGGCTCTCGGGTTCTTCCGTACCTCCGTC
The DNA here is from genome assembly GCF_000469135.2 of Bacillus sp. SB49. Taxonomy (NCBI): domain Bacteria; kingdom Bacillati; phylum Bacillota; class Bacilli; order Caryophanales; family Bacillaceae; genus Bacillus; species Bacillus sp. SB49. The sequence goes on from NZ_CP048117.1 coordinate 1,130,505, forward strand.
CAGAAAGGCGCGGAGCGTCTTCTGTGTTTTATCTTCGTCATGATTGAGTACTAATCCGATTGGATATTCTTTTCGTTCGTTCCAAACGTTGTCCGTTGTCGGAATGCTGAGTGTCTCGATATCTTCGGGAGGGTGAAGCAGGATATCCTTCCCTATATCCACCACCTTGGTCCCTTCGATATTTGTATCAATATAAGGCTGGACCGTACCGATTAAGCGTGGTGCTTTCAGGACACCGCTGAAGGATACCAGCTGATCTTTCAACAATCCGATTGCTTCCTGCTGCCTTTCCACACGACCGAAATCCGATCGGATATCACTGCGGAATCTTACGTAGCCGAGCAATTCTTCCCCGTCAAGCTGCTGTTTTCCGGCTTTCAAATCGATTTTTGTGCCGTCACCGCCGGCTTCGTAATACATATCCTTATCGATATCCACTTCAATACCGTCCGGAGCGAGCGTGTCCACAATATGGGTGAATCCTTTGAAATCAACGATCGCATAGTACTCCGGTTCAACTGCGAAATTATCTACAATCGTTTCCCGGAGAAGCTCAGGACCACCGATGGCAAAGGCTGCGTTGAGCTTGTTGTATCCGTGCCCTGGAATATCCACGTACGTATCTCTCATTAAGGATACCATCTTTACATCTTGATTCTCTTTATTATATTCAGCCAGCATAATCGTATCTGTCCGAGCCGTTTCCGTTCCTCGCTGGTCTGTTCCTAACAGCAGAATCGTCATCTTTTCGTCTCCGTTATCGACGCCCCGGAAAGAATCCTTGTAGGGGCTTTCCTCGAAATCGATTCCTTCTCCATCTTCCGCTGAAGCCTGATTTTCCATCGCTTCATGCTTCCCGGATAAATATTCATAGGCAGAATAACTAATAAACAATAAGAACGTTAAAGACAGGATTGCAAGTATGGCCTTGCGTTTACGGCGCTTTCTCCGCCTTTTTCGCAAGGTGCGTTTCTGTGACAACGATCATCATCCTTTCGTCCATGATACCTGTTCCATATAAATGTACCTTTAAATGGAAAGGAAGTAAAGACCAGGTTTTAAGAGCAAATACCCGCATGTCCCATGACTAACATTCATAAGATATTCATAGGAGGACAAGGAGAAGGGGATGAGGCGGATGTGGTATTGGCTGCTGCTTTTAACTGGATTCGGATTTGCCGTCGCCGGTGGAACGGTGACGATTACGTATTTGAACCTCGTCCCGGCCGGTATGAGTTGGATAGAGTTCTTTATTCTGATTCGGACCCGGGTGGAATGTTACTTATTCCCTGCCGGCATCCTGCTCATTACGACAGCTTTGCTTCTCATGAAAGATTAATTTTCTAAAATATGGTTGTAAAGAATAAAAAAGCCACCAATGGTCATAATGTAACCAAAAGAGATCACTGAAGTGAAAGTGAGGGTCCGAAATGTTATACATGCATGATCTGTGGGTGAACTGGTTCGAAGGTGAAGAGAATGGGTATAACGTGTGCCGGTTCCATGAATGGCGCAAAGAAGATGGGATCGAGTTGATCGATCAGATACCCTTAGTTCTGGTGAATGATGAACTTTTCCATTTTATTGAGAACGATCTACAAGACCTGCCGGCATCCTTTCTGCAAGCGATCCACCGAAAGACGTACATGAAGAAAAATCAGGAGCGGCACACGGTCGAATACGCAGCTGTCGTCACGAATGGAAAGGACATCATTGTCTTTGACACGATTGGTTATACTCTTCCCGTGAAGAAGAGCCGTCTCATACCTAGACAGGAGCGTTTAGTATTCGAGATGGTTCAGGGAAAAGTACCGGAAACCTATTCAATAGAAGGAAGTGCGTGGAAGGAGCATCATATTCTTTCACTTCCACCAGGAAAAATGTCCGGTTTGACGCGTAGAGAACGGCAGTTGAAGCAGTTGTTGATGATGGCGCTCGATCAGTTGAAACACTCGGATCATCCAGAGGAAATCAGATATTGGCTGACTGAATGGGATCCGTCCCAATATCCAATTATCAAAGAATTTTCTACAGAAGAAGCGTGGGACCGTTTATATGAAGGTACGTGCAGAGGCTGGTCGATGATTCATGAGGAGCTGTGCCGGAAGATGGTAAAAGGGCAGCCTTTCTTTGAAACGATTTGGCAGGGTGAACAGGAACGTGTTTCACAGCATATGAAAAGCCAGAATTGAGTAACACCACTCAATTCTGGCTTTTTCTCTTTACTTCTTCTTCACGCGACCGAGGCCCATTGCTTTTTTTGCTTTACGAAGCATTTTCTGTGCTTCATACGATGCTTTATCTGCTCCCTGATCAAGTATATCGTCTAATTCATCGGAATCGATCAGTGCTTCATAACGTTCCTGAATCGGTTTCAGTACAGCGATGACAGCATCAGCCACCCCTTGTTTAAAGTCTCCGTAGCCTTTCCCATCGTACTTCTGTTCCAAATCAGCGATCGGTGTACCACTGCAGACGGATTCAATGGTCAACAGATTGGAGACGCCCGGCTTATTCTCTTTATCGTAACGGACAACTCCATCGGAATCCGTCACGGCACTCTTGATTTTTTTAAGAATCTTCTTCTCATCGTCCAGCATGGAAATGAATGCCTTCTGATTGGAGTCCGATTTACTCATTTTCTTCGTCGGATCCTGAAGCGACATGATGCGTGCGCCTTCTTTTGGAATCCGTACTTCCGGCACTGTGAAAATGTCATTGTACTTATTGTTGAAGCGCTGCGCCAGGTTACGTGTGAGCTCCAAATGCTGTTTTTGATCTTCCCCGACTGGGACGATATCTGTGTTGTACAGAAGAATATCGGATGCCATCAGCGGTGGGTAAGTCAACAGGCCGGCAGAAACTCCTTCTTTACTTCCCGTGGCCGACTTATCTTTAAACTGCGTCATCCGCTCCAATTCCCCAATGTAGCTGACACACTGGAGCATCCACCCAAGCTGCGTATGTGCGGCCACTTCGGATTGGATAAACAGCGTTGATTTATCCGGGTCAATACCGGAAGCCAGGTATAACGCCGCAAGAGAGCGGATGTTCCGGCGGAGTTCCAGCCGGTCCTGTGGAACGGTTATAGCATGTTCATCCACAATACAGAAGTAACAGTTGTGGTCATCCTGCAAATCTGTGAAATGCTTCATTGCTCCGATATAGTTCCCTAGTGTCAACGTTCCGCTTGGTTGAATCCCTGAAAAGATTGTCTTCATTTGTCATCACCTCTATGAATTATTCGTTTCTGCATACAAAAACGCCCCTTCCAATAACATGGAAGGGACGAATATACCGCGGTGCCACCCTAATTACCTGTATGCGATACAGGTCAGCTTCAATCGTTAACGCCGATTTACGTCAAAAGATGCTCCGAAGGCCCAATTCCAACCCGTTCCCATGATTGCTTCCACCAGCCGCAACCTCTCTGTATGAATGGGGAGACAGATGTACTTATCCTTCATCCAAGCATTTCAGTCCTATTTAAGTAGTTTCTAATTATATCGCAGAAATCGCATTCCATCAACTCTTCATCCCTGATAATAAAAAACGAGTAAAGCAAGAAGTCCTACGGTCAATACACTTCCCTGAAAGAGGAAGAAGCGCAGCCAGGACCGCCCGATCGTTTGGGAGGGAAGGGGCTTCTCTTTCCAATCGTCCAGATAATCCTTCTGCTTGGACATCGTACTGTAAAACCGGCGAAAGCCGTATGCGATTCCGTCAAAGAACCCGCCTCGGATCACCCACATAAGAATACCGATGAACAAGTAGAAATAAGCAAGATAGAACAATTGATTTATATAATGGAATAAATCATGCTCTGGAGACAACAGGAAGAAGAGTCCTGTGACCAGGGCGAAGTTAAAAAGAATCATCAGCCACTTATTTCTTATGATACTCAACAAAGGTCACACCTTTCATACAAATTCGTACCAATTATAGCATGTACCCTTACCTTATGGAATTGTAAAGCGGATTCAATAGACTGAAAATTCTATTTTGAATGGGGTATGCATTTCCTTTCATGAGGAACTGGGATAAATAATAACCTTTCCCGATACCTAATCATTTTTTATACATTAGTCCTTATAATTAGTTATTTTCAGTCTTTAACATTGTAAAATAAACTAGGTAAAAAGACTCATTTAGTGTCATTGAAACGTAATAATGATGGGAATTCTGTGTCTTTTCGAAAAATTAGGTAATGCAAAATAGTTAGAAAACTTGTATAATTCGATATGTGGACAACGAGCCACGGCAAATTTTTAGAAAATTTTTAGGGGAGGTCATTTTCTACATGAAAAAGACAAATTGGTTACTGCTAGTACTGGCACTGGTACTAAGCATGTTCCTCGCGGCATGTTCCGGCGGGGACGATACGTCTGGTTCTTCAGACGATTCATCCGACAGCTCGTCTGATGGGGAAGCATCACCAGACAGCGAGCAAGTACTTAACCTTTATGACACAGCAGAGATTCCTACAATGGATTCCTCTCTTGCTACGGACGCAGTAGCGTTCCAATTCCTTGGATCTACAATGGACGGGCTTTATCGTCTTGGTGAAGGTGCAGAAGCGGAACCTGGTATCGCTACAGAACATGAAGTAAGTGAAGACGGTCTTACTTGGACATTCACTCTTCGTGAGGACGCTGTCTGGTCAAACGGCGATCCTGTAACAGCGAACGATTTCGTATATGCATGGCAGCGTGCGGTTAACCCGGATACTGCTTCCGAGTATGGTCCATATATGATGAGTGGCGTAATCAAAAATGCAGAAGCAATTGCTGCCGGTGATACTCCAGTTGAAGATCTTGGAGTAAAAGCAGACGGTGATTATACATTGACAGTTGAGTTGGAAAAACCGATTCCTTATTTCGAGTCTTTGACTACGTTCGGTACGTTCCTTCCATTGAACCAGAAATTCGTTGAAGAACAGGGCGATCAATATGCGCTTGAAGCGGACACGCTTGTCTATAACGGACCATTCGTTATGACAGAGTGGAACCACGGCGAAGGCTGGACGCTTGAGAAGAACGAAGATTACTGGGATGCAGAAAACGTGAAGCTTGATACAATCAACGTCAAAGTTGTTAAAGATACAGCAACGGCTGTAAACCTTTATGAAACTGGGGAAGTCGATCGTGTGAACCTTTCTTCCGAGTTCGTCGATCAGTACCAGACTTCTGAAGAGTTCGGCGTCAAAGAAGAGCCGACATTGTTCTACTTGAAGATGAACCAGGAAAACGAAATTCTTGGTAACGTAAATGCACGTAAAGCGATTCAAATGGCGATCGACCGTCAAAGCATGGTTGACGTTATTCTGAACAACGGTTCCATCCCTGCAGTTGGTGACATTCCTGCCAAGTTCGCGAACCATCCGGAATCCGGAGAAGACTTCCGCGATCTTAACGGTGACTTGATCGAGTACAACCTTGATGAAGCGCAGAAGCTTTGGTCTACGGCTAAAGAAGAGCTTGGTCAAGATACACTTGAATTGGAATACCTTGGCGGCGATACAGAAGTTGCCAAGCAGATGGATGCTTACATCAAAGACCAGCTTGAGAAATTGGAAGGCTTGACTGTTAACGTCACTTCCGTACCTTTCAAAGAGCGTCTTGAGCGTGACACAAGCATGAACTATGAGCTTCAGAACTCCGGATGGGGTCCTGACTACATCGATCCGAACACATTCTTGAACATGTGGGTAACAGACGGTGGAAATAACATGACTGGTTATTCCAGCGAAGAATATGATGCGTTGATTGAAAAAGCGAACAACGAACTAGCTCTTGAGCCGGTTGAGCGTTTCGAAGCGTTTCTTGAAGCGGAGAAACTTTTGATCCAGGAAGATGCAGTCCTTGCTCCACTTTACCAACGTGCTCAGGCACAACTTTATAAGCCGTATCTTAAAGGTGTAATCGTCAACCCGATGGGACCTGACTACACTTACAAGTATGCTTATATCGAAGGTAAATAATAGCGCGCACCATACTAACCACATATAAGTTTCTTTTATAAGGGAGAGAGTATATGACCAGCGCGTTGGCATATGCTCTCTTTTTCCCTGAAAAGGAAATATTCTAATTATAAACAAAATTCAGTTAATTTCGACAGAGATAGAAAAATAAGAGATAGGGTTTACTTAAACGGAGGTGTTCATATGGCACGTTATATACTACAACGATTGGTCTATATGGTTATAACGATGTTTCTTATTGCAACCTTTACGTTCTTCCTGATGAAGTTTTTACCAGGTACTCCCCTAAGTGCTGCAGATAAATTGTCAGAAGAGCAACAGCAGGTTGTGTTGGAGAAGTACGGATTGGATGACCCGGTTCCTGTACAGTATTTTAATTACATGGTCAACTTGACTCAAGGTGACTTGGGAATCTCCTTCCAATTCGATAATCGTGAAGTGACGACGATCATGATGGAACGGGTCGGCCCGTCTATGCAGCTCGGCGTGCAAGCGATGATCATCGGTACGATTTTCGGGATGCTTCTCGGAATCATATCGGCCATTTATCATAATGGGTTCATGGATTACCTATCGACATTCATTGCAGTCATCGGGAAATCTATCCCTTCTTTCGTATTTGCAGGTATTCTTCAATATTACATCGGTGTAAAACTTGGTTGGTTCCCTGTTGCTCTTTGGGGAAGCTGGGAGTACACGGTTCTTCCTACCGTAGCCCTTGCCATATTCCCGATAGCAATTGCCGCTCGTTTCATGCGGACGGAAATGCTTGAAGTCATGAGCTCAGACTATATCACAACGGCACGTGCGAAAGGTGTCAACAAATTCGGAGTTGTATTGAAACACGGCGTCCGGAATGCGTTGATTCCACTTATTACAGTACTGGGGCCACTTGCGGTCAGCTTGATTACCGGTACGCTTGTCATCGAGAATATTTTCGCCGTACCTGGGATTGGTGAACAATTCGTTAAAGCGATCAATACGAATGACTTTCCGATTATCATGGGGACAACCTTGTTAATCTCCTTCCTGTTTATTGTCATTATCTTAATCATTGATCTTCTTTATGGAATCATTGATCCTAGAATCCGACTGGCAGAAGGGAAGTAGTCCATATGGATAATCAAAAACCATCGAAAGATTTATTTGTACCCGTCAATACGAAAGAACAGGATAACGAAGGTATTTCAAGACCCAGCCTGTCATTCTGGCAGGATTCTTTCATCCGCCTTCGCAAGAATATAGGTGCGATGATCGGGCTGTTCATTTTGATTGCCTTAGGTGTCATGGCGATCTTTGGTCCATACATGAATGACTATGGACAGTATGAGCAGGATTTGTCCCGTGCGAAGATGCCACCTAAAGTGGAAGGGCTCGGCTGGCTTGGTATGGATGGTACGCTGACTTCCGTACAAAGCGCCGGTACAGTTGAACAAGCTGAAACGAAAGCGATGATGCGTTTCAACAACCAGGAAGATTTCATTCAGACGAAAGTTTTGAATGATGGTTCCAACGGGGAGCCTGCAGAGGTGGAGGCCGTATACGACGTTTACGGTGCTAAAGATATGAATGATGAATCATTCTGGTTCGGGACAGACGGTCTTGGACGTGATTTGTGGACAAGGACTTGGATGGGAACGAGGATCTCCTTGTATATCGCCTTACTGGCAGCAGCGATTGATATGGTAATCGGGGTTGCATACGGTGGTATTTCCGGTTATTACGGCGGCCGCGTCGATAACTATATGCAGCGTGTCATTGAAATTCTGATGGGAATTCCGAACCTCGTTGTCGTCATCCTGATGATTTTAATACTCGAGCCGGGTATTTTATCCATCACGATAGCCTTGACGATCACCGGGTGGATATCGATGGCCCGTATCATACGAGGCCAGGTGCTGAAATTGAAAAACCAGGAATTTGTGCTCGCATCGAAAACGCTTGGAGCGAAGGATAATCGCATTCTGAGAAAACACTTGGTACCGAACGTAACCGGATTGATTATCATCAATACGATGTTTACGATTCCAAGTGCCATTTTCTTCGAAGCCTTCTTGAGCTTCATCGGTCTCGGACTGCCGACGCCGACAGCATCACTTGGAACGCTGATTGATGACGGATTCAAATCCCTTCAGATTTATCCGCACATCCTGTTGTTCCCGGCGATTGTAATCTCGCTTATCATGATTGCATTCAATATGCTTGCAGACGGTCTTCGTGATGCACTTGATCCGAAGATGCGCGAGTAGGAGGTAGGTGTACAAGATGGAAAAACTTCTAGAAGTAAAAAATATGCATGTATCATTTGACACCTACGGCGGTGAAGTAAAAGCTGTACGTGGGGTTAACTTCGATTTGAAAAAAGGGGAGACGCTGGCGATTGTCGGCGAATCCGGTTCCGGTAAATCTGTAACGACGAAAGCACTGATGCAGCTGATTCCGAAGCCGCCCGGGCGCATCAAAGAAGGAGAAATCCTTTTTGAGGGCCGTGACCTGGTGAAAATGAGCGAAAAGCAAATGCAGAAAATCCGCGGGAAAGAAATATCTATGATTTTCCAAGACCCTATGACGTCTTTGAACCCGACGATGAAAGTCGGAAACCAGATTATGGAGGGCTTGATCAAGCACCAAAAAATGGGTAAGACCGAAGCGCGTAAACGCGTGATCGAATTACTTGAGCTTGTCGGAATCCCTGATGCGGAGAACCGTATAAAGCAGTATCCGCACCAATTCTCAGGTGGAATGAGACAGCGTGTTGTCGTTGCTATCGCCCTTGCCTGTAACCCTAAACTGTTGATCGCGGATGAGCCGACCACAGCCCTTGATGTAACGATTCAGGCACAGATCCTTGAGTTGATGAAAGAGATTCAAAAGAAAACAGATTCTGCTACGATTTTCATTACACACGATCTCGGCGTCGTTGCAAATGTCGCGGACAGAGTTGCTGTCATGTACGCTGGTAAGATCATAGAGATCGGTACGGTAGATGATATCTTCTATAATCCAAAACACCCGTACACATGGGGACTGCTCGGCTCTATGCCGTCTTTGGACAGTGCAGATGAAGAGCTTTATGCCATTCCGGGATCTCCGCCCGATCTCTTGCATCCGCCAAAAGGCGATGCGTTTGCAGCCAGAAATGAATTCGCAATGAAGATTGACTTCGAACAAGAGCCGCCGATGTTCAAGGTGAGTGATACCCACTACGCAGCAACGTGGCTCCTGCATGAAAATGCTCCGGATATCGATCCGCCTGCTGCAGTTAAGAAGCGGATGGAAGGTATGGCGAAGTCAAAGAGTGAATCGGAAGGTGAACGTGTATGACACGAGAGAAACTACTTGAAATCAAGAATTTGAAGCAGCACTTCCAAACTGGTCGGAACAGTGTCGTCAAAGCTGTAGACGGTTTGAACTTTGATATTTATAAAGGCGAAACGTTCGGGCTTGTTGGAGAATCCGGTTGTGGGAAATCGACGACCGGGCGCACGATCATCCGTCTTTATGATGCAACAGACGGAGAGGTCATCTTCGATGGAGAGAACGTCCACGGTAAGAAAAGTCGGGAGGATTTGAAAAAATTCAACCGGGAAATGCAGATGATCTTCCAGGATCCGTATGCGTCTCTTAACCCGCGGATGAAAGTCGAGGACATCATCGCTGAAGGGATGGACATTCACGGACTTGCAGAGAACGATAAAGCTCGACGTGAGCGCGTATATGAACTGCTGGAAACGGTCGGATTGAACAAAGAGCACGCCAACCGTTATCCACATGAATTTTCCGGCGGACAGCGCCAGAGAATCGGAATCGCACGGGCGCTTGCAGTAGAACCCAGCTTCATCATTGCCGATGAGCCGATCTCTGCTCTTGACGTGTCGATCCAGGCACAGGTGGTCAACCTGTTGAAGAAACTTCAGAAGGATAAAGGTTTGACGTACCTGTTCATCGCCCACGACCTTTCCATGGTGAAATACATTAGTGATCGAATCGGGGTTATGTACTTCGGTAAAATGGTGGAACTTGCTGATGCAGATGATCTTTACAAGAATCCGATCCACCCGTACACGCAGTCGCTTTTGTCCGCTATCCCTCTTCCGGATCCGGATTATGAGCGCAACCGTGAGCGTTTCACGTATGACCCTAGCAAGCACGATACGAGTGAAGAGCCGGAATTCCGTGAAGTCCGTCCAGGTCACTTCGTGTTATGTACGACAAAGGAATTCGAGCAATACCAGAAAGAATATGGTGTCGTACATCAATAAAGAAAGAAGACACCTGCCGATTCGGCAGGTGTCTTTATTTTTGCGGCCGTGTCTGTTGGAGAAGGGGTTTGTAGAAAATTGGAAGAAATTCGTTTCCATCCCTGTTATATAATTACAACCTTCTTTATAATGAAGAGTATCTAGAGGATAGGGGAGTAGGTTATTAATGAGGAAATTTCGCAGGCTTGGGATATGTGCGGCTGCCATTCTGGCAGGAGTGGTTCTTCCGTTCTCATATGTCCAGGCAGAAGAGGAAGATAATAAAGAAGTAAGAGAAGCCGGCATCATGACGGAACGGCAGCTTGGAATTAAAGCCTTGCCGGATTCCGGGGAAGCAGCAAGGTTCACGTATCAGTCGGGACTTGACTTCGAGTATCCGGATGCCGTCCGGGGGATTTATGTAACAGGTCCTTCAGCAGGCGGTGCGAAGATGGAAGAACTTACGAAGCTCGTGGAGGATACAGAATTGAATGCCATGGTAATCGATATTAAAGAAGACCATGGAAACATCACGTTTGAGCCGGAAGAAGGGTCCCCTTATGCAGAAGTGGCGGAGCCGTTCATCGATGATCCGCGGGCGATGCTTGAGGAGCTTGAATCGAAAGGTATCTATCCTATCGCACGTGTTGTCGTATTCAAGGACAGTCTGCTCGCTGAAAAAAGACCGGACCTTTCTTTTACAGAAAACGGTCAAGTGTGGAAGAACGGCAAAGGGGAATCTTTCGTGAACCCGTTCATGGAAGAAGTGTGGGAGTATAATGTGGAGCTTGCCAAACAGGCGGCAGAGCTCGGCTTCGAGGAAATCCAGTACGACTACGTCCGTTTCCCGGAAGGTTTCGGAGAAAGGGAAGACATCCTTACATACGGTCAAGGGAAGTATGCGGATTTGGAGATGGATCATGTACAGAAACGAGTCCAGGCGGTCACCGATTTCGTCGAATATGCGAAGGGTGAATTGAAAGCCTACGATGTCGATGTCTCTGTTGACATCTTCGGCTATGCGGCGACGATTCCGGAAGCTCCGAATATCGGGCAGAACTTCTCGAAAATATCAAGCAATGTCGATGTCATTTCATCAATGATCTATCCAAGTCACTGGGGGTCCTACTTCGGTATTGCCAAACCCGACGAAGAACCGTACCGTCTGATTGATGAATATGCCAAGGTGGAAAATGAAGTGCTGGGGAAACTGGATGACAAGCCGACTTCACGTCCTTGGCTTCAGGATTTTGAGGCGCCGTGGCTGTATTCGGGAGCGATGAAGCAGTACGGAAAAGCAGAGGTGGAAGCACAGATCAAAGCGTTGAATGAAAACGGTATTGATGAATTCCTGCTTTGGAATGCCGGTAACAATTACACCAGCAATGTCGACTATACGCCGATGAATTAAAGGGGAGGACCAGAGGAATCTGGTCCTTTTTTGGTGTTTGATCTTCTTGAGAACAGGGTATTAATACTTGTGGCCGTTTGAATAGATCGATGGCAGTTCCATATCCTAAAAACAGCAGGAGCGCATCCGGCGCCATTTAACATAAGTTGAATTATTCGTTATAATAAAAGGGACAAATTGTAAGGGAGTAGATCAATGAATTGGTATGAGAAGTTGAACGAGTATTTTCCTGTTGAGGAAATGAAATCAAAAGAACACATGGAAGCACTATTGAAAGAGAAAAGCGACGTATATTTTAAAGATGAAGGAGAGCATCACGTTTTAATGTATGCCGAGTTCGATACTTTCCTTTTCATCGACTATGTATATGTCTCCTCTGCTTCACGTGGTCAGGGACTTGGTCACAAACTCATCAAGAAAATGAAAGCGAAAGGAAAGCCGATCATCCTGGAAGTAGAACCGGTCGATTATACCGACACGGATACGGAGAAAAGACTCCGCTTCTATCAAAGGGAAGGCTTTAAACACGCCCAATCCATTGGTTATACACGAAGGTCTCTTGCAACGAACGAAGTCAATGCCATGGAAATTCTCTACTGGTCACCGGAAGATGCTTCCGAAGAAGAGATTTACGAAAAAATGAAAGCGATGTACACGGAAATCCATACTTACAAGGACGAAGAGTTCTACGGGAAATCGTATCAGCACGTGGATGAAGTGCTGACCAGAGATGAAGATAGAGATGTGGAGAATATCATAAAGGAATTGGACAAAACGAAAAACTGATCTATAGAACAAATACCCGCCATCCTAAGGCGGGTATTTTCAATAAAAACACGTAGTTGAAAATGAAAAAAATGCAGAATGGTTGTTTTTTATGTTTAACGGTGTGATAAAACGGGTAATTCTTTAAAGGAAACGCGCTTTGAATCGTATTGTCACATATTTGTTGAACTTTATATAGATAATGCTTGACAGATGTGTTATAGTAGAATCAAGGTTAGATTATATTGATTACAAAGAAAGAAGTAATTAAATAACACCATAAATTATTGAGGAGTGAAGTATCTATATGGTTACACTTTATACCTCACCAAGTTGTACATCATGCCGTAAAGCAAAGGCTTGGCTTGAAGAGCACGATATTCCTTATACGGAACGAAATATTTTTTCTGAGCCGCTAACGTTGGACGAGATCAAGGAAATCCTTCGTATGACTGAGGATGGAACGGAAGAGATCATTTCCACACGTTCTAAGGTATTCCAAAAATTGAAAGTGGACTTTGACCAGCTGCCGATGCAGGATTTGTTCGATCTTATTCAAGAAAACCCTGGTCTGCTGCGCCGTCCAATCATTCTGGATGACAAACGTCTGCAAGTAGGATACAACGAAGATGAAATTCGTCGATTCCTTCCACGCAGCGTTCGTACGTTCCAATTGAAAGAAGCACAACGCTTAGTCAATTAATAAATGAAGAAAGCTGGAAGGCGGTAGCCTCTCCAGCTTTTTTCTTTTTATATGGTTCGAGCCCGGTTTTCATATCGCCGTTCCCTTCCTTTTGTTCGCGAAATATCCTAATGTAATAACCAAAATGACCATGAAAGGAGCGAACACTTGGTGGATGATAGGCATTTGCTCTGCAAAGTGGAGGACATGGCGGTCTTCCAGCACCATTTCTGCCGCTGTAAAGGTCAAAATGCCGGCACCGAAATAGATGAGCATCGGGAACTTGTCCATTAAATGAAGGATAATCCTGCTGCCCCAAACGATGATTGGGACGGAAACGAGCAGACCGATCACAACGAGGATGATGTTGTTGTGCGAGGCACCTGCTATAGCAAGCACATTATCGAATCCCATGACGATATCGGCGAAGACGATGGTTTTAACAGCTGCGAACAGACTGTCACCGGCTTTGATATGGTCGTTTTCGTCATTGTCTGTCAAGAGTTTGATGGCGATATAGAAAAGTAACAGCCCTCCGATTAATTGAAGATAAGGAATTTGGAGAAGATAAAGAGCAACCATCGTTAACAGCACCCTGGCGCCGACCGCGAGGCCTGTCCCGAGGATGATGGCCTTGTTCCTTTGTTCCGGGGGGAGGTTTCGACTCGCGAGTGCGATGACGACCGCATTATCTCCGCCGAGAATAATATCGATACTGATGATGATCAACAGTGGTTCAAGCAAGTCCCAGTTCATGTGATAATCCTCCTGGCTATGTAGTGACAAACTTAGGGGAATAGGCTAAAATGATAACTCAACCACCCGGTAAGACGGCCTTATTGTCATGATATTCATGTCTTATATGGTTATATGCTGAATTCGAGCAATTTGTTTTCCATTTAGACATTCCTGTCATACAATAGGAATACATCAACCCTTACTTTCTACACATCTCAACGGTTGAAGCCAGGGCCTAACGGGTAAGGTTCTAAAACGAACGCAAGGGTGAGTGTTCCCTTCCCCCTTAAAACATGATAAGAAGGGAGAGAGACGTTATGGAAATTGAACGTATCAATGAAAACACCGTGAAGTTTTACGTAACATATCAAGATGTTGAGCAAAGAGGTTTCGACAGAGAAGAGATCTGGTATAACCGTGAGCGCAGTGAGCAGTTGTTCTGGGAAATGATGGATGAAGTCAACGACCAGGAGAATTTCCACGCGGATGGTCCGCTTTGGATTCAAGTACAGGCAATGGACAAAGGCCTAGAGGTAATTGTCACGAAAGCCCAAGTGTCTCAAGACGGCCAAAAGCTTGAACTGCCTCAGGAAGACGGGAAAGAAATCGATCTGCCGATTGACGATAAGCTGGAATCATTATTGGATGATAAATTCCATGCGAAAGATGATCAGGATGATGAAGATGAGGATGAGGAAATCGATTCTGACGAGCCTTTAGCATTTACGTTGAAGTTCCAGGATTTCGAAGACATCATTCAATTAAGTCACTACGTATCTTCACCGGAAAGTATGGAGCAGAAGTTGTTCCATTTCGAGGATCGATACTATCTATATATTCAATTCCAAGATGAAAATATGAGTGATGACGACCAGGAAAATATTCTGAGTCAATTGATGGAGTATGGCCAGGAATCTTCTCTGACTATACACAGGCTTGAAGAGTATGGGAAAACCATATTCGAAGCAGACGCCTTATCTTCCATCAAACAGCACTTCCCTGTTGATTGATGCAAGAAGCACACAGTTTTGTGTGCTTTTTTTATTTGATAAAAAGGGGAAGGACTTTCTTTTGTCGAAAGGTAGGGGTGGAGGTGAAGCTGTTGATGTATGCGTTAGACAGCAAAGGGGAAATTCTATCCCTGTACCAAGTATCCAAAAGTATGATTGATTCCATGAGAAACGACACGTACCATTGCTCTGTATGTAAGGAGCGAGTCCTGATCAGAGCCGGAAATAAGGTGACCCCGCACTTCGCCCATCGTCCTGACAGTGAGTGTGCGGCAGGGAGTGGAGGGGAAACAGAGGAGCATGAGCGCGGAAAGTGGCAGCTGTTCCACTGGCTTAAACAGCAGGGGCAGGAGGCAGCAATAGAGAAGAGGCTTTCGAATGGGAAGCGCCCGGACGTATTGCTGACTCTGCCGCGCAGACGGATCGCCTTGGAGTACCAATGTTCACGCATTCCCCAAAAAGACATTATAAAACGAACAAAAGCGTATCAATCGATGGGAATCTTCCCTTTGTGGATTCTCAGCAGCCGTCACTTTTGTCAAAAAGGCCCCCATCGCTTTATCCTCAATGATTTCCTCCGTACTTGCATGTATCACTTCCCTCACGGGTACCAACTGTTTTTTCTCGATATTTCCAAACAAGAGATAATTCTCGTCTATCCGCAAGGCTCTCTCGGTATGGGAATGACGATAGGCAGCATAAAGAAAGTCCCTCTTTCACACCTCTCTTTTCCGCAGTTATTCTCCTCCCCAGCCCCCTTTCCTAGAAACGTTTTCCATGATTATTTACAGCAGATGTGGTATGTTAATCGCACGGTTTACCGTAAAGAGGAAAGTTCTTCCGAGCGTCAATACCGCCAGTATTTATACTTAAAAGGTCTTCACTTCTCTTTGATTCCAAGTGCTGCATTTCTCCCGGTGCCGGGACAGGTACAGCTGGGAGGGAAGGCGTATCTATGGCAGACGAAACTTTTGATTGAACATTTTCTTCCTGCTTCGTATGAAACAATCATTGAATTACCCGAAGTGGAAGTCCCAGAGACGATCAATGGTTATCAGCCTTCGCTTTCCATGCAGTATTTAGAGCAGCTCCACGCTTTAAATATCGTGCGTAAAACAGGGAAGAATAAGTGGGTGAAGAACAGGCAGCTGACCTTCCATACCCATATGGAAGCCGGACTAAAGGAAGACGAACAAACCTTAGCACAGCTGGGGCGTTTATAAAATGTTTCGGTTTGTGAAGGGATTACTTGAAAAATCGAGAAACCATTATAAGATGATCTTTTTATGAAGGAGGATGTTGGACATGTCTTCAACGAAACAATTACCAAAACGTGAGGAGATTCCTGTAGAAAAAACGTGGGACCTCGAGGCTATATTTGAAACGGATGAGAAATGGTATGAAGAGCTGAAAGCGATTGAGGGAATGCTTCCCGAACTGGACAACTATCGGGGGAATTTAGGAGCATCGGCCGAGCAGCTTTACAAACTGCTTGATTTCCAGGACAAAATTTCGAATCGCATCGGCCGTCTATATACTTATGCCCATATGAGGAACGATCAGGATACGACGAACTCTCATTATCAGGAGATGAATGCGAAAGCGGAATCGCTGTTTACCAAACTCGCCTCTGCGATGAGCTTCATCGTTCCTGAAATTCTTGCGCTGCCGGAAGGTACGGTTAAAGGATACCTTGATACTTACAAGCCGTTGGAATTATACAGACACACCCTTGATGAGATTACGCGGCAGCGGGCACATGTGCTCAGTGAACAGGAAGAGAAGCTGTTGGCTGGTTTTTCGGAAATCGGGGCGAATCCTTCCCAGACCTTCGGAGCGCTTAACAATGCGGACATTACTTTCCCTGTGATTAAAAACGAGAAGGGGGAAGACGTGGAGCTCACGCACGGCCGCTATGTCGGATTCTTGAAATCAGATGACAGAGATGTACGCAGGCGTGCGTTTGAAGCGATGTACGACACGTTCGGTTCCTTTAAGAATACGTTCGCCTCCACGCTCAGCGGGCATGTGAAGAAGAATAATTTCAATGCGACGGTAAGGAAGTATGACCGGGCTCGTCAGGCGAAGCTTGATAACAACAACATCCCTGAATCCGTATACGACAATTTGATTGAAGCGGTTCATGAACGCCTGCCTTTATTACATCGTTATGCAGAAATGCGTAAAGAGGTCCTCGGGTTGGATGAAGTGCATATGTACGACTTATATACACCGCTTGTTAAGGATGCGGAAATGGAAGTTTCTTATGAAGAAGCGCAGAAGCTTGTGCTGGACGGGCTGAAACCGCTTGGAGAAGAGTACGGGGAGATCCTTCAGTCAGCATTTAAAGATCGGTGGATCGATGTCGAAGAGAATAAAGGAAAACGGAGCGGTGCGTATTCCTCCGGCCACTACGGTACCAACCCTTACATCCTTATGAACTGGCAGGACAACGTGAACAACTTGTTCACCCTTGCTCACGAGCTCGGCCACTCCCTGCACAGTTACTACACGCACCGGAACCAGCCATATCGTTACGGTAACTACTCCATCTTTGTGGCAGAGGTTGCATCTACTTGTAATGAAGCGCTGTTGAACGATCATCTTTTGAACAAAGTTGACAGTGACAAAGAAAAGCTGTACCTGTTGAATAATTTTCTGGAAGGCTTTCGGGGAACCGTCTTTCGTCAGACGATGTTCGCGGAGTTCGAGCATGAAATTCATATTCAGGCCCAGAACGGGGAGGCTCTTACAGCCGGTAAGCTGACAGAAATCTATTATGATTTGAATAAGAAGTATTTCGGTGACAATATCGTCATTGATGACGATATCGGATTGGAATGGGCGCGCATCCCGCACTTCTATATGGGATACTACGTCTATCAGTATGCTACAGGTTATGCAGCCGCACAGGCACTGGCGGGGCAGATCCTGGAAGAGGGCGAACCAGCGGTCGACCGCTATAAGAGCTTCCTTAAGGCGGGCAGCAGTGATTACCCGATCGAGGTGTTGAAACGCGCCGGCGTAGATATGACCTCCAAAGATCCGATTCTTGCTGCACTGGACGTGTTTGAAGAGAAGTTGAATGAAATGGAACAATTGCTGCAGAAAGCATAAAGGAAAAGAAGCGTCCGGGCTGCTCCGGGCGCTTCTTTTTTTGAAAAACTATGTAGCGTGCTCATTTAAAACCTCGGAAGGTTTTCTTGTGAGTAAACAGGGAAATAGTCAGGTAGATAGCTGCAAAGAGGAGCGGCGATGTGACGTATAACGGGAACATCTTCATTAAGGCGAGCAGGTGAAGCAGCAGAAGCATCAGAATGATAAGAAGAAAAAGAACCGCCATCCATAGTTTCATCATACAGACACACCTCCTTGAATCATCCTATGCTTGTCAGGGGGATTCTATGTAAAAACAGCTCCCGCTGGATGCGGGAGCTGTTACTGTTCAAGAGTTCATATATTTCCAGAAAGTACCGTGTTTGACAGGCACTTCTCTTGCTTTCTGCTTCAGGACCAACTTCTTCATTTCCCGTTTCGCTTCCTGTTCCGTCCAGTCGTATACGACGGCGATCTCCTTATTCGCTACGAAGCGATAGTGTTGCAAGAAATCCTCCAAAGCGGGCTTTACACCAGGCTTTGGATCTTTCTGAAGCATTTCTTTCAACACTTTCACGTACACATCGTAAGCATACAATCCGGTGATTTTCAGTCCGGCGTCTTCTTCTGACTCATTGAAAATGACGATGGTCGGCGTGGAATCAACCTCCATTTCATGAGCGAGCTTCAAGTCGCATTGGAGGGCCCGTTTCGCAGCATCGGAATGGATGTCTTTCTTGAATTCCCTGACATCCAGTTTGCTCTGTTCCGCACATTCGATGAGTACCTTCTCATCAGAGATGTCCTGCTTCTCAAGGAATACATATTCCTGTACTTTGCGAAGAAAGCGCATGCCTGCTTTTTTCCCCTGCAATTCCGCTGCTTTGACTGCGAGAGCCGTTGCGAAAGGGGAAGCGACGGGATTTTCCAGCCAGACATCGCCGTCACAGCACATACCTGTACGGGACGCCGTATGGTCCCAGGCCTGCTTCAGATTTTCCGGTTTCTTCATTTTATTTTGATGCAGATTAGCCAGCTTGCCGCTGATGATCGGTTTTATGGTGAAGAAGCGGCCGTATTCGATGTTGAGCTTCTTGAGAAAAGGTTCCATGGACCAGCATTCCGGGCAGAGAGGATCGATGAAGACATAAATTTCTATAGGCCGTTTCAATAAATCGAAGAAGCCGCTTGTTGTGGTATTTGTCTCTTTTTCACTGCTCAAGCTTTTCCAACTCACATCGATTCTCCTTTCTCATCCTCAGGTGTATTCATCATATGGTTGGCTGTCATCGTTAATCGCTCAAACATGAAGGAGCGGTGGGGTTCTTCTATGCCCACTTCCGTCATGGCTCCCGACATGCATGACAGCCAGGCATCTCTTCTCTTTGGAGTTATTTCAAATGGCAGGTGTCTCGCCCTGAGCATCGGATGACCGTGCTCTTCTACATAGAGGGGCGGACCTCCAAAAAACTGTGTCAAAAATTGTTTTTGTTTACGAATGGTTTCGCTGAAATCATTGGGGAAAATCGGTACTAAGTCCGGGTGCTTCTGTACCCGTGCATAAAAAGCCTCGACGAGCTGATCGATTTTATCTTTTCCTATTTCATCGAAAATCGTACCACGTTGTTGCATATAATCCCTTCCTGTCCTGTCTGTGAGTCCATTTTAGCAATGGGGAGGTGTGGACGGCAACTATTCTGATTGCAGCTTGGCTTGGTAGAAGCGTTTAATCTTATTATCTGTCTGCCGTTCGGGAATCTTGCACGCCTCCAGAATTTGCTTGATGACCTGTAAACCTGCCTCTTTCGATGGAGCTTCCACTTCCAGTTCGTAGTCTTCCTTATCGTAATAAAGACTGTGATCAAGAACGACAAGAGCTCCGTTATAAGGCAGTTCTTTTCTACGTGTGGTAAGCGAACCGAGGTAGTGAAGGCGGTCCTGATCGATGCCGAGCCCCTCCAATTGACGGGAGATATCTGCTTTCTTCGGACCTTTGTTCTGGATCCATAGGTTCGCTTCCTCTTCTGTCAAAGGTGCATGAGTCTCTAAAAGTCCGTCCTTGTGAGGCTCTTTCAAAGTCATGGTCCAGGAGCCGTTTTTCTTCCGGATCCTTAGTGCAGCGCCCTTCCCCCGCAATTGCCCGTCACCTGTTTCAAAATAATAATTGGTTTGTTCCATAAGTTCAACCGATTCGAATGGGAGAAACTGATAAATACGGTTATACTCCGCTTCTGTTAGCAGATTTTTGAATTCGATTTCAATTTCCTGAGACATGTAAAAACCTCCTGATTATGGGAAATAGTCAGACGTACTGCTTATTCCGTCGCTATACTTTATGATACAATGAATAGGAAAGAAAACGCACATAATTACTATGAAGATTGGATACATAAAGGTGGGCGCTGAATGAATTGGGAAATATTTATGGCACCTTATATACAAGTGGTGGAAGAATTAAAAATCAAATTAAAGGGAATGCGGAAGCAGTTCGAGTACGAGGAGGAGCAGTCGCCGATTGAATTCGTAACAGGCCGAGTCAAGCCCCGGTCAAGCATTGTCCAGAAAGCAAGACGGAAGGGCATCAATCCGGAGAATATTGAAGATGAACTGCAGGATATAGCCGGCGTACGTGTGATGACACAGTTTGTGGACGACATCTATGCCGTTGTCGACATGCTGCGGAACAGGCAGGACTTTGAAATCGTCGAGGAGAAGGACTATGTTTCGGATAAGAAAGACAGTGGATATCGCTCTTTTCATGTCGTCATCCTCTATCCTGTGGAAACGATCCACGGCCAGAAGAAAGTGTTGGCAGAGATTCAGATCCGCACGCTGGCGATGAACTTCTGGGCGACGAACGAGCACTCATTGAATTATAAATACTCGGGAAAAATACCTTCAGAAATCAAGTCCCGCCTGAAGCGGGCTGGAGAAGCTGCCTTTCAGCTGGATGAAGAGATGTCAAAGATCAAGAGCGAAGTCCAGGAAGCGCAGCGCGTCTTCATGAAGAAAGAAGAACAGAAGAAGAATACGAACAATTCGTAAAGGAGTGGTCACCGATGAAGTTCTCCATCTTGTCCAGAGGAGATAAGAAATCGAATGAAATCCGCAGCAAAATAAAAAGCTATTTAACCGAATTCCAGTTGGAATACAGCGAAGAGGAACCGGATTTAGCGATTTCTGTAGGAGGGGACGGTACGTTGCTGGAAGCCTTCCACACCTATGTCCACCGCCTTGATAAAACAGCCTTCATCGGTATCCATACC
Organism: Bacillus sp. SB49; assembly: GCF_000469135.2. Classification (NCBI taxonomy): domain Bacteria; kingdom Bacillati; phylum Bacillota; class Bacilli; order Caryophanales; family Bacillaceae; genus Bacillus; species Bacillus sp. SB49. The sequence continues at coordinate 1,151,694 of NZ_CP048117.1, forward strand.
GGCCACCTCGGCTTCTATGCCGACTGGATGCCGGAAGAAATGGAGAAGTTGATCATTGAAATCGCCAAAACACCGTTCCAAGTGGTGGAGTACCCTCTCCTGGAAGTAACGATCCGTCCGCACGGAGGCGGAGAAGAAGATCGCTACCTTGCTTTGAATGAGTGTACCATCAAGACGGCAGAAGGATCTGTGGTCATGGATATCGAGATCAAAGGCGATCATTTTGAAACGTTCCGTGGAGATGGTCTTTGTGTATCGACTCCTTCCGGTAGTACGGCTTATAACAAAGCATTGGGAGGAGCCATCCTTCATCCGTCGCTGGAAGCCTTCCAGATTGCGGAAATGGCATCCATCAACAACCGTGTCTTCCGGACGATCGGCTCGCCGTTGATTCTGCCGAGCCATCACACCTGCATGTTCAAGCCGAAGAACGACCGGAGCTTCCTTTTCACGCTCGATCATATTTCCCGTACGTACAAAGATGTGAAATCGATTCAGTTCCGTGTAGCAGAAGAGAAGGTTCGCTTCGCCCGCTTCCGTCCGTTCCCGTTCTGGAAAAGGGTTCACGATTCCTTTGTCGCAGATGAGCATGAGCAGTAATATCAAAAAGAAGTGGGACATCGACCCGTCCGACGCGGGACGATCGGTAAGGGACTTCCTGCGGGGGAAGGGCAGATTCTCCCGTCAGCTTCTTAAGCGGGTCCGCATGAACGGACATATCTTCATCGATGAAAAAGAAGCGGAAATGTGGCAGCCTTTGAAAGGCGCCTCGACGCTCACGGTCGTGTTCCCTGCAGAAGAACGGGGAGCAATTGAGCCGGTGGAAGGTCCGCTTGCTATCCTTTATGAAGATGAGGATATTCTTGTATTGGATAAACCGTCCGGCATTGCTGTCGTTCCTCCTTACAAAAAGGAACCGTCCATTGCCAGTCATCTGATTGCTTATTATGAGGAAATCGGTCACCCATGCACCGTCCATATTGTCACGAGACTCGACACCTACACATCGGGGCTGATGCTGGTCGCGAAACATGCATACAGTCACATGCTGCTGACGAGAAAGGCTAAACTGGTGGACCGCTTTTATCAAGCATTGGTGGAAGGCCTACCGGAACCGGAAAAGGGGTTAATCGACGCACCTATTGAGAGAGCGGACGATTCCATCATCCGAAGAACGGTTGACCCGGAAGGGAAGCCTTCACAAACGATGTATGATGTGCTGGAGACGGGTGGCAGGGTGTCCAAAGTTGCCTTTCAGCTGTTGACGGGAAGAACGCATCAAATTCGTGTCCATATGGCACATATCGGGCATCCGCTGGTCGGTGATACCCTTTATGGGGCGCGACAAGCAGATAAGCTGGCAGGGCAGGCGCTTCACTGCTATCATCTTAAATTGCAGCACCCTTGGACAGGAGAGTCTATGAGCTTCGATTCTAAAGCCCCTTCTATATGGAGCAGTTACATGAAAGAAAAATAAAAATCCGAACGACCCTTTGCATGCCTTACAGGAAGAAAGCAAAGTCGTTCGGATTTTTTAATAGCTGAATTTCTCTTCCATGAACGGCATAGACGAAGGGATACGGACGATCGTTTCCTCCGGAAGTTGAAAGGCCGTCAAGTCCCCGCCGAAAACACAGCCGGTGTCGATGTTTACGGTTTGATTGACAAATCGCGGCTCACGGACCGGGGTATGGCCGTAAACGATCCAGCGGTCTCCGTGATATTCCTGAGCCCAGTCCCGCCTTACCGGCCTTCCGTCTGGAAGCTTTTCTCCCGTAATGTCGCCATATAAGACGAATGTCTCTATTCGTTTGCTTTTTCGACCGATATCTTCTTCCCGGATACCGGCGTGGGCCACTACTGCATGTGCATCTTTTAGTATCAGGTGGAGCGGTGCCTGCTCATATAATTGTTTGAACCGATGTTTAATCTCCTTCTGTTCTTCCTTCGGCAGGCTGCGGTATTCTGCTGTCGTTGTTTCCAATCCGTGTTTCTCCTGAACACCGTTACCAAGAAAAAAACGGTAGAGCTTGTTGCAATGATTGCCTGGTACATAGAGGGCTTTCTCCTGTTCGACAAGCTCCGTTACGAGACGGATGCAGCCGATCGAATCAGGTCCCCGATCGGTTATGTCACCGACGAATACGGGTATGCGTCCTTCTGGATGTACCGGTATTCCGGAATGCCAGTCATACCCGAGCTCTGCAAACAACTGCTTCAGTTCGTCGAGACATCCGTGAACATCTCCAATGATATCGTAGGCCATTCAAATTCGTCCCTTCTTCTATATATCGCTCCTATTTTTCCCATCCTAATCAATTGTAAACCTTTTCTCCAGCCGCCATTCAGTATTTCGCTCCCATCCTGAGCAGGCTTCTGTTACACTACGATTATGCAGGATTTTGGTCGAAGCAAAAAGAAAAATGACAAAAAAATGACTTCCGTTGACAAAAGGGCTTTACGCCATTAAGATTAAACGGTCAAAAATGAAATAGACGCCGGGGAGGGTTGCTTATGGAACACTTAGATGACCAAGAACGCCAGCAGGTCTGGGCGAATATCAAAGATGCGCTGTTCAATGATCATATCGATCAGTTCCGGGCGGAGTTCTTGGAACTACATCCATATGATCAAGCAAGGATATTCGAAGGCAGGGACGAAGACGTTCGTCTGCAGATTTATACGTACCTGTCACCGGAAGAAGTAGCGGATTTTATGGAACATATTGATTATGAAGAGATTGAACCGTTCTTCTCCGAAATGGATCCGACCTTCGCCGCCCAGGTCTTTGCAGAAATGTCCGCCGATGATGCAGTCGACATCTTTAATGAATTGGATAAGGACAAAGTGGCAAGCTTCTTGACGATCATGGATGAAGAAGCTGCGGATGAAATCAAGGACCTGCTTCATTATGAAGAAAAAACAGCCGGGTCGATCATGACGACGGAATATGTCGTGGTCAATGCGACCATGACCATCAAAGAAGCGATGGTCCATTTAAGAACCGAAGCACCTGACGCCGAGACGATTTACTATACGTATGTCATTGATGAGGATAAGCGTCTTGCAGGAGTTATCTCCTTAAGGGATTTGATTATTTCGGAAGAAGACTGGCTGATTGCCGACGTGATGAATGAACGGGTGGTATCGGTCTCAGTGGGAGATGACCAGGAAGAAGTGGCACGGATGGTCCGTGACTACGATTTCCTGGCCCTGCCGGTCGTGGACTTCCAGGACCATCTGCTCGGAATCATCACCGTCGATGATATTATGGACGTCATGGAAGAAGAGGCGAGTGATGACTATTCTAAATTCGCCGCCATTTCTGATGTTGACAGTCCGGATGATAATGCCTTTTCCTCAGCGAAGAAACGGCTGCCATGGCTGATCATTCTGCTTTTCCTCGGCAGTTTGACCGCCAGTCTGATCGGTCGTTTTGAAGAAACGTTGGATAAAGTCGCCATTTTAGCGATCTTCATTCCCCTGATTGCAGGAATGGGGGGGAATACCGGCACACAGGCGCTTGCCGTTGCCGTTCGCGGTATTGCAACTGGTGAATTTGAAAAACAGGGAAAAATCAAAATGATGATGCGCGAAGCGGGAACGGGTTTAATCAGCGGGATTGTCTGCGGTGTTCTCATGATGTTGATTGTATATATATGGCAGGGGAACTTTTTCCTGGGTGTCCTCGTTGGACTATCCATTCTATTGACGCTGATTGTAGCTACGTTGGCTGGTTCGCTTGTACCGCTGATCATGCACCGCCTGAACGTCGATCCGGCAGTTGCTTCCGGCCCGTTCATTACGACGCTGAACGACTTAATTTCCATTCTTATTTATTTCGGAATGGCCACCGCCTTCATGAACCTGCTTATTTAAGCAGATACGTAAAGAATGGGGAAATGAAAACATGAAGGAATAGGCAGTATAGAAGAAAGAAGATGATAAATATAAAAATTCATCAACTAGGAATAGTTGGAGAGGGGGGTACGTATGGAACATGGTGCTTCAGTAACTTCGCTCGTTATTGTCATTATCGCCGCATTCCTTACACCAATTTTACTACACCGATTTAAATTAACGATGATACCGGTGGTAGTAGCTGAAATTATCGTCGGCTTGATCATTGGTCAAAGTGGATTTGACCTCGTTGATCAGGGGAGCTGGCTTGAAATACTCTCGACGCTTGGGTTCATCTTCCTGATGTTCTTAAGCGGTCTGGAGATTGATTTTTCGATTTTCGCAAGAAAGAAAAAGAAAGCAAAACCGGAAAACCAAAATACTGGTGCTCCGAACCCGGTCTGGGTGGCGACGCTTGTATTCCTGGGGATCTTCGTCATATCCCTGGCCTTATCGTTCGCCTTCGTATGGGCCGGCTTCATCGATAATGCCTTCTTAATGACGTTGATTATTTCAACGATATCCCTTGGTGTCGTCGTTCCTACTTTGAAAGATGCCCAAATGATGAAGACAACGATCGGACAGACGATTCTGTTGATCGCCGTCATTGCAGACCTGGTGACGATGATTCTCCTTGCGGTATTTGTCTCCATTTATGGAGAGAGCGGAGGAAATACGTGGCTCTTGTTGATTCTGTTCGCAGCCGGTGTGCTTTTCTATTACATTGGCAAGAAGTTCCGTCATCAGTCCTATGTAGAAACGATGACCAAAGGGACGATTCAGATCGATACCCGTGCGGTCTTCACGCTGATCCTTCTGCTTGTAGCCCTGTCGGAACAGGTAGGGGCAGAAAACATCCTCGGTGCGTTCCTTGCCGGGACGTTAGTATCTCTATTGTCTCCAAACCCGGAAATGGTCAAGCGGCTGGACAGCTTCGGTTACGGTTTCCTTATTCCGATCTTCTTCGTAATGGTCGGTGTGGAAATCGATATTTGGAGCTTGTTTACAGATACGAGAGTGCTTCTTTTAATACCGCTCTTGTTCTTGGCCTTGCTCGTTTCCAAGGTCGTACCTGCCCTGCTTCTCAGCAAGTGGTATGACATGAAGACCGTATTCGGTTCGGGATTCATCCTCACTTCGACGCTTTCCCTTGTCATCGCTGCTGCGGCGATCGGGAAGCGTGAAGGAATGATCGATGATCAGATGGAAGGCGCGCTGATTCTCGTCGCCGTCTTGACATGCCTGATCGGACCGATTCTCTTCAAGAAAATCTACGGCAGATTTGAAGAGGAAGACCACAAAACGGTCGTTTCTTTCGTCGGTTCCAACCGGATGACGCTGCCGGTCGTGAGAGAGCTTGACGTCAACGCGTATGAAACGCACCTCTATCATATGAAAATGGATAAGATCGATGACCGGATTACGAGGCAGTGCTTCGATATCAAGGAGCTCGATGACTATGATGTCGAGCAGATGAAGGAAATCGGAGTATTCGATGTCGATCTTCTCGTCGCATCGACAGGGGATGAAGAGCGGAACGCCAAGATTGCCCGCTTTGCGAAAGAGCAGGGAGTCGAGCGCGTCATCGCAAGAATCGAATCCACCGACCTCGCTCAGGAAATGAAGGACTTGAACGTAAGTGTGTTCTCTGTATTCCTGTCGACGAAAGCATTGCTTAAAGCCATGATCGAAGCGCCGAATGTCCTGGATATCCTCACAACTCAGGAGAACGCGTTGTATCAGATCAATATGAATAATTCCATTTATAACGGCACTCACCTCCGTCAGTTTCCTTTCACCGGGGACGTAATTATGGTTCGTATCTTCCGAGGAAAAGATTCCATCGTCCCTCATGGAGATACCGAACTGAAAATGGGTGACCGCCTGATTGTCACCGGTTCCCATGAATATGTAGAAGAATTAAAAGCAGAATTAGAATACTGTGAATGGTGCTGAGAAGAAGCCTCCCAATAATTGGGAGGCTCTTTTTGTACATTGTCATATGTAAGCCTTTCCGTTAAAATAGGAGCAGGTACTAATATCAAATGCTAATTTAGGAGGATTTAACGGATGAATTTTTCTTTGGAAAATCGTACGTACGTCGTCATGGGTGTCGCTAACAAGCGGAGCATCGCCTGGGGAATAGCAAGGTCGCTGCATGCGGCAGGAGCACGTCTCATTTTCACCGTAGCATCCGAGCGTTTCAAGAAAGCTGTGCAAGACCTTGCTGATACATTGGAAGGCGGACCGGAATCCCTTGTATATGAGTGTGATGTAACGGACGATGAAGCGATCATCCAGACATTTGAACAAATCGGACAAGATGTAGGCGTCATCCACGGACTTGCGCACTGTATCGCTTTCGCCAACAGGGAAGAGCTGAAGAATGAGTATTTGAACACAAGCAGGGACGGTTTCCTGACGGCCCATAACATCAGCTCCTATTCCTTAACGGCTGTTGCACGGGCAGCCCAACCGTTGATGAAGGAGGGCGGCAGCATCCTTACGATGACATATCTCGGCGGAGAACAGGTCGTGAAGAACTACAACGTCATGGGTGTAGCCAAAGCTAGTCTGGATGCGAGCGTGAAGTACCTGGCCAATGATTTAGGCAAACACAACATTCGCGTCAATGCCATTTCGGCAGGTCCGATCCGTACTTTGTCCGCCAAAGGTGTCGGGGACTTCAATCAGATTCTTCAGGTCATTGAAGAACGTGCTCCGCTCCGCCGTCCTGTGACGCAGGAGGAAGTGGGGGATACCGGGTATTACCTCATGAGTGATTTGTCCCGCGGAGTGACCGGAGAAATTATTCACGTTGATGGCGGCTTCAGTACCGTCGCGTACTGATTTGCGTACATCTTAGAAAAGGCTTTTTATTGTATGGTTTAAAAAGATAAGATTTCATAGTAGAAGGATAATATATTATTTTCTCAATTATAATTATCTTTGAAAGGTTATAAGACTCATTTCTCAAGAAGAGAAATGGGTCTTTTTTGACCGAATATAAAGTCAGTCGGGTGGTTTCGAGGATATCTAGGAAAGATAACCACATTTTTTATAGATTTTAATACCCTCAGGGAATTAGTCTTTTTAATTTTCTGCTGATAGTTGACTGATTGACCTGTAGAGCCTTAGCAATATCATTTGTTGACCGATATTCTCGTTGAGCCAAAGTTAATAGCTGTCTTTCAGCTTCTTCCACACACTCTTTTAAAGGAATGATATGGTTTACTACTAGATTTTCCGACGGGCGCTTGCGGTTTATTATCAAATATTCTTCAATTATTGTTTGATCTATGACTTCTCCGTCTGTCATTATAACAAGTCTTTCCATAATATTTTGCAGTTCCCTTACGTTGCCAGGCCATTTGTAGCTTTGTAGTAAATCAAGGGCTGAAGGTGACAACTTCTTCGTAAGTCCATATTTTTCGTTGAATTGATTCAGAAAGTATAAAACCAATTCTACAATATCATCCGTCCTATTTCTTAGGGCAGGGATCTCTATAGGAATGACATTTAAGCGATAATACAAGTCTTCCCTGAAGCTGCCTTTGTTGACCATTTGCAGTAAGTCTTGGTGTGTCGCTGTAATTAAGCGGACATCCAATTGGATCGTCGACGTTCCGCCAAGGCGCATAAGCTCTCTTTCCTGTATCACACGCAATAATTTTGTTTGAAGGGGAAGTGACATTTCTGCTATTTCATCAAGGAACAAAGATCCGCCATGGGCTAGTTCAAACATACCTTTCTTCTGTTTCACCGCTCCGGAAAAAGCTCCCTTCTCATAGCCGAACAGCTCTGATTCAAGAAGGCTCTCAGGGATAGCACCACAATTTAATTTTATAAAAGGCTTGTCAGATCGAGGACTTGAGGTGTGAATATAATTGGCAATCACTTCTTTACCTACTCCTGTTTCTCCATGGATGAGCACTGTGGAGTCCACTTTGGCGACACGTCGTGCTGTCTGGATGACGTGGTTCATCTCATAACTTTCAGAAATAAGATGGGTTTTCGGGTTCGTCCTAATTCTGAGGTCCTCTAACTCCTTCTTATAATCTTCTACGAGCTGTTTCATCTCTTTCAACTCAGCTTGAAGCTCACTCAATTCTGTTATATCTTTTGACACATTGACCACTCGTATTACTTCTCCAGCCTTATTTCTTATCGGGGTGCCTATGACTTTTAGCTTCTTGCCAGTCTGTGTTGTTTGCACGACGGACACACTTTCTCCTTTTTCAAGTACAAGGCGAGTGATGGAAGGAGTGAAAACACCATCTCTTTCAAAATCGTATACATTTTTTCCGACTAACTCATTCTCTTCTTTTCCCCACAGTTCTTTGCATGCGGAGCTGACACGAAGGGTAGTACCCTTATCATCCGACACATAAATGACATCATAGGATGTGTCGAACAATGCTTTTAAATCAGACGTTAAGCTCTGTTGGAACTGGGGTTCATCTATTAATCCATGGTAGGATTGTTCCTCTTCGAAGAAAGCGGACACTCCAAAGAATCCTTCATCCGTAAAAATTGGTGAGTGGTTGACAATTAATTTCTTTGAACCCACAAATATAGTGCTAATTTGATATTCCTCGCTTAAAAAGAAGAAGCCTTCTTTTTCCGTGGTCCATTCCTTTATGGAGGATTGGACAGCTTTTCCAGGGTCTGCCTCCAGCAATCTTTCTCCTTTTGAATTGATGAATTTAATCATGCCTTTACGATCAATAATTAGAAACCCGGATGATAAGGAATTTAATGCCATTTCTAAAGGGAAGTATAGATGTTCATTCAAAAATACCCTTCCTTTCTGCAAGCGAATTCATGCATAGGTGCATTTTTCTATGCAACTTTGCATTAGATTTTACATGTGACAATGAAGAATAGCAAGATAATTCTAAAAAATATACGTTTTATCGTTGATGATAAAGTTGGCACTGAACTTGCATATAAGAGGGTGTAGGACGATTACATTGGTAACTATCCGATTTGATGTACAGGGAGCTGATTTAGGATGAGTCTTAATGATCTATCAAAGGTAGTGAAAAAGAAAGAGGTGTCTCCGGTAGAGATTGTAAGAGAGACGTTGAAAAAAATCCATGGAAAACAGGAGGATACTAACGCTTTTATCACAATTGCTGATGAGGAAGCGATGGCAGACGCAGAACGGCTGGAGCGCGAGTTGTTGGAAGGACGGAGAAGGAGTGATTTGCACGGAATTCCCGTAGCTGTTAAGGATAACATCTATACGAAAGGAATACGGACGACAATGGCCTCAGAAGTCTATGCAAATTATACTCCTGATAAGGACGCTTTTGTCATTAAGAAGCTGAAGGCAGCAGGTGCTGTCGTTATAGGTAAAACAAATTTGCATGAGTTTGCATACGGACCGATAGGGGATCGCTCTTATTTCGGACCAACCTTCAATCCTTATGATAAGAACAAGATTACAGGGGGATCAAGTGGCGGATCTGCGGCGGCTGTAGGGGCGGGAGTGGTTGATTTCGCTTTGGGAACGGATACAGGTGGGTCCATTCGTATTCCGTCTTCCTTATGCGGGATAGTCGGCATGAAGCCGACATTTGGTTTAGTAAGTAAGCGCGGAGTTCATGACTTAGCTTACTCATTGGATCATGTAGGTCCGATGACTGCAACGGTTAAAGACAATGCTCTCTTATTGAATTTGATAGCTGGTTATGATGCTGGAGATCCATACTCCATCAATGGATTGGCTCCGGATTATCGATCCTTGATTGGTCATGACTTGGATAACAAGGTGATTGGTATTCCGTCGAACCTTCGTACGATCGTCGACAGTGAAGTGTGGAACGTACTGGAAGAGTGTATCAAGATGTGGAAACGCGCAGGCGCGACTGTAGAGGAGGTAGAGATTCCGGTTATGAACGAAATCATAGCTGCACAATCAATCACCATCCAGGCAGAGGCTTCAGCGGTACATGAACAAACTTACGAAATGCACAAAGATAAACTGGAGGAAGAAGTCTACGAAAGAATCGGCATTAGCCGCAAGGTCCCGGGTTATCAATATGTTAAGTATCAAGAGAGGAGGTCGCAACTGACTACAGCCTTCAATCAGGTCTTCGGACATATCGACGTTCTTATGACTGCCACCCTTCCTATACTTCCGACAGAGATCGGTAAGCGGGAGGTATTGGTAAATGGAGAACAAAAGCATGTAAGAGAAGAATTGTTACGCTTGACCTCCCCCACCAACTACACGGGTCACCCGTCAATATCTGTACCTGGGGGTAAGGACAGAGCGGGTTTACCAATCGGAGTGCAGTTGATAGGACCACATAGACAGGAAGCATTACTCTATCAATTCGCTTCTTTTTTAGAGGGTCATCGATCATTCTCAAGAAACGACTGTTTGAAGAGGGAGAGAGGGATACAATGATTGCGCGAACAACAGTGAAGAAAGCAGAAAATGTAAGGATAGAGAAAGACTTCTTAGGAGAAAAGGCAGTTCCAATCGACGCCTACTACGGGATTCAGACGTTACGGGCAGTCGAAAATTTTCCCATTACGGGTTATCGGATACATGGTGAATTGATCAAAGCAATTGCTACGGTTAAGAAAGCTGCAGCACTTGCTAATGCTGATGTCAAGAGGATGGATGCTTCGAAAGGGAAGGCCATTGCAGAAGCAGCTCAAGAGGTGATTGATGGGAAGCTGCACGATCAGTTCCTTGTGGACCCCATTCAAGGCGGAGCGGGTACTTCCATGAATATGAACGCCAATGAAGTCATCGCCAATCGAGCTCTTGAAAAGACAGGCTACCCAAAAGCCGCCTATGAACAAATCAGTCCTAATACGCATGTAAATATGTCACAGTCGACAAATGATGTTTTCCCGACGTCTATTCATCTGGCGACGCTGCAGCTTCTTCAAGATCTGTTGGCAACAATGGATGAGATGATTGTAGTTTTCGATCATAAGGCAAAGCAATTCGACACGGTCATTAAAATGGGAAGGACGCATCTGCAAGACGCTGTTCCGATTCGTCTCGGCCAGGAATTCGAAGCCTACAGCAGAGTCCTTCGCCGCGATTGGAAGCGGATCGATCAATCCCGCCAGCACCTTTATGAAGTGAATATCGGTGCAACCGCGGTGGGGACCGGGTTGAATGCAGATCCTCAGTATATAGAACGTGTTATTTCCCATCTACGCGATTTGACAGGCTTACCGATGGCACATGCTGAACACCTCGTCGATGCTACGCAAAATACGGATGCATATACAGAGGTTTCTGCTAATCTGAAAGTTTGTATGATGAATATTTCGAAGATCGCCAATGATCTGAGATTGATGGCTTCTGGACCTCGTGCAGGACTTGCGGAAATCATCCTCCCTGCCAGACAGCCTGGTTCTTCCATTATGCCTGGGAAAGTGAATCCTGTTATGCCGGAAATGTTAAATCAAGTCGCCTTTCAGGTGATTGGCAACGATCATACGATTTGTATGGCATCTGAAGCGGGCCAGTTGGAATTAAATGTGATGGAGCCTGTACTTGTATTTAATCTGATTCAATCCATAAGCATGATGAACCAAGCGTTCCGTTCGTTCACCGATCACTGTCTCATTTCAATCGAAGCCAATGTGGAGCATTTGGAGCATTACGTAGAACAAAGTGTAGGGATCATAACCGCGGTCAACCCTCATATAGGTTACGAGGCAGCGTCGATGGTGGCCCGCGATGCTATTGAGAGCGGCCGCTCAGTAAGAGACCTTTGCGTGTCGCATGGACTTTTGACCGAAGAAGAGCTGCGTGTCATTTTAGCTCCATATGAGATGACACACCCGGGGATTGCAGGCAAAGAATTGTTAGATACGTAATAGCATTGCACATACAAAGGAGTGGTCATATGTTGAACAAGGAAGTAGGAAATATAGATCCGTTGGAAACAAAACCTGATGCTTTAAAAAAGACGAATCTAAAACTGTCAGAAGGGGTTGCAATTATCGTAGGAGCAGATGTCGGAGCCGGAATACTGAGCCTCGCGTTCGGTGCAAAGAACGCAGGATGGCCTGTGCTGCTGTTTTGGGTCGTTGTAGCAGGAACGTTGACGACGGTTTCCATGCTGTACATTGCGGAAACGGCCCTTCGGACGAAAAAACCCCTCCAGCTCAGCGGGCTAGCTGAAAAATATGTAGGAAAGATCGGCTCGTGGCTCATGTTTTTATCAGTTCTGGTCAATTCATTAGGTGCCTTGATTGCGTATACAGCAGGAAGCGGAAATATATTAGCCGAATTTCTTAACATTCCTTCCAGTTTAGGGAGTCTTCTTTTCTTCCTCCCTGCAGTAATTGTCATCTGGTTTGGATTGAAAGCGACAGGAATAGCCGAGAAAATCATTATTGCCGGCATGTCTGTCCTCGTTCTTATTTTAGTTGTTGCTTCCTTCTTAGCCCCAACATTTGAAGCCAGTTTCCTTGCGTTTGCGGATATCACTTTTGCTATTCCGGTGTTCAGTTTAGCAATCTTCGCTTTCATCGCACAATATACTGTCCCAGAGCTTGCACGAGGCTATTCGTCTAAGGAAAATGTGAAGAACCTGCCGAGAGCAATCATTATTGGGATGCTTATCTCTGGTATATTCATGGCATTGATCCCGATGGCTGCCCTCGGATTGACGGGACCGGATAATGTGACAGAAGTCGTGACTATTGCTTGGGCAGAGGCTTTAGGGACATGGGCTTTCTTCACGGCCAATGGTTTTGCCTTGTTGGCCATGCTGACATCGTTCTGGGCAATCGGTGGAAGTTTCCTTACCAATATTGTCGATATGTTTAAATTCCCATCTGAATGGGATGTGAAGTACCGACTCATTTCCCTTGCATTTGTTGCGGTTCCACCGTTCGTGATTGCTTATAGTGGGGTGATCGGGTTCGTCGATGCTATATCCATCGCGGGTGCTTTTGCTGGTGTGATCATGGCAGTTCTCCCGGTTATTATGATCAACAAAGCCAGAAAAGTGGGGGAGAAAGAGCCGGAATGGAACTGTGGACGTCTAGCCCACCCTGCTATTCAATCTTTACTCATTCTCTTATTCAGCGGTGCCGCCCTTTATACTTTCTTGAGTTTGTTTGAAGTATTGCCGAAGGGATGGTAATAAAAGGTTGATTGAATGAATGAAGTGGACCTTTGCCTGTGGCGAAGGTCTATTTTGCATAATACTAGAAATTAAATGAAACATGGTGTAAGTATTGGTTGAAGGAATAATCAGGGATTTATATATTATGTTCATGTTTTTGAACATGAAAGGGAACTTGGGCATATACATAGAATGATGATCGAATGGAAAAGGAGAGATCCCTATGGCCGAAGAGAAACGCCTTGCACAGCAGCCAATGCTTTATATTGTACAGCCAAAATTGAAGCCGGCGGAAGTTCCGATGCAAACGAGCTTCCGGACGCAGCGGAAGTCGGTGGACGCGAGTGTGCCATCAGCGGAACCGGCAGCGAAAGAAACATCGGCTCAAGAGAAAGAGACAAGGATGCGCCGTCAACAAGCACCGCATGTGGAAGAATTGTCGAAGCTGAAGAAGGAGGAGGAACAAGCGCCCGGCGATCCTCCTGCCAGTAAAGCGGGGCAGGAAGAGAAGCGGACGCCTACGTCGCGGGAACGAAGGCAGGGGTTCCATGAGTTGTCCCTGGAAGAGAAAGTGAACTATTTCTTCAAGCTTTCTCCCCACGTGCCGAAGATGAAGTGTGAAGTGAAAACAGCGGAAGAGCAGTACAAAGGCTACATCACCGATTATCAGGATGGTATGGTGCATATGAAAGTGTTCCAGCGGCCGTTCGAGCGGACGGTTCCCTTTGCGGACATTACGGACATCCGTCTTCTCGGTTTCTAAATGCATAAAAAACCGCGCTTTGTGGGCGCGGTTTTTGTTTTATAGTGTGGCTGCTGCCGGCAGACAAGTTACGTGGCAGAAGCAGTTCAAATCAACCGTGATGCAGATTCCGGAAGCGCGCAGGTTGCGGCAGCTTTGGTCTGCTGGAGATTTAGGATCGCAGTCGTGTTTTCCACGGAAGTCCTCGTCTCCACTCTCTTCGTCATCCCCGCGGTGCCAACGGTCGGCGAATAGAAGTTCGAGGATTGCACATCCGTCATTGTCTACGGATTTAACGCGGAAGAAGAAGCTTCCTCTTACGTCACAGCCTTCTCCGCTTCGCTTAGAACCGTATCCTTTGAAAGGTTTGCATCCATCTTTGCAGTATAGGATGACAGGAACCGTATCGAATCCGGAACCTCCGCCCGTGTCACCTAGAAGATCAGCGATTGACTGCTCACAGCTTGTTGTGCAATCATGCATCACATCGTTCTGTGCATCGACGATATCTTTAAGAATATCGATTACACAAGAGCCTGAATCGTAATTTTTACCACAGCTCATTATTATTTTCCCCTTTCCATACGCATTGACGTATCGTCTTTACTACAATATGTCGGTGCGCTTTGTCGGTGTGGGCATTTGACCCTTTTCAACAAAACGGCAAGTTTTTTTCCATGGATGGGCAGACGACTATACTCAATCAGGGCAAACGCCATAGATTAACAGTGAATTCGAATAAGGAGTGAATGGAATGTCTGAAAAGAAAAAGGTCATCCATGTGAAGGATCTTATCATTAAAGCAGATAACGTCATCATCGAACCACAGCACCATCGTCCTGACCACCACGGTCAAAAGGACAGAGACGATTTCGTCGATCCATTTTTCGGGGGACGCCGGCATAGAGAAGAGGCTGCAGAAGAAAGCAGCTCCAGAGAAAAACACCATAAAAAAGAAGATGATGAATCTTCAGATCGCCGCGGAGGATTCCGCTGGTTCTGATCCGTTTCGGTTTGTCGGCCACTACCAAAAGCGTAGTGGCTTTTTCTTCATGGAGAGGATGAAGGTATATGTTAAGTGTGTTTGAATTTCTGTTGATCGGTCTGGCCAGCTTCCGTTTGACCCGTTTGTTGGTCGCGGACTATATCTTTGAATGGCTCCGGAAACCGTTTATGGAAACAAAAATCGTCAAGAATGAAGAGGGAATCGAGGAAGAGTGGATTGAACCGAAAGGGTTTATCGGGGAAGGTCTCAGCTGCCAGTGGTGTGTCGGTGTCTGGTCCTCGCTGCTAATGCTTCTCTTCTATATGATTGTTCCTTACGGAGAATGGCTCATCTGGCTGTTAGCCGTCGCCGGGATCCAGTCGATGTTGTACCTGTGGACCGATCGGCTGTGAGTGAGGAAAAAAAGGATAAGACGTTATTTGATGTATTGCAGGAAATAAATATGGAAACGTCGAAAAACTATGGCATCATCCGTCAACCGGAGAAGAAATTCGGCCAGTGGGAGAAGGACTTCCAAGCCTGGGAGGGGCGCTTCGATAAGCGGATGACGGACATGGAAGCTTTCCTGAATAAGCAAATAGGAAAAATGGAAGGGTTCTTTGAGTGAGTAGCATAGGCGGAATGCGGGTATAGAAAGAAAAGGAGGGAGCAGGATGGGATATATTCTGCCGGTCCATTTCTATCAGTATCAGGATTATCAGGAACGGGTCGTGGAAGCACACCGGACTTCATATGGCATAGAGAAGGTTTTTCAGGCGGACCTCGCATCAAAGCTCCGACACGGTGATCATCCGGAGGTAGAAAAGCAGAAGTATGAACCGCTCTCAACGCTATACACATCCGGCCGCTTTCATGCATCCGAGCAGCCGTCTCCGAAGAAAGTGGAGAATGTTTTCTCGGAAATGACAGGAAAAGGACGCCGTTTCAGCGAAGAAGTATGAAAACGCTGAAAGGGTGGAGGACGTGTCATTTACTGCGATGAACGACCATTGTTTCTACTGGAAAGGTTCCGTCAATATCGGCTATGTAAATAAAGGGGAGAGTGGCCTGCTTATAGACGCGGGACTCGACCGCTCTTCTATAAAAAAGGTGCTCAAGGAGATCAGGAAAAGGGATCTTCCATTGACGCACCTTTTTATTACGCACGCACACGCGGATCATTACGGAGGCGCATCGTATGTGCAGGAACAGTATGATGTCCATACGATGGCTGCTCCGCTTGAAGAGGCTGTCTTACGCTATCCGCAGCTGGAGCCGCTCTATTTGTCCGGTGGCAACGATCCGGTTCCAGAGCTCAATAATAAGTTTCTGCAGGGACCGCCAGTTCGGATAGACGATGTGGTAGGTGCAGGGAAATTTCCAATAGGGGAGATGGAAGGGGAGGCGTTTTTTCTTCCGGGCCACAGCTATCATCAGCTCGGTATTAAAGTGGAAGGGGTGTTATATGCGGCCGACAGCTATTTCGGCATCGATACCTTACATAAGCACAAAATCCCTTATTTAACAGATGCACATGCTGCTTTGGAGAGTCTTCGGCAGCTTCGGGATATCCCATGTGAAGGATCCCTTCCGGGGCACGGGGAGTATGAAACAGATCATACGGCTGTAATCGATGCAAATATCGCCTATCATGAAGGAATTCTCCATTGGCTGCATCGATTTATCAGAGGCCGTGACGGAGTATCCCAGGAAGAGGTGATCACGGCGATGTGCAGCCGGTACGAAGTGGAAACGAAGGGGCTTTCCCAGTTTCTTTTATATCGGACGGCCGTAACGGCCTATTTGATCGGATTAAAAAAAGCGGGCCTCATCGAGGACCGCGTGGAGGGGAACCGCTGGATGTTCCACTCTGCTTCACATGCTGAGAATATATAACTGTTTGTCGCCGTCTGTATACTCTGCATACATGATTTCCTTAGGCTCGTTGTAATTCTGTGCCTTCAGCTGGCGTTCGAGCCAGGCTTCGTCAAAACCAGCTTCCATCAGGTTGTCCCATATAATCTCACCGTCGCTGATGATTGTCCTCGGCAGCGGCACCTCTTCCGGTGTCAGTTTCATATCGTCCCTCGTCACGTTCTGAAACTGTGATGCTTTCAAAACTGACATCGTACCGTCCGTTTCCAAAAGAGCATACTGGACTTCCTTCATGGAAAACACGTCTTTCGAACGAAGCAGGTGTTGGAGCTGGTCGAGGTCGAGTTTGTTTTTCTTCAACTGCTCTCTGTCGATTTTTCCTTTGTAGATGATCAGGGAGGGCATACCTTCAAGCAGTTTCCTTGTCCCTTTGAACTTCTCTGTGATGATTTCCGTCGTATAGATAAGAATGCTCCATAAGAGGATGGCATACCCGATATCAAGGACGCCGACTTCCGGATCATAGAGAGCATTACCGACCAGCTCCCCTAGGACAAGAGCCGCGATGAAGTCGAACGCCGTAATCTGTGTAATTTGGGATTTACCGAGTACTTTTGTCATGATGAAGAGGGCGACAAAGCCGAACAGTGTTTCTATTGTGATGTTTATATAATCCATATTGTCACGATCCCTTATAACTTCTTATACGCTCCATTGTAGTCAAAAAAATGTATGCTTAAACAGAAGTAGAAGGCAAAAGAAAAGCCGCCGGGAAAGGCGGCTTTTTCTAGCTTAGTTTTTTGACCATGGTCACGTGCGGGATGCCGGCATCCATGAACTCCCCGGATATGGTGACATATCCTAACGATTCATAAAATTTCTCTGCCTGGGTCTGTGCATTCAATTTCGCTTTGTCGTACGCGTATTCACGCGTCACGGCTTCCATTTCTTCGATCATCTTTTTGCCGTATGAACGGCCGCGCTGATCTTTCATGACACAGATTCGCTCGAGCTTCCCATACCCGTTCACGAAGCGGAGTCTGGACGCGGCGACTGGTTCTCCGCTCTCATATCCGACGAAGTGAATCGCCGATTCTTCCAATTCGTCAATCTCCAATTCCTCCGGGACGTGCTGTTCCTCTACGAAAACCGTGCGCCTGACATAATAAGCATCCTGACGCTGGCTGTCTTTGGTGACTTTAACGATGTCCATCAAAGCAGATCACCCTTGGCCGAGGCGGAACGTTTCATAAACGCTCCATGCACCGTTTTCTAATTGATAAAGAAGCTGGAAGCGGTCCACTTCATCCTTAAGATCGAATTTAAGCATACGCAGGCTGCCGTATACATCAGAGAATTCCTCATCCGAAAGCTTCTGGGCGATCGTGATGTGCGGAACGAATTGATACGCACGCTCTTCCGGCATCTGGCCGGCATGTAGTTTATCGTTCAAAGCGAAGATCTCTTCGGATGGATCGATCTTCAAATAAATAGTATTGGTCACCGGTGAAAAAGAGCTGACTTTATAGACGCCGTAGGAGAAAGGCTGTGTTTCTTTAGCGATTTCCTTCAATTCAGGGATGATGATGTTTTCAATTTCCGCCTCATCCGCTTCAAACGGCTCCTTCATCGTAATGTGCGGGGGAACAAGCGCATAATGGGGATCGTAACGCTTGCGGTAAGAATTCGCCACATCCTGGACTTTTTTCGATGGAAAAACTGCAATGCCGTATTTCATTAGGCTAACCCTCCTGATTCTTCCTTTATATGTTTCCATTATTCTTTCCCAAACATGTTCAACAAAGCACGTTCAAAATCCTGCTGCCAAGAGCCCCATGTATGATCTCCGTCCAATTCATGATACGTATAGCTGAGCGGCTGACGTTCAAGAAAGTCGCGGAGCTCGCGGTTCGGAGTAAGGAAATCCAGCGTGTCTCCATCTGTCGTGACAACGGATGTTTCTTCCTTGCCGATTGTATGGTCGATCGTAAGCGCGGAGAAGTCGCGGGCAGACGCCAGTACCTCCATTACATGCTCATCCACATAAGGACTCTGTGCAATAACATTACCGAAAATATTCGGAAACTTGGCTGCCGTCATCAAGCCGAGCGTGCCGGCAAGCGAATCTCCGGCAAGCGTGCGTCCACGGCCCATATGGTAGCCGGGGAGCTCTTCATCAAGAAACGGAACGACTTCCCGAATGAGAAAATTCACATAATCGCCCTGACGTGAACCGTCCGGATGATACTTTTCACGGCGGTCGTACTTATCCTGATAATGGATGCCGATGAAAATCGTATTCTCTATCCGGTTGTCGCGGTGCAGCTTATCACTGAGTGTCGCCGCCCGTCCCATTTGGAAGTAGTCGTTTCCATCCTGCATGATACAGAAATGGTATTTATACAAGGAGGAGAAATTCTTCGGCTTGTACACCTTCAGCTTCATCGTCTCCTGTAAGTAGACACTTTCTATTTCATACTCTGTCATGGATCCTTCCCTACCCATATTCCAGCCACCTCCTCACAACAGGGAAATTCACAAAAAATTTCCCTTCCTATATCCAATGTAAACGTGTTCTCACTTATTTTATCATACTATTGTGTAAAAAGTTGAATGGAAGAGAAAGGAGGATTTAATAGAGGAAAAGAAGGGAATTTACATTTTGTTAAAAATATTTTTAATATCCGTTGACATCTTTCTCGATCCATAGTATATTATTACTTGTCAGCAGGAAACGCCGACAAAATACTACATACGATTCCGTAGCTCAGCTGGGAGAGCGCCACCTTGACAGGGTGGAGGTCGTTGGTTCGAGCCCAATCGGAATCATCTTACAAAGTGCTGGAATGGCGCAGTTTCTCAAAAAGGAGAGGCTGCGTCATTTCTATTTATTTGAGCACCTGTTGACGAAATTTTAAATTACCCCTTCCTTGCTCTTCGAAAAAACACTATCCATTTTATCAGCTTCTTCTAACACATGACCGAACGTATCCCGGCAAGTCTTTGATTTCCATGCACTTACCTATGAAGAAGATAATCCATAACTTAATATACACAGTAAGATAAATAGAAACTCGGCAAAGAAGAGCATTCAGGCTCTTCTTTTCAGGATTACAAGCAGTTTTATAAGGATTAATACCAGCCACAAAAGCAAAATCCCGCCAGCCAGTGTTTCTATACCAGATAATTCATTAAAACTGATTTTTGGTATAAATATCGCAGCAATTACTATGCCTAAGAGGTCTGTTGCATTCAACCTTCTCTTGGTCATACCGGAGTAATTACCTTTGGTGTTCCTTTCTCTAATGTTTTCCAAATTTACACGCCCTCTGGTCGTTAAAGTAGTTGTACTTATATCGGGTATATTTTCAATTTGTTTAGTATGCTTTCCGCTTCCACATGTTCAGCAGTCACTTTTAAGTATTGATACTTGAAAGTGGAGGATATTTATCATAAAATCTAACTAACGTTCGTTAGATTTTTATTATAGGAGGATTTAATAATGGCATGGTTCTATCTTGTTTTAGCTGGTCTGAGTGAAATAGGTTGGGCATTCGGATTGAAACTGTCAGAAGGTTTCACGAACATCCTTTACGTCATCCCGACAGTCATCTTAATCATTTTCAGTTTTTGGTGTTTCTCCAAGTCGCTGTCCGTTTTACCGGTATCAACAGCGTATGCGATCTTCACAGGTATAGGAGCATTTGGTACGGGGGTATTGGGGATGTTGTTCCTCGAGGACAGCGTGAGCGTGTTGAAAGTATTGTTACTGGTAGTATTAATCAGCTGCATCATCGGTCTTAAGTTAGTTGGAGAACAACCGGAAGAAGAAGCGGAAAGGAGCGTTTAATATGAGTTGGTTTATTTTGATTATGGCAGGGTTGATGGAAGTTGGGGGCGTAATCTTCCTGAAATTATCGGAGGGGTTTTCCAAACTCAAGCCGACCTTGATTTTTATAATTTTCATGGCATCCAGTTTTCTTTTACTATCCTTATCCTTAAAGTCCATCCCAATAAGCGTCGGCTATGGGATATGGACTGGTGTGGGAGCTGCCGGCAGTGTTCTTTTAGGAATGTTCCTCTTTCATGAACAAAAAAATCCAAAAAAGATTGCACTCGTTATTGGTGTCATCTCCTGCATTGTAGGATTAAAATTTGTTTCTTAATTCATGGAGGAAGGGGGAGGGACATTGACAGATATCCTTATTTTCACAGTGGATCTATGCATCATCACGGTTGCCATCTCTATTTTAATATTAGTGATTCGTGCGATGAAAGGACCGTCGGAAGCTGATAAATCGGTAGCATTGGACGCTATTGGTATAAACATGATGGCGATGACCGGCCTTTTGGCCATTAAATTGTCTACTACCTGGCTGAGCGATGTCCTTTTACTGATAGGGATTTTGCTTTTTGTAGGAACAGTGGCTACAGCTAAGATTATCGAGAAACGAAATATTATTGAAAAATAAAGGAACTTATGACATAGTGAACTCTGATGAACGCTTGAAGTGCGTGTATGAAAAGGAGTTGTAAGCATGTCAAAAGGGGAAGAGACGAAGAAAAGAATACTTGATAATGCTTTAGTCACCTTTGCGGATAAAGGATATGAGCAAACCTCACTGAAGGACATTGCAGTAAAGTCGAATATAAAGGCGCCGTCTATATACGCTTATTTCTCCAGCAAGGACCATTTGTTTGAAGAAGTTGTTGAGTTAACGATGGCTAAGTATGTCGCATTCATTTCGGAGCAGTATCAGGAACTGTCCTCTTATGATATGGAAAAAAAGCTGTATCACCTGCTGATCGATCTGAATAAGTATTTCTATAATAATAGTATCGGGCTGTTTGTAAGAAGGTTCTTTATTATTCCTCCCGAACCATTCAAAGAGTTGATAAATAGTAAGTATCTGGAGATGGAGCATGCAATTAAGCACCTTCTTCATACCATTTTCAAAGAAGAAGATGGGAACGATACATTCGTAGATTTTGAAGTGATACTCACTTCCTATTTGTGTATATTGGATGGAACGTTAATCTATTTGATGAATTTCCCTTATGACGTGTATAGGAAACGGTTGGATGATTCCTGGGGTACTTTCTGGAATGGGATACAAAAATAAAGGACGACCTGCTTCAGCTCCAATCGGTCAAGAGAACAGGAATAAAATATAGTCCAAACCGTGGAATCGAGGCGCTTCTTTTAAAGACGTCTCGATTTTTATTTGTCATCTTATTGACAAACGCTTGAGGACGGCATATCCTTATACCTAGATAAACTATGCATAGTAATTCTAGGTATGAGGAGTGATGGACAAATGAAGGTCAACAAGGAGTTATTGAAAGGCAGCACCTCCATCCTCATTCTCAGCCTGCTCAATAACAGGCCCATGTACGGGTATGAATTGATCAGGGTGATGGAAGAGAAGTCGAACGGGGTATTTAGTCTGAAAGAAGGGACACTTTACCCACTGCTGCATTCCCTTGAAAAAAATGAAGTAATCGAGTCGTATTGGGGGCAGGGGGATACCGGGAGAAAGAGAAAGTATTATCGATTAACCGCAGAAGGCAGAGTGTTTATGGAAGAGAAACGAGAAGAGTGGTCTACGTTTAAAGTGGCGGTAGACGATATATTAGCGTGGGAAAGGATGGCATGGGAATAGCATGGAAAATCCGATAACAGCGTACATAGATAAGGTTTGCCGGCGAATTAAGAATAAGAGTCTCCATCAAGAGATTAAACTGGAAATAGAAGATCATTTGATGGAGCTTAAAGAGAATGCTCTGCGTAATGGATGTTCAGAAGAGGAAGCGCTGGATCAAGCCTTTTCTCAAATGGGTGACCCGGATGAAATAGGAAAGCAGCTTCATAGAACCCATCGAAGAAAAGTGGAGATGACCATCATTCTGCCCGTATTTATCACTTCGATCGTCGGCTTGCTTTCCATGTATTTCATTCAATCCTATACTCCTGATGGAATGATCGGATCTATATTTACCAACAGCTTAATTTATTATTTGGCGGGTGCGGCG
This sequence comes from Bacillus sp. SB49, assembly GCF_000469135.2. Classification (NCBI taxonomy): domain Bacteria; kingdom Bacillati; phylum Bacillota; class Bacilli; order Caryophanales; family Bacillaceae; genus Bacillus; species Bacillus sp. SB49. The sequence continues at coordinate 1,174,345 of NZ_CP048117.1, forward strand.
CTTCTGGCAGTATTCTACTGCCTTGATTATTCGCGTATCCTGCGCTGTTCTTCCTACATCTATGCAGGTGCAATTTTGATACTCCTGCTCAGTTTATTTATCGGCGTCCGGGCAGGGGGAGCTCCTTATTTGGATATAGGTATAGCTATGCTCGACGTTTCCGGTATAAGTGCTTTAATTGTCGGAGTAGCTCTAGCAGGCATCTTTGAGTCTTGGAATTGGAAGAAGCCTGCTGATGGAGTGATCGGCATAGGAATACTTGTCCTTCCGGTTGTGCTGTTGGCAATGATGGGAGTTGTCTCGTACACCCTTTGTTTGTTGATCTGCTTAGTAGTCATGACAGCGTCCGGAGCCGGTTTTAGGCAGGTGACTGGTTTTGTTACAGCTTCAGCAGCTGTTCCCGTCTTCCTCTTTGCATTTGACTTTGCTCCATTTTCCTACTTTGCACCGGAGGCTGTTCGAAACAGCGTTGAAATATCCAGCCTTTTGAGTTCGGCCGGGTGGTTCGGAGCAGGTTTCTCTATGAACGCAGGCACTCTTTCTGAAGTTCATACGGACTATATTTTCGTATACGTCATCCATTCTTTTGGTTGGCTTGCTGGAATAAGCCTGCTGTTCCTCATCAGCTTATTCGTCCTTCGGATGATTTATATGTGGAAACAAGTGAAACCTGGGCAGGGGAAGTTAGCAGCGTTAGTGATTGCTGTGGTTATTTCTTTGCACTTTATCATCAGCATCCTGACGAACATGGCTGTCCTTCCGTCCCTGGGAATTGCACTTCCGTTTATGAGCTTCGGTGGTTCTTCCATCCTCATTGATATGGGGGCAGTCGGACTGTTCTTAAATATCTGCCACAGAGGATATGAGGAAACATCAGTAGGAACAGAAGTCCCTGCATGAAGGAAAGGTGACTGCTTTTACAGCTGGTCACCTTTTTTATGTGAAAGTGTAGTGTGGTATTTTATGTAAAATATGATACGATAAAGTCGGCATGTAGTTCCAAATGGAGCGGACAGCACAAGTTTGGAAAATGCAGATTTGGGAGTCGGTAGAAGAAACTAAGTTTCCCGCTGGTATCCAGACGGGGTTCCGGTTTATTCTACTTAATTTGTATCTGAAGGAAGGGTAACGAATGAAAAAAAGAATCATTGTTTTAACAGCCTGTATGATGACAGGCCTCGTCCTGTCCGGCTGCTCCGGGGAGGAAGGACAGAACGACGATCAAGCATCGGATGATAACGTCGAGGAAACGGTCGCTGCAGAAGAATCATCGTCCGATCCGAAAGAAGATGGGGAGGAAAATATTTCTTCGTCGACAGAAGAGGCACATGCGGAAGAAGCGGCAAGTGATTCATCTTCCAACTCTATCGATACATATTTGCAGGAAAACTACAAAGTTGATCAGGCACATTATGAAACAGATGTCTGGGAGAGTGATTCCGGTGTGACGAATCTTACCGTCAACCTGATGCCGGACACAGAAGCATATAGTCAGGAAATGGACAAGAAATTTCAGAACGGTCAGTCAGAAGTGGAGGAAGACATAGAAAGTCTCTTCGATGTGGCAGCCCGGATCATGAAGGAACTTCCGGAAGAGAAAGGACGGGTCGATTCGGTTAATTGGGTATCCTATGACGGGGAATCCACCGTTACTCTGATCCAGGATTACGAGCATAGTGAAAAGCCGGCCGGCGACGATGCCCTGTCGAAGTATTCGGATGAGCAGATCGAGTATGCACGGGTTTGGCTCCAGCTCGGTCCGAATCAGGATATTGATGAATTGAACGTCCGAATCATTCCTGCGGGAGAGAAGCTGAATCCTGATGACGAAACCAGTGCTGTTTACCCCGAGGACGTCATCCAGTTGGCCGGCTCCCGTTTGGTGGATGGATCGGTCACGTATAGTGGAAATGGGGACGGCACCATCAATGTGTATAATGTCCCGCTGCGCTGGGATGGGAAATATCCGGCAGGGAAAGATTTCTACAATGAAATCATAGAATCCACTAAGCTCGTCCCGGTTGAAACCGCTGAGGATGAGGAAGTCATCCGACTGATCCAACTGCAGAAAATTCAATAAAGGAATGAGATATAAGCTCTTGTTAGCTCTTTTTCATTGTTAATGAATCAGAGGTTCTAACAAGAGTTTTTTTAATTCCAATAAACACAGGATTTTTACATATAATTACAATAAAGTTAAAAATTATGTTTCTGTTCCTCGCCGGAGGGTAAGTAGTCCTTAATACAGGTGAGGAGGAGTTATTATTGAAAAGTATCCTTCGGTCAGTGTCCTTGATCGTATGCGCTGTGCTGTTTTTCAGTGGAACTTTTGTGTTCTTTCAGGAAGGAAAAGGGAACAGAGTCATATATGCGTCAGAAAAAACGACGTCTATACCCAATGAAATCATTGAAAAAGCAGATCCTTACATTACCATCACACGATCAAATGGAGAGAAACAGGAGGCTGGGACAGCGGATGATTGCGCAGGGGATAATGACCCGGATTGCCCGTACTTACCTGGTGATGGAAGAGAGATCCCTAACCGTGGTGACAAGCAATATATAATAGAGGATGGAACAAAGCCGGTGTACTATCAATACAAAATTGATTTAATCGGTTTAATAGAAGAAGTCGGTTCGGAACAAGCGATGGATATTTGGAGAGTTGTCCTGGATCGAAATTCCGCCATGAAAAACGTTGATTTTAGAGACGGCACCTATCTTGCGGATACAAAGAGTGTGAAGGTTGCGGCGGTTACTCCTGTGACGGATGGCTTTTCTGCCCAGGATGTCGAATTTGGTGAGAATGACATTGAATTTCATTGGTGGGGAGCAGAATTGTCATTAACAGGGGACATGGTAGGGTATTTAATCGGCCTTGGAGTGGGAGCGGCAGGTTTAGCTTTAGGCCAATTCTTCCCTGGCATCTGGGTAGCTGTCGGAACGTTTGCAGCGGAATCTATAGTTGGTTTGATTTTAACGCTGAATACGCCTGACCCAGTCATCATCACTTATCAATGGGGAGGACAGCCGGTAGTCGAAACACCATAGGAGGGATGCTTTATCAGCAAGGCAGCTATCACGTCGTTAGTTATTGCAGGTTGGGTTATTTTATACTCTCTGCTGTATTTTTTAGTAGCGGAACCCTTGGTAAAGTATCCGTTAATTGGATTAAGCCTGTTGGCGGCTTTCTTCATCCAGAAGAAATTGACGGAGAAATATGCTGATTCAGGAAAAGGAAGATCGTAGCTCTGCTTCTGGCAGGGCTCTTTTTATGAAGCAAAATAGAAGGTGGAAAGCCGGCAGTATTGTATGATAGATACAGGAGGTGGAGGAGAATGTCTGTCTACGAATATGTAGTCCAGGATAAAAGCGGGGGAGAAGTCAGCCTCGGTGATTATGAAGGTAACGTGCTGTTGATTGTCAACACGGCGACGAAGTGCGGCCTTGCAAACCAGTTCGAGGGGTTGGAGGCACTTCATCAGAAATACGAATCGGAAGGGCTGCGCGTGCTCGGCTTCCCTTGTAATCAATTCATGAATCAGGAGCCGGTTTCAGATGAAAACATGGCACAGGAATGTAAAATCAACTTTGGCGTTACGTTTCCGCTTTTCAAGAAGATCCAAGTGAACGGGAAAGATGCTGACCCGTTATATAAGTACCTGAAGACGGAGCAGAAGGGTCTGCTTGGAAGTGATATTAAGTGGAACTTCACCAAGTTCCTTGTCGATCGTAAAGGGAATGTCGTGAAACGGTTTGCTCCGAAGACAAAACCTGAGCAAATCGAACAGGATATTCAAGAGCTCCTTTAAAGGGAAAAGCCTTCTTTTCGAGGAAGGCTTTTTATTTTGCGCGAATCCCGGATGGAAAATCCGCGATTCCTCTTTTTCACCCTTTTCCTTCCTCGACAGCCTGCTTAATTAGATCAAGCGGGTGTGCTTCCTTTGACTTCTTCTCATACACGACTTTTCCATCCTGCCACTGGATGAGTGTCTGCTTGGAATCGGCAAATCCGTTGATCTTGATGACACCTCTATCCTCCGGGGCCGGGAGGTAGTGGTCCTCTAAATAGTCCACGATATCAGCTGCGAGTTTCTCATTGTCCGGATAGACAGCATTAGCGTATTGATCATCCAGGGGGAAATCCGTTTCGATCAACCAATTCCCTTCGTTCCAAAGAATGTGTTCATGGCCGGCACCGGCGTCTCTCGAAGCTTTAATGCCGTGGCCGAGTTCCATATTCGTCTGTTCGATCTTCCGATAGTCTTTGATGTAAGCGGCAGCTTGTCTTTCTGAGTCAAAAGATTTTTTTGTGAAAGGACGTGTGTCCTCTCCTTCTGCCGTTTTCTCCGCTTCTGATGAAGAAGCGGTTTCTTTATCTGTCTCTTCGTTCGCTTCATCAGACGCATTCGTCTTATCCTTTACATCGGTTTCCTGTGCCTGCTCTGTTGCTGACGGATCGTCTTCATCGGTTGTTTCGGCATTGGAACTGCAAGCTGCCATGGTTACGGCCATCCCTAAGAAAAGCACAGCCATATAATTTTTTACTTTCATGTAAGATTCCACCTTTATTATGGTATACATTTCTCTTCCTCCTCCTCTGCGTGGTTAAACAGGTAATCAACAGGAAAACATTAGTTCCTAATCAGCGGTAATAGAATGTTCCTGCCAATTGAACAAAAAAAGAAGCTGTTTTTACACGTTTTTTTCTTATATGTAAAAGTCATCATTTTCCAGCACAATGATCGGTTCGTCCGAATCCTTTTCTGCTGTTTTGATCGTATGCTCGACAAGTTGTTCAATCAGTGGGTGACACTTTTGAGCCCCTTTAATGAGCAGGGGAACGCCAAATGTATCGATACCAAGGCCTCTCGATAATCCTCCACCTATCGACATCACAAAAGGGACGGTAGGGGAAGTGTTGCTGAAGACGATGCGGTCTTCAATATCGAACATTTGGAAGAAGATCTGGCAGAGGTCGCTCAGCGCAGGCACGACTAGATTCTGGGATTTTCGTCCGATGGTGTAGACGTCATGGCCCTTTGAATCCTGTCCATGGAAAAGCAGTCTGCCTGCGTCTTTTTTTGTCAATTTGTTGAAGAACGGAATCTCTAAAATGTCTTGTTTATCGAGGATCTGCCCCTTTTGTAAGTAACCGAGATGATAGGCTGCTGCAATCGACGTGGTATGTGTCCCACCGTAATCGTTGTATATATAAATCATAAGGATGCCTCTTTTCCGTCATAATACTATTATCGTGAACCTGGACTCTTTAAATATTCGTATAAGGGCGTAGAGGAGAAATTTCTATTATTCATACTAATGTCCAGGACGCAGTAGGTGCTGTTCCGTCCATTTTAATTGGAGTATAAGAAAAAAGACAAACTCATCCACACGGAGTTTGTCTTCAGGAAGAGGAGTCAGTTCCATGTTTCCTCTACATTCAATTCCTTCAGATATTGGTAACGCGGGTCCATGCGCATCAGCTCGGAAACCGTCACCAGCTGATATCCGCGCTTCTTCAATTCCGGAAGAATTTTCTTTAAAGCCTGGACGGTCTGAGATCTGTCCCCACCGCCGTCATGAAATAGGATGATGTCCCCGTTCTGCACTTTCGTCAGAACGTTAGCGACGATTTTACCCGCCCCCGGCTGCTTCCAGTCATAGGTGTCCTGGTGCCAGGACCAGAGGACGAAGGTATAGCCTTCTTCGTTGACAGCATTAATGATCCGCGTGTCATAATATCCTCCCGGCGGCCGGAATAACGTCGTCGATGTGTTGGTGATTCCTTCGATGACGTCATTCGTCCGGTTCAAATCTTCTTTAATTTCTGTCGTACTCATCCTTGGTATGTTTCCATGACTGTACGTATGGTTGGCAATTTCATGGCCGGCCAAAGCGGTCTGCCGGATGACCTCAGGATTTTCTTCTGCTCTCGACCCCATTACAAAGAATGTCGCTTTTGCATCATATTTGGCAAGCAGATCCAAGATTTCAGGTGTATAGGTTTCGCTTGGGCCGTCATCAAAGGTAATGGCAACACTCTTGGAGGGGTTAGGCACTTCCCAGACAGCAGACCCTTGATTTTCGTAAAAAGAGCGTGGACGTTTCAACTCGGATGCGTGACTGTACGTAGTGCTGATACACGCGAATAGTAAGACCAGTACCGCAATCCAGTTACTAATATTTTTCATTTATGATCACCCATTCACCCTTTGGGAAACGTATAGGCTTAATGTGAGCTTTTCGGGCCGCGATTATTCCGGGACGTCCCATACATTTTTCCCGGTTGAAACCGCGACCTGGAATGTTCACAAGGAAGCGGCTTTATCCAACGTTTTTTTCTTCGTCGGCGTGTATTTCCGCGTGAAGTAAGCGATGAGCGGGGTGAAGATCATAGTCGGCAGCAGCCAAAGCAGGAAATTGCCTTGGTCAAGATTCAAAAGCCTTGGTGCACCAAAGACCGTAAAAGCGGTGATGGTGGAGATGGAGCAAGAGAGCATGCCGACTAAATGTTCAATAATCCAGCTGCGTTTATGGCGCATCGGACGAAGCCAATACGCAAGCTGGCTCCCACCAAGGAACAAGCCGATCATAGGAAAATAACTGATTAACCCATTCCCGATTGCAAATCCATAGGCCATGCAGCAGACGGCTCCGAACAGCAGGGAAAAGGACGCTGCAAGATCAAGGGGATGACGGTGGACGGCTTCTTTCTTTTTGAAGCGCAAAACGCGGATCCCGTAATAGGCAGTCGTTGCACTTAACAACGAAATGAAAAGCAGGAACGTGGAAAATGCCATGCGTTCCGGTGATGTATCCGGCTGGAAAAATATTCGGATGACGGCAAGGGAGGCAGCCGAAATGCTGACGATGGTCATGGCGATGACAAACAGCCATCCGAAGCGGTTGTGGACTTTTCCGCCTTTCTTCGTGAACAAAGGGATCCAAAGCAGCAATAACGCACTGAAACCGGCAGCAATATGAAGGAATAAAAAGAATGGAAACATAGGATGACCTTCTTTCTTTTATTATAATATCAGTTTACATACCGACCGTCGGTTTGTAAAGGTATTTTACAAACCATTGGTCGGTTTTGTATGATGGAGGAGAGGTGAAGGTATGAAAGCTCAACAAACGTGGGAAAAGCTGCTTGATGAAACGGAGCGTTTAATAAAAGAAAAAGGCTGTCAAAAGACGACACTGAAGGATATCATGGAACGAACCGGGCTGACGAAGGGCGGCATTTATCATTATGTGGAAAGTAAAAACGAGCTGTTCGCTCAATTGATGAGCAGGGGGCTGAGATCAGCAAACGAGCGCTTTTATGAGGCGGCTGGAGATAAGGAACGTCCGGAACTCGATTCTCCTTTAAGACAGACACTCGACACATTCCACTTCGATGAAGAGGACGTAAGTAAGGAGATATTTCTGTATTTGATCAGTCAACGCCACGATTCCAAGGTAGCGGAGTTGCTGCAGGAGCACCATCAATCTGCCTTTCAGCAGTCGAAACAGTGGATTGAATTCGGCAAGGAACACGGTGTAATCGGTCCACATGTGGATGCGGAAAAAGTTTCAGAGCTGTTCCTTTTGATCGGTTATGGGATGAATATGTATCACGCGGTGTCCAAGGAACCGGTTGCTATGAAGCAGGAGGAGCTTTATCATTACATGAAGCGTCTGCTGGCACCGTGATCGTTGCTCCAGGGAGCAGTAATGGCCTCAATAGACAGTGGTCGGTCGTATATTAGGGGTTTTCACACGATGAAGAAGTTTTGATAAGGTGAGGTTTATAAAAATGAATCCAATTATTTTAGTAACCATTGTGGTGTTTTTCATTATATCTTACAAATTCATCCAATTACATCGGAACAAAGAAGTCTCCAAGCATAACAAGATTCTGGGGTGGTGGCTGTACAGCCTCAGCATCATCGGTTTAATGGGAGTGAATGTACTACTTTAACAAAGGTCTTCCGGCAGCTCAAAGACAACCGTACACCGTCGATTCTCGGCAGCATGCAAAGAGCGCCTCATCCATGATGGGCGCTTTTGTTATTGTCTTTTTTGTTCATCAGGAAGAGGAGCACGGCCATACCACCAAAGATGAGCACCGATTCTACAATTAACGAAGTTTCTCCCCCTATGCTCAACCAAGGGACAACCAATCGCGGAAGAAAAAGAATGGCCGGGATGGCGATGAAAAGCCACGTTTTCATCCATATTGCCGCACCGATAAAAAATAGAATCGGGACGATCGTTGCTGTAAGAACGGCGGTGTCATTCAAGGCAATGGATGGGGATGCGACCGAACGATCCAGGAAGATAAGGCCTATGAACATAGCTATCGGAATGATGCCGAGGGCACCGCACACAGAATATTCCCCTACTTTTCCCCATGAACGGGAGGCAAGAGCACGGAAGCCGGCAGCGACCATGAATAAAAAAGCCACCGAAAGTGCCGGATAACCGATGAGTTCAATCATCGAGTAGGATCGCTTTCCGTCGATCATGTCGCCCAACACATAATAGGCCATCCCTCCGAACACGATGAGGGGGATGTAGCGGGCCATTGCCTTGAAGTCGATTTCCATTTCTCCGGACAATTGCTCCATATAGGCTTTTGGAGACTGGCCGATAATATCTTTAACATTCTTCCCCTGCTTCTCTGCTTCGGATAAATGATCGTGCAGTTCCTCAACAATCGCCTCTGTTTCTGTTTCATTTTTTCCGCTTGAAATCAGGTAGAGCCTGAGGTTTTCTAGAAACCGACTACTTTCCTTCGACAGATTTTCCATTTTGTTCCTCCTTGATCAGTTGGTTTACACCCATGGAAATCGTATGCCACCGTTCCGTGAATGCGGCAAGCTCTTGTCTGCCTTCCTCTGTGATGGTGTAATATTTCCGTTTTGGTCCCCCGGAGGGAAGTTTCTTCTGGTGTGTTTCCACTAATCCCTGCTTTTTCATTCGCAGCAACAGTGGGTAAATGCTTCCTTCTTTCACCATAGAGAAACCGTAACGGTCCAGTTTTTCAATCATTTCGTATCCGTATGTTTCTCCTTTATTAATGATGGCGAGGAGGCATCCCTCCAGAATTCCTTTCAATATCTGGCTAGATGACAACCCTTTTCCTCCTTTCACTATATTGTTTAACAAGATAGTGGGGTGTAAGAATGCCTTGCTATCTTGCATTACAAGGTAATTGGAATATACCATGATTATCCAACCTGTGCAAGCACACTTTTTCTTTTTGTAAGAATAATATACAGGGAAGAGAGGAGGCGGCGGTGATGGAGGGATGGACAGATGTTTCCTTCCTTGCGACGTTTCTAGGAATTGTCGTTTCCGGAGCAGTAGCCATTTATATTATGCGGAGTCAATTCCGATACGATATTGCTGTCAGGAAAAAAGAGGAAATAGAGAGTTATTGGAAAGTTCATGCTGTGCTGAGCGGTCAGTTGCAAAGAGCGATCGACGGTTTTCAATTTTATGAAGATGCCGAAGTCAAAGATGAAGAAATGCTGCAACAGTCACTCACGCGTGTCCTGGACTCACTCGGTGGATTGGATATGGATGGCGTGGAGTACAACGGCCAAAGGATACACAGATCGATCATTAGAGAAGTTGCGTTCTTAATTGATCTGGATAATTCCCCTTTTATGGAGGTCGTTGACGTGGATCCGGGGATCTATGAGGATTACAAGTATATGTATCTGCGGCAGGTCATGGGAAGATTGACGAGAATTCAGAGGCAGCTTCTTCGCTTTCATGAAGAGCAGCACAACAGATACAAAAAGCTGAAGAAGTGGACGAAACGGTTTGAATAGCTTTAGGAAGAGAAGGACGCCTGATCAGAGGATCAGACGTCCGTTTTGGATCAGCTGTTCATCGAACAAGCCTGCTTCACTTTATCCACCTGTTTGGAATAATAAGCATAATCCAGTTCATTTTCATCTATTTCGATCGCTTTCTGCATATACTCGGTAAATCTCCAGACGTCTTCCTTGACTGCATTTCCGTTGACAAGAGCGACTTTATATAAGGCTTCAAGCACTCCGTTCATGACGGAAATATCGTGACTGCCGTAAATGCGGATCTGGTAAAAGCTTTTGTACAAGTATTCTTCGAAGTGACGCGGCTCCATGATAAGGCGGAGTTCATCGTCTGCGTCAATGAAATACCGGTAAGGCTTAAATTCCCTGCCTAATTCGGAAAGGAGAGATCCGATCCGGTTGATACAGTTGATAGCCGTATGAGGGTCGTTGATACTCGGAGAAATAGCCTTCACCGATATTTCAACCAGCTTCTCGATCGAAAACTCCAAATCCTGACTGTCGACACGTTCGTTGCCGATCAACAGATATTCAGTGCACTTCTGATCATTGTCGACTTCATGCCTGGACCATAATTTAAAGAGAGGCATGCCTTCCTGGATGTAATCCCCGATTTGGAAAGTTGCTTCTATTACGGCATCTTCTCTCTTCGCCCATTTGATCAAAGGGCCGATCTGAATATATTGAATGTATCCTGTCACTTTGGAATTTATAAAGAATGGTTCTCCTGCGCGGATGGAATGCAGTGCATCTTCCGACCATTCCCCGCTTTGCTTATAGGATTTGTCCTGGTATGTTTTCCTAATCAATCCGGACGTCCTGTCCCTGATTTCGCTGATCAGGTTGTTCACCTGCACGAAGCGGGAGGAGTGATGGATGAACAAAATAAAAAAGGCAAGACAGAAGATGGACACGACGACCGTGAAGAAAGGACTTGCCATCAATTTTTTCTTATCTTCGGTCAAAAGTAATAAGTTCAGCAATGCGAAAATGAATCCGAATGAATAGACACCCAGAACGTGCTGGGTGAAGCGGTTTTTCATGAAGTCCTGCAGCGTCCGCGGTGAAAATTGTGTCGTGTAGGTGGTGAGTACGACCATGATGGTGGAAAAGCTGATCGTCGTCATCGTTAAAATAGCTGTGATGAGCGCACTGTACAGAGAACTCGCTATATCCTGATTCGTCAAGACGATATTCGGTACGAAGTCTTGAATGAGCGGAAGCAGATAAAAGTCCGCAATCGTCATAAGGATAACGGAGATAATGGAAAATATGCCGTAGATCATCGGCAGAAACCAGAAACTGTCCCGTACGTTGACGCGCATCCTGGTGGAATTCGGCGTTTTTTGCATGCAGCATCCCCGCTTTCATTATGTAGTATACAATTTTATGTTTTCCCTTATTTAAGGATGGTTACTCTAAAAGCGTGTGAAATATCTTCAATTTTTTTCTTGGATTGAACCCTTGGTAAATAAGCAGTTAAAGGATATTAACATTTAATAGGGGATTTTTGAACTAGTTATCTCCGCTTTTTTTGGTTATTCTGTAAACAAGTCGTTTTATAAAAAGAGAGATGGTATAGGGGTCAATGTTCAAAAAAAGGATAAGGTGGAGGTGTCCTTTATTTTTCAAATGAATGAATTGCAAAAACAGACGTATGACAGATTGGTGGAACGTTTAAAGGAAGCTGATTCGATGGAAGAGGTACGTGCTTATTACCGGGAAATCCAGTCGCTTTTGGATGCTGTACACACGCAGGCCACTGTACTGCAGTTGGAAGAGAAGGAAGAGTTCCTCCGTCTCCGAACAAAAATGGTCGAAGCATCGACGAAAGAAGAAGTTCTTTATTACGAGGAAGAGCTCCATGCTTATATATCCAAACGGCTTTCTATCCCATAAAATAGTAAGAAATGCAAAAAATATCCAAAATATTGTTTATTTTCTGAAAAAAGACATGTATACTAGACATATCATGTTCATTATAATGCTATAGCTTGCCTTTCGTTGTGTGGAAGTGTTGATAGAGGCGGTGATCGGCGGATGATTAGTGCATATGGAAATATGTTTCTATTATCTGTCTGTCACCGCTTTTTTTTAAGTCCAGGGGGGGACGATGAATGCACACACTCGTCATAGCAGGTCTGGTAGGAGGGCTTACCGGTGTTATTGCTCATTTGATGAGAAATGGAAAGGTTTTGGTGTACCCAAAGAAGAGGGCTCGGCCGAGAGGAATCTATTTAGGTTTTCTGGCAGACTTTCTGATCGGTGCCGCTGCCGCGGTATTTGCTGTGACTTATCTTATACCTGAACCGGACGTACTCCGAAGTCTGATCGGAGTTTCGATTTTGGCAGGAATGACGGCAGAGAACGTTTTGCTTCGCAGGGAATTGAATACAGAAAGAGCGAAAGTGGAGGGATTGGACCGCATCAATCAGCGTTTGAGGTGATCGATGATGTTCCCAATCCCTTCTTTTTTTAATCGATCAACACGTTGAAATTATCTCCTTCTATATCCGAAGGGGAGCATTTGAAAATGTGAGCATAGATCGTTTTCATTTCTTCGAACAATTCGTGTGATCTAAGGAGTCTGTAATAGTCATCCGGATGATGATGCATACACCGCAGTTTCTCAAGCTTAAGGTCGATCTTGTAAGAATAATAAAGTTCAGAGTCGCGGAGAAATGGTTTTTCGACTGGTTTCTGCTCATCCTTCGTTAAGGGGGACTTGCTGTATATATGTATTTTCTTCGGTGTTTCCCCGTCGTCTTCCAAGTCCTCTGATACCTTGTAGAAAGTTGTGTATTCCGGCTCTTTTCGATTGTCAATGTACCCTGTTCGAAAGCTGAACTCGACGGCACCGAATTGGCCCTTTACGAATGCGCAGGCGAGGTAGGAGCGATTTTCCGCTGCCCCTCTGGCAATCGCTTCTTCATTGCTGAAACAGTGACAATAACTATTAACCATGGCCGACACCATCCTTAATCTAACAATTATGTAATGGATTTTGTCTATTATAACACGGAGCGGATGGAATGGAATAAAAAAGAAGCTGATTGAAAGCTTTCTATCAGCTTCTTGAACAAGTACTTTCATAGGGAGCGAGCGGGCTCCGGGGTCTAACCTGTGCCGCAGTTCCCACAGGAGTCTGCTCTATTCCCCTCCATCCTTAATCATAAAAGTCTATCGTTTGTTTTATTTCTGTTATCTACAGGGGTTGGTTCGCACGTTTAATGGACGGAAGTTTTTTATCTCTACCGTCCATAGCTTAGGGTTTACCAACGGCCTGAAGAAGCTCTTTTAGCGTTCCTATCTAGACGTGGCGCTTTCTGCCGGGCTTCCGGTGAGCCTCCTTATCCGTTTACAGGGACACCGCCGTTGATGTGGAGCATCTGACCGGTGACGTAACTGGAATCTTCGCTTGCTAAATATACATAACCCGGCGCAAGTTCATACGGCTGTCCCGGGCGTCCCATTGGATTATCCGACCCGAATTCAGCCGTTTGCTTCTTATCAAAGCTGGCAGGAATGAGCGGGGTCCATATCGGACCGGGTGCGATCCCGTTGACGCGGATTCCTTTGCCAACAAGTGACTTGGCCAGGGAACGGGTGAAGGTGGTGATGGCTCCTTTTGTTGCGGAATAGTCGATCAGTTGTTCATTTCCTTGATATGCTGTCACGGAAGAAGTGTTGATGATGCTGCTTCCTTTCTTCATGTGAGGAAGGACCGCCTTCGCCATATAAAAGTAAGAGAAGAAGTTGACCCGGAACGTTTTTTCCATCTGTTCGTTGGTTATGGCAGTCAGGTCACCTTGGGGAAACTGCATGGCCGCATTGTTTACAAGGACATCGATGCGTCCGAGCACCTTCTTCGCCTGTTCCACCGCCGATTCACAGAAATCTGCTCTGCCGACATCCCCGTTGATGCAGACACATTTCCGTCCTTCTGCTTCAATAAGCTGCTTCGTAAACGCGGCATCCTCATGCTCATCCAGATAAAGGATGGCAATATCTGCACCTTCTTTAGCGAAGTACAGACTGACAGACCTCCCGATACCGCTGTCCCCTCCTGTGATCAGGGCTGTTTTTCCAGATAATTTACCGCTCCCTTTGTACTTTTTGTCCACATAAACAGGTAACGGCTTCATCTCACTTTCCAGCCCCGGCTGGCGTTCCTGGTGCTGTTCCGGCTGGATTGCTTTCTTCTGATTCGTCATCGATAATCCTCCTCCATCCATTTTTTATTAGAATATCCAGTGGATTCCCTGATATCCCGAAAGCGTAGAGAATTTCGTGGGAATTCGTCACACTGTTAATTTCCATCGGTATCCATTTGACACTTCGTCCATTGATGTTAAAATTTTCAGAATTTATAATAAGAGAAGAGCATCAGAATCTATCCATAGAGGTGATCGAATGGAAACGACTTTCTCGAAATCAAATCAAGTGACCATCCAGAACTTTATCGACGGCGAGTGGGTAGCAGCGGAAAATGGAAAAGTGGAAGAAGTCCCTAACCCGGCTACAGGAGAAATCATCGCTCAGGTTCCGATTTCTTCCAAGGAGGACGTAGACAAAGCCGTCCAATCAGCACGGAAGGCCTTCCAAAGCTGGAAGAAGGTTCCTGTGCCAAAAAGGGCCCGCATTATGTTCAAATACCAACAGCTCCTTATTGAAAATCGCGAGGAATTGGCGAAGGCTCTGACTCAGGAGAATGGGAAAACGTTGAAAGATGCAACCGGGGAAGTGCAGCGCGGCATCGAATGTGTCGAATTTGCGGCCGGTGCACCGAGCCTGATGATGGGAGATGTGCTGCCGGACATCGCAGAGGGCATTGACTCGGGGATGTACCGCTACCCGGTCGGCGTCGTCGGCGGGATCACACCGTTCAACTTCCCGATGATGGTACCGTTATGGATGTTCCCCCTTGCTCTTGTATGTGGAAATACGTTTGTATTGAAACCGTCGGAGCGGACGCCGATCCTTGCGAAAATGCTCGTCGAGCTCATCCATGAAGCAGGACTTCCGAAAGGGGTACTCAATATCGTTAATGGTGCGCATGACGTCGTCAACGGTCTGCTTGAGCATGAGGAAGTCGACGCTATTTCCTTCGTCGGGTCCCAGCCTGTTGCTGAGTATGTGTACCGTACAGCCGCCGATCACGGCAAGCGTGTTCAGGCTCTTGCCGGTGCGAAGAACCATTCCATCGTTCTTCCTGACTGTAACCTGGAAAAATCCGTGGAAGGAATCATCAACGCCGCTTTCGGCAGTGCAGGCGAACGCTGTATGGCTTGCTCCGTCGTCGTTGCGGTCGGGGATGTCGCTGATGGTCTCGTCCAAAAACTGAAAGAGGCGGCGGATGCATTGAATGTCGGAAACGGCCTGGAAGAAGAGACGAGCCTTGGTCCGCTCATCAGGGAAACGCACAGGGAGAGGGTGCTCGGCTATATTGAAGCAGGGGAGGCTGACAATGCGAAGCTCGTCCGTGACGGCAGAGTCGAGCTTAGAGAGCATGAATCGGGCTACTTCCTCGGTGCGACTATTTTCGATCACGTCTCGAAGGATATGAAAATATGGAAAGATGAAATTTTCGCTCCTGTCCTCAGCATCGTCCGTGTAGATACATTGGAGGAAGCAATCGAAACGGCCAATCAATCCGAATTCGCCAATGGCGCCGTTATTTATACATCCAGCGGGAAGGCTGTCCAGCAGTTCCGGGAAGACATGGACGCCGGGATGCTTGGGGTCAATGTGAATGTACCTGCCCCGATGGCTTTCTTCCCATTCTCCGGGAACAAGAAATCATTTTATGGAGATCTTCATGCAAACGGGAAGGACGGCTTAAACTTCTACACCAAACGTAAAATGCTGACACAGCGCTGGTTCTAATACAAAAACGGAAATCCGGGAGGGTTTCCGTTTCTCTCTATCTTTATCATCAAACTTCTCGGTCCCCCTTCTTTCCATATAGTTAAATCCCATCTTTTTACAAAATATACAACTCTACCTGACAAACTTTTTACACTATGTATAATGGAAATTCTTTTCATATCGTGTAAAGTAATTATAAAATACTGAAAATTCAATACTTTTTTCTTTTTGGCAAGATGGGGTGCCGGCCCGTGTTTGTTCACGATGTTCTATCTAGACAACAACCTTTACATAAGGAGGAATAGTTATGTCTGATAACGTTCAAATCGGCTTGATCCAGGCGTCTCATGACGTTGATGGTTCCGAGCCAGTCGAAGTACACAAGCAGGCAGCGATTGAAAAGCATGAGAAGCTCGTCCGGGAGGCGGCGGGTAAAGGGGCGCAGATCATTTGTCTGCAGGAGATTTTTTACGGTCCTTATTTCTGTTCCGAGCAGAACCCGAAGTGGTACGAGGCCGCTGAGGAAATTCCGAACGGACCGACTACCATCCGCTTTCAGGAAATCGCGAAGGAGCTCGGTGTCGTCATCGTTCTTCCTATCTATGAAAGAGAAGGGATTGCAACCTATTACAACACAGCTGCTGTCATTGACGCAGATGGCTCGTACCTTGGTAAATATCGAAAACAGCACATTCCTCATGTCGGAGTAGGAGACGAGGGATACGGGTTCTGGGAGAAGTATTACTTTAAGCCCGGCAACCTCGGGTACCCGGTATTTGATACCGCTTTTGCAAAAGTCGGCGTGTATATCTGCTATGACAGACATTTTCCGGAAGGGGCGAGATTACTCGGCTTGAACGGCGCAGAGGTTGTGTTCAACCCGTCTGCGACTGTTGCAGGTCTTTCCGAATATCTTTGGAAACTCGAACAGCCGGCTCATGCGGTAGCAAACGGCTATTACCTTGCAGCGATTAACCGCGTCGGTTATGAAGGACCATGGAATATGGGGGAATTCTACGGACAATCGTACCTTGTCGATCCGAGGGGGGATTTCGTCGCTAAAGGAAGTCGGGATAAGGATGAGGTGATCATCGGAGAGATGGACAAGAAGTTCATCCGAGAAGTCCGGGACACATGGCAGTTTTACCGGGATCGAAGACCAGAAACCTACGAGAAAATGGGACAGCTGCTCCCATAACAACACGAACACTTGGAAGTCCTGTGTAGAACGAAGGAACATCGGTCGTTTTATACAGGACTTTTTTATATGGACGATTACTAAGAGGAGGGAAAAGCATTGACTCAGTTGAAAAGCAAGGGTATCTCTCTCGATAATCTGCAGGCGAATTTCAAGGAGGTCCATACCGGCCTGAATACACAGGAGGCGATGGAGGAATCGAACCGCTGCTTATACTGCTATGACGCTCCCTGCATCAAAGCGTGCCCGACAAGTATAGATATACCGAAGTTCATTAAGAAGATCGCTTCCGGAAACTTGAAAGGGTCAGCGACGACGATCATGGAAGCGAATCCGGTCGGAGCGACGTGTGCGAGGGTGTGTCCGACAGAAGAGTTATGCGAAGGTGCTTGTGTGCTCAACCATTCGACAGAACCGATCCTTATTGGTGATCTGCAGCGGTTTGCCACAGACTGGGCAATCAAAAATGAGCAGCTGCTGTTCAAGCCGGGGGAGAAGAATGGGAAGAAAGTGGCGGTAATCGGGGGTGGGCCGGCTGGTCTGGCATCAGCTCGTGAGCTTGCACGATTCGGCTATGAAGTGACGATATTCGAGGCAGAGAAAGAAGCGGGAGGACTCGATACATACGGCATCGTCTCTTTCCGTCTGCCCCAGGACGTTTCGCGTTGGGAAGTCGACCAAGTTCGGAAATTGGATGTAGAAATCCGCACGAATACAAAGGTAGGCGTGGATGTGAGCCTGTCGGAGCTGGAAGAGAAGTATGATGCAGTAGTCCTGACCATCGGCATGGGTCATGTACCGATGCTGGGCATCCCTGGAGAAGAGCTGGAGGGTGTCCGGGATGCCATCGAATTTGTGAAAGAAACGAAGACACAGCCGATCACGAAGGAACTGCTCGGTAAGAACGTCATTGTCGTGGGAGCGGGAAACACGGCCATCGATGCCGCCACCTGCGCAGCGCGTAAAGGAGCCGCGGATGTAAAAATCGTTTACAGAAGGACAGCGAAAGAAATGACCGCGTACGATTTCGAATATGATTTCGCAAAACAGGATGATGTCTCCTTCCACTGGTTGACACAGCCTGTGGAAGTAATCGGTGATGAAGAGGGCAGGGTTTCCGGGCTGAAGTGTATGAAGATGGCTCTCGGCGAAGCGGAAGCGGATGGAAGAAGGAAGACGGCGCCGGTAGAGGATTCCGAGTTCACGATGGATGTGGATGTCGTCATTAAAGCAATCGGTCAAAATCGCTATACGGAAATGTTGGAGCAATTTGGACTGGATCATGCCAATGGCGTGCTTAAAGTCGATCCGGAAACGCTGCAGACGTCTAAGGAAAACGTCTACGCTGCAGGCGATGTCATTTTCGCTAAAGGACAAGGAGAGGCGATGGTCGTCACAGCTGCTCAGCAGGGGAAAGAGGCGGCTATGGCTATTCATAAGAAACTCGCACCGGCACCAACGTTGATGAGATAAACGAATAAAAGAGGAGGCTTTCATCTATGGCAGATTTACGTTTGGATCTTGCAGGAATCAAATCTCCGAACCCATTCTGGCTGGCATCCGCTCCACCAACGAACTCAGGTTACCAAGTGCAGCGTGCTTTTGAAGCAGGATGGGGCGGTGCGGTATGGAAGACGCTCGGGGAGCCGATCTTGAACGTTTCCTCCCGTTTCGCAGCCGTGAATTTCAATGGGAAGAAAGTTGCTGGATTCAATAATATCGAGCTGATCACAGATCGGCCGCTCGAAGTCAACTTGAAGGAAATTTATGAAACGAAGAAAAAATACCCGGACCACGCGATCATCGCTTCCCTGATGGTCGAACCGACTCAGGAGAAGTGGCATGAAATCGTCAAACGTGTGGAGGATGTCGGTGTCGATGGATTGGAACTCAACTTCGGCTGTCCGCACGGAATGGCCGAACGGGGGATGGGAGCGGCATCGGGGCAGGTCCCGGAGCTTGTGGAGAAGCAGACGATGTGGGCGAAAGAAGTGGCGCAGACGCCGGTCATCGTCAAATTAACTCCTAACATTACCGATATTACCTTCACTGCACAAGCTGCTGTTAACGGGGGAGCTGATGCGGTCAGTATGATCAATACGATCAACAGCCTTGCGGGTGTCGATATCGATACGTGGGACACGATACCGAACGTAGCCGGGAAAGGGGCGCACGGCGGCTATTGCGGTCCTGCTGTTAAGCCGATCGCACTCAATATGGTAGCGGAATGTGCGCGCCATCCGAAAATAAACGTACCGATTTCCGGTATGGGCGGCGTATCCAGCTGGAGAGAGGCTGTTGAGTTTATGCTCATGGGAGCAACCGGTGTCCAAGTTTGTACAGCGGCTATGCACCATGGATTCAGTATCGTCGAAGATATGATTGACGGCTTGAACAACTACCTGGACGAGAAGAACATAGATTCCGTCATGGACCTCGTCGGCAAATCGGTCGGGAAGTATTCGGATTGGGGGAACCTTGATCTCAATCATCAGATTGTCGCAAAGATCAATAATGATGTGTGCATCAATTGCAATAAGTGCCACATCGCCTGTGAAGATACGTCCCACCAGTGTATCGATATGCTGAAGGATGAGGGCGGAAACGATATCCTTCGTGTCAGGGAAGAAGACTGCGTCGGGTGCAACTTGTGTTCGATCGTCTGTCCTGTCGACGGGGCGATCGATATGGTGGAGTATGCCAACGGCAAGCCGCCGATGACTTGGAACGAGCGGCAGACAGCCATCGGTGCCGCAGCAGCGTGTGACGTCGATTTAATCAAATAATATACGGAGGGATAGAATGAAGAAACTCATCAAAAACGGAATGATCGTAACGGCATCCGATTCCTACAAGGCCGATATTCTTGTAGAGAATGGAAAGATCGCTTTGATTGGTAACCAGTTATCCGAAGCGGGGGCAGAAGTCGTGGATGCGGAAGGGAAATACGTTTTTCCGGGCGGCATCGATCCGCACACTCACTTGGAAATGCCGTTCGGCGGCACGGTAAGTAAAGACGATTTTGAAACGGGGACCATTGCGGCGGCTCACGGCGGGACAACGACCGTGATCGATTTCTGTCTGACGAACAAAGGGAAACCGCTTCAGGACTCCATTGATGAGTGGCATGCAAAATCCAAAGATAAGGCGGTCATCGACTACAGTTTCCACTTGATGATCAGCGAAATGAATGAGAGCGTTTTGGAACAGCTTCCGAGCGTGATCGATGAGGAGGGCATCACTTCCTTCAAAGTTTTCATGGCTTACAAGAACGTGTTCCAAGCAGACGATGGAACATTATTCCGGACGCTGGAAGAAGCGAAGCGGCTCGGTGCGCTTGTCATGGTCCATGCGGAAAATGGAGATGTCATCGAACATCTTGTTAATAAGGCACTCGCAGCCGGCCAGACGGAGCCGATTTATCACGCGTTGACAAGGCCGCCGGAAGTGGAAGGGGAAGCGACCGGACGCGCTGCGCAATTGACAGGGCTTGCCGACTCCCAGCTCTATGTCGTCCACGTCTCCTGCGGACAGGCGGTCAAAGAGATAGCGGAAGCAAGGAAAAAAGGCTATCACATCATTGGAGAGACGTGTCCACAATATTTGGTTCTCGATCAATCCTATTTAGAGAAGCCGGATTTTGAAGGGGCGAAATACGTCTGGTCCCCTCCGCTCCGTGAAAAGGAACATCAGGATGTGCTGTGGAATGCTTTGAAAACAGGTGTGCTGCAGACGCTCGGTTCGGATCAATGTTCGTTTGATTTCAAAGGCCAGAAAGATATGGGCAAGGACGATTTTACGAAAATACCGAATGGAGGACCGATTATCGAAGACCGGATGACGATTTTGTTCTCAGAAGGTGTGAAGAAGGGCAGAATCAGTCTGAACCAGTTCGTGGATATCACATCCACCCGGATTGCGAAGACGTTTGGACTTTTCCCACAGAAGGGGACGATCAGCATCGGTGCTGATGCCGACCTCGTCATTTTTGATCCGGATATTGAGCGGAAGATTTCCGTCGATACAAGCCATATGGCTGCCGACTACAATCCTTTCGAGGGGATGGAAGTAACAGGACAACCTGTCAGCGTTTTGTCACGCGGATCGTACGTCATCAAGGACAAGGAGTTCGTCGGTGAAATTGGAAGCGGCAGCTACTTGAAGCGGGCCCGCTTTGGGGAAAGGAAAGAAAATCAGCAGGAACTGTACCAGAATTGATGGTCCGGCCGCCCTCTCCTAAGGGCGGCCGCCTCAAATTCATAAGTAGGAGGAGTCCGACTATGGACAAAAGTAACAACCATTTAAAGTCGCCGGACCTTATGCCGATTCCTCACCGCGAAAGGAAAATCAGTACGCTCGGATTTACATTCATGTGGGTTGGGATGGCAGTTGTGTTAGCCGCCTTTGCCATCGGTGGAGCAGGTGTTCAGTCCATTTCCTTGATTTGGGTCGTCCTCGGTACGCTGATTGGAACCATTCTGATCGGGCTTTTCATTACGCTCACGGCGGATATAGGTATTGAACATGGTATTTCCTTTCCTGTCTATATGAGAGCACCGTTCGGTACGATCGGCACGCACTTTCCCTCCATCGTAAGAGGAGTTGCTGCCTCGATGTGGTTTGGAATCAATACGTATTTCGGGTCGACGGCCATCAATGGAATTTTGAACATCCTCACAGGCTTTGATAACTGGTTCATCTGTTACGTTCTTTTTGCTTTATTTCAATTATTCAATACTGCGTTGGGTATTAAAGCTGTAGAGAAATTTGCTGATTTGGCAGCTCCAATCATTATCCTGATTGGCGTATGGATGTTCTTTAACCTGTCCGGAGAAGCGGCTGCTCAGAACAAAGACATTTGGTCATGGGTGGAAAGCCCGGTTACCGGAGGAGCCGCCTTCACAGCCTTTATGATCGTCGTAGTCGGAAACATGGGGTATTGGTCGACGCTTGCTGCCGATATTTCATCGATTTCCCGCTTCATCAAAGCTCCGAAGCATGAGCGGAACTGGGTGAAAAGGAATAAAGGTGCGCTCGTAGGCAGCCTCGTCGCCCTGCCGCTGACACAGACGTTCATTGTCGTACTCGGAGCGGTTTCCTATATTGCCGTTTCCAATTTCGACCCGGTCGTCGCCCTGCAGGAGTCTGCCAGCGGGCTCGTTCTTGGTATTCTTTTGCTTATGATTGTTCTCGCTCAATGGTCGACGAACGTCTCTGCAAATATTGTACCTGCTGCCACTATTTTCTCTAACGTGGGCGGACCGAAGCTGCCGTTTTGGGCGGGGGTATTTATGGCCGGTCTGATAGGGACTATCATTCAGCCGTGGAGTATTTTTAACCTGCTCATGTCCGTCCTGCTTATTGCTGCCGCAGTTCTTTCCGTCATAGTCGGCATCATTTTTGCAGACTACTATCTCCTGCGTAAACGGCGGATGAATGTTTACGATCTGTATGAACATAAAGGCCAGTACCGTTATGACGGGGGTGTGAATTGGGCCGGAATTATTTCCTGGGTAATAGGAAGTGTGCTTGCCTATTCCTTCAGTACGTATTCCTTCTTCGTCGGATTCGCTGCGGGTGCCGCCATTTATTATGTCCTTGCAAAATACTGGTACTTCAACAAACACCGGCAGGCAGAAATCGACAACCCTAGTGATGAGGACTACCTGGGTATTACAGTAGGCCGGGATTGGGAAATAGGGGAGCGCTTTGTCGAGGAACGGTTGGGTAAGAAAACCGGAACGGATGAATTTAAACCGAAAGCAGAAGCTTAAAAGGAGGAGATGGACATGTCCAGTTATCAGGAATTTGAAGCGGAACGGGAGAAAATCGATTTTTTACTGGAGCAGGGATATATCATCAAAGGGGTGACGGAGAATCTCGATGGTGCCTTCCTTGAGTTCGATTATCAGGGGAACGATTCCACGAGATCGAAAACGGAGAGGCTGCATATTCTCCATCCGGATTCCCGAAAATACTTTTCCACGATTCTTGTTCAGCAGCAGAAGAAGGCCGGGATTTTATAAGGCTGCAGCTGCGTGAGAAAAGTTCCTTGTTAGTAGACGAAGGGTAGATCGAGTGCTTTATGATAAAGAACGATTCTGCCTGTACCCCACGTTAAGGCAATTTAACGTTTCTGGACAACCTGAACAGCCGGCGTTAGCGCCGGCTGTTTTCTGTTTAAAACCATTCTTTCCATAATTTCCGCCATTTCTTCTCAGAGCGTGCTTGGAGAGCTTGGATATGTTGTTCATTATGCACAAGCAGTTGATAAGCGGCCAATACAGGGAGCGTCCGGAAGAGAGCTGCTGCACCAATTCCGATCAAAAGCACGAAAACCGGGTAGTATGCTGTTAAATACCCTTGTGTAATCCCGTTCTCCTCTAATGCAAAGGATAGAACCCCGATGATGATAAAAGTGATGCCGGCGCCGATCCATATAGAAAACCGCTTTTTTATCTGCTCGTATTGTTCCGTCAACTGACTGAGGTAAGTATGGTCGAACGTGAGCGGCTTTGTGGTTAGAACGTCGTACTTCTTCGATTCTTTGGACACGGCATAAATAAAGGTAAGCAGACCTGCACTCCCGAGCAGCACGATGAGAAATGCGTACACCGCCGGACGGGTGAAAAGTAAATAGGGGACAAAGGCAGAGGCTATCAGAACTGCACTCCAAGAAAACGGCCGTGCCATTTTCGTCATTTGATCAACGTATCCTTCCGCCATTTCATCACTGACGTAATAGGTTTCTGCTTCCGGTGCACTTGTTCCGTAGGACTGCTTTAATAGGTAGTCGATGGAAACTCCGAAATAGGTGGCGATCGTAAGAAGTTTTTCTGTATCAGGGTAACCTTGATCATTTTCCCATTTACTCACTGCCTGCCTTGTCGTATCCAATTCCTCTGCTAATGCCTCCTGCGACAATCCATCTTCTTTTCTTAACTTTCGGACCTTCTCACCAAACGTCATCTGTAAACCCCTCTCGTTTCTTATACTCTTATTGTATAGAAGGAAGGGAAGAGTTTCTATAAAATTCCAAAGGCATCTTGTCAACGGACGGTTGCGTTTATGTCATGATTAGGTGACATCGCGCTTCACCTGTGTAAATAGTCCGGCATGCAAGAAATGTATAGGAGGATTTTTCTGTTTTGTAAGATTTTCTCACAATTAATTAGATTTTTCTGATAGTTTGTAGTACTTTGGAAGAGGGGTATTTCTATGAAGTATCGCATTTCAATGAAGGATGTCTTGAACAGAAAGCACTTCGATTCTGCAAAGGTCATTGCAGGACATAATGGAATGAACCGCCTGGTCAAGTGGGTCCATGTATTCGAAATGATCGATGTACGCAGTAATTTGAAAGGCGGAGAGCTTGTATTATCCACCGGCTTCGGCTGGAAGGATGACGACGGGTTGTTTGTCCACCTTCTTCATCAGCTGATCGACCGGAAAGTCGCAGGCATCTGCATCGAGTTAGGCAGCTTCGTTCACGCCATTTCTGATGAAGCCCTGTCGATTGCAGAGGAAAATTATTTCCCGATCATCGTTTTCGAAGAGGAGGTCTCGTTCGTCGAGATTACTCAGGATATCCACGCCAATTTAATCAATCATCAATACGAACTCATTTCGAATCTGGAAGATTATGCGCAGCGACTGAATAAGCGCGTGCTTGCTATTGACAATTATTTTGAAATTCTTAAATATCTCCAGCAGTATGTCAACTGCCAGCTGGTTTATATTGCGAAAGATCATAAAGTCGTAACCATTCCCGGACTTCGGGAAGTGGATCGGGAGAAGGTTATTTCTGATCTGAACCGCCGGTCGAAGGAACAGTCGAAGCACGTGATCAAACAGCCGGTTCACGTTTTCGACCGCGAGTTCGCTTCGATCTATTTAGTGTGCAACCGGAGAGAGTTCGGTGAATTTGAATCCCTTCTCCTTGACCGGACAGCAACGGCGCTTGCTCAATATCTGCTCCGGGAGCTCTACACCGAGGAGAAGCGGAAAGCCAAGGAGACGGAATGGCTCGTCGAATGGCTGCAAGGGGTGCACACCATGGAGGAAATCAGAGATCATCTTACCCATTATAAAATCCGTTCGGAAATCTCCGGCGCTATCGTTTTGACCGTGAAGCTGCATATGAGTGAATCACAGGCCAACAATCCGGATATTACGTATTTAAATATGCTGCTTCATAACATTTTCGATCAGAACGGTTACTTCGTATTTCCTGTCGAGAAACGCCATTTGCTGACCTTTATTCTTCTCGATAAGAAGGACGGAGAAGAGTGGAAGCCGCGTTTGAAGAAGGGAATCGACCGGCTGCGCAAGATCAGCATGCTTCATGATTCGAGCATCGAATCCTTCCAAATTGCAGGTGGGAAATATGTGAAGCGTCTGGATCAATTATGGGAGAGCTACGAGACGGCCCAGGAGACACTCGGAATTCAGGATAAGCTTCCATGCGGGAACGAAAAGTATTTTTATGATGATATGCACATGTACCGGCTGATCTCCCTCGTACATAAACACAGCAGTCTCGACAGTCTCGTCCATGAATACCTGGAGCCGATCATTGACTATGATGAAAAGCATCATACGAATCTATTGGAAACGCTGCGGGTCTACTTAGCATGCAACGGATCCAAGAAGGAAACGGCCAGCCGGGTGTTTGTCGTCCGTCAGACGCTTTACCATCGACTGGAAAAGCTGGAAATGCTTCTTGGCGCTGATTTTATGGAGTCTGAGAAAAGGCAGGTCATCGAATTTGCCCTCCTCGCTCATGAATATCAGGAAACGATCCATTGAAAACACGTGTGTACCTGACTTGTTGAAGAGGGATAATAGGAGAAGGTGGTGTTTCCGGGAAAATGGGGCGCTCTCTACGGCACGGCAGGCGAGCCTTCTTCCTGCTTTCTCCTTTAGGTCGGAGTCTGCCCACTTCCCTGCTCCCTGTACTCAAAGGCTGTTCTTACATCCTTATATTTGTTGTTTTAAGTCTCTTAACCGGCTGAACAGAACGTATCCACTGGGATGCGTTTTTTTTATAGTCAAAATGTTTAAATGGAACGTTGAGTGTTTGACACAATGTCTAATGCGCCTGCCTTTGTCATATCAGATAATGGAAGTAACCAAATAAAGGAGGCGGCAAGATGGCAAAAGCGGATGTTAAAAGTGAACTGCACGCTCAGGATGAGAAGTATGTATGGCACGGCATGAAGCCGTACAATCCTAAGGAAACGATGATTGTAAAAGAGGGGAAAGGCGCCTGGATCACGGATGTCGACGGCAACCGTTATCTGGATGCGATGTCCGGCCTTTGGTGTGTGAATATCGGCTACGGACGGGAGGAGCTTGCCCGGGCGGCTTATGATCAAATCAAACAGCTGTCCTATATGCCGATGAGCCAGAGTCATGAATCCGCCATCAAGCTGGGGGAAAAGCTTAATCAAATGCTCGGAGATGAGTACGTTATCTTCTTCTCCAACAGCGGCTCGGAGGCGAATGAAGCGGCTTTCAAGATTGCCCGGCAGTATCATCAGCAAAAAGGGGATACCTATCGTTCTAAATTCATTTCCCGCTACAGGGCTTACCACGGCAATTCCGCCGCTGCCCTTTCTGCAACAGGTCAGGCCCAAAGAAAGTTTAAGTACGAACCGCTCGCCCCGGGATTCCTCCATGTCGCTCCGCCGGATACGTACCGGAATAACCACGATGAATCAGACCGATGGGGAGCGAAGGAAATCGATCAAGTGATGACATGGGAAATGAGCGAATCCATCGCCGGCGTCATCATGGAACCGATCATCACCGGAGGTGGAATCATTACACCGCCGGAATCATATTTAAAAGAAGTGAAAGCGGTATGCGAGAAGCACGGGGCGCTTCTGATCGTCGATGAAGTTATCTGCGGTTTCGGACGCACGGGCGAACCGTTCGGCTTCATGAATTATGGTGTGAAACCGGATATCATTACGATGGCGAAAGGAATTACGAGTGCCTATCAGCCTTTGTCTGCCACAGCTGTCCGCCGGGATATCTACGAGGCGTTCTCGGGGGAGGATGCGTATGATTTCTTCCGTCATATCAATACGTTCGGTGGTCATCCTGCCGCCTGCGCCGTCGCGCTGAAAAACATTGAAATTATGGAACAGGAGAATCTTTTCGATCGTTCGAAACAGTTGGGGTCCCTTTTAAGAAATGAATTATCCGACCGTCTCCAGTCCCACCCGCATGTCGGAGATGTGAGAGGGAAGGGGCTTCTTGTAGGGATCGAGCTTGTCCGGGATAAGGCATCGAAGGATCCGCTCGACATAAGCAAGGTGAATAAAGTCATCGGTTACTGCAAGGAGAAGGGGATCATCATTGGCAAGAACGGCATGACCGTTGCCGGGTTCAATAATGTTCTGACGCTTGCTCCACCGCTTGTCATCGAAGAAGAAGACTTGAATTTCCTGATTGAAACACTTGTAGAGGGAATTCAACAGATATAAGAAGAGCGTCCTGCTGATGGAAGCAGGACGCTTTTTGTCGTTGGCGTACTTGAAAGGATTGGCTGTGAATACGTATAAGTATATGTCTTAATAAAGAAATGAGGATGATGATGGACTTCATGACAGGGTTCACACCGTATGCAGGCCTTGCGCTCGTCCTTTATGCCATCCGGCAGACGGACAGGGTACCGAACCGGTTCATTCCGATTCTTGCTATCGTGCTCGGGGTTGCATTTTCTTTCTGGCAGAACGGCATTACTCCGCAGTCCACAGTGACAGGACTGCATTACGCCCTGCTCGGTATCGGGACGGTGGCAGGGATCAAGTATTTTTTGGAGAAAAAAGAAACCCAGGCTTAGCGGGTCCATGGAAAGTCTCAGGACTTTCATTTTTTTCATCCAGTACCTTGCAATGTTCACTACTGAGTGATATTCTTATACCAACAAATGGAAAGTTGGTGTCAGACTGAATATACAATTCAAGAAAGGGGCGCTTGAGCTGTGTGTGTTGATCTTGATTGCAGAGAAAGATCAGTACGGCTACGAGCTCGCTCAAAATATATCCGAACATATGGAGATCGGGGAGGGCTCGTTGTATCCCCTGCTCCGGAGGTTGACGAAAGAGGCGTACTTGGACACGTATATGGCTCCGTCGAGGGAGGGGCCGGCGAGGAAATACTACCAGTTGACCGAAGAAGGAACACAGAGGATGGAAACGCTCATGGAGGAATGGACGCGTTTAGCGGAAGCCGTCAATGGGTTGATGGATAAAAGGAGGATGAAGGAATGAAGAAGGCCGTATTCATGGATCGATTGGCACGGGAGCTGCGCGGTCTCCCGGAAGAGGAACGAAAGGAAATCTTATTTGATTACGAGGAACACATCCGCGTCGGGATGAAGGAAGGCAGGGAAGAGGAGGAGGTAATCCGTGAACTGGGGCACCCGAAGCAGGTAGCGAAGGAATATATCGCGAGTACATTGATAGAGAAGGCGGAGAAGCATCGCACCTTTCCGAATATCTTCCGTGCCATTCTGGCAAGTCTCAGTTTGAGCCTTTTTAACCTTGTCATCGTACTCGGTCCGGCACTAGGCATTCTCGGGATTTATGTCGGCTTGGTCGCTACGGCAGCAGCACTGGCATTGACGCCGTTTGCCTTCCTGTTCATGCTCATCACCCGGACGTATTCTAATATCTTTGCCGACTTTTTCATGGCGATGACGATGGGCAGCGGCGGCATCATGCTGATGATCGGTTTGTGGCATTTAGGTAAATGGCTGTATAAAGGAAGTTTGACGTATCTGAAATACAATAGGCATCTCATTAAAGGAGAATGAGCATGAAGAAGTGGTGGATCGTATTAGTCAGTGTGTTCGTCGTAAGTGGGATCGGGAGCATCGTCTCTTTATTCGTGATTGATGCGGAAGAAGTACAGGCAACAGAGAAGTACGACATATCAGAGCTGAAGAATCTTAAGATGGACGTGACATCGATGGATGTTCATCTCGTTCCTGCAGAGGGAGAGGAACTGACGTTGGTGTATAAGGGCCCTGCTAATAAACGGAATAAAGAGATGTACGCTGTAAAGGAAGGGAAAAGGACGTGGACACTTCAGCAGCTTGACTCCGGACCGTCTGTCAATCTCTCGTTCGGTCTTCAATCAAAAGGACCGGAAGTGGAGATCGCGATTCCTGAAGAACTGTTTGCATCCGTCACGATTAAAAGCGAGTCCGGCGATATCCGGATAGAGTCTCTGAAGGGGAAGGAGGCGGACGTAGATACTGCTTCCGGTGATTTTCAAATGGTAGACAGCGAGTTTTCCACCCTGCACTGGAAAACAGAGAGCGGGGATGTGTCGTTGGAACAAAATGAGGTAGGTTCGGGTGACTGGAAATCCCAAAGCGGCTCCTTCCGTTTCGAAGAACTGTCAGGGAAAGAGCTGGGTTTATCCACGCATTCCGGCGATGTGATCGTGAAGAAGCCTTCGATTCATGGAACGGCAGACATAAAGACCCACAGTGGGGATGTGGCTTGGGATTACCAAGGAAAGGAACCGAAAAATCTTGAGGTCCAATTCGCATCTCATTCCGGGGACGGCACCGTTCGTCTGGATGACCTCGTTTATGAAGAAAAGGAAGAGCACCGCTTGAAAGGGATGCGTGGAAGCGGTAAGGCGCCTGCTTTAACAGTAGATACGAAGTCGGGGGATTTCATTATCCGCTGACCGTCTCATTTACTTTTTTTGCTTTGAAGCGCCTGTTTCCCGCATCAAGCCCTGAAAAATGATGTCTTTCCACAGCCTGTTAGTCTGGTTCTTAGTATAGAACCGGACTTTTTTTATGTAGAAGAACAGCCGGGAAGTCCCTTATTTTATACAAATTTCGTCATAGAATTCCAAGCTGTGGTACGATAAGATAGAATTTCCATTTCGTGTATGTTACATCATAGATTAGTTGGGGGTTTTTGGTGCAATGGAAAGAAAAAGAATCTATTACATTTCCTCACTGGTATGCTTTTTGATCTGTATCATCGTCTGGATTCCGAATCTGTTCTTCCGGTCGGACAGCCCGCTTTGGATGGCTACCTTCCTGTTCGGACCAATCGGTATTCTCTTTGCCGCGTTTATTGAGAAGTATTGGCTGATGATCGTCAATACCGTCATGCTTTTCAGCTTCTTTTTGTTGATGGCGGTCAACTATTATTTGAATTACATAACGATCGGCCATCCATAAAGGCAGACCCACACGTCTGCATAAGCCGGAGCGTCCGTTTCGTAAGATAGAGGGAGAGGGGAGGATGCTATGAATCATTCATCAGAAGATACACAGCATGATGTGTTTAAAGAGAGATTGGCTCATCTTCGGAGGGAGGGTTACTTGTCCGAAGAAACGTATCGTACGGTCATGGATGCGAGTGTAAAGTACCTGCACGACAGAAGAGTGGAACGCGAGAATAAGGAGGACGTGCGTGTCGATCCCCCTGTACCGGTGCAGGAGAAGCCGTCTCCTGCTGTTAAAAAGCCGGAACCTGTAAGGAAATCAAAGGAAGAGGTCCGCGAGCGGAATATCACGTGGTCGCTCATCCTTGGTGTCGCGCTCCTTCTCATTACCGGGTTGATTGTTGCAACAAGCCAGTGGGACCAGATGGGGGCAGGGATGAAGGTGTTTTCCATCGCGTTCGTTTCTTTGTTCTTCTATAGTCTCAGTTATGGAACGCAGCGGTTCTTGAAGATCGAAAAGACGGCCTTCGCCTTTTTGACGCTCGGAAGTCTGTTGATTCCGATCGCTGTCGTCGCCATCGGGTATTTCGAGCTGTTCGGGAGCTTCCTCTCTTTGACGGGGGAAGGGAGATACCTGCTCGGATTTCTTGGTGCCTTCCTGCCGCTTCCTTTATACGTAAAGCATGCGTTCGATCATCAATCACGTCTGTATGTCTGGATATCGCTCGTCTTTCTTTCGTTGACGGTCGGTTTTGCATTGGGTGCTCTGCCGCTGTCGATAGACGTTTTCTATACGTTTCTAATGGTATTCAATGCAGGGCTGCTGGTGATTTATACGAAATACGGCACGTTTGACAAGTGGCGTCTGTTTACAAAAGAACTGCCTTTATATGCTCAGTTGAATTTGATCCTTTCGACGATGCTGCTTTTATTCTTTTTCGAAAATGAGGTGCTGTACAGCTTTAACCTTCTGCTTACCGCCTGTATTTATATGGCGATGGTATTCGTGTACCGTACGAAGGAATATCAGTTCGTCTTCTCCGTCATGTTCGTGTATGCCGTTTATCAACTCGTCGACCATACACCGCTTCAGGCTGTGGACGGGGTCGTTTACGCCGTCGCTGGAGGAGTTTATCTCGGCTTCGCCTATGCTTTCCGGAATCACGACTTTATTCAGAAGGTGTTCCGTTATACAAGTGCCGTCGTCTCGTTCTGTGCCTTCTTATATATCAGCTACGAGAGTGTTTTACTCAGAGAAGGCGAAAGTTCCTGGATGTTTGCCGCCGCTTATTTAGTCGTGGCAGGCAACTACCTTGTGCTGGCCAATCTGCTTCGTTATCCATTATTCAGCTACATGGCGCCGGTATTCTTCTATGTCGGCTTGTGGCAGGTATGGGAGCAGATCGCGGTCTTCCCACTGTTCCTGGAGCTGTTCCTGACGGCTGTTGTCACCCTCCTCTATGTCGGACTCTGGACGAAACAGCCTTGGCTCCAATCGGTGAAGGAAAGCAGTCTCGTGGTATCGGCAGTCCTTATGGCAGGAACCATCTGCTACAGCTTTTATGAAATTCTATACGGATACAGCGCGTTCCAGCTGTTTGTTGTCGGTTGTCTTGCCTATGTGGTGAAGTGGAAACAGTCGGCAGAATCTGTAGAAAAAGCTGTCGTATGGATCCAGCCGGCCTCCTGGCTTGCGGCCTCTGGTGCCTTGTATTTAAAGGTAATCGAGTGGGTGCCCGGCTATGCCGATACGTTCGGCGTCCCGTTCCACCTGGCTTTGACCGGTGTACTCCTTTGCCTGCTGCATCTTTTCTGGAAGCGGATCGGTGAGAACGGCCTGTCGAAGGCCAGCTTTAACATCGGTCAAGGTGCGTATATCTTCGGTATAATTTTTCTCGGTACGGCCGACGTGGACCGGATGTTCATCGCTCCGCTGATTTTACTTGGCGGCACGGCTATGCTGTACTGGCTCATCCGTTCCACCGGTCAGTCATCGCTTTGGATTGCGGTATCCATCGTCACTTTATTCTTTTACTTTTCATTAGCCGAACCGCTCTCACTAGAGAGCTTTGCGTCTTTACTTATCTTTACTGCGTTCGCCCCTGTAGTGATGGTCGCTCTTGGAGAGTTTGGACGCACGAAGTGGGAAGGGATGCAGCCAAACTTCTATTGGACCGGACACGCCGTCCATCCGCTTGTTATCCTCGCCTGTCTGTTTGATCAGGTCACACCCGAACCGGCGGTCCATCCCATCCTGCTTGTCGTTCCGGCCGCTGTCTATCTTTTCAGTGCATGGAAGGCAGAGAGGGAGTGGGAAATCAAGCTGATGCTGTACTTCGGGATGAGTGTAGTCTTCCTGTTTCTCTTCACACTGGGAAGCTATTATTCTCTGTATGAGGATGTGTTCAGCGGGTATACCTTCATGGTGGCAAGTGCGCTGTTTCTTGGTGCTTGGGCAGTCCTTCCCCTGGTTTGGAAAAGCCGCTTGGAATGGTATTGGATTCCGTTTTCCATCCTCGGTCTCCTGTACTTTACTGTCTTCCGACAGACGTGGGCGCCTTGGGAATTTCTCCTCCCGCTCGCCTATGCGGTTTCTATCCTTTATTTCCTGCACCGGAGAAATTGGAGCATCGTCCGATTTGCGCCGCTTTTGATTTTGGTCGATCTTCTGGAGAACCAGGCGTGGGATCGTGGGATCAAAATTGTTGTCGTCCTTGGATGTGTAGCTCTGCTTCTTGCTGCAGGGAAGAAATTCCACCGCATGCTCATCGGTTCTAATTATGAGGTGGACGCGTATTCTTTCTCTGCGCTTGTGTACCTGCTTTTCCTGAACGGTTTGTCGTTCGGTGATGATTCGGTATGGATTCGGATCCTTCCGCTTCTTGCTTTGACGGCATGGCTGTGGGTCAATGCATCCAAATGGATGGGACGGAATGCAGACAGAATTTCTTATACGGCCGGAGCCGGTAGTTTATACGCATCCTACCTGCTTATTCTTCTGGCATACGAGGCTTCCATTCCGGACATATTCATGGCGGAGCTTCAAGTGCTTCCGCTCCTTGTCGTACTCGCTCTCATGAGGAAAAAGCTGTGGTCGGATGCACCTGGTGTGATGAACAAAATCCAATTCGCCGCAGTCCTCCTTGTCGCTGCTTATCTCGTTGTTGACGCGATAAAGAGCCATACGATCTGGGATGCATGGATCATCGGAGGTCTTTCCCTTCTGTCGATGGTCGCCGGTATGCAGTTCAAAATCAAATCGTATTTCTTCGTCGGTATGGGCGTTCTTATTTTCAACGTCCTTTATCAAACCAAACCATACTGGGGAAACGTTCCATGGTGGGTGTACCTGCTGATGGCGGGACTTGTCCTGATTGCGGTTGCAAGTTACAATGAATGGCAGAAGCAGCAGGAAGGAAAGGACCGTCCGATTGAGCGGAAGCTGAAAGGTTTGTGGCATGCGCTGAAGAAGTGGAATTGATAGGGAACGTTTACCGGAAGGAATTCGTACATGTAGTAGCGAAACTTACAGGAGGGTTCTTTTTGAAAAAGAAAATAACGTTGGCTGTCATCGTCTTATTCGGGTTACTGGCCGGTCTTCTGCAATCGGACACACCGACAGAGAGTGTCGTATGGCTGATTGCCGGAGCCTTCGGGCTTTTGGGAGCCTTGACGCTCGGCACTAGTTATAAGGAACTGTTCAAAAGGGACGAATAGGAAGTAGAGAGCATATCCCTCGGATGATATGCTCTCTTTCTTCATACATAATGGTTACAGCTTCCAGATATGAAGGCCGGGAATAAGGGTCTCATCTCATGGGAGGAGGTTGGAGATGGAAATAGCTTTGATTCGACATGGGAAATCGGCATGGGTAAACAATGAACCCATCACCGGGGAGGAGTTCAACGATTGGGTTAAAGGTTATGATGCAGCTGGAGTAGTCGCGGAGAAGGAATATGACTTCTTTCTCGTAAGGAAAGTATCCGGTTCTGCATGCCTCTTCACCAGTCACCGGGCACGTGCCATTGAATCGGCAAAGCATCTGAAGGCCCGGGGAACGATTATTCAAGATCCGCTTTTTGATGAAGTGGATCTCCCGGAAATCGAGGGTCCGACGTGGCGGCAGCCTCCGAAGTGGTGGCTTGTCGCCTTGAGAATCCTTTGGAGATTCGGATATACGAACAATTGCGAATCGATTGATTACGCCCGTGCGAGGGCACACAAAGCTGCGGAAGTCCTGAGTGAGGCAGCAGCAGAGCATGGAGATACGGTGCTTGTAGGACACGGTATTTTCAACCGGTTGATTGCAAGGGAACTGCGCCGGGACGGCTGGTCCGGAAAAAGGAAGGCCAATACGGAGCATTGGAGCTGCACGATTTATACGAAAGAGGAGAGCGGGTAACAGAGCAGGGAACGCTCGCTTCGTCCTGAATAAGGAGGCATCTCGATTGTGTTGAAACGATTGGATACAGTATGTCTGATGGTGAAAGATATCGAACGGGCAGGTTGCTGGTACGAGAAATCTCTTGATCTTAAAGAAGTTTTCCGAGGGAACGGATACCGTGTCTTGGCTCCGGAGGCCGGAGGGGTGCCAATTACGCTGGAAGAAGGAGTTCCGGAGAGTGGAGGAAGTTATCCTATCTTCTTTGTTGAGGATGCAGAACAGGTCCATGACGCGTTGAAGCAGCGTGGAGTGAAAACAAGTGCGGTTCAAACAGATAAGGACAATCGCTTTTTCGACTTCTGGGATCCCGACGGCAATCGGATGCAGGTTTGTTATTACATAAAATGATAGTAGTTGGAAGGGGCTTGAATCGATGGGGAATATTATTAAGCGATTGATCGACGCGGGTTACCGTGTGACGAATGTTACCAAGAAATCAACGGAACTGGAACATGGACCGAGTGGGAAGTATCTCTACCTATTACCGAACAAAACGATAACCGTCGTTCTGGATCCGTTGACTGTCGAAGCGGACAAGGAATTGGAGAGAGCTTCCGCGGGCATGAATCATAACACGTCCTTCAAGCAGTTCCCGGTCCGTGATAATGGAGGGGCGGGGCCGATTACGTATGGCTATGCTTTTCGGTTCTCATCCGCAGAAGAGGCTTTTACTTTTATACAGCACGCATTAACAGTGCCTACGGAGAAAATTTAAGCAGAAAGAAGGTCTGTCTGTGAAAGAAAATATGACTTTTGCCTGGATCGCTTCCTGGTTTGCATTGGTCGGTCAGCTGTTGTTCTTCCTTATTGTTTCGTTACTTACAGGGAACTGGATGTACGCTATGTGGAGTTTTGTTGTAAGTATGGCCGCAGGAGTACCGAGTATGATCCGGACGTGGCAGCGCAGTAAGGTAATAAAAGCAGGGAAGGAAAACGCGTCCGATCCTATATCCTGACGCTTCAACCAATAGAAAGAGATCAGCCGGAATGGCTGATCTCTTGTTTTATTTATTCGAAAAGGGAGCGGATTTCGTCTTCGATTTTTTCACTGACTGCTCCGGTTCCTCCGAAAATCCGGAAGAAAGTTGTCTCATTTGCTTCAAAATAGGCTTTTACGCTTGGGGCAAGCTGCTTTTTCGGTGTCAGCAGCACCGGCTCGCCAAACGTATAGACAGATCCTGTGAGGGCATCTGCGAAATCTGCGCCTGTTGCGATCTGGACGAATTGGTTATCCATCTCGAACGTCTCTGCAACTGCAACGGATGTTTCATAACGGTCGGACCCAGCAATCCGTTGCGCATCCGGAAGCTTTTTAAATACGCCTGCGCTGATGGCTCCCCTGCCGCCGACTGCGAAACTATGCTCATACTGCTTCAGCTGTTTTTCTGTCGCTTTCGGCAGGGAATTTTTTTCTGTCAAAAGGATCGGCAGGCCGTAAGTTGCTGCAACCGGAGCAGCAGATAAGGCGTCCGGGAAGTTACGTCCGTAGGTAACGATGGCAGCGTCGGAAGGCGGAAGCAGCTCGGCGATGGCGGCTGCTGTTTCAAACCGGTCCGTTCCGCTTACCCGTTCTACTTCCAGACCAAGATTCTTCTTCAAATAGTTCTCCACATCTTTGGATACAGCACCCGTACCTCCGAGTATGGTCACCCGTTCCGTATCCAGCGTTTCCAGTGCGTATTCCGTCACTTGTGGCAGCTTTCCTTTCTTTGTCAGAAGAATCGGGGCATCCATCCAGGATGCCAGCGGTGCACCCGCGAGGGCATCAGGATAATCTGTGCCTGTAGCAAGGACGACATCTGCCGCCGGATAGCCACCGGTTTTACGAATAGCGATCTTAGCTGCTGTTTTGTAACGATCGGCTCCGGAAATACGTTCGATTTCTGCCTGCGGTACATACACATAAGCAGTCACGCCGTATTCTTCCCCGTTATCCAGATTTGCCAGGTCGGAAGCCTCGATATAATAGGTGCCGGGGTGGACCGTGTAGAAAGCGCCGAATCCATACTCATCTATTTCCTCGAACTCCGCTTCGATTCTGTTTCCATCGGCATCATAGAGGACGCCGTTCAGCTCCATTTCCGTTCCATCTTCCAAGGTCGAAAATACACCGGTAGATAACTCCACCGGGCGGTCGCCGATGACTTCGATCTTATACATGTCTTTGTCGGAATCGGTCAACGTGCCAATAATGAAGCTGTCGATCTCGAGGGATTGAGCCTGCTCGAATGTGTCATTCGGCTCTTCTTCATAGGTGATGGACCAGTCTTCTTCGGCTGCGAGCTGCACTTTGTGCTCCTTACTTTCCTGATATGCCTTCCACATTTCCGGCGTTTCTTTTTCAAATGCTGCGGCAGGGGTAGCAAGGACGGTGGCTGCGATCAAAAAGGATGACGCGATGCTGAAAGTCTTTTTCATTCGTTTCATGTTCTCCTCTACTGGAAAAAATTTATAATACTAAGAGGATTATAGCGGATGCATGTCTATGAAGCTATCGCTATTTTTGTAGAAATTTGTAGAATGCAGGGTTTTGTTTTTGAGAAACTATTCCTCTACGTATTCCAGCAGGTCACCGGGCTGGCAGTCGAGTGCCTTACACAGCGCGTCAAGCGTCGTGAAGCGGACAGCTTTCGCTTTTTCATTTTTCAAGATTGACAGGTTGGCGGGAGTGATCCCGACCTTTTTCGAGAGTTCGTTCAGCGACATTTTTCTTTTTGCCATCATGACATCCAATTGAATTCGTATCATAGTAAACCGCCTTATATCGTTTTCTTATTCTCTTCGACTGCGCGGACGGCTGTCTTCAATGCGGAGGCGATGATCAAAAGCACGATGCCCCCGAAAAGCATATCCAAGTGATAGAGGCTGGTGAATTCGATTGAGCCGTTCCGGACATCAAGCGCCGTAATGGCTGCAGAAGAAAGCCGGGAATCCATATATCCAAATGCTGTTCCAAGAATGGAAACGGTAAGGCCGAAGCGGAACAATACCGTAACGTTTGACTCCGTGAATAATCCGGCATGATGAATGTTTTTCAACAACTGGTGAAGGAACCATAAAAATAAAAGGGCAAAGACCGTCATCGTCGCTTCTGATGCAAAAGACAGCCAGCGGAAAGAAGGTTCCGTATAGACAACGGGTGTGGTGTCGAAGTGCAGTTCGAAATAAGTATAAAGCGGATCGAAGGCGCCGAGCGAAGCGGTGAAGGCGCTGTTTGGGTACCATATGTAGCCGATATTGGAGGCAAGCATGAAGATACTGAGCAGACACACCAAATAAAAAAGCACCAAAGCAGCTACCGACCCTATTTTATATAACGGGTTCATAGTTTGGGAAATCCCCTTTCAACGTGTAGTAGAGCTCTAGTAACTATACCAAAATTTATTTAATTCAACAATTATTTATTGTTTATCGATAAAAATATATTGCTTTATTTGAAACATTCCATTAAATTGAAATCAGGAAGAATAAAGGAAGGGGGAGAGTGGAAGGGATGAAAACAGAAAACAGAGTCTCGGAAAAAGCGGTTAAATTAGCCGTCCTAACAGAAGCGCTGGCAACCTTTGCCGTGCTCGGTATCCTTGCTGTGCTGATGTATGTGGATCATGTGTACGGTTGGGCGGACTGGATCGGATGGATGCTTTGGAGTATCCTCCTCTTTGTCTTTCTTTCCCTGCCGGTGTCCATCTATCATACCCGGTTATTGTACAGAAATTGGGAATATGGTTGGAATGAGGAATTTCTGCATATGCGAAAGGGCGGTCTCAGGCAGAAGCTGTGTCAAATCCCAATGAGTAAAATCGTATATGTTCAGATGGATCAAGGGCTGCTTCAGAAGAAGGACGATTTGTGGACAGTCAAGGTACGGACGCTCACTTCCGTTCATGACATTCCTTACCTCAGCAGGGCACATGCGGAAGAACTGAAGGAGAAAGCGGCGCGGTTCGGAAGCGTGAAGGAGGAGGGTGACTATTAAAGCACAGCGGGAGCATCCAACGGTTTTCGTGTTTGATTTTTTGCACTTCCTTGTAAATGGTCTGTTTTTCTATGTCCTCCTGTTTTGGATTAAGGGAGACAGCGTGGGATGGTTTTTTGAGTATGCGAGGTATGTCTACATAGGTGGAATCACCGTAAGCCCATTGTATCTTTTCTTCCGCTGGTGGGGGACAAAGTTTTCGTTGGGAGAAGGGTATATAGAGTGGCAGAGGGGGTTGGTTAGAAGAAATAAGGAGACGCTCCCATACGACAGCATCACCGGGGTGGAGAGAAAATCTCCATTTCTGTATCAGCTTTTCGGGAGGACGATGCTTCAATTAAGATCGTCACAGGAAGGGGAATCAGAATGGGTTTTCCGCTCCCTGACGCTCGGGGAAGCGGACCGATTGGAAGCTCTGTTTCAATACGGATGGAACGTGGAGCGAAAAGAGGAGGAGAAAACGTCTGCCGTCAAGGATCATCCTCCGGCCGCAGAAGAGTGGAAAGCAGCAAATCCGGGCAGGGTTGTACATTTCCAGGCAGGGAAGAAGGATGTGATGATGGCGTCTTTCACTTCCTTAAGCTTCGTTTTTTTTATCCCCTTTCTTCTTTCGCTTTTTTCGAAGTTTTTTGATATGAACTGGATGGATGTATGGAACTGGATACATGAGGATCTTACACCGTTTCAAGTATCTGCGTTCATTATCGGCTGTATGATTGGGTCGGCGGTGTTCGGAATCTTCCGCACGTATAAAAAGTATGGAAATTATAGAATCGCGTCAGATGAAAGGCATCTTTACATAACAAGAGGAAGCGTGGAAGAGAAGACGATTTCTTTTTCCAAAGCTTCCGTTCAGGCTGTCATTATCCGGCAGGGGTTATGGAAGCGAATGACTCGAACAATGAAAGTGACGTTCATTCTTGCAAATACAGGGGAAGAGGAGGAGGAAGACCGTGCTTCCCTTTTTCCGTACTTACCGGAACGGCAGGCGAGGGGAATGCTCTTTCATCTACTTCCCGAATATGCGGTGAAACCGAAGATGAGAAAGCCTGTGATGAGGATGACCGCGGCTTTCTGTTTCATCGTCGGGGTACTGTTGATTTTCTTATCCTGGGTGCTTTTCTCGATAGATTTACCTTTATACGCTGCGGGACTGTTCGGTCTTTGCGTAATTTTATTCTGGACTTTCCTTCATCATTATCCTGTAAACGTGGGGTGGGAGGAGGATGTGATCGAAATCCGGAGCGGCGTTTTCCAAAACCGGACGTATTTGACGAAAGCCGGCAGGATTACGGAGGTCTGTTCAACAAGCTGGCCGTGGCAGCGGGCCGCCGGCACAGCAACGATTCAGATCAGAAATCGGTCGAAACATGGGAAGACGGTGAATATGAAGGACCTGCGGAGAAGGGATGCCGCCGCTCTTCAACACTGGTACAGCCGCCGAAAGCAGTATGTCATCTATGAGCACACACAACCCCCGTTTGAAAGAGGTATAGGAGAAGAAATCTAATAAAGCACGAGGCCGGGGCCTCGTGCTTTTAGTTTGTTTGTGTATTTTTCTTTTTGCGTGCTTTTTCTTTTTCAATCTGTTTACTTCGCAGCTGTCCGCAGGCAGCGTCGATGTCGGTGCCGTGCTCGGTTCGAACACCACAGTTGATACCGCGGTCCATCAGTGTTTGGTAGAACGTAAGGATGGCATCCTTCTCGCTCCGGTCATACGGATGGTCGGCCACCGGATTGTAAGGAATCAGGTTGACGTAGGAGAGGTGACGCTTGTCCCTCAGCAGTGCTGCCAACTGTTCTGCTTCTTTCTTGTGATCGTTGACGTCTTTCAACAAAATGTACTCGAAGGTAATTCTGCGGTTCGTCTTTTCCAAATAGTAATCAATCGCAGGCATCAGCTTCTCCAGAGGATAAGCCTTATTGATCTTCATAATTTTCGTACGCAGCTCGTTATTTGGAGCATGGATGGAAAGCGCCAGGTTGATCTGGATGCCTTCATCAGCGAAATCATAGATCTTCGGTGCAATGCCGCTTGTCGATACCGTGATATGACGCGCACCGATACATAATCCCTTCTTGTCATTAACGACTTTCAGGAAGTCGATCAAGTTTTCGTAGTTATCGAAAGGCTCGCCGATTCCCATGACGACGATGTGGCTTACGCGCTCGTCTTTGCCCTTTTTGTCCAAATATTGTTGGACCTGCATGATCTGCTCCACGATTTCTCCACTGGAGAGGTCACGGTTTTTACTTAGAATTCCACTCGCGCAGAAGGAACAGCCGATGTTGCAGCCGACCTGTGTGGTCACACAAACGGATAACCCGTAATTAAATCGCATCAGTACCGTCTCAAT
The DNA here is from genome assembly GCF_000469135.2 of Bacillus sp. SB49. Lineage (NCBI taxonomy): Bacteria > Bacillati > Bacillota > Bacilli > Caryophanales > Bacillaceae > Bacillus > Bacillus sp. SB49. The sequence goes on from NZ_CP048117.1 coordinate 1,215,230, forward strand.
AACATTGCCGTCTGCCAGTTTAAACAAGAACTTAACCGTTCCATCCTTCGATTCCTGCATGATTTCCTCTGTCAGCGTTTCAATCGTAAAGTGTTCATCAAGCAGATCAATGAGGGATTGGTTGACGTTCTTCATTTGGGAGAATTCGGTCACACGCTTCTGGTACAGCCAGTCCCATACTTGCTTTGAGCGAAACTTCTTCTCGCCATGTTCCGTAATCCAGTCCGTCAGTTGTTCAAATGTCAATCCGTATATGGATCGTTTCATAAATACGCTCCTCTGTAAAAAAAATCACTATTCCAATCATAATCGATTTGATACCGGTGCACAACCCGCAAGGAAGTGTTGGAACTATTGCGACAATAGGCCGGATTATTGGAGAAGTTACCAAAAGCTGTGACCATCGATTCAGTTTTCCGAGATGTGGTTTGTCCCCGGAAAAAAGGGGAACCTTCCTGTTACATCTAGCTTTAGCAGGGAGGAAGACCGATGTTTACATGGAATGATGTTCCGATGTTCATTATAAATTTCTTTTTGATACTGCCTTTGGTTACGCTGATTCACCAGGCAGGGCATGTGTTGGTTGCAAGGCTGTTTGGAGGAAAGATCAGTTTCTGCATTGGTACCGGGAAAAAGTGGTTCTGTTTAGGGCCGCTGGAAGTGCGGAGGATGTACTTCATGGAGGGATGGTGCCAATATGAGAAGCTGCGCTATAACAAAAAATGGGCGCACGTTGCTATTTATTTGGCAGGCAGCAGCTTCAACCTGATCATCATCCTGATTTTGAATGCCTGCATCATCAGCGGAGTGCTGCCTGTCGATCTATTTTTCTATCAGTTCACCTATTTCTCTGTGTACTTTATTTTCTTTTCCCTCTTTCCTTATCGGACCGGAGACGGGAAACCGAGCGACGGAATGGCGATTTATGATGTCATCCGCTACGGAAAAGCAGCGGACCCGATCGATTGATTCATTCGCCGGCATCGATGAGTAACGTCTTTGTGAGAAATCCGCCCATCACTTTCCGACGATGCTGTCTGATGTGCTCCAGCTCTTCAATGGAGGCGCCGTGTGTATAGGATAACGCATGGACAACCTCTAGGATATCCGCCAGCGCCGTCAAAGCATGGCGGTTTTCTTCTGTTTGATGGTAAGCATCGACTTCCTCTTTCAGGCGGTTTCTTAGAAGATGTTCATATTCCTCTGTTTCCAATGTCCTCGTCCGGAAAGATTTCCCCTCGCTTTCCAGCTGATTCGGAACGTAGTCTCTTACTAACCGTTGATGTTTCACCAATGACCCACTCTCCTTTCCATTATACCCATCCTTATCCTTTTTCTTTGAGGAGAAAACACTTATTTTCGCACATGGATGGAAACGGGAAGAAATAAATGGAAGGAAATAGTCGTGAATAAGAGGAATATTCGATAAAGGTGTAGAATTAATTTCTATATCCCATACATTCTAGGAGTTGATACGAATGCTTCTCCCATATTTATCCCATGGTACAGGTGGAAAGAGGTACGTGCTGATCGACCGCTTGAAGTATTACGGGTACACGGAAGACCCTTTAGGCAAACGGACGGAAGAAATGACGCTCCCGGAGCTTGAACAAACATTCATCAACTTGGAATATAAAAGAGAAACAGCGTGGAAAACGTAAAGAAACAGCCGTGGAAAAGGATCCACGGCTGTTTTTCGTCTGCGTCGGAGGTGTGCAGTGATGACATACATGGTGGCTCCGTCGCTATCGATAGTATTATCGTTATTTCAATATAATATACAAAAATAATCATCTCCCTGAACCAAACAATGATATAATCCCCGTAAATATGTAGTTTATAATCGTTTGATATGTTATTTGATTTTAAGTAAATCACTATAAAAATAATATTAATATTGTATTTTTATCCAAAAATTACTACTAAGGGGTGGTTTTTTACCCTTGAGGAGTAGTGGGAAAGTATTAGTCCGAATGATACATTGTAATTAAGAGGAAAACTGAAGAAAGCGGGGGTAGTCATGAAGAAAATCCAGTCGTTCGTGATGACGGAAGAGGAAATGAGAACGCTATCGAACAGCTTGGAATACGCATGGAAAAATGACAACACGCTTGACCAACTGGAAAGGCAAAAAGTGAAAATACTGCTTCGGGATCTTCAGTCCCAGCTTCCGGCGGAACCTTGCGCCATCTCCAATACGCTGACCTACAGCGAACACAAAATCTTCACCCTCCTGCTCAAAGGTGTGACGAACATAGAAATCGCCAAAACACTATACATATCAGCCAATACAGTAAAAAGCCACACCAAAAACATCTATAATAAGCTCGGTGTGGAAAACCGGGTGGACCTTATCATTAAATATAAAAACGTCGAAGGTCTTTAAGCGCACCAAACGGCTCTGTTGTTGCTCTGGTTTATTTAAAGGGAGGTAATCGGATGATTTATGTCGTCCTGTACGCCGTCTTGTTGAATGCCGGTCTCTTAATCAGCCTCATGGTATTCGTCCATAAGTTCAAGAAGAAAGACGGCATCATCGATTCATTGAAAAAGGAGAAGAAAAATTGGGAGAAACAGATCAAAGAGGCGAAAAAGGTCACGGTCGATCCGAACTCCTACAATGTTGATGTGACAAAAACAGACTGCCAGGTGACGATTTCCCAAATTGATAATGTAAAGTATAACAATCTCGTCGACAAATATTTTCGCGGGGCCGTCAGTAATATCACAACATCGAGTTTAACGTTTACAAGTCCCATCAGTCTTCCTATTCAGGAAGGGATTTTTATTCAAACCGTTTTTACACTTAATGGAGAATCTTTTGATGTAAAGGCTAAACTCATGAAGAAGCAGGAAGACCTGACTACAGGGACAAATATCTACTGGGCCAAGTTCACGCTGATCTCGGCCAAGGACCAGGAACGACTGCGTGCGGTTATGTATCGGAAAGAAATCGAAACGCGTAAATACATTTAATTTTGATGGAGAACCAGAAGGTGGTGAATACTTCTGGCTCCATTTTTTTATGCAATGGAAAGATGCTTCTACTTAGAACAGAACCACTTAAAACGGGTAGAGGTAGTTCTGTCCATCAGCATCAGCACTTATAGAAAGACGCTCCAACAATGATCAAAAGGATGAACAATACAACGATCAATACGAAAGTGCTACCTCCGCCATAACCGTAACCGCCGTATCCACAGCCGCCATACCAGCCCATAACTTTCACCACCTTTTCTTTTCCTATGTGACAAAATATGTCGCAGAGGGCGTATGTGGAAGGGCGGATGACTATTTATAGAAAAAGTAGCCGGAAGAACAGGGGCAACCCCCTCTATGCCCTGTATATTTGGAAGGGTATTTCCAGTTGGTTTTTTTACGTCTCCAGCCTGGGCTGTCCTTGGGAAAAGAAGATAAAAAAGAAAAAAAGAAAGCCTGTGTTGGAACGATCAGGACAGTCACAGCAACAATGAAAGCGCTTTTAGCATAATCGGAATAATGGAACTGTTCAGAAAATTTACTCAAAACCTGTTGACCTTCTTTCGAAATCGGTTTAAAGTAGTCCTCAATCAACCACATCGATTATCTTCGATCGGCCGGTTGGTTCATGTGGAAAGACCCGAATGGGACCCTTATAAAGGTAAACAGGAATGACCTTTTAGGGTCCATATTTTCAAAGTGAATCTTTTACGATTTCAAACATTAAACTATAAAAGAAAGGAGTGCTGAGAATGAGCAGCCAGTGGATTTATTTAAGCGGCCAGTATGTGAAAAAGGAAGAGGCCGTCGTTTCCGTCTACGATCACGGTTTCTTATATGGAGATGGGGTGTTCGAAGGTATTCGAGTCTATGAAGGCAACATTTTCAAACTCGATGACCACCTGAATCGACTCTACGATTCAGCTAAATCGATCCTGCTTGATGTCCCATATGAAAAGGAGGAACTGGCGGAGATTATCGCGGAGACGGTCCGCCGCAATGAACTGGAAACAGCTTACATCCGTGTCGTCCTCTCCAGAGGATCCGGCAACCTGGGCTTAGACCCGCGGAGCTGTTCCAATCCCCGATTGGTTGTCATTGCTGAAGCACTCGCTTTGTTCCCGAAAGAACTATATGAACGCGGGGTAAGGCTCGCGTCGGTCGCCAGTCGGAGAAACCGACCGGACGTCCTTCCGCCGCAAGTGAAATCATTGAACTATTTGAATAATATCCTCGTTAAGATGGAAGCGAACCAAATGGGTGTGGATGAAGCTCTGATGCTTAACGATCAAGGATATGTTACCGAAGGATCCGCAGACAATATCTTTATCGTCAAAAACGGAAAAATCCTCACACCTCCTACGTATTTGGGAGCACTCGAAGGGATCACCCGCAACGCGATCATGGATCTTGCCGAGGAGAAGGGCTATGAGATCAAAGAGCAACCGTTCACAAGACACGATGTGTACGTGGCTGATGAAGTATTCCTGACTGGAACTGCAGCAGAAGTCATCGCCGTGGTGGAAGTCGATCAAAGGAAAATCGGCGATGGTTCTCCAGGCGTAGTCACCAATCACCTGCTTTCGGAGTTCAGGAAAGTAACGACCACAGATGGATACAAAGTGTACAGCAGTGATAAAGCGCACGTAAGCTAACGTTCGTTGACAATTGAATGATGACGAATACGTCGATAGGAATAAAGGAATAAGAATTTGTATTCCCAGAGAGCCGGGGTTGCTGGAAGCCCGGAAATACAACTTATTCTGACATCGTCCTTGAGTGTCCATGCTGAACAGAATCTCAGTAGGCAGGACCAGGTGTTTCACCGCACCTGTTATCAAAAGGAATCCATATCCGGATTCCATGAGGTGGAGCTTTCGGGCTTCATAAATGAGGGTGGTACCGTGGAAAACATAGAGACCTTTTCACCCCTCACTTTCTGATATCACTTGTCGTGGTGTCGGAATCTGAGGAGGGGGAAGGTCTCTTTTTTATTCGACTATCGAAATAAATTGGAAGAAGCATAAGCTTTTAAGCATAAATGCAGGAGGGATGTAAATGAAGGCACAAGCAAGCGTGGAGGAGCAGACCATGACGAAAACAGGTGCTGATTTGCTCGTCGAAGCTTTGGTGGAGGAAGGCGTTGATACATTATTCGGATATCCAGGTGGAGCTGTCTTACCGATTTACGATGCCATCTACCGCGCCGAGGGGAGCTTCGATCACGTGCTCCCCAGGCACGAGCAGGGCGCAATCCACGCAGCGGAAGGGTATGCACGTGTTTCTGGACGGGCGGGAGTCGTCATCGGCACGTCCGGACCGGGAGCGACGAACCTCGTGACGGGAATAGCCGATGCCATGATGGATTCCATTCCTCTCGTCATTTTCACAGGGCAGGTAGCGAAAGGGGTCATCGGTACCGATGCCTTCCAGGAATCGGACATCATGGGGATCACAACGCCTATTACGAAGCACAATTATCAAATTCAGGAAATTGAAGAGCTTCCGCGAGTGGTGAAAGAAGCATTCCATATCGCGACGACCGGCCGTCCGGGCCCTGTTGTTGTCGATATCCCGAAGGACATCAGCTCGACGGTTCACCATAAGAAGATCGATAATGATTTCCATCTTCCGGGATACCAGCCGACGGTCAAACCGAACCCGCTGCAGATCAACAAGCTGCACGAGGCGCTGGTTAAGGCAGAGAAGCCGGTCGTGCTTGCAGGTTCCGGCGTCATTCATGCACAGGCATCGGAGGAATTGATCAAATTCGTCAGAAATTATCAGCTTCCTGTGACGACAACGCTCCTCGGGCTCGGAAGTTATCCCGGCAGTGATGATCTGTCGATGGGGATGGCGGGCATGCATGGAACGTATGCAGCGAACATGGCTTTGTACGAATGCGACCTTCTTATTAATATAGGTTCCCGCTTCGATGACCGTTTAACCGGTAATCTCAAGCACTTTGCCCCGCATGCGACCGTCGCCCATATCGATATCGATCCGGCGGAAATCGGAAAGAACATCCCGACGCACATTCCGATCGTATCGGACGCCAAGGCAGCGCTTGAATCTCTGAATGATAAACCGGTGGAAGGCCTTCATCATGAAGGCTGGATGGATGGTATCACTCGAAATAAAACGGACTTTCCGTTATGGCACGACCTTCCGGAAGAAGATATCGTTCCCCAATGGCTGCTTCAGAAAGTCTACGAATACACGGAAGGAAATGCAGTGGTGACGACGGATGTCGGCCAACACCAAATGTGGGCGGCGCAGTATTACGCGTTCGATAAACCGAATCGCTGGGTAACATCCGGAGGACTCGGAACGATGGGATTCGGTTTCCCGGCAGCCATCGGAGCTCAGCTGGCCGATCGGGAATCAACCTGTATCGCTGTTGTCGGTGACGGAGGATTCCAGATGACGCTTCAGGAACTATCCGTCCTGCAGGAGCGCAGGCTGCCTGTCAAAGTGCTGATCGTCAACAACCAGGCGCTCGGTATGGTGAGACAGTGGCAGGAGAAATTTTACGAAGAGCGTTACTCGGAATCTATCATCGATACCCAGCCGGATTTCGTTAAGCTTGCAGAAAGCTATCAGATCCCCGGGTACAAAATTGAGACGCAGAGTCAGCTCGAGGAAGTTCTTCCAAGAATACTGAAAGACGACCAGCCTGCCGTCATCGACTGCCGCGTTCTGCAGAAGGAGAACGTCTATCCGATGATCGCACCAGGCAAAGGACTACACGAAATGATTGGGGTGAAACGATGAAGCGGATTGTCACAGCCACCGTCCATAACCGAAGTGGTGTATTGAACCGGGTGACCGGGCTGCTTGCCAAAAGGCAGTTCAATATTGAAAGCATTTCCGTCGGGCGGACGGAAACAGAAGGCGTATCCAAGATGACCTTCGTCGTCGAAGTAGAGGATGAGCGGAAGCTGGAGCAGCTCACCAAACAGCTTCATAAGCAGATCGATGTTCTGAAAGTATCAGACATTACAGACAAAGCCATCGTCGCCCGCGAGCTTGCGATGGTGAAGGTGATCAGCAATCCGCAGATCCGCAGTGAAATTCAAGGGATCATCGAACCATTCCGGGCTTCGATCATCGATGTCAGCAAAGAAAGCATCACCGTTCAGGTGACCGGTAAATCGGATAAAGTCGATGCACTGATCGACCTCCTCCGCCCATACGGCATCAAGGAATTAGCAAGAACTGGACTTACCGCTTTCACTCGCGGCCATCAGCCGCAGGTGACGGAAATAAAATCTTATTCACTACTAAAATAATAAAACGAGAAGGGATGAATGAATAATGGCACATGTTTACTATCACAACGATATCAATGATGAGGTACTAAAAAATAAGAAGGTAGCTGTCATCGGCTACGGATCTCAAGGTCATGCCCACGCACGTAACTTGAAAGACAGCGGTTTTGACGTTGTCGTCGGTCTTCGTAAAGGAAAGTCTTGGGATCAGGCTGTGGAAGATGGAGTCGATGTGAAGCCTGTCGCTGATGCGGTGGAAGGAGCAGACCTTGTCATGATCCTGCTTCCGGACGAATATCAGCCGAAAGTGTATGAAGAGCACATCAAACCGAATTTGAAAGCCGGAGCAGCCCTTGCTTTCGCCCACGGTTTCAACGTCCACTTCAACCAAATCGTACCGCCTTCCGACGTTGACGTTTTCTTAGTCGCTCCTAAGGGCCCGGGTCACCTTGTCCGCCGTACATTTGAAGAAGGTGCCGGAGTACCTGCTTTGATCGGAGTCGAGCAGGACGTGAGTGGAGAAGCGAAAGAAATTGCTCTTGCCTATGCTAAAGGAATCGGCGGCGGTCGTGCCGGCGTATTGGAAACATCGTTCCAGGAAGAAACGGAAACAGATTTGTTCGGGGAACAGGCTGTGCTGTGCGGGGGACTTACAAGCCTTGTGAAAGCAGGATTTGAAACGTTGACAGAAGCCGGTTACCAGCCGGAAGTTGCCTACTTCGAGTGTCTGCATGAGCTGAAGCTTATCGTTGATCTTATGTACGAAGGCGGACTGGAAGGCATGCGCTATTCCATCTCCGATACAGCTCAGTGGGGCGATTTCGTTTCCGGACCACGCGTTGTTGATGAAACGACGAAAGCCCGCATGAAAGAAGTATTGACGGATATCCAGACTGGTAAATTTGCAAAAGGCTGGATCCTAGAGAATCAGGTCAACCGTCCGGAATTCACAGCTATCGAAAACCGTGAAAACAATCATCAAATCGAGAAGGTGGGTAGAGAGCTCCGTGCGTTAATGCCTTTCGTTAAGAAGTCACAATCTAAAGAAAAGGATGTGGTCGCACATGGCTCGCGTTAAGGTTTTCGATACGACGCTTAGGGATGGAGAACAGTCCCCGGGTGTCAACTTGAACCGTTTGGAGAAGTTGGAAATCGCCAAGCAGTTGGAACGTCTGGGTGTGGATATCATGGAAGCAGGTTTCCCTGCTTCCTCCCAGGCGGACTTTGATTCAGTCAAAGAGATTGCTGATACGATCCGCGGTTGTTCGGTCACCGGACTTGCAAGAGCGAATAAAAAGGATATTGATATCGCGTGGGAAGCCTTAAAAGGAGGCGCGGAGCCCCGTCTTCACGTTTTCATCGCGACATCCCCGATTCATATGACACACAAGTTGAAAAAGACGCCGGATGAAGTCGTCGAGAAAGCGGTGGAAATGGTCGCTTATGCGAAGGAGAGATTCCCGCATGTCCAGTTCTCCGCAGAGGATGCTTTACGGTCCGATCGTGATTTCCTCGTCCATATCATCGAGAAAGTGATCGATGCCGGGGCGAGCGTCATCAACCTTCCGGATACGGTTGGTTATACGACCCCGGATGAAATCGGCAGCCTGTTCCGCTACGTACAGGAGAACGTTCCGAATATAAATCAAGCAGTCTTGTCCACGCACAACCATGACGACCTTGGTATGGCCGTCAGTAATTCCCTGGCAGCCATCGAAAACGGAGCCCGCCAAATTGAAGGGACGATCAACGGAATCGGGGAACGGGCCGGCAACGCCGCTCTGGAAGAAATCGCCGTCGCTCTTCAGATCAGGAAAGATCGTTTTGATTTGGAGACAGGTCTTGTATTGAAGGAGATCAAGCGTACGAGTGAACTTGTCAGCCGTTTGACAGGGATGATGGTTCCCGGGAATAAGGCGGTTGTTGGACGTAACGCCTTCGCGCATGAGTCCGGCATCCACCAGGACGGTATGCTGAAGGAGTCCTCCACTTATGAAATTATTACACCGGAAATGGTCGGTGTGGAAGCAACAAACATGGTGCTTGGTAAACACTCCGGCCGCCACGCTTTTAAACAAAAGGCAGAAGAGCTCGGCTTTGAGTTGAATGAAACGAAGCTTCAGGAAGCGTTCGAATCGTTCAAGACGTTGACAGGCAAGAAGAAAGAGGTCACGGATGCGGATTTGTTTGCGATTCTGATCGATACGCAGACAGAGCATGCGGACCAGCCGAAATACGAACTGAAGGCATTCCAAGTCCAATATGGAAGCATCAATCGTCCGACTGCTACGGTTCTCCTGACGACGCCGGAAGGTAAGGAAGTGGAGAAGGCAAACACGGGAGAGGGAAGTGTAGAAGCGATTTATAATACGCTCGACGATCTGATCGAAGCGGACGTACATCTCGAGGACTACCAGCTCAGCTCTGTCGGAAGAGGGCGGGATGCTCTTGCAGAGGTCCACGTCCAAGTATCCGTCGACGGGGTGACGGCATCCGGACGCGGCTCGGCGCAGGATGTGCTGGAAGCATCCGCTCATGCTTTCTTGAACGCAGTGAACCGAACACTTTACCAGCGGAAACGTTCTGCTGATTATGAACAAATCCAAGTATGAACAAAGGGGGATGGACATGGAGAAACATATCGTGCTACTACCGGGAGACGGCATCGGTCCTGAAGTGACGAAGGCGGCAAAAAACGTACTGGAAGCCATCGCAGACCGATACCAGCATTCCTTCACATTTGAAAGTCATGACATCGGAGGTACAGCAATCGATCAACATGGAACGCCGCTGCCGGATGATACCGTCAAGGCGGCAAAAAAAGCGGACGCTGTGTTCTTAGGCGCCGTCGGGGGTCCGAAATGGGATCAGCTCCCTGGACATCTGCGGCCGGAGAAAGGCCTGCTCGGCATCCGTAAGCAGCTTGGGCTGTTTGCGAATCTACGCCCGGTCAAAGCGTTCCAACAGTTGCTCCATGCATCGCCGTTGAAAGAAGAAGTGGTGAAAGAAAGCGATCTTCTGATTGTCCGGGAACTGACGGGAGGCCTTTACTTCGGCCAGCCGAGCGAGCGCCGCAACGACGGGAAAGAAGTGGTCGATACCCTTGCCTATGAACGCAGGGAAATCGAACGAATTGTAGATCAGGCTTTCCAAAGTGCCCGCGTGCGGAAGAAGCGCGTCACTTCTGTGGATAAAGCGAACGTCCTCGAGTCGAGCCGCATGTGGCGCGAAGTCGTGGAGGAGAAGAAAGCGGAATATCCGGACGTGACGGTCGAGCATATGCTCGTCGATGCGGCAGCAATGAAGCTTGTGACCAATCCGGCATACTTCGACGTCCTTGTGACAGAGAACATGTTCGGAGATATCCTGAGTGACGAAGCCTCCGTATTGACTGGTTCCCTCGGCATGCTTCCATCCGCAAGCCTCAATGAAAAAGGTGTCGGCCTTTACGAGCCGGTCCACGGCTCCGCGCCTGATATCGCCGGCCAGGATAAAGCGAATCCGCTGGCAAGTATTTTGTCCGTCGCCATGATGCTGAAGCACTCCTTCGGTATGGAGGAAGAGGCGGAGCAGGTGGAGACAGCCGTTCAGGAAGTGCTTGGAGAGGGGTATCATACACAGGATATCCATTTGTTAAAAGGAAAACAGGTGAGCGGCAGTGAATTGGCTGCCAAAGTCGTCGATCAAATCCGTGCCAGTGATACGACGGAAAATATTATGCGCTGTTATGTATAAACAGGAAGAAGGGAGCGGAACGGAATGAGTCAACCAAAAACAATCATTGAAAAAATTTGGAATCAGCATGTCGTCCACGAAGAAGAAGGGAAACCGAGCCTCCTCTATATCGACTTGCATTTGATTCATGAGGTGACCTCTCCCCAGGCGTTCGAAGGGCTGCGTATGAGCGGGAGAAAGGTGCGCCGCCCGGATCGTACTTTTGCCACGATGGACCACAACGTTCCAACGGTCCATCGTAATGTCATCAAAGATGCGGTATCGAAGAAACAGATGGAGACTCTTGAAGCGAACTGTAAGGAATTCGGTGTCCGCCTGGCGGACATCCATCATCCGGATCAAGGGATCGTCCACGTCATCGGCCCGGAACTTGGATTGACACAGCCCGGGAAAACGATCGTCTGTGGAGACAGCCATACATCAACACACGGGGCTTTCGGAGCCCTTGCTTTCGGTATCGGTACCAGTGAGGTGGAGCACGTCCTTGCAACCCAGTCTCTCTGGCAGGCCAGTCCGAAAACACTTCAGGTGAAGGTGGAAGGAAGACTTGGAACTGGGGTAACAGCGAAGGACTTGATTCTCGCCATCATCGGAAAATACGGCGTTCGTTTTGGTACTGGTCATGTCATCGAATATACCGGCGAAGCCGTTCGCAATTTGACGATGGAAGAGCGGATGACCGTCTGCAACATGTCGATTGAAGCGGGTGCCCGGGCAGGTTTGATCAGCCCGGATGCAACGACGATCGATTACCTGCGGGGTAAGCGTTACGTACCGGCTGGAGAAGACTTCGAGGAAGCGGCAGAGCAGTGGCTGTCCCTTGCTTCTGATGAGGGTGCGACTTACGACCAGACGCTGACGATTCATGCCGATGAAATCGAACCACAGGTAACATGGGGCACAAACCCGTCACAATGTGTACCTGTCGGTGGAAGCGTTCCGGATCCGGAGAAAGTGACGGAGGACCGCGACGGCATCGAGCGTGCGATCGATTACATGGGTCTGGAACCGAACCAGGCCATTGAATCGATTCCGGTTCAGCATGTGTTTATCGGATCCTGTACTAACTCCCGATTAAGTGACCTAAGAAGAGCAGCAGAAATTATCCGTGGCGGCAAAGTCCACGAAGGAGTTCGTGCACTCGTAGTACCTGGATCGAAATCGGTCAAGGAGGCGGCAGAGCAAGAAGGCCTTGATACGATCTTCCTGACGGCCGGCTTTGAATGGCGCGATGCCGGATGCAGCATGTGTCTGGCGATGAACGACGATATCGTCCCGCCGGGTGAGCGTTGTGCATCCACTTCGAACCGTAACTTTGAAGGGCGTCAGGGTAACGGAGCGAGAACTCACCTGGTCAGTCCGGAAATGGCGGCAGCCGCGGCTCTTGAAGGACATTTCGTCGACGTCAGAAAATATGCCAGTGCCGTAGGAGGTTGAGCAGATGGAACCGATTAAACAGCATACAGGACTTGTCTTTCCTTTAAACAGGGAGAACGTAGATACCGACCAAATCATACCGAAACAGTTTCTGAAGCGGATCGAACGGCAGGGCTTCGGTCAATTCCTATTTTATAACTGGCGTTTCCATGACGATGGGACGCCACGCGAAGACTTTTCTTTGAACGATCCGAAATACGACGGGGTCTCCATTCTCGTCGGAGGGGAAAACTTCGGCTGTGGGTCGTCCAGGGAACACGCTCCCTGGGCCATTCAGGACTTCGGTTTCAAAGTCGTCCTTGCGCCGAGTTTCGCCGATATCTTTTACAACAACTGCTTCAAGAACGGAATTCTTCCGATTCAGATGCCGAAGCCGGTTGTGGATCAGCTGATGGAAAAGGCGGAAAAAGGAAAGTACGAGCTCAAGGTCGATCTTGAGAATCAAGTCATCGATGACGGCGATTTAGAGGTATCCTTTGATATCCAGGCCTACCATAAAGAGATGCTTTTGAATGGTTGGGACGAAATTGCTGTGACGCTGACGTATGAGGATAAGATCGACCAGTACGAAAACAAACCAAAAGGAGTGAAGACGTTGGGGATTTCTTAACGCTGGCTAAAGTGATGGATGCACAGGAACAATTACAGGAGGTGGTGCATCGTACACCACTTCAAACATCATCGACCTTCAATGCGAGAACCGGTCAGACGGTCTATTTGAAGATGGAGAATCAGCAGAAGACAGGAGCTTTCAAAATAAGAGGTGCGTCGTATAAGGTGGCTTGTTTGACGGAGGAAGAAGCGTCCTGCGGCGTGATTGCGGCATCCGCCGGCAATCACGCACAGGGTGTCGCTTATGCGGCGGCAAAACGCGGGATAAGGGCCGTTATCTTCATGCCCGAGCATACACCGAAAGCAAAGGTGGAAGCGACGGAAGGATATGGAGCACGCGTCGTCCTGACAGGCGAGTCGTTCCAGGAAGCCTATCAGGCCGCTCTGATCGAACAGGAGCGGACGGGAGCGACATTCCTTCACCCGTTCGATGATTACGAAGTTATGGCAGGACAGGCGACGGTGGCTGTCGAAATGCTTCAGCAGCAGCCCGATTTGGATCGGATTTTCGTGCCTGTCGGCGGCGGCGGGCTGATCAGTGGTATCGCCTTTGCAGCCAAGCAGCTGAAGCCGGAGATCCGTATCGTGGGTGTCCAGGCTGCCAAAGCGCCTTCGACGTATAACGCTCTTTATAAGAAAGGTCCGGAGAAGCTGACATCTGTTCAGACGATTGCTGATGGTATCGCGGTGAAGGAGCATGGGAAATTGACCTATACGTGCATCCAGAAATACGTGGATCAAGTAATCACGGTGGAAGAACACGAAATTGCCGAAGCGATGCTGCTGCTTCTTGAAAGAGAGAAGACGCTGGTGGAAGGTGCAGGCGCAACGGCTCTTGCCGGTCTGCTTCGTACATGCGGTTCGTTGGACAATGAACATTGCGGTGTCGTTATCAGTGGTGGAAACGTGGATCTTTCGCGTCTGCCTTTGATCCGTGAGCTGGCTAATCCGAAAAGGATGGTCATCGCCTGAGATGACCGATCGAGGCAGTGGATAGTTTTCCCTGCCTCTGTTCCTTTTAATCACAGTAAAAGAGCCCGGTCTCTGCAGTCAGAGATTCGGGCTCTTTGTGTTTTCTTATTTCAGGAGATCAATCAGAAGCTGATTGAACTTTTCTTTTTCATCGTAAACCATCCCATGGCCGCTGTTTTCAAAAGGGACGAGTGTGCTGTCCGGAATATTCTGGTCCATCACTTCTGAAAAAGCGAAGTCGCAGATTTCATCCTTCTTCCCATGGATGAGGAGGGTAGGGACGTTTATCTGTCTGAGCTCGTCGCGCAGGTCTTCATCCCGCAGTGATTCGGCGCAGGCGATCGTTCCGTGCGCGGATGCCTCCAACCCAAGACCGAGGAACCATTCTTCAAATGATACCGACAACTCGGAATGGTAGAAACCGGAGCCGAAGTCTTTCAAGGCGGCAGGGCGGTCATTCTTGATCGCTTCTATCAATTCATCTACTTCCTCCGTTTCCATGCCGTACGGGTATCCGTCTCGTTTTGTAAAGCTCGGGGCAGCCGCGCCGGCAAGAATGAGATGGGCTAATTCCTCTCCGGCATATTTTGTTGCATAACGGACAGCGATCGGTCCACCCATGGAAAATCCAACGAGATAGAAGTCCTTCAGCTGCAAGTATTGGGTGACCGTCTTCACATCATGAGCGAGCGTATCATAATCGTAGCCGGAAGCCGGTTTATCCGATTTGCCGAAGCCGCGCATGTCGATGCCGATGAAACGATAGCCCTGCTTCGGCAGTTCGTTCATTTGGTATTCAAACATTTTATGGTTGAGCGGCCAGCCGTGCAGAAATACGATCGGCTGTCCTTCTCCGATATCCTCTACATATAACTCTACCTGGTGATCTACTTCAATATAGTGGGACATGTCGCAGCAAAACTCCTTTTTAATGAGATGCTAGGATTATTCCCTCTGCTCCATCAATTAAACTAAATTGACTTTTTGTCCATATGCTATTGACCTTCCACCTACTGGAGACTTTATAGTATTATTTGTAATAGATAATGATAATCGTTATCAATTAAAAACAGGAAGAGTCGATCGTATGAAGCGTAGGTATTTATTCATTCTTTTAGCGGTACTGTCTTGGTTATCGCTCGTCATCGGTGTTTCGGATCTGCCGATGCTCCAAGTACATACATGGGATGAATCGCAGTGGAAGGTATTCTGGGTGAGCAGATTCCCGCGGCTCGTCAGTATCCTTATCGCCGGCATGAGCATGGCGATCGGCGGATTGATCATGCAGCAGCTGAGCAGGAACAAGTTCGTATCCCCGACGACTGCCGGAACGATCGATTCCGCACGGCTCGGAATCGTTGTGGCGCTTCTTTTGTTCTCATCAGCGAGCCCGTTAATCCAGACGTTGATTGCGTTTCTCTTCGCATTGGCGGGGACGATGTTGTTTATGAAGATTCTCGATGGAATCAAGCTGAAGGACGCAATCCTCATTCCGCTTGTCGGGATCATGCTTGGGAATGTCATCGGTTCGATCACGACATTCTTCGCCTATCAGTATGATTTGATCCAGAGCATCGGATCATGGCTTCAGGGCGATTTCTCAATGATTTTGAAGGGGGACTATGAGCTGCTTTATCTCAGTATCCCGCTTGTCATTCTCGCATATCTCTTTGCGCATCGATTCACGATCGCGGGAATGGGCGAAGATTTCTCGAAGAATCTCGGGATGAACCATAAGCAGGTCGTCTACATAGGTTTGTTCATCGTCGCACTGATGACTTCGGTCGTTGTCCTGACGGTGGGATCGATTCCTTTTCTTGGCTTAATCGTCCCGAACATCGTCTCAATCTACAGGGGAGACCATTTAAAGAACAGTATCAGCCATACGGCGCTGCTTGGTGCATTATTTGTCCTCGTCTGTGACATTATTGGAAGAATCATTATTTATCCGTATGAAATCCCGATCGGCGTGACGGTCGGAGTCATCGGAAGCGGTCTGTTCCTTTATTTATTGTTTAGGAGAAAAGCGTATGCGGCATAAGTACAAATTCATTTTATTAACCACGGCAGCTGTTCTGTTCATCGCTTTGTTCCTGTTCACAGATTTGCGGCATGTCGAATATGTCCTGCCGAGACGGCTCATGAAGGTTTCGGCGATCATCCTGACGGGAGCGGCAATCGCCATCGCAACACTCGTGTTCCAAACGATTACGAACAACCGGATCCTCACACCGAGTATGATCGGTCTCGATTCCTTGTATATGCTGCTGCAGACGGCATTGATCTTTTTGTTCGGCTCAGCGAATCTGACTTTCTTAAACAACTACGTCAACTTCGGGCTGTCGATCGTTCTGATGATCGGCTTCGCGCTGATCTTGTATAAACTGTTGTTCAAAGGGGAGGGACGACCGATCTATTTCCTCCTCCTTGTCGGTATCATTCTAGGGACGTTCTTCTCGAGCCTGTCCTCTTTCATGCAGGTACTGATCGATCCGAACGAATTCCTTTTGATCCAGGACAAGATGTTCGCGAGCTTCAACAATGTCCAGACAGAGCTGCTGGTAATCAGTGTGATCCTGCTGGTCCTTGCGTTCCTTTATTTATGGAGATTCATGAAATATTTAGACGTTCTGTCCCTTGGAAGGGATCATGCCGTCAACCTTGGGGTGCCTTATGATGCAGTAATCAAGCAGCTTCTCGGAATCATTGCCGTATTCATTGCTGTCGCGACTGCTCTTGTCGGTCCAATTACGTTCCTCGGCCTGCTTGTTGTCAATATCGCCTATCATTTCATTCCGACTTACCGGCACAGGGATTTAATGGCGGCTTCTGTACTGATCTCGATCATCGCCCTCGTCGCCGGTCAATGGATGGTGGAGCACGTCTTCACATTTTCGACGACGATCAGTGTCATCATTAACTTCGTCGGAGGCTTATACTTCATCCGACTTTTGTTAAAGGAGAATCGATTACGATGAATGTATTATCTGTGTCGAAAACATACGAAAACAAAAAAGTGGTGGACGATGTCTCAATTGATATTCCAAAAGGTAAAATCACCTCGTTGATCGGGCCGAACGGAGCCGGAAAAAGCACCGTCCTTTCCATGATGAGCCGGCTTCTCTCAAGTGATACCGGTTCGATTATGATCGAAGGCAGGGAAGTAGAGGCGTGGGATTCACAGGAGCTTTCCAAAAAGCTCGCCATCCTTCGTCAGTCCAACCACCTCACTGTCAGACTCACAGTCAGGGAGCTTGTTTCTTTCGGCAGGTTCCCTTATTCGAAAGGACGATTGAAGAAGGAGGATTGGCAGAAAGTAGACGAAGCCATCGACTATATGGAACTCGAGGATATTCAGGATCAGTTCATTGACCAGCTTAGTGGCGGTCAGAAACAGCGGGCTTTCATTGCAATGGTCATTGCGCAGGATACAGAGTATATTCTGCTTGATGAACCGTTGAATAATCTGGATATGAAACACTCAGTCCAGATTATGAAGGTACTCCGCCGGCTTGTCGATGAGCTTGGCAAGACCGTCATTGTCGTCATACACGATATCAACTTCGCAAGCGTCTACTCCGACTACATCGTCGCACTGAAGGACGGTAAAGTACGGAACCAGGGACCTGCCGAAGATATGATCTGCCGAGAGTGTCTGAGTGATGTCTATGACATGGACATTCCTGTACAAAACATCAATCAAAATAAAATATGCGTCTATTTCGCATAAGAAGAGGTGGAGAATATGAAAAAATCATTAATAAGTTTGTTGTCTATGCTTACCCTTGTTTTATTGTTGGCTGCATGCGGAAACAGTGGAGAAGCGGAAGAGAAAGCTTCCGCAGATGAAGAGGGGAAGAAGGAAGAGGTTACGATTGAACACGAGCTTGGAGAAACGACGCTCGAAAAGAATCCTGAACATGTCGTCGTTTTTGACTTCGGTACATTAGACACGCTGGACTCTCTGGGTGTGGAAGTGACAGGGCTTCCTCAGATGAACATCCCTTCTTACTTATCCAAATTCGAATCGTCCGACTATAAGAATGCCGGGGGATTAAAAGAACCTGACTTTGAAGCGATTTATGATATGGACCCTGATTTGATCATCATATCCGGACGTCAGGCTGATCTATATGAAGACTTTAAAGATATTGCTCCGACCATCTATGTGGAGCTGGACGCGGAGAATTACATGGAATCATTCAAAGGAAATGTAGAAATGTTTGGTAAGATCTTCGATAAAGAAAAAGAAGCAGAAAAACAGTTGCTAGATGTCGAGGAGAATATGAAGGCCCTCCAAGAGAAGACAGCCGATATAGATGGGAAAGGATTAATCACACTATCCAACGGCGGAAAAGTAAGTGCGTATGGACCGGGCTCCCGATTTGGGATCATCCATGATGTATTCGGCGTCCCTGCGGTGGATGAAGACCTGGATGTTTCGACACATGGGCAGAATGTTTCCTATGAATATATTGCCGAGAACAATCCTGACTATTTGTTCGTCGTCGACAGAGATGCTGTAGTGAACGGAGAAGCTGCAGCCAAACAGACGATCGAGAACGACCTTGTCAAAGAAACAACGGCATTCAAGGAAGATCAAATCGTTTATTTGGACCCTGACATTTGGTATTTATCCGGCGGTGGATTGACTTCCGTTCAGATGATGGTGGATGAGATCGACAGTGCCGTCTCGAAATAAGGGGGATTCGGAAGCGGGGGATCATTCCTCTGCTTCTTTCCTTCTATTATAATAAATATAAAAAATGAGATAAGGAGGGAAGGGATGAAACGGAAATTCACCATTGGTCAAATGTCGAAGCTGCATAACCTTCCCGTCAAGACTCTCCGTTATTATGATGAGATCGACCTTTTTAAACCGCATGAAGTGGATAAGCGGACAGGGTACCGCTATTATTCCATAGATCAATTCGAGCATTTAAATACGATTCATTATTTAAGAGAGCTTGGCATCCCGTTGAAAGAAATCAAGGATGTATTTGATAGGAGAGATGTCGACTTCTTTTATCATCTGTTGAAACGGCAGGAAGAGGAAGCGGACCGACAGATCAAGGCTCTTCAGAAAGTGAGGCGCCGGGCGCGCAACCGTAAGGAGGAACTGCAGTGGGCAAAGCAGCTGCAGACATGGAATGTACCGATTATTAAAAGAATTCCCGAGCGCCACATTCTGGAGTGGCGGGAGTGCATACGTACAAAGGAAGAGTTGGAACTTGCGCTGCGATCGCTTGAGAACAAGTGTGGGAAGCGTGCATCCATCTTCATCGGTGGTGTCGCTCTGACTGCGGACGTCGGAGAAATCAAGGCAGAGGACACCTATGCCCACCAATCGCTTCTTCTTCTCTCGGAAGAAATGGCAGATGGACCTCATGCCGCCGTCCTTCCAGACCAAGAGTATGTCTGTCTTTACTGCAAAGAGAAACGTGTGACGGTCAAGGACCATTATGAGACAATCTTCCATTATTTAAATGAGGAAGGCTATGAAGTGAACGGGGAGGCGATCGAGCGGGTGATCATCGATGATTATGTGACGAAAAACCCGGAGGAATATCTCTCGGAAATTCAAATACCTGTAAGGAAGATACAGTGAAACCCGGGAATGGAACCGTCCCGGGTTTTTTCATGTTCTTATTCACATTCAAAAAATGTCACGCTTAGACCGGACTTCTCTATACGAGGAAGACCGCCGGCATCGTAGCAGGCATTTACGAGCCCTTCCACTTCCATATGAGAGGCCCGGATGTCCCACCCGATCAAACCGCCGATCCCGATAACAATACCAGTGGTGAACATAGCGAAAACACGGCTTCTTGTCCAACGGATGCTCAAAAAAAGCCCAACCTTTCTTATAAAACTACTGATTCTCTACTTACAAGCATAATATTCCATTAGGTTGGGGGCAAGTCCATTTGGGAAAGAAAAGCAGGAGAATGCCTCTCCAAAGGAGAAATGTTTTTAAAAGGAGGGGATGGTCGATGGCTTATGAACAAAAAACAAAGCCGACAGAGATGGATGTCGACAGTTTCATTGATTCCGTCGAGCAGCCGAGGAAGCGCGAAGACGCCAGGGAGCTTGTAAAGATCTTTGAGGAGACGACGGGTTATGAAGCCCGTATGTGGGGGGCGAGCATCATCGGTTTTGGGACCTATCATTATAAATATCCGACGGGACATGAAGGCGATGCACCCCTCGTTGGATTCTCCCCGCGCAAAGCGAACATCAGCCTGTATTTTGCGACCGGAGATCCGGATCGCTCTGCACGGCTTGCGGACTTAGGGAAACATAAGACCGGAAAAGCATGTGTGTATATTAATAAACTCGCCGATGTGGACACCCTTGTTTTGAAGAAGCTGATCAGGCAGTCCGTCGCTTTTCTTCAGAAGACGTATCCTGAATAAGTTTTTTTCGAAATAATTAGATAAATAGACGGGATTCCAGTTGAAAATAAACCGGAGCTCTTATATCATATTGACTATAAAGAGAATACGAGTATGGGATTTTTCTCAGAGGAGTGTAGCTATGTTAAAAGAATCGGATTTTCCTACAGATGAATTGAAAGAACAATGGATTAAAGTGCGTAATAGAAAGCTGGAAGAGATGGCACAATACATCCAGCGTTACTTCCATCTGATCAAAGTAAGGGAAAACAAGAACAGCTACGAGGTCCAGGGGTATTTCTACCAGCCGGGATTCGGCGAAGTGAAGATGGCCTTCGAATTCAGCTATGAGAATGTGGCCAAGTTCACCGACCTCTTTGACGAACCGATTGAAGATATAAAGTGAGAGAATGGATTCTTGGAGGAGAGTAGGGCTACGGGGAATGGGACGCTTTCCACGGGGCGGCCGGTGAGCCTCCTCATCGCGTTGCTCTTCCGGTGTCTCACCTGTTCCGCTAATCCCGTTGGCGTCTGTCCATTCCCTTCCGCCCTTTGCGGAAATTTTCCTTCAATCATTCGTTTCGTTATAAGTAAGATGAAATGGAGTTTAAAAGGGAACCGGTGTACTTACGTTATAAATATGGGTTTCTGTTTGAGTTTTGCAACAGTTTGAAAAAAAGCCTTCATCCCCAGTGGATGAAGGCTTTTTTTCATGATAAAGGTCAGGACTGCATCATTCGGTAATAGTCGTAGATGGCCTGGGTTCCTTTGTCTTCGCCCCCGGCCTCCTGGAAGCGGTCGTACAGTTCCTTGGCGAGTTTCAAACCTGGAACAGGAATGTCCATGGCCTCGGCGGATTCGATAGCGATCGCCATGTCTTTGATAAAATGCTTCACATAAAAGCCCGGTGCGAAGTCCTCGTTGATCATACGCGGTGCAAGATTGGACAAGGACCAGCTCCCCGCCGCTCCTGCTTCGATGCTCTTCAGGACACGCTTCGGGTCAAGCCCCGCTTCTTCGGCATATAGAATGGCCTCTGTAACGCCCAGCATGCCTGCTGCAATAGCGATCTGATTAGCCATTTTCGTGTGCTGGCCGGCACCGGCCGGACCTTGGAGGACGATATTTGCTCCCATCACTTCCAACACTGGACGGACGGCGTCATAATCGGCTTGTTCTCCACCAACCATGATGGTAAGCGTCCCGTTTCTCGCGCCGATATCCCCTCCGGATACGGGAGCATCGAGAGCGTGGATGCCTGCAGCCTTCGCCTTATCCGCGATTTTTGAAGCAAGGGCAGGAGAAGAAGTGGTCATATCGATGACGTAGGTACCTTCTGTTGCATGCTCTAAGATGCCGTTTTTTCCGAAATAGACTTCCTCAACATCTGTCGGATAGCCGACAATCGTGAGGATGATGTCCGAGCGGCGGGCAAGCTCTGCAACACTATCCTCCCAGACCATCCCTTCCTTCAAGAGTTCTTCTGCCTTCGCTTTTGTTCTTGTGTAAAGATGGATATCATAGCCTGCTTTTTTCAAATGACGGGCCATGCTTTTACCCATGACGCCTGTTCCGATGAATCCGATTGTAGTCATTGCGGACATTCCCTTCTTATGTAAATGATGGTTGAAACTCGGCTTGAAGAGGAAAGAAAAGTATGAAAAATATAGGAAAAGTATAGCAGGAAACCTCGTAAGGACACAAGAAATGATAGAATGAAATGTAAATTAGTGGAATAAGGTAAAGATATATAAAAGTTAGTTTGGGAGGCAGAGAAGCATGGTCATCGATACGAAATCACACTTTAAGCAGTTGGAAGAGAGTCATTTAAGAACAGATGTAAGAGAATCGCCGGAAAAGTTAGGGGAGATCCTTGCGGAAGATTTTTGGGAAATCGGAAGCTCAGGAAAGAAATACGATAGAGAAGCATGTCTGAAAGGCGTGGTCCAGGGGGAGATGGAGCTCTATCATTTTGAAATCCAATCGCTCGCCGATGATACGGTGCTGACCACCTACTACCTTAAGGAGAAGACAAGGGAACGCAATACCCTTCGCAGTTCCATATGGAAGCTGATGGAGGGGCGCTGGCGCTTGTTCTTCCATCAAGGCACCATCACAGATCTGAAGGTGGAAGAGTACGCTCTGTAAACAATATAGGTTCGATCTCTAGCCGCTGCCTGTTTGGATTGCTGTAATAAGTAAGGAACAACGAAAGAAGATCTGAGAATTACTTTAAAAAACAAATAAAAAAACCTTCCGGCCAAGAGGCCGGAAGGTTTTTGGTTACTTCTCTTTATGGAAAAAGTCAGTGAATGCGTGGAAGATCTCCGCACTTTGGTAGATAAATAGAGAACCTGCAGTAAGTGAGAACATTCCAATCATAATCATACGAAACCATAGCATCGCTTTTCTCCTCCTTTGATCATTATCGTTCAATGGGTCAAAGGAGTTTCGCTCACATAATTAGATTGATAGAATATCGGGGTAAGGAACACCCGTCTTCGTGTCTGCGACTGATACGCCGCAGTGTAAACAAGAAGAAGTGTGGCGGCCAGAATGGTAATAGATGTGACCGCAATGGCGTCTTTGTTCAGGGATAGGTCCCCGGAGGACTCTCCGTTATCCAAGACGACATTCTTCTGGATATCCACCTGCATACTCGGGCTGTGCACATGATGGACCATGACCATCGACGCGACCAGGATCAACATGGCTGTCAATATCTTAAGCTGTTTATTCATCCTCGCCCCTCCTTGTAAGTGGATAATGTTAATATTATATAACAGACCATCTGAAAATTGAACTGTTTTGATTGTAAAGATTTCTGAACAGCTGTTCAGGTCCTTTTTCATAAGTCCTTTGATTTATTGAAGCAAGTGGTAAAATGTACTAAAATTTATTTAGGAATGAATGATCATTCCGCTTTTTGGAGGAGAGAATCACCATGAAGACAGCAACTACGAAACGAGACGACATTCTGGACAGCGCCTTGACCCTGTTCGCCGAGCGCGGCTATGATGCCACGACGATTCCGATGATTGCGAAGGATGCGAACGTAGGGGCAGGGACGATCTATCGGTATTTTGATAATAAGGAAGTCCTCGTTAATACGCTGTTTCAACAGTATGTGCATGTGTTCATTACGATGCTTAAAGAAGGGTATCCGACTGACAAAAGTATCCGGGAACAGTTCCATCATCTGTTCCAGCGGATGGTCCGGTTTACGAACGAGCATGACCATGCTTTATACTTCCTGAAAACACATAATGCTGCTTATTTTTTGGATGAACGAAGTGAAGAAGCGTTTACGGAATTGTGGAGCATCCTCCGCGACTTCGTGGAGGAAGGGAAGAAAGCGAAAGAAATACGCGATTTGCCGACAATGGCCTTGATTGCCATTATTTTCGGCAGTTTTCTCGAATTGCAGCAGCTGATCCGCTCTGGTGATCTGAAAGTGGATGAAGCGCTTCTCTGTGGAGTAGAAGACAGCTGTTGGGACGCTGTGCGCCATCATTCCTGATGGGGCGGAGCTTCCTTAACCCACAAACGGAATGAACGTTCATTCCGCAATTATTGAAAGAGGTGACGGTTCATGACTCAATACAATCAACTGCCAAGACCGAAAACATATGGACCATTAGGAAACTTACCGGCCCTGGATAAAGAAAAGCCTGTCCAGACGTTTATGAAGATGGCGAAAGAACTCGGTCCGATCTATCAATTTGAGTTCCCTGGACGGACGAGTACATTCGTATCCAGTGCGGAACTCGCAGCGGAGATCTGCGATGAGAAACGCTTCGATAAAAGTGTTGGTCCTGCACTCCAGAAAGTACGGGCCTTTGGAGGAGACGGACTGTTTACGAGTGAAACAAGCGAGCCGAACTGGAAGAAAGCCCATCAGATTCTTCTGCCGAGCTTCAGTCAGCAGGCGATGAAAGGCTACCATGACAAGATGCTCGACCTCGCCACCCAGCTCGTTCAGAAGTGGGAACGATTGAATGCAAGCGAAGAAATTGATGTCCCGGAAGATATGACGCGCCTGACCCTGGATACGATCGGTCTGTGCGGATTTAATTTCCGTTTCAACAGTTTTTACAGAGAGGATATGCACCCGTTCGTCGAGAAAATGGTGCGTGCTCTTGATGAATCCATGAGCCAGACACAGCGGCTCCCATTCCAGGATAAACTGATGCTTAAGACGAAGAAACAGTTCGAGGCGGATATCGATGATATGTTCAAGCTTGCCGATGAGCTGATAGCGGAGCGGAAACGGAATGGAGATAACGGGGAAAACGATCTGCTATCCCATATGCTGGAAGGGAAAGATCCTGAGACGGGCGAAGGACTGAGTGATGAGAATATCCGTTATCAAATGCTCACCTTCCTCATTGCCGGACACGAAACGACGAGCGGTCTGCTTTCCTTTGCGCTTTACTTCCTTATGAAGAATCCCGATAAGCTTCAGAAAGCCTATGAAGAAGTGGATGCCGTGCTCGGCGATGACGTTCCGGATTATAAGCAGGTGAAACAGTTGAAATATGCCCGCATGATCCTCAATGAAACACTGAGACTATGGCCGACCGCGCCGGCGTTCACCGTCTATGCGAAGGAAGATACGACACTGGCAGGTAAATATTCCGCTCAAAAAGGAGAAGTGTTCACGCTTTTGACTCCGGAATTGCACAGAGATACAGCCGTGTGGGGAGAGGATGTCGAAGCGTTCTGTCCGGAGCGGTTTGAGGATCCTTCCAAAATTCCTCACCATGCATTCAAACCGTTCGGTAACGGGCAGCGTGCGTGTATCGGACAGCAGTTTGCCATGCATGAGGCGACGATCGTCCTCGGTATGGTCCTTCAGCAGTTCGAGCTGATTGACCATACGAACTACGAGCTGGATGTGAAAGAAACGCTGACACTGAAGCCGGAAGGGCTGACGATGAAGGTACGCCCGCGTGTGGAGAAAACGGCCTTCTATAACCCGGAGGCGAAAGGGCAGGAAACAAAAGCACATGATACACCTGCCATTACGAATGACGGACACGGGACGCCGCTTCTGTTCTTATATGCATCCAATATGGGGACAGCGGAAGGAGTCGCCCGTGAGCTTGCTGAAAAAGCATCTTCCCTGGGGTTTGCAACGGATGCGGCCCCGCTCGACAGCCGCACCGGGGATCTGCCCGAAGAAGGAGCGGTTATTTTCGTTTCTGCTTCTTATAACGGTCACCCTCCGGACAATGCTGTTCGATTCATGGAATGGATTTCAACCGCAGAAGAAGGCGCGTTGAACGGCGTTTCCTACACGGTGTTTGGATGTGGAGACCGCAACTGGGCGACGACTTACCAGAAGGTTCCACAGGAAATTGATCGTTATATGGAAGCGAAAGGTGCAGAACGGATCGTTCCGCGCGGGGAAGGGGATGCCGGCGATGATTTTGACGGTGACCTCGAGAAATGGCAGGAGAAGCTGTGGGACGGTTTGGCTGCTCATTTCGAATTGGAAGTGAAAGCAGGAGAGAATTCCACAAGCTCGATTGCTCTGAAGTTCGTCAGTGGAACGTCCTACACACCGGTAGCCCGTGCTTACGACGCCTTTACAAGTGAAGTAGCAGCGAACCGCGAACTGCAGAAATCAGGCAGCCGGAGCACCCGTCATCTTGATATCAAGCTTCCTGATGGAGTGACTTACCAGGAAGGTGACCACCTTGGTGTGCTTCCGGAAAATGGGGAAGAGCTCCTCGCTCGTGTCTGCACCCGCTTTGATGTGAAAGCGGAGGATTACGTCCTGCTTGAAGAGGGTTCCGGGAAGGCGAAGCACCTTCCATCCGGACAGCCGATCAAGCTTGGGGACCTGCTTGCTTCCCACGTCGAACTGCAGGAACCGGCAACGAGAGCTCAGATTCGTGCCCTTGCTGCCTGCAACCCTTGTCCACCGCATAAAGTGGAGCTTGAGGAACTGTTGGAAGACGAAACGTATAAGAGCGAAGTGCTGAAAAAACGCCGGACGATGCTGGAGCTGTTGGAGATTTATCCTTCCAGTATGATGGAATTTGACCAGTTCCTTGCGCTTTTGCCGGCACTAAAAGTCCGTTACTATTCCATTTCCAGCTCCCCGGCTAAAAACGACAGGGAAACGAGTATTACCGTGTCCGTCGTCGAAGATGAAGCGTGGAGCGGGACAGGAATTTACAAAGGAGTAAGCTCCAATTACCTTGCCGACCGGAAGCCGGGAGACCGGATCGCCTGTTTCATCCGTACACCGGAAACGGCTTTCCACCTGCCGGAGAGTCTGGAGACGCCGATCATTATGGTCGGTCCGGGGACTGGGGTCGCCCCTTTCCGTGGTTTTCTGCAGAAACGCAGCCTTCAAAAACAGGCAGGTAAAACGCTTGGAGAAGCGCACCTGTACTTCGGGTGTCGTCATCCGGAAGAGGATTATCTTTATGAAGAGGAATTGCAGGCAGCGGAAGCGGAAGGAATCGTCACTCTTCACACCGTCTTCTCGAGAGTCGGTGCAGAGAAATGCTACGTCCAGCATATAATGGAAGAGGATGCAGCGAAGCTGGTAGACCTGCTTGACAATGGTGCGCATCTCTACATCTGTGGAGACGGAAGCAGGATGGCACCGGATGTGACCGCAATGCTTCAAAGAAGTTATCAACATATCCATGATACGGATGAGCAGACAGCCGTCGAATGGCTGAATCAACTTGAGAAAGAAGGCCGCTTTGCCAAGGACGTCTGGGCAGGTGCCTGATTGGAACGCCTCCTGATTTTTCAGGAGGCGTTTTTTCTTTGATGGAAAAGTGGTTTTTCTGTTGAAGAGCGGGCTCCGGCTTTCCACGGGCTCTGCTGTTCCCTTTATCCACTCCCAGCGCCCAGCAGCTGAAATGCCTTTTGTTTATACTTACATAAAAGGGAATCGTTTACATTGTTGCGGATCGGGGAAAGTACCAGCATGCTGTCTTTTTTTGGTAGGTGGAGCTTGGCGGAGAAGTCAAGGGTGTCATTTAACAAATAAGGGAGGAATCGTCATGGGTGGAAATCGTGCGGTGGCCTATACAGGAAACGGTGGCGTGACGGTAAAGGAAATTGATTTTCCAGAATTGGTATTGCGGGATGGTCCGGGAGTGAATCCAAAGAATGTCGGCAGGAAGTGTGAGCACGGCGTTATATTAAAAGTGGTCTCGACAAATATTTGCGGAAGCGATCAGCATATGGTCCGTGGACGGACGACGGCCCCGGAAGGACTGGTGCTCGGCCATGAAATAACCGGAGAAGTGATGGAAACGGGAAGGGACGTCGAATTTGTGAAGAAAGGGGATCTCGTCTCCGTTCCATTTAATATAGCCTGCGGGCGCTGCCGCAACTGTATCGAAGGGAAGACGCATATTTGTCTGAATGTGAACCCCGACCGGCCGGGGTCGGCCTACGGGTATGTCGATATGGGCGGATGGGTCGGCGGTCAGGCGGAATATGTCATGGTCCCCTATGCAGATTTCCAAGTATTGAAGTTCCCGGATAAAGACGAAGCGATGGAGAAGATGCTGGATTTGACGATGCTCTCTGATATTTTCCCGACCGGTTTTCATGGTGCTTATACGGCCGGGGTACAGATGGGTTCGACGGTTTATATTGCAGGTGCCGGCCCGGTCGGTCTGGCCGCAGCCCATTCTGCCCAGCTTCTCGGGGCATCGACCGTCATTGTCGGGGATTTAATAGAAGAAAGACTGGAGCAGGCGAGAAGTTTCGGCTGCGAAACGATTAATGTTGCCAAGCATGATGATCTATCCGAACAGATTGATCAGATCCTCGGTGCTCCGGAGGTGGATGCCGCTGTCGACTGTGTCGGCTTCGAAGCGCACGGACATAACCACGAGGAAGCTCCTGCCGCGGTGCTGAATTCGGCGATGAAGGCGGCGAAGGCCGGCGGTGGCCTCGGTATTCCCGGACTCTACGTCACGGAAGACCCGGGCTCCTCTGATGAGGATGCCCGCCGTGGGACGCTGAAGCTTGATTTCGGCCTCGGTTGGGCGAAAGCACAAACCTTCGTTACTGGTCAGACGCCTGTCATGCGCTATCACAGAGGATTGATGATGTCGATTTTGAAAGGGAAGGCGCAGATTGCCAAGGCGGTGAATGCGACCGTGATCGGTCTGGACGAAGCTCCTCAAGGATATGAAGCGTTCGATGACGGTGCGGCGAAGAAATTCGTCCTTGATCCACACGGACTCTTGAAGAAATAGAGGGTGGAAAAAGCGCCTCGGAAACGGGGGGCTTTTTTCTGATGGCGGAGGTTTCTTCCGACCTGTCCTCATCACGCACGAAGGGACAGGACGGAGGGAGGTCGAAAGGATTACACTAGAAGGGAGGAACCAGTGGTTTCCTTAGAGGAGGAAAGGCATGACTGAATTTTATGTAGATGTTTTACAGGTGCGGAAAGACGCATTTCTAGCCGGGGAAGAGCTGGGGAGATACTGGCGGGACCTTCCGATGCTCGACAATATAAAAGCGATGACAAAGGAATCGATTGACATGGAGGAATGTCGAGCCATCTTCCGTCATTTCGATCCGGTCCTCCTTGAAGAGCTTGAGGGCATGGCAGCCGGCGTGGGTATTTCTTATGCGGAAGCGGCCGCCTTGTTCAGCGGATATGACGTCCCGAAAGCGGAGGGAATGGGCTGTTCTGCTTTGTTGACACCTGGCTATTATGTGCGGAATTATGATTTTACTCCCGCTCAATACGAAGGTGTTTTTCTCCTTCAGCAGACGAAAGATGTCCTTGCAACTGCCGGCTATACGCTGCAGCAGTTGGGAAGGCATGACGGCGTCAATGAAGCCGGGGTGGTCATCGGACTGCATTTCGTCAGTCATCACAGCTACAGGGAGGGCGTTTCCCCATGGCTTGCCGTTCGAATGGTGCTGGATCAGTGCCGGAACGCAGAGGAAGCGGTCGATGTATTGAAAGAGGTTCCACATGCTGCCTGTTACAACTTTTCGGTCGGGGACGACACGGGAGCCCGCGTGATTGTGGAAGCATCTCCTGGCAGGGTAGTCGTTCATCGCTCGGATGATGTCCTTGGCTGTTCGAATCATTTCGATAGTACTCCTTTAATGGATAGAAACCGAAAGAATGTCCACGTTTCACAGAAAAGAAAGCAGGACATGGAACAGCTTGTCCTGCCGGATCAGAAGGCAGCGTTCGATCATTTTCGGAATCCGGATTCTCCCCAATTCTTCCATCATTATAGAGAAATGTTCGGAACGCTGCATACCTTTTCTTACCATTACGAGACAAAAAGAATCCTGACGACGATTGCGCGGTCACACGAAGTGCTGGATGTACAATGGGAGGAATGGGTGCGGGGGACGGATATCGATACGGGGAAGATGAAAGGCAGAATTATAGAAGGGGGCTGAAAGGAAATGTGGAAGAGAGAGGTAGTGTCTACGAAAAGAGGAGCTTTCGAAGTGTTTACGAAAGGAAAAGGAGCACCGTTATGTGTGACCCATCATTATTCCGAATTCAATGAAACGGGAGATTATTTCGCGGATACGTTCACGGAAACCCATACCGTTCATCTTATTAACCTGCGCGGGGCAGGGGGTTCGGTTGAAGCGGAAGAGCCTTATCAACTCGGCATGCTTGAGACGGTGTTTGATTTGGAAGCGGTCCGGGAAGCGCTGGACTATGAGAAGTGGGCATTTGCCGGCCATTCCATCGGCGGGATGCTTGGTGTCCTTTATGGTATTTTCTTCTCGGAAAAATTGAACGGGGCTGTTATTACAGGCTCTGCAGCCAGAGACTACGCTACGCTTTCTCCGGCGTGTATTTACAACCCCTCCCACCCGCAGTTTGAGAAGATGCAGCAGCTGATCGAAACGTTGAAGCTCGATACGCTGTCGGAAGCGGAACGGAAGGAGCGGACAATGGAGCGGACGAAACTCTCCCTCGTTGATCCGGATGCGTATCCGGCTCTCTTCGATAAACCGATACATAAGCGGATCGCTTCAGAACGGCTGAATTTCTTCAACCGTGAATTCCCTTTATTTGATGTGACGAGGAAGCTCCCGTGGATCACGACGCCCGTTTTAATTCTTTGTGGGAAGTTTGACGTGCAGTGTCCGCTTGAATACTCCGTAGAAATGGAGCAGCTCATTCCGGATGCCTCTCTGATCGTTTTCGAACAAAGCAATCATTATCCATTCCTTGAGGAGCAGGAGAAATTCAAGGCGGAAATCCAACGCTTCACAGAGACGCTTGCCGCCCGTGCCTGATCTTCGTGAAAAACGTGGCATGAATGCCTGCTTCTGTCATAGAATATTCGTGGGGTGAGAATATGCCGAGAGTGAAATATACAGATGCAGATGTCGCTTTGATGGCGAGGATGATGCGGGCCGAGGCGGAAGGGGAAGGGAAGCAGGGCATGCTGTACGTCGGAAACGTCATTGTCAACCGGGCCAAGGCGGACTGCCTTGACTTCCGGGATGTGCGGACGATCCGTCAGGTGATATTCCAAGTGCAGGGCAACAACTACTCTTTCGAAGCGGTCCAAAAAGGGAATCTGTTCTACAACCGTGCCCGTTCCATCGAAAAAAGGTTAGCGAAAAGAAACCTGGATTACTGGCGGGAACATCCGGCGAAGTATGCTCTTTGGTATTTCAATCCGTATGGGCCGTGTCCACCGACGTGGTACGACCAGCCGTTCGCCGGCCAGTTCAAGAACCACTGCTACTATGAGCCGCAGCCGAACACGTGTGACAGTGTTTATATCGGTAACTAGAGGAAGAAACGATTATCCGAGCCCGGGTAATCGTTTTTTTTATTGATGGAGAGTGGGAAGTGGCTTGGAAAAGGAAAAGGACGGTGCAGCATCGAATAATATCTAAGATGTATGTTTGGAAAAGGGAGGATTTACAGTGGTCACGATATACATAACCAGGCACGGGGAGACCGTGTGGAACAGGGAAAAACGAATGCAGGGATGGCAGAATTCACCCCTGACGGAACAAGGGGAAAAGGATGCCGCATCGCTTGGAGACAGGCTCCGGAGTACCGAATTTGCCGCCGTATATTCCAGTCCGAGTGGACGGGCGCAGCAGACGACCGAGTTGATCCGGGGAGAGCGGAAAATCCCCGTCTATCTGGAGGAAAAGCTGAAGGAAATTCACCTTGGAGAATGGGAAGGACGGACGCAGGAAGAAATCAAAACGGACTTTCCGGAAAGCTTCGACATGTTCTGGAACGCACCACATCGTTATCTTCCCCACGGTGGAGAAACGTTTGAGGCATTTCGATCACGAATTGACGCCTTCCTGAATTCGCTGGCATATCATTCGAATCAAAACGTGCTGATCGTCGCACATGCAGTCGTCATTAAATGCATGATGCTGATACTGAACGGGAAACCGCTCGCTTCTTTATGGGATCCGCCGTTCATCCATGGGACGAGCGTAACCGTCGTCCGACTGGAAGACGGGCAGTGTGAGGTGCTTCTGGAGGGGGATACCTCTCATATAAATAGAAATGAAGGAAAGGGAAAAGCGATGCAGATTGTTAGAATGAAGGAAAAGCACGACCGGGAGATGGAGCGGATTATTAAGCAGTCCCTGGAATCGTTCGGGTTGGATATCCCCGGCACTGCTTATTATGATCCTGAGCTTCCTCACCTGTCCCATTTTTACGAGAGGACACCGTTTGCTGAGTATTGGGTGGCGCTGGGTGATTCAGGGGAAGTGTTGGGCGGTGTCGGAATCGCACCGTTTGCTGAGGAAGAAGGAGTCTGTGAACTGCAGAAGCTGTATGTGAAGCCGGAGGCGCAGGGGCGGGGAACGGCTAAAGCACTGATGGAGACGGCTCTGGATTATGCGGCCCGCCATTACGAGTACTGTTATTTAGAGACAGTAGAGAAACTGGAGGCTGCCAACCGTCTGTACCGGAAGTTCGGCTTTTCCTTATTGGAAGAGGCGCTGGCCGGTTCCGGACACGGGGCGATGGACAGCTGGTATAAGAAAAAATTGTAAAAATCCTTTATGGCTGGAGCGTCGTCTCCAGCTTATTTTATTTGCTTTCATACATCTATTTAAAATGAGAATCATTTTCAAATATAGTGAAACGAACAAGCTCCCTCCTTCGTAGATAGAGAAGGAGGTGGACCGAATGAAGGATGAATCGTTTCATTATTGGATCGCCGGCACCGCCCTTGGCTCCTGGCTGCTTCATTTCGCTGGAAACCTCGATTTCTATGAAACAGAAAAAATCATTTCCGGCATCGTGTTTAGTTTCATCACCGTAATTATTTATGTTCTCCTTACCTTCTTCTATTACCGGCGGAGGTAGATGGTTTTAGTACATATAGGGAGGATAATAGTAGACGGGGTGGATATAAGCGGCCTGCTGCGGGTACCTCCATTGTGCACCGGTTCTCCGGGTGCAGTTGGAATAAGAACCGATATAGGTGCTCGGCTGGATCGGTGCCGTTACTTCCTTCCATTTCTGTTCGTCCATGCAGTACGTGTGCGCCATGACCTCCGGCGGGGTAAATTTCAAGATATCAGAGCCGAGAATCACTTCCGGATTCGGTGCATCGAATATGGCGAGCAGGTGGGTGTCGTCGGCCGTTGCGACTTCATAATGCCACCATCCCTGAGGGACGTTTGCGACCTGCCCCGGGGTAATAGGGAAATGCAGCAGCTCTTTCGTGAACGGTTGAAGAAGAGAAACAGTGGCGGCACCGGAAATGCAGTAGACCAGCTCTGCTGCGTTTTGATGGTAATGCGGCTCTACGACGTTCCCTTTTGTCAGAAATATATCCAGCAGGGACGAACCTTCCAGCGTATTCAGCTGCTTCTGACCTAAGATGTTGATTTTGTTATGAGCGTCTTTTGTAAACAGAGGACTTGTATTGACATCAAAGAAATAGTCGGCTTCAGAAGAAGTGGGATCCGCGTTTCCTGTCATACCTCTCACCTCATTATCGTTGTTGTAGTAACGTATGAATCCGGAGGAAAAAGGTGCATCACGCCTGTCGCCGCAGCATAGACTACAGCGGGGAAAAGACCCGATTGACGTTCCGCGGTGAATAGGGTATGATAGTCTCACTTACCACAGGTCATACCTGTGGGAACAGGATCGTGTCATCCTCCAAAGGGGAGTAGCTTACAGTGAT
Source organism: Bacillus sp. SB49 (assembly GCF_000469135.2). Taxonomy (NCBI): domain Bacteria; kingdom Bacillati; phylum Bacillota; class Bacilli; order Caryophanales; family Bacillaceae; genus Bacillus; species Bacillus sp. SB49. Next base: position 1,248,797 of record NZ_CP048117.1, read on the forward strand.
GTCGACAATACGTGGTCATGGAAATGATCGCCGGCTAAACTGGCAACGTACCGTTGTTTGCGAGACCTTTGCCATTTAAGGTAAAGGTCGGAATCTCATACATGTAGAGACCTTTACCCTGGTTATAAACGGTGAAGGTCTTTTTTGTATTCCAATAAAGCCGTTCCCCGGCGGATCTGTATCAGGGAGGAGAAAGCCTATCGAGGATGGAGAACAGCGTCTTGTGGACAAATGGATCAAGGAAGGATACACATATTATGAATAAAGGGGATAGGTTATGGAAACGTCGATGAAGCTTGCAGCAGTGGCTCTGTTGATTCTATTGACAGCGTTCTTTGTTGCAAGCGAATTTGCGATTGTAAAGGTAAGGAAGAGTAGGTTGGAAGCACGGGCAGACGAAGGGAACAAGCGGGCGAAAGCGGCTCTGAAAGTGGCAGGGAACCTCGACTATTACTTGTCTGCGTGTCAATTGGGAATCACGATCACGGCACTTGGACTGGGGTGGCTCGGCGAACCGACGCTGGAAGTCCTGCTTCATCCGCTGTTCAGCGGCCTTGACTTACCATCTGGTTTATCTCATACGATCAGCTTTGCTATCGCGTTTTTCATTATCACGTTCTTACATGTGGTATTAGGAGAATTAGCGCCGAAAACGATGGCGATCCAAAAGGCAGAATCCATTACACTGATGCTTTCGCCTCCATTGATTATTTACAGTAAAATTATGTACCCGCTGATCTGGCTTTTGAATGGATCAGCCAATATGCTGATCCGTTTGTTCGGATATAAGACTGCGAAAGAGTCGGATGACGTGCATTCGGAAGAAGAACTGCGCCACATCCTGTCTGAGAGCTACGAAAAAGGGGAAATCAACCAGTCGGAATTCCAATATGTCGAGCGCATATTCGACTTCGATGATCGCCTGGCCAAAGAAATCATGGTCCCCCGGACGGACGTCGCCGTTGTGGATGTGGAAGATCCTTTAGAGGAATCCCTCTCTTTCATCAAAGAAGAGAGGTACACGAGGTACCCCGTCATTCAGGGGGATAAAGACCATGTGATCGGTGTGCTTCATATTAAAGAGCTCTTTCGTCAAGACGCTGTCGATTCGCTGGAGAGGTTCATCCGTCCGGTGACGAGCGTGTTTGAGAATATACCGATTCGTGAACTGCTTGTGCGGATGCAGCAGGAAAAGACGCAGCTCGTCCTGCTTACAGATGAGTATGGTGGCACGTCGGGAATCGTTACGGTCGAAGATATCATTGAAGAAATCGTAGGAGACATCCGGGATGAATTCGATGAAGAAGAGGAAGAGATCGTCAAGGAAGAAGACGGGAGCTTTCTGATCGATGGGAAAGTGTCGATCGTAGACGTGAACCACTACTTTGAACTGGAGCTCGAGAACGGAGATGTCGACACGATTTCGGGATGGATTCTGAAAAACGATGTCGATGCCGGAGAAGGTACGATTCTTCAGCACGGCCCGCACAGCTTCGAAGTGGCGAGCAAAGAAAACGGGCAGATCAGAAAAGTGAAACTGTCGTTATAATTGAAAAAAGCGTGCTTCCGATAAGGGAAGCACGCTTTTTTTACGGGTGTTCTTTTCCTTTTTAAGGATTTTTACTAGTTATTTAGAATCTTTATATTATCATTATCATCCATTTTTTTCTGTTCAATTATTAATTTATGTAAGAAATATACTTTTATATAAGTCTTTTTAATCTTTTTTATGTATGTGAATTGCGTTCTAATTAACCAGTTTAAAAGAAAATGGGTGATTGACGGAACTTTTTCCATGAAAGGGCTTTATCAAAGGTGCGGTATGGGATGGAGACGGATGGGGAAGGGGCCGATGGGAATCGTGTCGCTTTCATCCTCTTTTCGTCGAAATGGTGCGGTTTTTGTCAGAATACGCGTTTATGTTATACTACTCCACATGTGTTTTTGAAATAAGGTTGTAAACATCGAGGAGGGTAATTTGTGGAGTTTGATTTAACTCTTGCCACATGGTGTTGGCTGCTTATTCCAATGCCGTTGTTAATTATCATATGCATCATTACATTCTTTACAGAAAAGGGAGAGAAGTGAATCACCAATGGACATAAACATTCAAACCTTAATCGCAATTATTGTATACCTCGTAGGGATGCAGATCGTCGGTTACGTCGCCGCCCGGTTGACGAGCGATCTGTCTGACTACGTGCTTGGGGGAAGAAGACTGACCCCTGGTGTCGCCGCCCTGAGTGCCGGATCCTCGGACATGAGTGGATGGCTGATGCTCGGACTTCCTGGTGCGATGTACCTCACCGGAATGAACTCGATCTGGCTTGCGATCGGTCTTGCTACCGGAGCGTTCATGAACTGGCAGTTCGTTGCCAAGCCGTTCCGTGTCTACACCGAAGTCGCGAAGGATTCCATCACGGTTCCGGATTTCTTTGAGAACCGTTTCCACGATCATACGAAAGTGCTTCGTGTATTATCTGCGATCATCATCTTGATCTTCTTTACTTTCTATACATCTTCCAGTCTCGTAGGAGGTGCGGTGCTGCTGGAGAACTCCTTCGGTATGAACTACCGACTTGCTTTATGGGTAGGTGCCGCTGTTATTCTTTCCTATACGCTGTTCGGCGGGTTCCTTGCCGCGAGCTGGACCGACTTTATCCAGGGAATCTTGATGTTCCTTGCGTTGATTATCATACCGATTGTTGCCATTCAAGAACTCGGCGGCTGGAATGAAACCGTCCAGGCAATTGGAAATATGGATACGTCTTATCTTGACGTCTATTCCGGCGTGACGGTCATCAGTGTCGTGTCGCTGCTTGCCTGGGGACTCGGTTACTTTGGACAGCCACATATCGTCGTACGATTCATGGGAATCCGTTCAACGAAAGACATCCCGAAAGCGCGGATGATTGGTATGGGTTGGATGATCATTTCCCTGTTCGGCGCGATATTTGTCGGTTTTGCCGGTATCGCTTATTTCGCTGATGCACCGCTTGCCAATTCGGAAACGGTCTTCATCATGTTCTCGCAGGTATTGTTTAACCCATGGGTCGCCGGGTTCCTGCTGGCAGCGATTCTGTCTGCCATTATGAGTACGGTCGATTCCCAGCTGCTTGTATCTTCCAGTGCCCTGGCGCAGGACTTCTATAAAGCGATCTTCCGTAAAGAAGCGAGCCAGAAAGAAGAGATGATCGTCGGCCGTATTTCCGTTATCGGAATTGCGTTCATCGCTGTCCTGCTTGGATATGACCGCGATAGTAAAGTGCTTGAGCTGGTCAGTTATGCATGGGCAGGTTTCGGTGCTGCATTCGGTCCGTTGATTCTGCTTGCCTTGTTCTGGAAGCGGATGACGCGTAACGGTGCGGTAGCGGGGATTCTCGTCGGTGCCGTCACGGTCATCGTCTGGAGCAGCCTGGAAGGTGGAATCTTCGACCTTTACGAGCTTGCCCCTGGGTTTGTGTTCTCCTTCCTGTCTATTATTATTGTCAGTCTGATCGGCAAAGAGCCGCCTCAATCCGTGCAGGATGAGTACGATCAGTATAAAGAGAAAATGAAACAGGCATAAGCTGTGAGCCCTCTATCCTTGGGTAGGGGGCTTTTCGTTTGTTAAAGAAGGTATATCTAGGGGGGGGAGGGGCTCCGGGAAATGGGACGCTTTCCACGGGGCGGCCGGTGAGCCTCCTCATCGCGTTGCTCTTCCGGGGTCTCACCTGTTCCGCTAATCCCGCTGGAGTCTGCCCATTTCCCTCCGCCCCTGCTACATTTATCCTCTAATAATCAGTTGAAGAAAGCCGCTAGTGTGTTTGTCAGGGCAGAAAATTCCGTTTTTATATGGAGTGAAGAAATATTTAAGGGTGAGCTCCTGTACTTTTTCTAATACTCGTTCTGTGGAATGTCTTCCTGAGTCGTCGGTCAGACATTTTTACCAGGATTGTAAATTATATGGGAAGTGGTATTGTAAATATTGTGTAAAGACAGTGGACGAATACTTCTGCTTGTCTTCTAATAGCTTTATTATAGAAAGAAATGTTTGTTCATAAGCCTTCACTAAATAGAAAAAAGAGTGGGGAATGACATGGAGAACTGGCTGTTGGATATGATGAACAATTATGGGTACATAGGGATTTTACTGCTGATCGCTTTGGAAAATGTGTTTCCACCGATCCCGTCAGAGGTCATCCTTACGTTCGGTGGATTTCTTACGACTTCGACCTATATGAGCGTGGCCGGTGTCGTTGCGGCATCGACGGCAGGTTCTGTGATCGGGGCGCTCGTGTTGTACGGTATTGGCCTGCAGCTCGATGTGGAGCGGATGGAGAAGCTCATCGACCGCTACGGGCGTGTGTTGAGATTGACGAAGGAAGATGTCTGGAAAGCAGACCGCTGGTTCGATAAGTACGGCCCGTGGACGGTATTCTTCTGCCGGTTCGTGCCGCTGGTCCGCAGTTTGATTTCGATTCCGGCGGGGATGTCGAACATGCCGCTCGGTATTTTTCTGCTGTTGACGACGCTAGGGACATTGATATGGAATGTCGTACTCGTCAACGTCGGTGCTTCTGTAGGCGAGTCCTGGACGGAAGTTGTCCGCTATATGGACGTGTATTCTACCATTATCTATATCCTTTTGGGGATAGCCTTCCTTCTCTTCGTTCTGCTGTACTTGAAGAAGAAAAGAAGGAAGAAATAGAGGAGAGAAGTCAATGGGATTGTGGGTATTCCTTGTTGCTGTCGTGCTCGGCTTTGTAGAGGGATTGACCGAGTTTGCACCTGTATCATCGACCGGGCATATGATCATCGTCGATGAGCTTTGGCTGCACTCCAAGGAGCTGTTCAGCGAACCGGTCGCCAACACGTTCAAAGTGGTCATCCAATTAGGTTCCATCCTTGCTGTTGTCGTCATTTTCAAAGACAAATTCAAACAGATGCTTCACGTAGGGAAGCCCGTGGATAGAAGCGGACCGAAGCTGAAGCTTTCACAGGTCATCGTCGGCATCATTCCCGCGGGGATTCTCGGATTTCTATTTGAAGATTATATTGATACGTATCTTTTTTCCGTTCAGACGGTCATTATCGGCCTTGCTGCCGGAGCCGTCCTTATGATCTTTGCCGATTATTATCAGAAAGGACAGAGACACACGACGATGACGGTCGACCGCATCACATACCGGCAGGCGTTTGGGATGGGACTGTTTCAATGTATCGGCCTGTGGCCGGGGTTCTCAAGGTCCGGATCGACGATTTCAGGAGGGGTGCTTCTCGGAATGAGCCACCGGGCGTCCTCGGATTTCACGTTCATCATAGCTGTCCCGATCATGCTCGGTGCGAGTGGGCTGTCTTTGATGAAGAACCTGGAATACTTCACGGTTGATGCGTTTCCGTTCATTGCCGTCGGTTTCATCAGTGCATTCGTGTTTTCGCTTGTGTCGATCCGCTTCTTCCTGAAGCTGATCAACAGGATCAAGCTCGTTCCGTTCGCCATCTACCGAATCCTGCTTGCCGGCTTGTTGTATATGCTGTATTTTTGAAGGAAGCTGCCGCCCCCTTGAGGATGGCAGCTTTTTTGTTGTTCATAAGAGGAGGGGTTGCGGAAAAAGCGGTGTTTTCCATGGGCATCCGGTTCGTGTCCTCTTTCTTTACATACATCAACACCGGGCGTGCTCCTGCAACGAACGGCTTTAGTCAGGAGGTTTCTTTTTGGCGTTTGAATATCAGTTCATAGTAGGAAGGAATGCCGTAGCTGCTTGATCCTGGTGCAAAGATCTGGACCAGTTCCCATCCGTCCTTTGCCTGTTCGTGAACGACTTCGTGGTAGTCATTTTCCGGCTTCCTGCGTAACGAAGATAGTTCCAACTTGATGAATTTATGTTCATACATGTGCGACACCTCCAGATTATATTCTTCTATACGTATCAACTACACGTTTGTTTCAAAAATCTGGTAGGATATAATCGGGAGGAGGGAGACGGTTGGTATCTTTCATTTTCATCGTTATCATATTCTTCATATGTATGAGCATCAGCTCTGTAATGAATGTGCTGCTAAAAACGACGGGGAAGCGGGACTGGTTCCTTTCATTCGTGCTGAGTCTTGCCATTGCTCTCTTCGCTTCCGGTGTACTTTGAAGAGATGGAAAGGGAGGAAATGGGGATGGATTTTTTCGGATGGAATGTGGTTCTTGATAAGAGCTTGAAACCATACATAGATAAGGACCATCAACGGATGGCGGTGCTTACCGCAGAAGATGACGACATCCATATAGCACTCGAGATGGATGAGGACGGGAGCCTCGTCATGCATCCGAGGTGGAACGTCAAAATCGTTCTAAGGGAAGAGAAGCTGGTCGAGCTTACAACGAACAGCTGAGAGGAGAGGTTTGAAACCATCATGAAGAAAACACGATGGATGTTGGGCGTTCTGTTTGTACTTGCCGCCTGTCAAAACAGCCAGGCTTCCAGTGGACTTACCGTGAAGCCGGCGGAGCTTTCGGAAGAAGGAGAAGTATTGGCAAAACAGATCTATGCGGATTTCAAAATGTTCTACACGCTTGATGGAAGCATTGGAGAAGATGAGGTGGTCGTCGCTTCCATGACGACCTATGAGAATGGGAAAGAAACGGCAGAGGCGCTGTCTACTTTTGAATCCTGGGAAGGAGGGGACTTTGAGGAAGCACTTCATTCGTTCCAGCTGTTGAGGTCTGAGGAAGGAGTGGACTTCATCATAGGTTCCCCGGAAGGGTATGTGGCTTCCAGTCACAGTGGTCAAGGGGAGAAGGAGGAGATGGGATATATCTTTCAATCTCTTGAACAGGAAGAAACTCTCGAAAAAGGCCGCCCCCTTTATGTGGGCTATGTGAAAGGTTCCACCGGTAATTCCTTAGAAGCACCAGGGATAGGGGACGCTCACACTTTTCCTGAAGATCTGAAACAGGCGGAAGAAGCGATTGTCCTTGAGCTTCAAATCAAAAACAAACACGATATAGAATGAAGAATCCCCGGCTGCGAGGCAAGCCGGGGATTCTTATCATGATCCTATCTTTCTGTATTCTTCGGCCATTTCCAGCTCCTTCGTCTGCGTGAAGGCACTCACGATGACGACGAGTGCAATATTTGTAAGCAATCCGAGAATCCCCGGGTTGATATCAAGCGGCTGGCTGTCTGCGACAAGTTGGTAGTAGTAGTTGACGATTGTTCCGACGATCATGCCGGTTACGACAGCGGGTGCAGTGACACGTTTAGAATAAAGGGCGGCATACACGCCCGGGGCAAATTGAACAATGGAGCCATAAGCTCCGAGCAGCAGGGCGATAAGCCCCTGTCCTCCGAAAACGGTGATGAAGTAGGCGAGTCCACCGATTACGAAGACGCCGATCCGCATAATGAGAAGCGTCTGTTTCGATGACAAATCTTTTTTGACATTTTTGATGAAGCCGTCCGTCAGCTCAAGAGAGGCGCTGTGGGTGATGGCGTCGGCCGTACTCATCGCGGCGGCAAGCGCTCCGGCACCGACAAGGCCGTATACCCATCCAGGGAGGTTCATCACGGTCGTGATCAAGTAAGGAAGGATCTCATCCGGTGACCCGATCTGAGAGGGATCGATGACGTTGACGGAGGCGAAACCGACAAATAAAAGTGGAATTAGAAACAGGGCGAAGACCGGATAGACAAGCACTGTCTTCTTGATCGTCCGGGCTTTCGTCGCGTAGGATTTAGAGAATAAGTGCGGCCACATCAGGAACCCGATGGTCGATACGAGAATCATTGTCGTATAGGCCATGGCTGACATGGTCGATCCTTCTGCTCCGATCTGGAGGAAGCCTGGATTCGATTCCGTAAGATTTCGGAACATGTTCGGGATGCTGTCATGCAGCTGGTTGACGATTGTGATTCCGACGGTCCATGAAATGACGATCATGAGAATTCCCTGAAAGACATCCGACCAGGCTGCCGCCCGGAGCCCGCCGGTCGCGACATAAACGACAACGATGCCGTAGGAAAGAAGGGCGCCCAGCCAAATCGGGATTCTTCCTTCGGTCATGATGTTGAAGATGTAGGCCATTCCTTTCATCTGCGTCGCTAAATATTGAATGGAAGCAAGCAGTGTAATGATACCGATCAGCATCGCGAGTCCGCGGCTGGAATAGCGCTTCTGCAGGAAGCCGGAGACGGTATACAAGTTGTGCTTGCGGCCGATCTTACCGATTTTCGGACCAATTATGTACCACGGAAGAATGGCGAAAGCGGTGTAGGTGATGATGTACAGGGCGGGTGCTCCGCGGGAGAACGCCCATCCTGGAGCGCCGAGGAAGGAGAAAGCGCTGAAGACGGCTCCTCCCATGAGGAACCACATGACGAAGAGTCCCAGATTTCCGCCTGCAACGGTGAATTCCTCCAACGACTCTTTGTCCTGTTTGCGCCCGGCCAGGACACCGATAATTAAGGCGACGACTAAATAACCGATCATCATGATCATTGCGATCTGCCATTGTGTCATATCATTGTACCTCCTCTTCGTCCTTGTCCGGATCGAGACGATACAGGAATAGGACGATAATGAATGTGATGATGATCCAGAAGATCACCCAGAAAACGGAGAAGGGGAGCCCGATGATGAAGGGAGTCTCCCTGTTTCCGATGGCGAATAATGGAAACACCATCAATAAGAAAGGGGCAAGCAGTGATAGACAGTAGAGTTTAACGAATTGTTGTTTGCTCAATAGACATCCTCCTTTAGTTTGTGAAAGACGGTTTTTCCATCCAGGATCGTCTCATCGACGGTCACCTCAGGAAGTTGCTGGATAGGAGTATTCAGGACAGGGCGATCGAGGATGATCAAGTCTGCAAGCATTCCGGGCTTAAGGCTTCCTTTCACATCCTCTTCACCGCTTGCATAGGCCCCTCCCCACGTATAGGCACGAAGCGCTTCTTCCAGAGTGATTCCCTGCTCCGCGCCGACGGACCGTCCGGACTTCGATTGTCTGGTGATGGCTGCATGAATGCCGACGAACGGATCGGCGGTCGTAATCGGACTGTCCGAACCGATTGCAAATGGGATATCGTTTTGAGCGAAGGCGTGCAAGGGGAACATCGCTTCTATGCGATCCCCGTAGTCTTTCCGGTAACCGTCACCGAATTCGTGCAGGAAAGCGGGATTCGGGATCGGTACCGCCCGGACTGCTTTCAGGCGCTGGACGAGATCAGCCGGTGTGAACCCACTGTGCTCGATGCGGTGACGTGTGCCGGGACGTCCAGACCGGGCTCTTTCAAGCGTGGTCAAAAGCATGTCCACTGCTTGATCACCCATGGCGTGGGCCGTAAGCTGCCAGCCATGTTCATAAGCGGAGAGAAGGCTTCTGTCGAGGGCATGCTGATCCATGTAGAGCATACCGGAATCTGCAGGATTGCTTGTGTACCCTTCCCGCATTTTGCACGTCGGACCGCTGCTGCTGCCGTCAATGAACACTTTGGCAGGCCCGATCCGGAAAGAGTCATCCCCGACACCTGTAGCCATCCCGCTCCGGATGCCGGCCTCCACCATGGAAACGGAGTCCGAAAGCGAACCGTAAAGAGCGTATATGCGCTGCTTCAGCGTCTTTTCCTGTACCGCTTTTTGGAGATAGCGGATATGCTTCGTTCCATATCCGCCGGCATCGTGGACGCTTGTAATTCCTAATTCAAGAAAATCAGCGGAAGCGATCGCCAGACCCTTTTGGACCTCTTCTTCGGAGTAGTCCGCGTGTTGGAACATGGCCATATGGGCGGATTCCAATAAAAGTCCGGTCAAACGGCCGCTGGTGTCACGGTGGTACTTACCTCCTGGAGGATCGACGACTGAATCGGTGATACCCGTCAGTTCCAGAGCTTTCGTGTTGACGCAGGAGATGTGCCCGCACGTTCGAACGACGATGATCGGGTGCGAGGTGGACACTTTGTCCAAATCATCTCTCGTCAGGTGTCTCTGTTCTGCCAGATGATTCTGGTTATACCCCCAGCCCCGGATCCATTGTCCCTTCGGTATATCCTCTGCTTCCAGTAAGAGCTGGTCCAGCAGTTCCGGAATCGAATGGACCGCTTTGGCGTTTACGCCGAGCTGATTCGTTCCGTAAAGTTCGAGGTGGGCGTGCGCGTCGATGAACCCCGGCATCAACGTCCGTCCTTCCAGGTCTGTCACCTCCGTACCGCTTTCTACAAAAGCTTGTATCTCCTGATTTGTACCGACTCCAAGAATCCGGTTTCCGCCAATGGCGACCGCTTCGTGAACCGAGAAGCGATGATCGGATGTGAACACTTCCCCGTTGATAAATACTCGTGTCGCTTGCATCGTTGTCCCTCCTAGTCGATGTTGGCAATGCGTGATGCTGTTTGGTAGAGCAGTTCGACCCCTTTAGTCAAATCGTCCATTTCTGCGAATTCCAGCGGGTTGTGGCTGATCCCTTTTTCGCAGCGGACGAAAATCATTCCGTAATCACTGATGTACGACATGAACAACGCATCGTGGAACGGACCGCTCATCAAGACGGGAGAGTCATAGCCGAGTTTATCGTCCTCTTCCTTCATGATGTCTTTGATCCAGTCTGCGCAGTACCTCGGTTCACTCTTCGTATCTTCCGTGACGGAGAACTCCAGGTTATATTCCGTGGCAGCTGTTTCGATGATGGCATGCGTCTTTTTCTCTAAATTCGAACGCGCTTCGACATCGATATCGCGGAGATCGATCGTGAAGGAGACCTTCTCGGAAATGATGTTCCTTGAGTTCGGGAAGTTCTCGATGCTTCCGACGGTCCCGACCGTGTTCGGCGTTCCTTCCTCTTGGATAAGTGCGTTGAAATTCTTAATGATGGATGCCGCCCCAAGAAGAGCGTCCTGGCGCATGTTCATTGGTACGGACCCTGCATGTCCGGCGAATCCTTCCAAGGTAACGGTCAGCCAGATCGGTCCGGAAATAGCAGACACAATACCAATGGGTTTGTCCTTCGATTCCAGCACAGGTCCTTGTTCGATGTGCATTTCCAGGAAGGCTTCAATATCACCTGGTTTATACACCGGGCTTTGGGAAAGGTCCGGTTCGACGCCGAACTCCCGCAGCGCTTCCAAGCGTGTGACGCCCTCTTTGTCCTTCCGTTGAAGTTCGCCTTCCTCCAGCTGACCGATCAATCCTCGAACACCGAATACCCCTTTGTTGAAGCGGGAACCTTCTTCATCCGAAAAGCAGACGACTTCCATCGTTCGCTCCGCCTGCATGCCTTTGTCTTTCATCGTATGTACCACTTCAATAGCAGCCAGTGCGCCGGCCGTTCCGTCATACCTGCCGCCGTAGGGTTGGGAATCGATGTGCGAGCCCATCATCAAAATCGGAAGGTCGGGATTTTTTCCTTCTTTCCGGCCGATCAGATTACCGAATGTATCGATCTTCGTTTCAAGGCCGGCTTCCTCCATCCAGCCTTTGACGATATCCACCGCTTCTCGGTCTTTTTTCGAATGGGCGAGGCGGCAGACGCCGGTTTCTCCGATTTTTCCTATCTCCGCAAGCGTATTGATATGATTCTCGTATCTCGTATCATTGATTTCCATCGCTGCTCTCCTCCTTATTTGTACTCACTATATCAAGTTCGGAATTATCCGACAATTAACAAAATGTCAAAAGATGTTTGATTATTCTGTATAATAGAGGAGAGAGATTGTCTTTACATACTGCTTAAAGCTTGGATTCAAAGGGTTTAGGAGGCTGCTGTCTTTAAATGACAAAATGTCGGTTTTGGATAATATGTAATAATTTCCAAGGAGATGACGATCGGTGGGATTTTTCATCCATCACCTGAAACCATTTGTTTGAAGAAGAAGTGAAGGCAGCACTCGGATCTTGTGGAATGTATGAAGAAAGAAGGCGGGTATCTGTGAAGATCGGCCGCAAACAAGGAAAGAGGGGAAGCAGATGAATACGGTAAAAAGCTATTGGGATAAACGTTATGAAGCAGGCAAACTATGGGGCGATCAGCCGTGTCCTTCCGTGGCACTCGCTCTGCCTTTTCTCGTCGTGAATGGCGCCGGATCGATCCTCGTACCGGGCTGCGGGTACGGCCGGAACAGTCGCGCTTTTGCCGAGAGAGGTTTCCATGTGCTCGGAACAGATGTATCGTCCGAGGCACTCAGACAGGCAACGGCAGATAAACCGGAGGTAATGGAACAGCTGCGGTATGAGCGGATGGATATACGGGAAATGGCTGCCGGGGAATCTTTTGATGCCGTCTTCCTGTCGAACGTCCTGCATCTTTTTCTGGAGAAAGATCGGAAGAAGGTGCTCGCAGCGTGCGATAAGCATTTGCATAAGGGAGGCCTGCTGTTGTTTACGTGCCTTTCCACAGCAGATAAGAAAAATTATGGAACAGGGGCGGAAGTAGAGCCGCATACGTTCCACCATAACGGGAAGACCCTGCGCTTCTATGATAAACGGGCCGTGATGGACGAGCTTCCGGACGGGTACACACTGCTTGAATGCAGGGAGCATATTCAGACGGAATTGTATCCCTCGGGACAGCGGGAAGATCTCGTCCTATGGTTCGTTGCTGCCAGAAAAAAGGGGGCAGAATGATGGAATGGAATGGAGACGGGACCATGCGCCCCTGCAGCTCCTCCGATCATGCCGTCGTCACAAGAAAGATGAAAGCGTGGTGGGGAGGCAGGGAGCTGTCCCTGCCGAAACTTTTCTTTGATCACTTTCAGGACACCAGCTTTATCGTGGAGGTGAACGGGGAAATCGTCGGCTTTCTAATCGGTTTCTTATCCCAATCACGGGAGGAGGAAGCGTATATTCATTTTGTGGGGGTCGACCCGGCTTATCGAAAGCTGGGAATAGCGGCCGCGCTTTACGACAGGTTCTTTGAAAAAGTGGTGGAGCATGGCAGGTTGAGGGTACGGGCGATTACGTCTCCAGTCAATCGTTTATCAATCGCTTATCATACACGGATGGGATTTACCGTCGTTCCTGGAGATAAAGTAGTGGATGGTGTAGAGGTACATGTGGATTATGACGGGAAAGGGGTGGAGCGGGTTTTGTTCGTAAAGGATCTAAAGGGAAGGAGCGGATAACATCCGCTCCTGTTCTTACATTGCTTCTTGGACTGTCTTTTTATCCGCGACATAGATCAGTCGGAGTGCGATCAGCATCAGTACGATCGCTGTGCCCCGCTGCCAGTCGAAAGAAATTTGGAGACCGCCGAACAAACCGAAGTGATCGATGATGATCCCTCCGACAAGCTGTCCGATGACGGTCGCAATATTCGTTGCGATGACACCGATCTTCGGCACGGCGAGAATGGTAAGGAACAAGTATCCGACACCGAACCAGACGGCCGTCAACTGCCACTTCGGCGCATCAAGGACGGCGAGGAAATCCCCCTGTCCGAAGAATAATACGACGATGGCCAGCATCAACGCTCCGGTGAAAAAAGTCATAAAGGTACTCTCATACGTACCTGCGTGTTTACTGAATGCTCCGTTGATCGAGGATTGGGAGCTGAGAAGCACTCCACCGATCACAGAAGCTGCTACTAAAAGAATCCCCATTTTTTCTCCTCCTTAATAAATCAGAATCAGTGCGGCCGCCATCAATAGGACGGCAATGATTTTTTCTTTTTTGACTTTCCGTGCTTTACTGCCGAGCCATCCCTTATGCTCGATGACCATGCTCATCGCCATTTGCCCGACGATGACGCTGATCATGGCTGCACCGACGCCGACAAGTGGTACGGCGATGACCAAGATCGTTAAGTAGGTCATTCCCAGCAGTCCTCCGGTCAGCTGCCATTTAGGTGCTTGGAAGGTGTAGGACAAGGAGCCTTTTCCTAAAAATAAGAGAACGATTCCAAGGATAATGGAACCGACCAGAAAGTTATAAAAGCTTGCTTCGAGCTTCCCGATGGATTGACCAAGTTCTCCATAGATCGCCCCTTCGATGCTCAAAGACAAACCTGCAATCAGTGCGACGATATACATCCATAGTTTCATGATTTTCCCCTCCTGTTATATCTACAATTCGAATAATGTCGATATGAAAAACAAAAAAAAGAGCTCACAGCTCTTCTTTCATGTAGGCAGCCACTTTCTGGATGACCGCTTCATTTCTCCGGTAGTAGGTCCACTTCCCGTGACGTTCGGATTCCAGCAGCCCTGCTTTCTGCATCATCGCCAAATAATGCGAGACCGTCGATTGGGACATGTCGGACTGTTCCTGGATATCTCCAACACATATGCCGCCTTTGTGATGAATCGTTTCCGAAAGGTGGTCGGCCGGCTTGTCGATGTAAGTCATAGGATCCTTCAACCACCGGAGCATTTCCAAACGTTTTTCGTTGGCCAACACTTTGAAAATTTCTACGTAGTTTTCCATGGGGACTATACTAATCGATGATGTTCGATCTGTCAAAAAGACGGCATCGGGAAAAATAAGAAAGAAAGGGCCGAGACAGAGGGGATGCCTTCGGAATGTCGAATGAAATAGAATCGTAACTAAAGGAGGAAGCACACATGATTGATGTACATAACAAAACATTTGTATCCGTCCAAAATACGGAGGACGGGGAAGTATCCGCAGAAACGACGTTCCATTATTATCAGGAAGAAAGCATCATTTACGCGGATTACAGCGGAGGCGACATTGTGAAAGGGAGTCTGGTCGGAATCGTCAAGGAGGACGATACGCTGGAATTCCGCTACAACCATGTTAATAACCAGAAGGAAATCCGCGGCGGATCATGCGTCTCGACACCAGTCTTAACGAAGGAAGGGAAATTGGAACTTTGGGAAAGCTGGCAGTGGAATGATAAGGCACAGACAAGAGGGGAATCATTGATCCGGGAAGTTTAAGTGAAATGGAGGTATGTCCCGGCCGCCTGTCACATATCCTATAGTCAATGACTTACTTCAAGGGAGTGGATGGGCATGGGATTCACTTATGGGAAGGACGAGCTGATCGGTGATATACAGGAGCTGTTCGCCAAACACAATGTCCAGGCGATTCATGTGAAAGAGGAAGGGACGCTGTTCTCCATAGACCAGGACGGATCATTTCGGATCGGAGTCGGAGCTACGATCGTCGCTTTCGACCGGCATCCGGATGATAAGACGACCTTCCAGGTGATTGATGGCGGACGGAAGAAATGAAGGCATAGGAAAGGTCCTGAGCTTCGATTTGAGCTCAGGACCTTTTATGTGTTCATTCGGTCAGGCTTTTTTCCAATATGCAGCTTCTTTGTTGGAACGAAGCGGAGGGAATGTATCCCCGTTGCTCAGTTCGATATGTTTTTCATCTTCCGTCACATCTCCACTGCCACCATCTACTAATCCGTCAAATTGGTATGTTCCTGCTTCAGGTGCCTGTTCTCCAGTCTTGTAACGGTCTGCCATTTGTAAAAACATCCTTTCCGATTTTGGTTATATTTTGTGTGCGCACATAGGCTATATATCCAGATAAAACCAATCGAAAACATGTTTTTACCAAAATGTTACATTTGTAGGAGGGGTGAGCAGAAGGGACTATGGGAAAGAGCCTTTGTATCTTTTCTCTGCTTTATCTACAGTCTGTCCGCCCGCTCCTCATCGGATATGAGTGGGCAGGTCGGGCAGCAGTTCTTCTTGTTTCCCTGGTGCAGCATGTACTTCATGCAGCAGTGTCTGCGCACGTAGGTCCCTTTACCGTTCTCCTTTTCGAAAAAGCGGAATTCGAAGTGAAGTGGGTTGACCGTGCCGTCCTCAAACAGCTCTTCGGAAGTGAACCAGTGCAGGACTTTTTCCGCGAAGTCTTTCTTCTCCGGGTGCTCTTCAGCGAAAGCGAGACTCCGTTGGTGCAGGTTGTGACTGACAATCGAGCGCATGTGCGTCGATTTGCAGTTCGATGCTTTCGCAATCGTTTGGAACAACGGCTGAAGATTCTCCGTAATGAACCGGCGGATACGATCCTTCACTTCTTCTTCGGTCAAGTCTTCGATGGAAGCCACCGCTTCTTCACGGATGACGTAGTTCATTTTATTTTTTTCCAAGCATTCGATGCCGATATTCTCAGGCGAAGCATCGATGACGAGCCCGTATTTCACGATCGTTTCGTACATGCCCATCGTCATGACCGAATACATCTTCCCGAACAACAGCCCGGTGATCGATAGGTCGGGGGCTGCCAACCCTTCGTTCTGAGCTTCCAATAAAGCGCGGCATGCCGGTTTATGGTCGATGAGGCTTTCCAGCTCATGTGTAATTTTATGTTCATGGTCCGTGCCGATATAGAACCGGTGGTCCTGTTTTAATTGCTCCCATGCAGTATTCATGAAAATGACTCCTACATTTTGGATTTTTCCAGGCATAACGCTGGAAATGAGAACTACTTTCAATTATAAAAGAAGATGGCGTTCCTCTCAACTATTCGAACAGGCATAATGTGCCCGTCTCGTCGTAAGCTAAGCCTATGGTGATTAACCCGGCTGGAAAGAGGGAATAGGGTAGTCCGTATCAAGATGGAAAGGAAAGAACCCAATGCATAACGAAACGAATCGTACCACCTACATACAAAATCAAGCCGACCGGATCATTCTTCACCTTTTAATGCAGGCGATGATCAGGGAAAAGGCCTATCCATACGATCTCCTTCCAAACGGGGCCGCATTTCCAATCGGCAAAGCGGCACTGGAGGTAGAGATCACCCATACATACAGGCTTGGGCAGCTCGATATCGCCCGCGTTCAGTATGTGGAAGGAGAAGATGTGCAGGAAATAACGGACCCGCTGCAGGTCCTGGGTCTCTTCCTGCCGACGGATGATCCTTTCTATATAGAAGTGAAGAACAGTGTCCGGAATCTCGCACTTGCACTCACCGCGTCAGAAGAACGGAACCAGGAAGTGGAACAAGAAGCCGAAGCGCTCGGTGTATCGGATGTTTTTTCTTATGTTCTCCAAAAAAAATCAAAAATGTTCAGTCCTCTGACATTTTTCGAACAGCTGGTCATCCAGGGACACACGATTCATCCATGCGCCCGAACGAGGATCGGCCTGTCCGAAAAAGAAGCAAGGCTGTATGCTCCGGAGTGGGGTGGGACACCGGCGGTTATTCCCGTCGCCGTTCATAAACAGTTATTCCGGGAGACCCTCATGGAGGGGAAAACGGTGAAAGAAATTCTTTTTGCGGAATATCCAGAAGTGGAAAAAGCCTTCCTGTCTGAGATAAACCATCCTGATGATTATGCTTTAATTCCCGTCCATCCATGGCAGTGGAAGCATACGATCGTTAAGGATTACCAAGCGGATATAGAAGCCGGCAGAATCAAGCGTGTAAAAGGCGCGGACATTGCGACAGCTGCGCTCATTTCCTTCCGCTCCCTTGCACCGTTAAATAATCAATGGAAGCACCATATTAAAACAGCCGTCAACATCCAAATGACGAGTGCGGTGCGGACGGTGTCTGCCGCATCCACTTACAACGGGCCGATGCTTTCCCGGTTTTTCAAGGATTTGCTTGAGTCCGATGAAGCATTACGCTCCCATTTGAGCACCATGAAAGAACCGGCAGCGATCCATTATCAACCGTCCACAGGAGTGGAGGATGTCCATTTCTTTCAGAAAAATTTGGCGGCTATTGTAAGAGAAAATCCGGAGCATGCATTAGGTGATGAGGAAGTAGCGATTCCGGGGGCTTCCCTGCTCGCGCCTTCTCCCGTGTCCGGAAAAACGATTGCGGAGGAAGCATCGGAACGGGCAGGATCTCCGCGTTCCTTCATCCGCCGCTATGCCGAAGCGCTTCTGCCTGGAGTGCTGCATCTGTTAGGAGAATACGGGATCGCTATGGAAGCGCACCTCCAGAATGCAGTGGTCGTCTTCAAAGGCGGGCATCCGCTGCGGACGATCCTTCGTGATCACGGCGGCATCCGCGTGCTGGAGAAGCGGCTCGCTGAACATTTCGGTGATGTACCGATTGATGCAAGCACCAATTTGCTGACTGATGATACCGAAGAGCTGCTTGATATCTTTACCCATTCGGTGCTGCATAACCATCTCGGTGAAATTATCGTACAGTTGGCAAGAAAGACCGGATGTGCCGAAGACGGTCTGTGGGCGGAAGTGGAGAAGGTAATCAAGGAAACGGCCGTCCGCCTGTCGGAAGAAGCAAGGGAAGATATCCAGCGAATCCTGCACCGGCCGGCTCGGATGAAGGCGCTCGTGCAGATGCGGTTGAAGAATGAAGTGACGGAGAATCGCTATGTAGATATGCCGAATCCGTTTACAAAGGAAAGCGAGGTGCGTGGACGATGACCGTGACAGAACGATCGTTGTTGAAGGAAGAAGCGGATTGTCTGCAGTTTTTACAGAAGCAGCATCCCGAAGAGGTGGATAGATTTCTCGAATACCTTCCGGAAGGCAGAAGAGGAATAGTGAAAAAGCTGTCCGATGCCTATTTCCGTGAGAATATCGACGGGGCGTATGAGAAGGCCGCTGCGATTCCGGTAAAAACGGAGGGAGGACAGTTGAACCGTGCCGTCCTTCCCTCTATGTACAACGGACTGCAAGGCTATGACTTCCAACCCGAGCTTACTTATCAAGCGGTAACATTCGGAACTTACGGCGTAATGTTCGCCGTCGATGGTGAATCTGCTTTCCAGCGTGTCCACACGACCGGAGAAGTCGTCTATTTCGATGCTGGAAGTTATCGCCCTGTCGAAACGGCGTCGGAGCTTTCCCGACTGCTTTTCAGCAGGGAAAAGTATCCGAATGTGGATACGTTCATAAGGGAACTTAATAACGGAGCGGCGAATCTGACACTTGCCTTGATGAATCAGGAGCAGTGGGCGACGAGCGTGAGAGAAGAGGCTGCAGGCAGAACTTCGACAATCGAATATGCCCTCTCCCATTTCAGGGAACCGAGTCTTTTCTTTGAACAGCTTGTCACAGACGGTCACCATCTTCATCCTGGGGCGAAGACGAAGCTGGGACTGAGCTATTCGGATGTGCTGCGCTATTCCCCTGAGTTCCGACAGTCTTTCGCTCTCCGGTTTGTTGCCGTCCGGCAGAACCGGGTGATCAAGACGACCCAGGCATCCCTGCTTGCTGATTGCTATCCAGAGTGTTTACAGGAGGCGGGGAAGGAACTGGCGGCGAGAGGGCTTCCGGCTCAGGATTATGAGATTCTGCCTGTCCATCCGTGGCAGTTCGAGCATGCCATCCCTGACATTTATAAGGAAGAATGTGCCTCCGGGGACGTTGTTCTTCTTCCTGGAACGGTTCTGCCGGTCGATGCCACTTCCTCTTTCCGGACGGTCACTTCCAAAAAGAAGGGTGCCCCGGTGTTGAAGCTTGCCGTCAACAGCCAGATGACTTCCACAGTCCGGTCAATCTCTACACAGACCGCGCTCAATACGACCGTCTTTTCGGAAATGCTGGCGGCAATCCTTGAGCGGGAGCCGCAGCTTGACGGTTTTCTTCCCCTGTATGAACTTGGCGGAGCCGCTTTTCATACGGATGACCGGCTGAAAAGCAGGAACTTGACGATGCTGATCCGGGAAAGCATCGATGACAAACTGGAACAGGGAGAGGCGGCCGTTGCCGGGATGGCGCTGTATGCGAAGTCTCCGATGTACAACGGAACGATCATTCAAGAAATCGTGGAGAACTCACCATTATCCCGGCTCGAATTCTTTATCGACTATGTAGAAAAAGTGCTTCCCGGTTATTTGACGCTGATGGTCAAATATGGAGTCGCCCTGGAAGGCCATCTTCAGAACAGCATTCCGGTTTTCAAGGACGGCCGGCTCACCAGGTTTTTCTTCCGGGACTGGGGCGGGGCCAGGATATATACAGAACGACTCCGGTTTCACGGAATGAAGCCCGCCTTCGCACCGGATTCCGTCTCGATTACCAACGACATCTCTGATATGCACAACAAGCTGTATTACACCGTATTCCAAAACCATTTCGGAGAGATCATTAAGCAGCTCGTCACCTCTTCTGAAGAAGAAGCGCAGTACTGGAAGGCTGTGAGAGAGGTGTCCGATCGTGTCTTGACGTCGCTTATGGAAGATGCGCCGGAAGCGGTGGAGACGGACCGTGCGTTTTTATACCAGCCTGCCGTCATGCATAAATCGCTCGCGACGATGCGTCTGACAGCAAGTAAAGGGTACGGCTATAATGCTGTGCCGAATCCATTAGCTAAAGGATGACAGAAAGATGAAAGCCATCGAAAGATATATAGAAGAAAGACAGGATCATTCGAATCCTGTCTGTGCCTATGTGTATGATCTTACCCGGCTCGAAAAGCATGCCGGGATGATCAAGGAGACGCTCCCGGATTTTTGTTCCTTCTTTTACGCGATGAAGGCGAATCCGGACCGACACCTTCTGAAGACGCTCGCACCGATCATCGACGGGTTTGATGTCGCATCAGGGGGAGAGATCGCCAAAGCGGCTGCCTATGGAAAGCCGATGGTCTTCGGTGCCCCAGGGAAGAAGCAGAGCGAAATCGAGATTGCGATGGAGGAAGGTGTCCGTTATATCAACGTCGAAAGCACCCATGATTGGGACCGCATTGCCCATTTAGCTGAGGAAAAAGGTATATCCATTCCTGTCCTGCTCCGCGTCAACTTAAGCAGCGACGTACCGGAAAGCCACCACATGATGTCCGGTGTTCCAAGTCAGTTCGGAATGTCGGAGGAAGATGTGGCGGCCTGCATCAAGCAGTCGGAGAAAGAAAGCAGAGTGTCGATTGCAGGCTTTCATTTCCATGCCATGTCCAACAATCTCGATGCAGAAGCACACGTGCGATTTGTCCAGCTCTGCGTAGAGAAAGCAGACGATTGGCGCCGGCGCTACGGGTTGAAAGCCTCGATCATCGATATCGGCGGAGGGATCGGTATCAACTATTGGAACCCGGAAGAACCGTTTGACTGGAAAGCATTCGCCGCCGGTATGCACCGGCTGGATCCGGAGGGATGGACGCTTATCCTGGAAATCGGACGTTACTTGACGGCAGCGAGTGGTTATTATGTGACGGAAGTGCTGGATGTGAAAGAAAACCACGGCCAATGGTTTGCCGTCGTGCGGGGCGGTACCCATCATTTACGGCTGCCGGCCGCCTGGAAGATGAGCCATCCTTTCCGCATTCATTCGGTCGAATCATGGCCGTATCCCTTCAAGCGTCCTGGTGTAGAGAAGGGAAATGTCACGATCGCCGGAGAACTCTGTACGCCGAACGACGTGCTCGTTCGCGGTGATTACGTGGACAACCTGCGGGCCGGCGATATCGTTATTTTCGAATACGCGGGAGCTTACGCATGGACGATTTCCCATCACGATTTTCTCAGTCATCCCCACCCGGAACACGTGTATGTTCGGGATGGGGAAGTGCTTGCTCAGGAAGATGCTGGAACGCTTCCTCGAGAAAAGTGAGAATATCCAGAGACACGGGATAGAGTCCGAGCTCCGCGGACGTCTCCTCGGATTTACGCGCCTGCCAGAATTTATCGATGAGAACAGGGTCATCTCCCAGCATGCCTGCAGACAGGGCAAGGCAGTCTTCGGCGATCAAGCGGCCGTCGATTGAATCGGGACCGATGCCCCGCTCGATACATATCCGGGTCCGCTCAACAAGGCGGATCCATTTTTTCGTTTCCGCTTCTTCCATTTTCGGAAGGTCCTGCTTCAAGAGCATCTGCTCCTCTTCATTGAAATGATGGTTCCAGCGGTTTTGATCCGTCCGCTGCTTGTTGTCCCGTACGAGCGGAAGCAGCGCGTCCCATCGGATCGTCCCTTCGAGGCGAAGCGAGTTCTTCAATGCTTCGTTCTGCCCCAAAGACTGCTCCAGATCGGCGATCGATGCCCGGAGCTTTGCTTCATTAAGGGTGAGGATTTCGGCAATCGTCGTCTCCTTGAGGATCTTCTCGATATCGTCAAGCCCCATGGCAAGCGACTTCAGGAGCAGCACCTTCTCGAGCTCCCTGACCTCCTCTTCGGAATAGAGCCTTCTGCCGGAAGGGTCTTTGGCAGCAGGTGATACTAATCCAATCTGGTCATAATACCGGACCGCGCGCACCGTAATATCCAAATGTTTCGCTACTTCTCCTGTCGTATGTAAGCCCATTTACCAAAACACCTCCAAAAAAACTTGCAGGTGACGTAACGTCATCCTATATGATGAGAATACCATAGATTGGCAGCAGAGGAGAGGTAGCTTTTGAATAGTATCGGCTGGTTGATTGTTTTCAGTGAAATTGGATTTTGGGTCGTCATTTTGCTCGGACTTGTGCTTCGCTACGTCGCAGGAAAGGAGAAGGCAGGGCTGTTCTTCCTCGCCCTTACACCGGTGATCGATCTCCTTCTTCTCATCGCGACAAGCGTCGATCTTTATCGTGGGGCGACGGCGACGACGATCCACGCTGTGGCAGCGGTTTATATCGGAGTATCCATCGCGTTCGGGAAGAGCATGATCCGCTGGGCGGACGAACGCTTTCAATATTATGTTACGAAATCCGGTCCGAAACCAAAGAAACGCAAAGGGATGGAGTATGCGCGTCATTACTTCAAAAGCTTTCTGCAGCACATCCTTGCTTATGCGATCGGGTCCGCTTTCCTGTGGGTCTTGATCTGGTTGATCGGCGATCCGGAGAGAACCGAAGCGCTCTTCGGCGTCTGGCGGATCTGGTCGCTTGTCCTCGGAGCGGATTTCCTGATCGCTTTAAGTCATTTCCTATGGCCGAAGAAGTAAGAGCGGAGCACGGCTTCCGCTCTTTTTTTCGTTGATAATTTCAGGGCCGAATAGTTTTATGGGAGCCACTCCTGCCAAATTAAAAAACTCTCTCTGGAGGATCATCAATGGATTGAAAGAGGAATGGAAGCAGGTGAGGGACGAATGGTTAACGAAAGTATGGATAGATGGAAGTATGATCAGGAAGTTTCCAACCATTTTGCAGGCTGCATGAAGAAGAGAATAGCAGGAGGGAGAGAAGTGGATGGGGACCCGAAGTCAAAGGGATGGGATGTTTTTTAGAGGCCTTAGGTGAACCCCTCTTGTAATCAAGTATGGGAGTGATTTTTCTAATGGAAATCCATTTCAAAGTGCAAAGAATTAAAGCAGAACAAACGTACCATCTTCGACACCAAATACTCAGACCACATCAATCGTTTCAGGCATGTCAATATGATACGGATCATGATTCCGGGGCATTTCATATAGGTGCGTTCCATAAAAGAGAATTGGTCAGTGTGGCTTCTTTTTATCCTGAATCTCATCCGGAATTGGCAGACTCTCATCCATATAGATTAAGGGCTATGGCTACTGTCGAAGAATATAGAGGGAAGGGAGCAGGAAGGGAGGTAGTGACCTTTGGAGAGAGCGAATTGAAACATCTTGCAGCAGATCTGCTTTGGTGTAAAGGCAGGACTTCTGTAAAGCAATATTATGAGAGGCTTGGTTTTCAACCTTTCGGAGAAGCTTTTGACTATCCTTCCCTAGGGCCGCATGTAATTATGTATAAAGAGCTTAGGTAGGGTTTCCTGTTATTAGATAAACCAAATATCATTGGAACCATAGTTGCTATGTTACAATGATATTTATTGAATACATAATTTTACAGGGGTGATCTTTCATGGATACAACGCAGCAGAATAGTACGGCCTGGGACCAGAAAGTAGAAGAGGGCTCCAAGTACACAAAGCCTGTAAGCAGGGAAGTGATAGAAAAAGCGAAGAAGGATGAATGGAGTATAAGCGTGACAACGGAAAAACAAGTACCCAGGCACTGGTTTCCTGAATCGTTGAAGGATGTGAAAATCCTTTGTCTGGCTTCCGGAGGGGGACAACAGGCACCCGTTCTCGCTGCGGCAGGAGCAGATGTTACGGTGACGGATATTTCTAAGAAGCAGCTGGAGCAGGATCGGAATGTCGCAGACAGAGACGGATTGTCTTTAAGGGTTGTACAAGGGGACATGACAGATCTGAGTGACTTTGAGGATGAATCGTTTGATCTGATCGTCAACCCGGTTTCAAATTTGTTTGTGAAAGATGTACACCTCGTTTGGAAAGAAGCATACAGGGTTTTGAGCCGTGGTGGTGTTCTGATCACTGGTTTCACCAATCCGCTGTTATGGATTTTTGAT
The DNA here is from genome assembly GCF_000469135.2 of Bacillus sp. SB49. Classification (NCBI taxonomy): domain Bacteria; kingdom Bacillati; phylum Bacillota; class Bacilli; order Caryophanales; family Bacillaceae; genus Bacillus; species Bacillus sp. SB49. The sequence goes on from NZ_CP048117.1 coordinate 1,272,918, forward strand.
GATGAAAAGGAAAGAGAAGGGATACTGGATGTGAAGCACTCGGTACCGTCGTCGACGCTTGATTATATGCCGGAAAGCGATGTCGAAGCATACATAAAATCAAACCAGACCATTGAGTATGCTCATACGTTGGAAGATCAGATACAGGGCCAGATCAATGCTGGGTTTGTCCTTAATGGATTTTACGAAGACGATTTCGGCGGAACCAGAATATTGGATAAACATATCAAAACCTTCCTTGCTACAAGAGCTGTGAAAGCGTAGAATTATTCTTCCTTTAATAACGTCTCTCACAAGATAGGGGAAATGAGGTTAGGAGTGGAAGTATTAGACACGCGATCATTCATGCGATTAACGCGGTTATTTTTGTTCTTTTGTTAGGTACGGGAGCCATGTTGTTCTTTGGTACTCATTTTGTCCCCCAGCCGGACCCCTACACAGCGGAGAATGTGGCCATCGTTTTCATTTATATCCTTTGGGCGGTGAGTTATTGGCTTCAGTTCAAGGTGCAGACGTATAAAAGTATTGTGTTTATAAATGTTGGTCTTATTGTTTTCCTTGGTTTTTATGTTGTTTTTATGTATTATCCCATAACTTTTTTGGAATTGTTTCTGGAGTAAGCAGGGAGAAAGTTTTTTATGTTCATGGCTTACACTCCAATGATGTTGCAGCGTAAACGGTCATATACTTGATTATCATGCAGGAGGTCGGATATGGACATAAGAAAAGCACAGCAGGGCGATGCTCTGGGAGTGGCCGAGGTTCAAGTAGATACGTGGCATTCTACATACAGTCCTATCGTACCGGAAAGTTATTTGCAGAGGATGACTTATGCGGGACGGGAAAAGAAATGGCGAAAAATCATTGCTGCGGAACAGGTATACGTAGCCGCTGTGCCGGCAGAGGGCATCGTCGGTTTCATTCATGGAGGGCCGGAAAGAAGCGGCCTTTATGCTGGATTTAACCAGGAGGTTTATGCACTTTACATCAGGAAAGAGCACCAGGGGAAAGGGCATGGAACGCGGCTTCTGGATGCGTGGAGGACGGGGCTGCTGCATAGGGATGTGCCTGTCCTCGTACGGGTGCTTGAAGACAATCCTGCTTGTGCTTTTTACGAAAAGAAGGGTGCGGGTAGGATCGACAGTCAGACGGTGACCATCGATGGTGTCGATTTGGAGGAAGCTGTATATGGATGGGGCGATATCCGGCAAATCGACTTCTGAACAAAAAAGAGGAACCTGTCACAGGTTCCTCTCTTTTGTTATAGATGGTTCTGGGTAAGTTTGTTGATCTTAACTTTCAATTGGACGATAGAGATGACGTAAAGGGCGATTAGAAAGCCATACAAAACTTTGAGAGCTGTGTAGATCGGATGTCCGGTGACACCAGGCTGGAAGATGGTTGCAGCAAGAACGAGAGTAACCAGGAACAGCGGGATCAGCAGATTGACGAGGAGCCGGTACTTATGCGCTTCCGTCTCGTGATCGGTATAAATGTCCGGTGCGTCTTCGTTTACTGTGAGCGGTTTACGGAAATAGTGCCAGCCGTGGAAGCGCTCGACCTTCTCCCATCCAGCTTCTTCGAACAAAGCTAAATAGCTGTCGATATCCTCGTCCGTCCCGTTCCTGTAGTCCAGTTTATAGACGTATTCGCCCGGTTCTCCCTGTATGAATGTGTAAAGACCGAAGCGGTACCGGGCCAGATGCCAGCCGTCCTTGGCCATCGATTGCAGCCATTCGGCTTCTTTATTGTCCTGCCATGTAAAAAATATCCGTATCGTTCGTTTATACATTCGTTTTCGCTCCTGTTCTTCCTTTTCTCAATTTCCGGCAGCGGTATGCGAAGCCGAGGAAAACCATTCCAGTGATCATGGTAGGGAACAAGGCAATTATTCCTATCCATTTGAATGCCTCACCGATCCAGGTAGGAAGCCCCGCCTCGCTGCTGAGGGCGCTCAGCAGGAAGGCAAGAACGGTCGTAACCAGCGACCATAGGGCCCATTTCCCGTCTTTCTCTTTCTCTGTTTCATACTTTTCCAGGAGGCTCGTCTTATCTGTATAGAGCGGTGTGGTTTCCGGCTCCGCCGTAAAAAGGTGAATATAATCTACCGACGAACATACGTGTCTCCAGCCTGCCTCTTCAAACAAATCGAAGTAGTCTTCATCCGGACTCTCCCGATAATCGATTTCGAACTGCTTCTCCTCCGGTTCTCCCTTTCGAAGCCGGAACCCAAGCAGCAGGAAGCGTTCCACATGCCAGCCTTTCTTCGCATAGCGCGCCAACTTCTCCATTTCTTTCCCTTCTGAAAAAGCGAGTCCATCCATCATGATATATTTACGCTTCATTGATAACATCCTCCTTCTCCTGCCATACCTCTTCGGCATGACGGATCATTCGCCTGCGCCGCTCGACATCGGATTTCAGCAGTTCTCGTCCGGCAGCTGTTGCGATATACGTCTTCTTTTTCCCGGAACCTTCCGCAAGCTCAATCAGCTCTGCTTTCAATAACTTCTTGATCGTCGTATAAAGGGAGGCAGGACCGATGGTGAATTCACCTTCCGTCCACTCTTCGATCGTCTGCATGATCAAGTACCCGTGACGGGCTTCCAGCAGGGAAAGGAGGATATAGAAGGACGTATCCGTCAGCTCCCCGGCATCCAAGGCATCGTTTCTGGCCAATCTCTTCACCTCATTTGTATCGTTTAATGATATATCGTTAAATGTAATATATCGTTTAATGATATAAAAGTCAATCTATTATTGGAAATTTTTTCAGAATTCGCTTGAGGAGAGGAAAAAAGAAAAATCCGGTCATGGAACGCTCTTATAATAAAAGCGTTCGATGACCGGAAGTTGTATGTTTTCTGTCATTCTATATGCTCGAGCTGTTGATTGAGCTTTCGTGATTCATGACGGAAATAGAGATAAAACCCGAGCCAGATCACTCCATACAGGACAAGAAAGACGGCGATGAAGAAGAGCAGACTTGTCAAGGTGAACGGCATCCATCCTACCCAGGCGCTGAGCGGAAAGAACAGGCACGTCACAATCAGGAAGTGGACGGCCGTCTGTCTGAAAAGGCTCCATGATTCGATTTCGAAAAGGAGCGGCGTGACGGAGAAGAACCAGCCGCAGAACATCGATCCGAGTGAATTTTTGATAAAGGGATCGGCTTGGAATACGGTGACATCTCCGAAGAAAAAGATGGCATAGGTGGTGAGGACCGAGAGGAATGCTCCGAAGAAGATGCCGATGAAACTGCGAAATAGAAATGTTTTCATTTGTTTTCCCTCCTGTTCTTATTCAATAGTTCTTTGATCTTACTGACGTAGTGTCTCGAGGCGTAGGTTTTCGCTCCGGACTTGAAATGGACGGCGAGCGTCCCGTGGAAGGAAGGCTCGAAGTGGCTGATTTCATACAAATTGGCAAGGACGGACTTCGACAACCGGATGAAGCGTCTTGATGGAAGCAATTGTTCCAGTTCATACAGTTTTTCCTTCATCGTAAACGTCCCTTTTTCGTTCTCTGCGACAACATGCTCCCCGGAAGTCTGGAAATAGTGGACATCCTCCGGTTTCAGGAGATGCTGTTTTCCTCCGAGCTTACCGGTAAGCAGGTCCGTTTTACCGGCTTTCAGGAAATCAAGCAGTTCTTTGATATCGTCATCAAGCTCGCTGCAGTGGATGGTCACCTTCGTCTCTTCGCAACCTGGGTCGACATCCAGTTGGATCTTCACATGCTCCACCTCCTTGGCTTTCTCTCTATGTTCTCAGTATAGGGAAACGAAAGAAAAGTGTCAGCACTCCTCCGGTAAGACGCACCTTATGGCGGATGAGCTGCAGCTATGAGGTGCCCTTCTGCTTCTCTTCCATAGATGTCTGTGATACCCTTTTTCTAGAAAATAAATGTTGTGGAGAGGTGTACCGTGGAATTAAAGAAAAGCAAGTATATAAAGACAGGGATGCTCCGTTTCGGCTTTCCGGCCGGAATTTTGTTTTTCATCGTCAATCAATTCACATGCGCGGGGGCGTAGGCTTTACGGTCGCTGCCTTGTTGGATTTCCTTATTACCGTCGTCCTATTTACGTTGGTGGGCGGCTTTTTCGGTTACGGGATATGGAAGGGAAAGAGGGATCAGCAGGAGACGGAGTAGAAGAAAATATTATTTTTGAAACGTTTATGAAAACTCTCCCGTAAATGCATAACAGAAAATGATGAAGAGGTGGGGCTATGGAACAGCGGTTGGAAGGATTGGCAGAACAGGTGAAGGAACAATTCGGTTTACGCGATTATACGCTCGCGCGGGAACACATTCATCGGAGGGTAGGTCCGAATCGGGAGACACAGTTTATCTACAGCATGGAATGGTTTCCGAGCGATTCGGATCAGGACGATGAAGATCTCAATCCGGAAGGGACGGCAAGCATCGAAGTCGATGTCCATACAGGGCAGCTGCAGCATGTGATTTTTGTAGGCGGGGTGACCCATGCGGAGTCGATTGTTCTGGATGATGAAGCAAAAGTCCGACGCTGGATCGAAACAGAGACCGGGGTAAACGTGGCCGAGCAGACGGAACAGGCAAGCGGGGAGATAAGAACGTATCAGTACCATAGTGTGATCGACGGGATACGTACGACTCCGGCTGGGACGATCGAGATCCGTCTTGATGAAGCAGGGAGGCTCGTGTTCTTCACCATACACGGACGGTTCCCGCAAAAGGAAGAGGCGGACGTGGAGTCCTTCGCCCTCACGACGGAAAAGGTGAAAGAGATTGTCATGGAGCAGCTGCAGCTGTTGGAATTCCCGGTGATGGAAAAGGAATGTTTCGTCTCTGCGTTTGCACTCGAAGAAATCTATGTGACCAATGACGGCAGGGAAACGCTTCCTTTTCAGCTCTTTTGGTCGGAGCAGAGGGTGGAACGGGACGAGATTTTGACTTACTCTTCTCCTCTTCGGGGGACGGTGGAAACGCAGGAAATCGATCTATCCGAAGAAGTGAGCCTGGAGCAGTTGGAAAAACAGGAGCCCCACCCGGACCTTGAGCCGCTGGAACCGGGTACGGTTGATCGGGTCGATAAGGCGATTGTGCGCTTCCTGCGGATGAATCATCCGGAAGACAGTGGGAAATGGCGCTGGAAGAACGTCTGTCGGGACCATGGTTATGTCGTCGCAGAGCTGGAGGAAGTGGAAAAGACGAGGACCGTTTTCCAAAGGAAGCTGAAGCTGTTCTTAAGCAAGGATGGTGGAGAGGTTCTTACCCATATCGACACGGGCGCATTTCTGGAGATGTTCGAGGCGTTCGAAGCGGCCGACACGGCGAAGTACACTAAAACAGAGGCGTATGAGCTCCTGAAAGATAAGCTGAAGCTCCGTCCGACGTATGTGCTGGACAGGACGACCGGCAGATACTGCCTTTGCGGACTGCTTGACTGTGATGATGCTGTATTGAGTCACTCGGGGGAAATCGTGCCGCTCGCGGATTTATAAAGCAACCTTCTTACAGAAAGAAAAAAACACCCCTACCGGATTTGGATGGGGTGTTTCTTTTATTCAATACACTAACCCGACGGCAGAGAATACGAATAACAAACAAAGGACGAGAATCGGCAGGTTGTATTCTTTTCTGATGATGGTAAGCAGGGCGAATATACCAAGGGAAATCGTCGACAGGGCACTCGCTGCGTAACTTGCAGAGACGGCGACGGAAAACCAATCCATTAAAATGGTTGCATAGACGAGCAGAACACCAATGACGAAGGAATATTTTTTCATAAGCAGGGTGGTACGGTCGACTGCTTTTGCCGGTTTAATAGTCACATTCCCCAGGAGATCGCGATTACTGATTTTCGTATATTCTTCATTCAGTCTCGGGTAAATCGGCTGCATATAAGGTGCTTTATTCTGAATCGAATCGAATCCCCAGGCGAGGCGTGTATCTCCAATCATATAGGTGGAGCTGTCTGTCGGCGGATCGACGGATGAGTAAGAGGGGGTAAGCTCCCGTTCCGGGTCGATGGAAAATACGACACGGTTTCCTTCTATACCTTCTTCGTATTTCTTTTTATTAGAGAAGACTCCGTACTTGATGGTCGCTCCGATATTGCGAAGTGGATGCCGGAAAAAGGTCCACATGGCGATGCTTACGTCCATGGGTGTCCATCCCTTCCCTTCAAGGAAAACCTCATTCCAGGCGTGCGGTTCATTCTTCCCCATCCAAGCCCCGACGAGCACTCTTGCCGGGATGCCCAAGGAACGGCAGTAGGAAGCGAGAAGCGCAGAAAGCTCTCCGCAGTCTCCTTTTTTTGAAGCTTTACAGTAGTGAACCCCCCGTTTGTTGAATTTCGTTGAGTATTTATAATGGTCACGGATGTGTCGGAAAAGAAGGCGTACTTTCGCATGATCGTCGACGGCGTCACGGACGATTTGTTGTGCTTCTTGCAGCGTCTCCTCATCAACCGGTATGAGAGAGGAGCTTCTGAGGAAGAAGGCTTTTTCTTCTGCGCTTTTTCCTACCGGGTCCCAATAACCTGCCTCCGCCTTCATGGAAAGCTGTGTATTTCCATCCAAGTGGAAGAAATAGAGATCCCCTAAGAAAGGATGGCTGGTACGGCGCGTGGGAGAAGCGCCGGGGAACGTGACATTCCGGCAATCGTCCGTCACAGAAAGCCAAACGTCGATTCCTTTGCTGCTTCTATTCTCGTATAAGAATTCGAATGTTTTTCGTTTCATGAAGCATTGCTCCCTTTTACGGATATTTTCTCAGGCAGCTTCTCCCGGAACCGCTTCATCCATGTCCAAGCCCGTTGATATTCCTTGTTGTTCAAAAGCAGGAAGTCCAGTCCTATCATGATGGCTGAGAAAGTGATCAGTCCCATGACGATGGCAATTCCGATATGGAACGCTATGATTCCTGCGATGATGATATACTTCGCATATTTGTTGAACAGGGCGAGTGGAAATGCCAATTTGATCAGGATGGAAGCATAGGTGAAGAATACGATGAAATACGTATTGCTTGTGAGAACGCCTTCCCAAAATTCGGAAGAGTATTGTTCTACCTGCAGAATATAGTAGAGCGCGGTTCCACTGTTCCACCGTTCGCCCATGATCTGATAGATTCCCGAAGTGAAATACATGATGGACAATTGGATGACGACGAAAGCAAGCCCGAAATTATGGATGATGGCAAACGTATCTTTCCATCGATCCAGGAACTTCGGCCGTCTAAGGAACGTAACGGAGAAGTACGCCGTAACATTCATAAACAGCATATAGAAAAGACACAAGTACAGGATGTTATCGCCGCCGTCGCTGATGAACGCATTTCGGTTAATGAGTGAAAAGGTGAACAGGAAATTCATGATTTGTGTGAATTTGCCACCGGTCCCGATCATGAACAAGAAAGAGAAAATCAAACCTGCATGAAACATGACCTCGAAATAGGCGGCACTGTCAGACAAGCCGTAAACCGAAAAAGGGAGCCGGTAGATCGTATTGTAAATATCGTTCGAAATGACGCCGCTGTCCGCCCAGTAGAAGTGTCTTAATGGATAGTTGATGACATAGTTGTAAACCAGGATCGCACCGAGGACGATCCTTGTCACACTCGCTCCGATTAAATGCTTAGGGGAGGTGAACCAGTCGATTATTCTATTCAGCATGTAGAGGGCTCCCTTCAGACGTCGTATGAATCCACATAGAAATAATCTCTCCATTCAAAATCGATGTACTGTGCTTCCCGTTTATAATCAGGATTGTTTCGCTCGGAATAAGGAACAGGAGAGACCTCCATGATCCGGACATTCACTTCCTTCACTTCCCCGGCATCCGTCAACAGCGGAATGGAGGAGTTGGCAAAACGGTACAGGGCGTCGATTTGTTCGCTGCGCTGTTGTTCAATGACCTCTTCATTTACGACATCGGTCGCTTCTTCTTCCCCGGTTTTCTTCCTGTAGGCCATGACGAGGTCATTAGGTCGGTAAATGCTGAAGAAAATCCCGGAAGGTACCCTCGCTGCGCGGTTAATGGCACTGAACCGGTTCTGTTGATTGGAATCGAGAATCGGGGTGGAGATATCGTTCCAATCCGATTCTTCTCCACTTTCCGTCCGGTATTTGACGAGGATCTTATGATTCTTCGATATAGGCTCCGGGGCAAATAAGTTCCAGTTTTGATAGAACAGCGGATCTTTATACTGGTTGATGGCTTCCCTGTGGGTGACGGAAACAGGGTTGTTCGGCCCGACGGAAAGACCGAGCATCGTAAAGTGGAAAACTAGAAAGATCGTTCCGGCTAGGATAAGTACGAGGTGCCCTGGCTTGTTCATGACGGCCTCCTTTATGTTATGGTAATGATTGACAAAGGTAACGAGAGAGGATGACGACATTGAAAAAGTTCTCCTATGCCGCTTTGATTGCTGCGTCCGTTTTGAATATGCTGATTGCAGGCGCTACGTTAGCCGGATTGTTCTTAGTGGACACTCGTAACGGATTGAACGGGACAGAGTATTGGCTGGTCGGTAACCAGGCGTTTTTAGTAGCTACGCTGCTTGTGTTCATCGGGACGCTTGTACTCTTTTATCTTTTAGCGAAAGGACGGCCTGAAAAAAGAATTGCACCCTGGTTCATCGCCGCCGGACTTTTACTGATCCTCACATCATTGGGATCCAGCTGGGTGACAAGTGCGCTTTTCTTTTTCGGCGGGTGGACAATTGGATCATCCGGGGAATGATGCGGGCTTCCTATGTATCTTTATGTTCCGCTTTCTCCGACCTTTTAAACCCAAGAATACTATAATTTGACATATAGACGGATGCATGAGAAGCTGTTAATTGTAAAAATACACCAAGGAGGAATTGCATGAAGTATAAGAAATTCGGAGCTATTGCACTAGCTGGGACTGTTGTATTAGGATCATTGGGAATGTCATCGTCTTTAGCCGCTTCGAATGAAGTAAGTCCGGAAGAGCAGAAGAAAGTCACAGGAGAAAATGCGGAAACCGTAGAGCCTGAAGCAGTACCAGCCATCGTCGGAACGGCGTTTCTGACAGGTGCAGCGGGTGCAGCAGGTGCGAAGGTCGGGGATGCTGTCGCTGACTTCGCTGTAGACAAGCTCAACGGTCACGAAAATGTTGACCCTGCTATTAAGGAAGATGCAAACCTTGATGTCATTTTTGACTGAAATACGAGCGATTAAGTAGAGATGATAATAGATAGAAAGATAGCCTGGCCCTGTTGGGTCAGGCTTTTTTTATGTATCGGGTGTCGTAGACAAGAGGACGGAAGCAGTCTTTATTCGCGTCTGTGCCTGGAGGCATATCTATTCCAAAGGTGGTAGCTGATCCAGAAAGCAAGAACGATGAGGAAGGAGTATTCTCGATAATCCTCCGGGAGTGTAAGGTAGGTGAGGACGGCGGCAAGGAGGAAGGGCGGCAGTAAAATCCAATATCGTTCTCGGTTTGTCCGTTTCTTCATAAAAGTCCTCCCGACTTTTGTATCTTTCCTTTATGGAAGCGTATCATATCGACGGAAATTTTGGAAGGAGATGCCATCTATAAGCCTTTCCGGCCTCTGCGGCTTCAAAAATATGTTATGATTTAAATGGATTCCAGTTGGTTAAACACTAAGTAATCCTGGAAGTAAGGGATTAGATAGATAGGGATAGATTCAGAAAGGGGATACATAGTCTTGAACGCGAAATATTTGGATTTACTTGCTCAGAAATACGATTGTGAAGAGAAAGTAGTGACAGAGATCATCAACTTGAAAGCGATCCTCAATCTGCCGAAAGGGACCGAGCACTTCGTCAGCGATCTGCACGGGGAATACCAGTCCTTCCAGCACGTGCTTCGGAACGGCTCCGGACGTGTGCGGGAGAAGATCATGGACTTGTTTGCCGACGATCTTACAGAAGAAGAGATCAACGAGTTCGCTGCCCTGGTCTACTATCCGGAAGAAAAAATCAAGATCATCAAGAACGGCTTTGGTAACAAGGAAGAGCTCAATCAATGGTATGCAGTCATTATCGACCGGATGCTGAAACTGATTTCCTATGCCTCTTCCAAATACACACGGAAGAAACTCCGCAAGGCCCTTCCGCAGCAGTTCGACTACATCGTCGAAGAACTGCTGTACAAAACGGAAGACTACTACAATAAAGAAGATTACTATAATAAAATCGTCCAGCAGGTCATTTCGCTCGGTCAGGCGGACAAGTTGATCATCGGGCTTGCCTATACGACTCAGCAGCTCGTCGTGGACCACCTGCACGTCGTTGGGGACATTTACGATCGTGGGCCGGAACCGGATAAAATCATGGAGACGCTCATCAACTACCACTCGGTCGATATCCAGTGGGGAAACCATGACGTCTTATGGATCGGTGCCTTCGCCGGTTCCAAAGTCTGCCTTGCCAACATCATCCGTATCTGTGCTCGCTATAACAACCTCGATATCATCGAAGACGTTTACGGAATCAACCTGCGGCCGCTGCAGAACCTCGCGGATAAATACTATGACGAAAATGCTGCGTTCCGTCCGAAAGTGCAGACCGATTCCAAGCTTTCGGATGATGAGATCGCACAAATCACGAAGATCCACCAGGCGATCGCCATGATCCAGTTCAAGCTGGAGAGTCCGATCATCAAGCGCCGTCCGTATTTCAATATGTCGAACAGGCTTCTTCTTGAACAGATGGATTTGGAGAACGAAGAGCTGACCATCAACGGCCAAGCCTATCCACTGGAGAATACTTGTTTTTCAACGGTCGACCCTGAAGATCCTGCCCGCCTCCTTGAAGAGGAGCAGGAAGTGATCGACAAGCTGTTGTTCTCCGTCCAGCATTCGGAGAAATTGGCCCGACACATGAAATTCCTCATGAAGAAGGGGAACCTGTATTTGAAATATAACGGAAACCTTCTGATTCACGGATGCATTCCGCTGGATGAAGACGGCAACCTGGAGAAAATGACGATAGAAGATCAGACGTACGGCGGCCGCGAGCTTCTCGATAAATTCGAGTATTATCTGCGTCATTCCTTCGCACATCCGGAGGAAACCGACGATCTCGCAACAGACATGGTCTGGTATCTATGGACAGGCGAATATTCGTCGCTCTTCGGGAAGCGGGCGATGACGACGTTTGAGCGGTATTTCATTAAAGATAAAGCGACACATAAAGAAGTGAAGAACCCGTACTATACGCTTCGTGAATACGAAGAGACCTGCCATACGATCCTTGAGGAGTTCGATTTGGATCCGGAGCACGGTCATATTATCAACGGCCATACGCCGATCAAGGAAATCGAAGGCGAGGATCCGATCAAAGCGAACGGCAGAATGGTCGTCATCGACGGCGGCTTCTCGAAAGCCTACCAGTCCACGACCGGAATTGCCGGGTATACGCTGTTGTACAATTCCTACGGCATGCAGCTCGTCGCCCACAAGCACTTCAATTCAAAAGAAGAAGTGCTGAGCAACGGGACGGACGTGCTTTCCGTCAAGCGACTCGTCGACAAGGAGCTCGAACGGAAGAAGGTACTCGAGACCAATGTCGGGGAAGAGCTGCTTCAGGAGCTTCATATTTTGAACCGTCTCATGCAGGAACGTTATATGAATTAAACAGACCCTCCGGCGAATACTTGCCGGAGGCTTTTTTTGTGTTTGGAAAAGTTGCGGAAATATCCATTGACTATCGAGGAGAATTCTTATATAAAGAAGACGATTGTAAAAAACATGACGCCTGGGTAAGGGTTTTTATACATAACGCAATCAGGTGGAAAGCGGGGAGTACATTATTCAGTTACAGCGAATCGTAGAAAGCAAAACGTTCACAAACTTCATTCTGGCGGTCATCCTTTTCAATGCCGTCCTGCTCGGTCTTGCGACAGACGAGCGGATTTACGCATCCTATGAGAATATCTTCATTCTTCTCGATATCGTCATCCTGGCGATCTTCACCATTGAAATCCTGATGAAAATAGTGGTCTACCGTCTGCGTTTCTTCCGAGATGGGTGGAACATCTTCGACTTTGTCATCGTATTCGGCACGCTTATTTTATACAACAGCCACTTCATCGCTGTCCTGCGGATTCTCCGGGTTCTCCGGGTACTGCGGACGATTTCTGTCGTTCCATCGTTACGCAGGCTGACGACCGCACTGTTCATGGCCATTCCGGCGATTGGATCGGTGACGCTCTTAATGGGAATCATCTTTTACGTCTATGCCATCATCGGAACGAGCTTCTTCGGCGAACTTGCACCGGAATATTTCGGAGATGTCGGGTTAAGCACGCTGACGCTTTTCCAAGTGTTCACACTGGAGAGCTGGGCAAGCGGCGTCTTCCGGCCGATCTTTGCAGAAGTAACATGGTCCTGGCTGTATTTTGTTTCGTTCATTATCATTTCCGCTTTCATCATCCTCAACCTTATCGTCGGGGAAATCGTCAATAATGCCCAGCAGCTGTCTGAGCATGCCGAAGAGGAAAGCAGGGATATGGAACGGATCAAGCAGGATCTGCAGGAATTGAAGCAGATGGTGAGAGAAAATGGAAAACATTGAAAGGCTGAGGGATTTCCCCCTCGGCTTTTTTGTATGCCGCACGTAACAGGAGTTCTTGTGTAAGGGTGTAGAAGAGATTCAGGAAATTTATTGAAACGAGAGGCTGTTTTTGTCGTATAGTTGAGTAGAAGGTTCAGAGGAGAAAGGGGTGGCTTACGCTGAGGCACTTGAAAGCATTTTTCGGTATCGATTTGATCGTCATTTTGTGGGCGGCTGTGATGGCGTACGTCCGTTGGGATATCCCGCTGTATCTGTGTGCGGGGATCGCTCTGCTCGCGCTTTTGCTTACCTATACATTTGCGAAACAGTTGGATAAGAGATCAGCTGACGTGGATGGGATAGAATCATGAAGGAGGATTTCTAATGCTGTTATCTCCAATGAGGAACGAAGAGTTTCACCAATACCGAGAGCTGTCTGTACGGGAATATGCAGAGGAAAAGGTGCGTGCGGGGAATTGGAAGGAAGAAGAGGCGCTGGAGAAGTCGGAGGAGCAATTCTGTCAGCTGCTTCCGGACGGCGTGAATACGGTGGATCATTACCTGTTCACCATGCAGGAGGACGGGGAAGCGGTCGGAGTGATCTGGCTTTACAGGCAGACACCTGAGAAAGGGTTCATCTACGACATTAAAGTGGACGAGAGTAAACGCGGGTTGGGTCACGGAGAGCGGGCGATGCGTGCGTTGGAAACAGAAGCAGAGAAGCTCGGGCTGGCAACGATCGGGTTGCACGTGTTCGGACACAACAAAATCGCCCGGCGCTTATATGATAAGCTCGGCTACATAGAAACAAATATTTCCATGGAGAAGAAGCTGCCACGAGATTCCTAAAAAGGAGAGGGAGTTCGAATGGAAAACCGGAAAGCCGTTCATCGAATGGTTTTCGATTATGGAAGCGGTCGTACGGATCGTTGGCGTTTGTTACATGTTTTTGATATTCACTCGACCGGAAATGCCGGGAGAAGGTTTTGTGCTGGCAGCCATCCTGCTGCTTTTAACGGGTGTCCGGGTGTTTAGGGCTATGGCAGAAGGGCGGAGGAAGTCGGCTGTGGCTGGATCAGGGTTTGTACTTTTCGTTGCACTGGTCCTTGTCATCGCTGTTTATTTGTAGAGAAGGAAGTGGAGTTCATAATGGTAAGATATGTCCTGCAGGCGTTGAATTACGGGAAGGTGGAAACGTTGACCTATGGCGGAAAAACGTTTGAATCCGCCATCAGGAAAGCGGCAGCGGAAGCTCCGGTCTACCTGACAAAGGTCGGTTTGGCCGGTGATGAACAGGCGTATAAAGATCATGGTGGAGAAGACAAAGCGCTCTGCCTTTATCCTTATGATTACTATCCTTATTGGAAGGATATCGTCAAGGATCCTCCAGAGACAGCGCTGTTCGGAGAAAACTTGACTTGTGTCGGATTGACCGAAGAGAAGGGACATGTCGGAGACGTCTATGCATTCGGGGAAGCTGTCATCCAAATATCCGAACCGAGAAATCCTTGTTATAAGCTGGCGGCAAAGTATGCGGTGCCTGATATGGTGCTCCGCATGAGGGATACCGGTTTTACAGGCTTTCTCTTCCGTGTGCTGAAAGAGGGGGATGTTTCCAGTGAGGACGTCTTACTTTTGATGGAAAAAGGGGACGTTTCGATTGCGGAAGTGAACGAAGTGAAATTTCACGACCGTTATAATAAAGAGAAGCTGAAGAGAGTCCTCGCATCCGAAGCGTTGGCGGAGAGTACGAAAGCCCCGCTCCGTAAGCAGTTAAAGAAGGCGGAAAGCATGGCCTGATGGAGGGGAAGGGTTGTGGAGAGAGATTTTTTATGAAGGTGGAAAATCGGAATTCCGGCCTGCACGAACCATTGGCTGCGATAGAAGAAGTGCATTTTAGCGGCTGTAGTATTTCCCGAGAAATGATTGGAATTCTCCCCGCTGAGAATAAAGAAGAGAGCTGTTTGCGAACAGCTCTCTTCTTTGTTCTTACATATACCAGACTTCATTATTCGTCGATGATATGGCGACGGCGCCTGCTTTGATCGCTTCTACGACATCTTCTTTCTCGCATACAAGGCCACTGGCGATAATGGGGATATGTACTTTGTCTTTAACCCAGCCGATTGCTTTCGGCATCATGCCGGGGAGGATTTCTATGAAGTGGGGGGAGGAGTTTGCAATCTGCTTATCGATGCTTTTAAAGGAAATGGAATCGACAAGAAAGAATCGGTGAACCGTATAAAAACCGTAATTTTTGGCGGCGCGGACCATTTGTGCTTTCGTTGATATGATCCCGTCTGCCTGGGTGTTTTCTTTTAGGAACTGCAGGGAAACTTCTTTATTCGATGTACCTTCCAGCAGGTCGATGTGCACGAAAGCAAGCTTCCCGTGGGTTTTCACTTTCTCTACAATCTCACCTACATTGATGATGTCACTATTCAGGATGAATATAATTGTACAATCCGTCTGGATCGCTTCTTCTAATCCTTTGTCATCTTTTACAGCTGCGATGACTGGATTTTCTTCCAGCGCTTCTTCGACATGATCTCTCATAATAGTCTCCTTATCCACATATTTCTCTTTTTATTATATACAAATACTAGTTTAAGTAAAAGGGGAGGGCTCCTTGGGAAGGGAATCATGTCCGAATTTGACAGTCTGTGTAACTATGCCTATACTTATAGACAGTTAGAGTTACTAGAGCCGAGAGAAAAGTAACTTCCTCCTTGGGGGAAGTATGCTTTTCTCTCTTTTTTTTGCTCGAAAACTGCTCAGGAAGGAGTGGAAGATATGGACATGACCGATTTTTCGATGGATTTCTTTTCCTTGAAGGGAAAGACAGCCATCGTCACCGGTGGAAATACAGGCTTGGGTCGTGCATTTTCTCTTGCCCTGGCGAAAGCAGGGGCGGACCTTTTTATTCCGAGTCTTACAGAAGACGATGGAACGACGAGGCAACTTATTGAACAGACCGGAGCCAAGATGGAGTTCATGGAAGTGAACTTGACGGAAGACGGTGCCGCTAAAAGGATCGTCGACCGCTGTCTGGAAACGATGGGCGCGCTTGATATCGTCGTCAACAGTGCCGGGATGAATACCGTAGCAGAATTTAACGAGTTCGGACGGGACAAATGGGATCCGTTGATGCAGGTGAATTTAACGGCAGCGTTCGAAATGAGTCACGAGGCTGCGAAAGTGATGATTCCGAAGCGTCAAGGGAAGATCATCAACATCTGTTCGGTGTTTTCCTACCACGGAGGACAGGGTTCTCCTGCCTACACGGCGAGTAAGCACGGTATTGCCGGACTTACAAAGGCGTATTGCGATGAACTGGCTCAGTACAATATCCAAGTGAACGGGATCGCTCCCGGTTACTATGCCACAGATATAACGGAAAACACACGCAATGACCCGGCAGCCAACCAGAAAGTGTTGGATCACACACCTGCCAGCCGCTGGGGCGAACCGGCTGATTTGATGGGAGCGACCGTCTTTCTGGCAAGCCGGGCTGCCGACTACGTCAATGGACACATCATGGCAGTGGACGGAGGATACCTTGTCCGCTGATTAGGGAGAAAGGAGCTGGGGGCGAAATGACGGAACGCTACATAATTGGAGTCGACGGAGGATCACAGAGTACGAAGGTGGTGATCTACGACTTGAAAGGAAACCCGGTCAGCCGGGGAGTACAGCCGCTGAAGCAGGTGGATACTCCCGAACCCGGGCAGGTGGAGCATCCGGGAGATGATCTTTGGGACTCCCTTGCTGCTGCATCGAAAAAGGCGATGGATCAGTTCTCCGGTGACAGGGAAGCTATCGTCGGAGTCGGGTTGTGCACGATCCGCTTCGTCCGCTGTCTGTTGAAAGCAGACGGATGCCTTGCTTCCCCAGCCCAAAGCTGGATGGATGAGAGGGTCTCCAAACCATATGAACAGGAAGATTCGGAAGTTTCCTACGTCACGACATCCTCTGGTTATCTCACGCATCGGCTGACTGGAGAGAAAAAGGATTCTGCAGGGAATTACCAGGGCCAGTGGCCGATAGATACAGATACGTGGGGGTGGAGTGAAGAGGATTCCTTGTATGAGCAATACAACCTGTCGAAAGACATGCTCTTTGACCTCTACCCTCCTGGAACCATCCTCGGCCATATCACGGAGGAGGCGTCTTTGGCTACCGGCATTCCGAAGGGGCTTCCGGTCGTTGCAACCGCCAATGATAAAGCGGTGGAAGCGCTTGGTGCGGGCATCCGCACACAAGAGACGGCACTGATTTCCCTGGGAACGTACATAGCGGGGATGGTGCACGGCGGTAGGCAGAATGTGAAGGAAGCAGAGAATTACTGGACGAACTTTTCTGCTGTACCGCAGGAGTATCTCTACGAAAGTGGAGGAATCCGGCGGGGAATGTGGACCGTCAGCTGGTTCAAAGAGCTGCTTGGTGAAGACCTCGTGAAAAAAGCGGAAGCGTCGGGGGTTTCACCGGAGGATTACTTAAACGCGGAAGCGGATTCCCGTGTCCCGCCGGGAAGTGACGGACTCCTTACCGTTCTCGACTGGCTGGCTCCTGCGGGGCAGCCGTATAAGAAAGGCATGATGATCGGCTTCGACGTCCGTCATACAGGTGCCCATATGTACCGGTCGATTCTTGAAGGGATCGCCCTTACGATGAAAGCCCACATGGATGCTATGTACGCGGAGATGGGAGAACGGCTGGAACGTATCATCCTTACGGGCGGGGGCTCCAACGGGGACTTGATGATGCAGATTTTTGCCGACGTGTTCGGTGTACCGGCAGACAGGAATGTGATCAACGGTTCCGCCAGCCTCGGGTCAGCGATTAATACATCCGTTGCGCTGGGGATCTACGAGAACTACGACCAGGCGATAACGGAGATGGTGAAGGTCAAAGACAGTTTTTCGCCGGACATGGACACGCACGATTTTTATACGCGGTTTAATGAAGAAGTGTACCAGCAAATAACGGCACATACAGACCCGGTTTTGAAGCAGGCGCATGCCTTTTTCAACCGGTAAGAAGCTGCCGTTTTCTATAAATCTATCAATTTAAGATGAGGAGTTTTAACTATGGCATTGACAAGAGAACAGATTGTAAAGGACATCCAGGCATTTATTGCAGAAGACAGGGTCATTACAGAAGAAGAAGTGTTGAAAGAAAACAGTGTGGACCGTTTCCGTAAATATGAAACGATTCACGGGATCTACACGCAGCCGCTTCCTGCTGCTGTCGTCAAAGTGAAAGATGAGCAGGAAGTATCCGATCTCCTTCGTTATATGAATGACAACGGTATTAACGCTGTACCTCGTACCGGCGGTTCTGCTACGGAAGGTGGTCTGGAGACGGCTGTGGAGAATTCCATCGTCATCGATGGATCAGGAATGGATGAGATTGTAAGCATCGATCCGTACGATATGCTGGCGACCGTCAAATGCGGCGTTCCATTAGAAGTGTTGGAGGATAAGCTTAGGGAACAAGGGTTGACGACGGGCCACTCTCCGCAGTCGAAGCCGCTCGCTCAAATGGGCGGACTGGTAGCGACGCGTAGTATCGGCCAGCTTTCTACTTTGTACGGTGGCATTGAAGACATGGTGATCGGTCTGGAAGCGGTATTTCCGAATGGCGAAGTGACAAAAATCAGAAACATCCCGCGTCGCGCGGCAGGACCTGATATTCGTCATGTCATCATCGGCAACGAAGGAGCCCTTTGCTACATTACGGAAGTGACCGTGAAGGTCTTCAAGTATCAGCCGGATAACAACCGCTACTTCGGGTACTTATTGGATGATATGAAGAAAGGATTTGAAATTCTACGGGAAGTGATGGTGCAGGGGTACCGTCCGTCTGTGGCCCGGCTGTACGATCCGGAAGATGGAGCGGATCATTTTGATTTCTCGAAAGGTAAATGTGTCCTTATCTTCATGGCGGAAGGTCCGAAGGCTTTGGCAGAAGTGACGGGAGCAGCTATTGAAGAAATCGTCAGCGAGCACGGGCCGGCGGAACAAGTGGAAAGCCGTTTGATTCAGAACTGGTTCGAGAACCTGAACTGGGACCCGGCAAAAGTGCTGGAAGAGAGAAAAGAAATCAAAGAGACGAACAATATCGGATTTACGACAGAAGTATCAGGGACATGGGGCGTCATTCATGATATTTATGAGCGGTGCATCAAACGCGTGCGGGAAGAGATTCCTCACATTACTATGCTCGGCGGTCACTCCTCGCACAGTTACATGAACGGTACGAATATGTATTTCGTTTATTATTACGACCTTGTTGACATTAAGCCGGAAGAAGAAATCACCAAATATCATTATCCGATCAACAAGATCATTGTAGAAGAAACGATCAAGGCGGGCGGTTCCATGGTCCACCACCATGGTGTCGGAAAGCACAGAACCCCATGGATCAAAGAGGAATATGGTTCTTCCTATTATATTTTGGAAACGCTCAAGCAGGCATTTGACCCGAAAGGCATCATGAATAAAGGGACAATCTTCCCGAAAGAAGATAAGTAAATGCTTCTTCTCTAAATGTAGTCGACTGCCGGACCGGAATAAGAACCGGTCCGGCGGTGTCTGCATTTTTATAATGACGAAACGGCAGAGGGAAGTCTGCTGAAACATAGAAAACCTGTTGAAAACAAGGAGGAAAAATATGAGTAGCAAAAAAAGGGTGCGGATTCGTCCGCTGGTATTTTTGCCAGCCTTTGTATTACTCTTACTTACGATTATATTAAACTTTGTCAGCTATGATTGGTTTTTACACGTTACGACCGTCGCCAAAAACTTCATGACGCAGGAGCTCGGCTGGGTGTACAGTCTTGCAGGCGTCGCTTGTGTTATCCTGATTATCTTCGCGTACTTCTCTCCACTTGGAAACGTGAAGATCGGGGGAGCAGAGGCGAAGCCTTTACTTAGAAAGAAAACATGGTTTGCCATCACGTTGACAACGACGATCGCTGCCGGAATTTTGTTTTGGGGAACAGCAGAGCCGATTTCTCACTTCACCTCTCCTCCACAATCGCTTGGGATTGAGCCGATGTCTGCGGAGGCGGCCATTTTTGCAATGGAAACGCTCTATCTGCACTGGACATTCATCCCGTATGCGTTCTATTCCATCCCTACCATCGTGTTTGCCTTCGCTTATTACAACATGAAGCGCTCCTTTAGTGTAGGCTCGCAAATTTCGCCGGCTCTCAGGAATTACAATCAAGATAAAATCAACACGGTCGTCGATGCGGTGATCCTTTTTGCAGTAGCCGCGGCCATTGCTTCCTCCTTCGGTACGTCCGTAATGAATATGGGCGGAGGAATCAACTCGCTGTTCGGCATTGATAATGATAAATCGCTCTGGGTCGTCATCACCATCATCGGGACCATTGCCTTCATCGTCTCTTCCAGTACGGGTCTGATGAAGGGAATCCGGGTGCTGGCTGACTTTAATATCTACTTGTACTACATCATCATAGCTGCGCTGATTATTCTCGGTCCGACCGTCTTCATGTTCAGTATGGGAACGGAAAGCTTTGGAGGGTTCCTGTCGAACTTCTTTGATAAAGCACTGTTCACCGGAGAAACAGCGAACGACGATTGGGCAAGCGGCTGGACGACCTTCTATTGGTCGAACTGGATGGCCTGGGCTCCTGTAACAGCTGTTTTCCTGGCAAGGATCGCCTACGGATATACGGTCAAAGAAGTCATAATGATGAACTTCGTCATCCCCGGCTTTTTCAGTGTCCTATGGATGACGGTGCTGGGTGGAACCGCCCTTAATTTCCAAATGACGGGGAAGGTTGATCTGGCGGAAGTGATTGCTGAACAGGGAACAGGGGCAGCCGGTTACGCTGTTTTAAGTGAGCTGCCGTTTGCAAGTGTTCTGATTATCATCTACCTGCTTGCTGTCATGATTTCATTTGTCACGGCAACAGATTCGACGACGAATGCGATGGCAAGCATCAGTTCCACCGGGATAACCGAGGGGTCCCAGGAAGCTCCTGTCTTCATCAAAGTGACGTGGGGTGTGATTGTAGGTGCTGTTGCGCTGATTTTCATTTCCACCCTTGGGTTGGACGGGATTCGGACGCTTTCTTATCTGGGTGGGTTTCCGGCTCTCTTCCTCGGTGTATTGAGCTTGATTTCGTTAATGGTCATTATGAAAAATCCGAAGAAATTTGATCGTCATTCTTCAGATAGACAATAAAGGGAAAAGCCGGCAGATTGCCGGCTTTTTTTTAATGAAAAGGCTTAGTTAAAGTTTGTTGTTGATATTTGAACAATTAGAACAAGTGTCCTTGGTTCAAGCGTCTATATCTAATGGGAAAGTCTTTTTAAATTGTTCAAAAAACCCTGTATAGGCTAGCAAAGAGTTTTGTATTAGTCATTGGTACTTCGTTCGTTATATTGGGTGCTTGGGTGATATAAGCGTTACGGTTACCTCGGATTCATATCGTACGTAAACGGGGGCAATAGCTGAAAATTATATAGTTAATCTTCAGCTATTTCTTTTATTCAAGAACGCAGTTGTCTAGAAGACAAAATTTCGAAGTATTTTTAAAAAGGTACTCTTTATCCATTGTGTTGAAAATGAATTGTTAAATATATACATAGACATTTAGATAAGGTGTTGAGGTTGCTAATTCACGTGGTTTAAAACTATAGAACAAAAAGCTCTCACTTTTGGCGGTTTTTTATTTGTTTTAATTTGTGAACTTAATATCTTGATCAATGTCTACTAATGAATAGGTTATAGTAGAACTATTTAATTCAATTTCCTCATCATTTACTTCATCTAGCTTATCTAAACTCAAATCATTAAAATCTTTTTCATTAATATACCCATAAACTAATTTTGTTGAGTCATCGATTTCGATATAGTCGGAAGAATATACTTCTCCTGTAGACGCCAAGTGTGCTGTTCCTTTAGAATACTCCCAATTTCCATTGTTACTTTCCTGGAAAATTGATAAGCCAACTCCCTGGTTGTTTTCGCTATCTTCTAAAATATAAAAAACTAGTTTTCCAAACTCTTCATCTTGTTCTGCAATAATTTCTTCAAAGTGTTCTTGTTTTTCTTCTATCTGTTGTTCAAGGTTATAACTTTCCCCGGAATTTGCTTCTGAACAACCTACGATTAATGTAGTCAATACAAGGAGCGAGAAAACCTTCAAATAAGATGATTTTTGTTTTACAAACAAAATATCCACCCCAAACAAATATGATTATTATACATTTTAACAAATGTTAAAGGTGCATTCCTAATATATATAAGAGTAGGAATTTCCTACCGACTTTATAACCTGATTCTTTAGTATGTTCTTTCAGTAAAGCCTTCGGCAATATCTTTTCTAGCAAAATATGAGCCGCCTGTTCCACCAGATACACTAAATCCAGCTGCTTCAAACCCTGCGGATGCTTCATAAGTAGTTTCTACTTCAATTGTTGCAGCTCCCGTTACCTCGATTTCAGTTGTAGGAAAAGAACCAGTTGTTGATATAGCATCAGATGTTCTATTGACTAGCTGGTGATTTCCACTAGATGTTTGCCAGAAAGTATCTCTTACTTCATTAATTTGTCTAAAGGAACCTGATCCTTCTATTACAAGGCGTGCGCTCAAAGTACTTTCTAAATCATTATCTATTCGTGATTCGCTGACAGTTAAAAATGTATCTTGGGCACTAACCTCTTGTGTAGATAGAGGTATTTCTTCTTTAACAGTGAAGGTTTTTAATAATTCATTAGTCTCCTTATCATAGATGAATAACTTTTCCTTTAAAGGCTCCTCAACTTTCTCAATACTCACCTCAGACTTCTTATACGGAATTACTACATTAAGTCCCATTAAGTTTTCAGTATATTCATCAGAATTATCTGTTGTACTAATCGATGCAGATGCTGAAGTTCCAAAGCTAATCAATGCAAAAAATAAAACAATGAAAAATACGGGTAACAAAAACATTTTCTTCAAAATATAATCACCCCTCATTTGGTATATATTGTATGTAACCTTTTTGTAATAAAATAAACATAACATTACGATTTAATTTAATAAGGAGTCAAATGGAACGAGGGAAAAGTTACCTGTTATTTATGCTTGAGGATCTATTGCAACTTGGGGGGCAAGTTGCAGGAAAATAAGAGACTATTCTACTGCTTTTGGTAATTTTTATGATAACGGATATACTGGATACGATTTTAAGGCTGAAACAAACAAATTTAGCTAGAGATAAAAAGTAATTCTTATACAAAGAGAATATTTATGATTAATAAAGTTTACTTTAGTAGTAGTTTTATTAGCATTACTAATTACAGTAGGTGTAGGGCAAGCCGATATTCCTGATTATGAGAACTTCAATAATACGATGGGTTGTTTTAACAGTAGTGGCTACACTACTGTTAACTCTGGTTTAGCGTTTACAGGGACTTAACTAAACCAGAATAAATGGTGTTAATTATTGTCGTTTACTGCTGTATTTCTTGTCATTCAGTGGTAAAAAGTACGTCAAGGTTGTTATATTTCCTTAGCTGCAATTAGTAGTAGAATTCTACTGATTATCTCAGTAATTTTATATTTTGTTTGGTGGTTTACACATTGATTTAATATAGTTAATTAGCACATAGCTCTATGTGAAAACAACTCGATACGGAGTGTTAAATTGGAAGTTTCTTATTTGTAATAATATCAACACTAAATTTTAACAGGGGCAATGAATTTAGAATATTTTGAAACATCTAATATACTCAAACGTATACAAAATATAAAGGGGGGGATGATGATGAAGCATGTGTTTTGGTCTTCAGCGACAATCGTGGCTATAGCGGCGGCCAACTGGCTTATTGCCGCCTTCTTGGGAGGAACGGTGATGGATTATGCCTTCCTTACCGGTTTAGCGGCGGCTACCACCGTTGGCTTTTTTAATTCTTCCGGGGGATTTGCATCGGATGCCATCCGTCTGAGTGCCCAGGCACAGACGGGCATCAAAGTGGAGAAGGATAAGCAGACCTTCCGGCCGACGGTCGTTTTTTATACGGCTGTCGTTTATACGATCGTCGCTCTTATCGCCACGATCATTTATTACAAGGATTATTTCCTGTGAGGGGAGCGGATCTGGTAAAGAAAGCAGAGGCGCAGGCCGCGTTTTACGCGGAAAATCCGAAGGTGGAGGTGATCTTTCTTGCGGGATCGGTCGCGCGCGGATGGGATGATGCGTTTTCGGACATTGAATTGCACATCCTTTGGAAAGCGCCGCCGACGGAGGAGGATCGAATCGGCCCGGTTTCTGAGGTGGGTGGATCGATTCTGAGCTTCGAACCATATGAAGACGAAGAATGGTCGGAAGCCTACACCGACGAGTCGGGGCTGAAGTTTGAAATCAGCAGTTTCCTTACGGAGACAGTGGAACGGTACATAACAGACGTCGTCGAAGACGGAGAGTTCGATTATGATAAACAGTGCATCCTGTCTTCCATTCAGGATGGAAAGATTCTTTATGGAAAAGCGCAGGGGCAACGGATGAAAACAAGGACGGATGCTTATCCGGATGTGCTCGCAGCGAAGATGATTTCTGAAAACCTCGAGCTGACGAATCGCTGGAGCAACCGACAGGCGCTGAAGGCCCGCGGGGACTGGTTGATGTTTTATGATCTTGTGACGTTTGTCCAGAAAAAGTTGATGGGCGTATTGTTCGGCATGAACCGGATGTATGTCCAGCATCCTTCTTTCAAGTGGATGGTATGGAACATAGACAGAATGGAAGAAAAGCCGGAGCGTTTTGGCGAGCGGATGTCCACCCTTATCTCTAAAGATCCCGCGGATACGCTCGCTGACTTGGAAGCGTTGGTGGAAGAGGTGCGGGCCTTGGTATCGAAGCGCGGTTGACAGGTATTAAAAAACCAGCGGAGCTCTATGCTCCGCTGGTTTTATCTATATTCTCAAAAAGTATTGCATTGGGAAGAAAGGTATGGTAAATTTAATCAGTGACTCTATTTTAACTATTGAACATATGTATCCATTATAAATTATAACTTAAAAAGGGCGCGGAGTCAATAGCGGATGCGTTTTTTTCTAAAGGAGGACTTATTTTGGGCGACGAAATACAGAAAGAACAGAGATATTTGGATATGGTGATGGCAGATATCGCAAGGCAGATCGGCGTATTGGAAGCGGACGCCGCCAAGCGGAAAGAAGAAGTGATCCATATCCGTAAGCACTTTTGGGATGATCTGAAAATCAACATGGATACGTTCGACGACTATCTGGAAACGATCATCGGGATGAGACAGCAGGCGCAGGATCTGTCGGTCAGTCAGGGAACGCACAGACAGGCCTTCCACCGCTTGGAAAGGCTGAAGCGGGTGGAAGAAGTTCCGTATTTCGGCCGGATCGATTTCAGAGAAGAGGGTCAGGAGGAAGCGGAGTCTGTTCATATCGGGATATCGACGATTACGGATGAAGCCGATGAATCGATTCTCATCTATGACTGGCGGGCCCCGATTTCAAGTGTCTATTATGACTATGCGCCGGGCCCTGCCGCCTATCACACACCGGAGGGCCGCATTCACGGGGAGCTTGAAAAAAAGTGGCAGTACAACATTAAGAATGGTGTCATTGAGTCCATGTTTGATACGAGTGTGACCATCGGGGATGAAATACTTCAGGGAGTTCTTGGCCAGGGTTCCAACAAACACATGCAGAGCATCGTTGCAACCATCCAGAAAGAGCAGAACAAGATCATCCGGCATGTGAAAGGGAAACTCCTGATGGTGCACGGCGCAGCGGGCAGCGGCAAGACGTCGGCAGCGCTCCAGCGAATCGCTTATTTCCTGTATAAATTCCGGGAAAACTTGAGAGCGGATCAAATCATCCTTTTTTCTCCTAATGCTATGTTCTCCAATTACGTCTCCCACGTCCTGCCGGAATTAGGGGAAGAAAATATGGAGCAGGAAACATTCCAGGACTATTTGGAGTACCGGCTCGAGGATTCCTTCTCCGTGGAAGGTCCTTACGAGCAGCTGGAGTACATGCTGGAATGCACGGACGACCCTGATTACGGCGTAAGAAGGGCAAGTGCTCAATTTAAAGCCTCCTCCGTTTTCTTTGAAGGGATGAAAACATACCGCGACATGCTGGAGTCCTCCGGCATGATTTTCCGTGGGCTGAAGTTTCGCGGAAAATCGCTGGTCAAAGCAGCGGATATCGCCGAGCGCTTTTATACGGAGGATACAAACCTCCGTTTCAACAACAGGATCGAGAAGCTGAAGGACTGGCTTCTCGAGATGATCGACCGGATCGAGGTTGGGGAACTGGAAAAGTCGTGGGTCCAGGAAGAAATCGAGCTGCTCAGTAAAGATGATCTCCAGAAGGTATATACTCGTCTGGATAAGGAAAAAGAATACGAAGACGGCACTTATAAATTTTATGAAAAAGAACAGGAAGTCCTTTCCCGCTTGATCGTCCGTAGAAGGTTGAAGCCGCTCCGCCGAAAGATCGAGGCGCTTCAGTTCATCCATATCAAGAACTTGTATCGCCAGATCTTTGATGAATCTCTCCATGACAAGTTGTGGGGCGACAGTCGTATACCTGATGAGTGGTCCCGTATTTGTGAAATGACGAAGGAGGCGTTGAAGGAAGGGAAGCTGTATCAGGAAGATGCGACGCCTTACCTTCTTTTGAAGGAGCTTATTCAAGGCTTCCAGTCGAATAACGCCATCAAATATGTGCTGATCGATGAAGCGCAGGACTATTCGGTGTTCCAATTCGAGTTCATCAAACGATTGTTCCCGAGAGCCCGCATGACGGTGTTGGGAGATTTCAATCAGGCGATATTCGCCCACGCGGACCAATCGGTGAACTTTGATTTTCTGAGTGGATTGTACGGGCCAGAGGAAACAGAAAGCATTACGCTGGATCGAAGCTACCGGTCGACGAAGCAGATCATTGAATTTACAAGAGAGCTTGTGCCGGAAGGGGAACAGATCAAGGCGTTTGAGCGGGAAGGAGAAAAGCCGAAGCTGACCACGCTTGATACCCGGGAAGAGCTGCATGCAGAGATCGTGTCCCGGGTCGCTGCGTTGAAACAGGAAGGCCACTATACGATCGCCATCATTTGTAAATCGGCTCGGGAAAGCGCGGATGCCTTTGAGGGACTAGGGGCAGTCGACGACCTTAAGCTCGTTAAGAAAAGCACGGACGAATACGAGCAGGGTGTGGTCGTCCTTCCGTCCTATCTTGCAAAAGGGATCGAATTCGATGCGGTCCTTATTTATGATGCGTCGGATCGGGTCTATGGAGAAGAGCACCTGCGCCGGCTGTTTTATACCGCCTGTACGCGTGCGATGCACACGCTTTACCTGTACAGTGTCGGGGAGCCGACGCGTCTGTTGAACGGAGTATCTCTTGGCACGGTTCTCGCTGTGTCGAAGTGAAACGGAGATCTATGATAATGGTAAAAAAGCTTATCCTGATGGGTAAGCTTTTTTGCTGTCTCAAAGGAAGAGGGCTCCTTTCCATTGTTAAATATGTTAAAAAAATGAAATAAATGATAAATTGTTAATAGACAGGATTCATAAAGGGAGAGGGTTCAGATGAAGACGGTGCTCGTGTTTGTTACAGATGGTTATGCGGATTGGGAAGTGGGCTACATAACGGCGGAGTTGAATAAGCCGGGAACGGGGTACAGTATCGAAACGATGGGCATTGATAAGGAACCCAAAGTGTCGATGGGCGGTATGACGGTGCTGCCCGATTATCAGTTGGGTGAACGCTTGGACCCATCTCCTGCTATGGTCATATTTCCGGGCGGGACGGGATGGAGAGAAGAGAAAAACCAGCAGGCGGAAGCGCTCGTACGGAGTTGTTTGGACCTGGATGTACCGGTAGCGGCCATCTGTGATGCAGCGACGTTCCTCGGCAGGCATGGGTTCCTTGATAATCGGAAGCATACCGGTAACTCATTGGCATATTTGAAGGAAGGGGCGGCTGCTTATGAGGGAGACTCCTTGTATATAGAGGCGCAGTCTGTTCGCAGCAGCGGTTTGATCACGGCTAACGGCAGTGCGGCGCTGGAATTTTCGCGGGATATTCTTACGGAATTGAACGTAATGGATGAGCGCGGTCGCGAGGAATGGTACGGCTTCTTTAAAGAAGGATTCCTGTCAAATTGAGGGGGAAGTGAGATGAATAGGAAAAGTAAATGGAAACGGAAGAAAGCAAGGAAGTCTGATTCCGGCGACTGGCTGGATATTCTGTTATTCATCCCTGAATTGCTGCTGCTTCCGTTCCGACTCCTTCTTTGGATGCTCCGAATGGCCGGGAAGGCGCTCCATTCTTTATTCGACTGGTGATGGAGGTGGGAACATGATGGATGATTTGCAGGCTTTTCTCGAGTCGGAAATTACTGATCAGGAGTACTATGAAGGCATTCTTGCCTTTATCCAATCTCCCAATATAAGGAGCGGGGAATATGAATGCAATACCTTCATTGTGAGGAAGATTAATCGCTCCAGCTTTCTCATTTATGAGGAGTTCGAGGTGGACGGACGTGTAATAACGCAGGGGGAAACAGCGTCTTCTCATGACAATCTAGTGAAACAAATGCAGGAATGCGCGCAAAAACAGGGGTTTACCCTCTGTCATTATCCATAATCGGGAAGGAGGAGGAGAATTGAGAATCATAGAAGAAGAAAAACTGGAGGATTATGTAAGGGAGAAAGTCATCGAACATAACATGCGTATGCTGCCGGATGAGCTTAAGACGCCGAATGAAGATATCAGTTTCCTGTTGAAAGAGGACGACGATACGATCGTCGGAGGAATTACGGCGAACATGTTCTGGCATCACATGCATATTGAATTCTTCTGGGTGGAGGAAACATTAAGAGGAAAAGGATATGGAAGTGCGCTGCTTGAAAAAATGGAAACGGCCGCCCGCGAAAAAGGATGCCGCTTCATCCATTTGGATACGTTCAGCTTCCAGGCACCGGACTTTTATAAGCGGCATGGATTCGAGGTGTTCGGAACACTGGAGGATCACCCGGAGGGATTCGCGCAGTATTACATGGTCAAACGGTTCGACCGTTGAAGATTATTCATAGAAAGGAGCATATCTATGGAAAAAATAGAAAAAGTACTGGACGCGTATTTTTCTGCTTGGAATGAGGGATTTGCTACGAAGGAGGCTGCGGGCATACGAGCGTTTATGTCCAGGGATTTCGTCGGTTATTGGTCCCGGTCGGATATTCTGCAGCCGGATCCATATTTCTACGACTATGACTTGGAAGCTGTCTTGAAGCAGATGGATGAGGCGGAGAAGACTTTTGAAATCGCTTCTATAGGGGAGAGGAAGGACGGGCAGGAGAAGATCGTGCTCGGGAGGGAGACCAACGTCATCCAGGGAACCGCCTTTTCTGCACAGTGTATGTTCGTTTGGAGGAAAGAAGCGGATGATTGGAAACTCGTGAAGGAATACATAGAACTGGAAAGATAGGAAGTAAAATTGGGTTGTTCAGACTTGGGGGTTTCCGAGTTTTTTCTGTGGTGGATGAGAGGAGAGAAAAGGGTATGAAAGTGGATAAGAGGGAAGTAGAAATAAGAGGGAGAAAGCTCGCTTACACATATATTCAAAATCAATCCGACACCGTCTGCTTCATGCTGTCCGGATCCAGTTACACCTATGACAAACCGCTGTTTTACTACGCGACGATGGGCATGCTTGAGAAGCGTACCGATATCGTCCATATTCATTACGATTACATGGATGAGAGGCTTGATTTATATGATGACAAGTTTTCGGCATTGGTTTCAGAAGACGTCGATGCGGTAATCCGTGCTGTATTATTCGGTCGGACCTACTCACGTATGGTGGTGGTGGCGAAATCGCTCGGCACACTTGCTTTAGGGCGCAGGATGTTTGATGATTATCCCGATGCTTACTTCGTCATCTTGACGCCGCTGCTTAAGAAAGATTCTCTGGCAGCAACACTTGCAGGCGTATCCAACAAGATACTTATCATCATAGGAGACAAGGATCATCATTATATGGAAGAAACGGTGAAACGGGTAATGAAGGGAGAGGCAAAAGTCACTACTATTCAAGAGGCGGACCATTCGCTCGAGGCTGTCCCGTTGGACCCCTTCAGGTCTCTGACCATCATGCATCAAGTCATCACGGAAATCACGTCGTTTCTTTATGATGAATGATACCGTTCTTCTGAACCGTTGAGCAAGCGAATATACATGGACGGATAAAAGAAGGAAGGACTGATTTCATGCCATCCTCCCTATGTGATCATTTCGCTGAGCTGGTAAACGGCAGGAGCCGCTTGGAACACGGGACCTGTACCGTATCGCTGCATCGGACTTTCCAGGCCGTGGTTAAAGGCCGTCCTAGTCGGGCGGTCGTCCCTGTCGGTCTTTCTTTTGAATCCCTTGATACGAATGGAAGAGCTTTGTGTCTTGCAGAAGTAGCGGTATTAGAAGAGGAAATACCGGGCTTTATGCGTGCCGTTGTCCAGCAGGGACTGGTTGTGGGCGCGCTTCATAATCATTGGCTGTATATGAATCCGATTGTCATGTATATGCACATCCAATCAGTGGAACCGCCGCTTGATTTCGCCGGTAAAATGGCGCGGGCGTTTTCATCGTTAAGCAGTTATCCCGTCCCTTGATTAGAAAGAGAACAACAATAAAGGAGGCAGCATATGTTTTTGAAAGAAATCCGTCTCCTGCGAGAGAAGATCGAATCCTATGAAGCTTATCCTTTTTCCATACCCGCCATCCGGAGACTTGACCATCTCGATCTGAAAAGCCGTGTGACATTCTTCGTCGGGGAGAACGGATCCGGAAAATCGACGCTGCTGGAAGCCGTCGCCGATATGTGCGGCTTTCACACCGCCGGCGGCGGGCGCAATAACACGTATGATGTTCATGCTGCAGCGTCTGACCTCGGTGACTATATCAGGCTTTCGTGGATGCCGAAAGTGTCCAGGGGCTTCTTCCTACGAGCGGAATCTTTCTACAACTTCGCTACTCATATCGAGGAAGTGGGGGCGCTCGGAGGCTACGGCGGCCGCTCCCTTCACAAGCAGTCCCACGGGGAATCGTTTCTTTCTCTGTTTACGAACCGCTTCCAAGGGAAGGCGGTTTACTTGCTGGATGAACCGGAAGCGGCCTTGTCCCCGCAGCGTCAGCTCTCTTCTTTGAAGATTCTCCATGACTTGGAGACAGAAGGGGACAGCCAGTTTCTCATCGCCACCCATTCCCCGATCCTGCTGGGCTACCCGAATGCGGATATCCTCTCGTTCGACGGCGGGAAAATCGAACGGATCTCTTATGAAGAAACGGATCACTATCAAATAACGAGGGCTTTCCTTGAAAATAAAGAGCGTATCCTTGATGAACTGTTCCGGGAAGAAGAGGGATAGGTATGGATATTCTTTTGTTTTTTATCAGCGCCGGTCTGTTTATGTATCTGTTGGATAAATACCTCCACCGGTGGTTAGGAGTAAACAAGGTTGACCTGTCAACGACGAAAGCGTGGAGAGTGGAGCGGTGGGGAAGTCGTCTATTCTTCATCCTCTTTCTCCTCCTGTTATGGAGCATAGATCGGACCGTTGAGAACGGGTTTTGGTTATTTATCAGTGGGATTGTTGCTTTTAACAGTTTCCATGCTCTGCTTGAGTGGATGTATATTAAGAACTCCAGGCAGTTTGTCGTAACGCTCCTGCTTATGGTGTCTGTCCTCCTTCTTTTACTCGCAGGGCATTATGTCATTCTCTGAGAACGGTCGAGGAGATGGTCCGTTTGCTAGAACCTTTTTATGAAGGAGGATACGATGATAGATACAGAAAATGTAAAAATCATGGAAATAGAAAGCCGGTATGAAAGAGAAGCGAAACGGGTGATCCTTGCCGGCATGGAAGAGTATTTCGGCTTTATCGACCATTCACTGAATCCTGATTTGGATGATATTCTATTGAGCTATCAAAAGGTGGGCAGTAAATTTCTTATCGCCGTCTTTGAAGCCCGGGTGATTGCGACGGCAGCTGTAGTGAAAGAGGACAACGGTACGGCAAGGCTCGTGCGTATGTCTGTCGTGAAGGAATTCAGGCGGTCCGGGATAGGAAGAAGGATGCTGCGCTCTATGGAAAGGTATGCGTTTCAAACCGGGTACAGGAAGCTGGTGCTGGAAACCCATCGGGAATGGGAACAGGCTATCCGGTTTTATATCGATAATGGCTATGAAATGTACGTGGATGATGGACAGAGGGCTCACATGTGGAAGGATGTAATCACCAATTCCTGTTCGCCGGAGGACTTCTCCTGACCATTGTAGAAATATGTAAGGAGAGATGTCGGAAAGCGGAGGGATACGGATGAGTTTTTGGACATGGTTTGCCATTTGCCTTGCATTGTTCAGTGGTATTTTTGCGGCGAATTCCAAGAAGAAAGATCAGTGAGGGGCGGGCTGTTCATTTTTTGTAAGTATTGGTTTAAATAGAGGATGCTCCCTTTCCTTAATTTATTCGTTGAACAGCACTTTTCTCTTCGTCTTTCCAGGAATACAGCACCTGTTCTCCATTCTTTTTATTGACAGCTACATCATAGTTGAACGGGGGAATGCCGGCTTTCGCTTTTATGACAGTAATTTCATCAATTGCTTCTTTCGCAAGGCCACTGTCTTCGTTTGTAATTTCCCACATAACAGCAGCTAAGAGTTCTTCTCTATCATGTAGCTCCTGTTGGGAATAGTTTTGTAACATCTGATACATGGAGAAAATAGATAGACAAACAAGGGCGGCCGCTAGTATGAAAATGGTCCATTTACTTTTTTTTCCTTTTAACATAGTAGTCTCCTTAATGGTTTTTTTGGTTATCACAAAATATGGGAAGGTCATTTCGTGAATGGTATGTAAAATTATGTATTACATTCTATCATGAAAATTATTCTTTATAAATCTCTCATTGGAAAATGAGGATTGAAATGAGGTGAGGAAATGTTCGGATTTTACAACTCTTTATCTGCAGAAGTGTATGACCTGGATAAACCGATCGGCCATTCCTTCGGGGATATCGAATTTTATTTGGACCATCTGGGCGGGGTGAACGGCAGACTATTGGAGCCTGCCGTCGGCACCGGCCGGCTGTTGATTCCGCTGCTTGAAAATGGATATGACGTGGACGGGTTCGATTTGTCTCCGGACATGCTCGCTGTCTGCCGTAACAACTGCCGGCAGAGCGGGGTTGCTCCAAAGCTTTTCGAAGCGAATATGACCGACTTCGACCTGGGTGAGGAATACGGAGCGATCGTAGTACCGACCGGGACGTTCCTTTTGATTCATGAACGGGAGAAGTCGATCGCGGCCCTCCGGCAGTTTCATCATCATTTGAAAACAGGAGGAAAACTGCTCCTCGATGTCTTTCTGGAGACGGATATCCAACTCGGGAAGGTGTCTGTGAAGCAGTGGGACTGCCCGAACGGGGATACGATTACGCTGGAAGCGAAGCAGGTGGAAGTGGATTACATCCATCAGTATGTCGTTTCGCATCATCGGTATGAGCGGTGGAGAAATGGGAAGCTGATGGAAAGTGAACAGGAGCGTTTTCCGACCCGGTGGTACGGAGTGGAGGAATTCTCTCTGGTTCTGCAAGCGTGCGGGTTTGAGGTGAAAGAGATATCTGCGGATTATAAGCGCGGAGTGTATCCGTCAAAGTCCGATCAGGTCATCACATTTGAAGCAGTGAAAAAATAAAACAGGCAGAGGAGCGGATGTGCTCCTTCTGCCTGTTTCGATTATTCTCCCTGTGCTTCCTCAACAGCCTGTACGAAATCTTCATGCGTGCTTCCTTCAAAGCGCTCGCCGTCAATGAACAGCGCAGGAGTGCTGGTGACGCCCCACTCTTTCACCAGATCCAAGTCGCGCTCGACGGCATCTTCTCCTTCGCCGTTCTGGTACGCTTCCAGTACGGTTTGTGCTTCTTCCTCGCTTGCGATGCTTTCCAGCGTCTCTACGAGGTAGTCTTCCGTATAGACTTCTTCCTGCTCTTCACCAGGGTTCTGTTTTTCATACAATAGGTCATGGAATTCCCAGAACGTATCATTTCCAAGTTCCTGATAAACGACTTCGGCGAATTCAGCCGACCGTTTGGAATCCTCGTGGATGAACGGGTAGTTGACGAAATAGAACTTCGCTTTTCCTGTCTCGATGAGGTCTTTATCGATCAATGGGTACGTATTTGCGGTAAAGTCTTTGCAGTACGGGCACTTATAGTCGCCGAACTCGACGATCTTCACTTCTGCATCCTCATCTCCAAGATAAGGCTGTCCTTCATAGGTGTCTGCGGATGGTGCATCCCCGGAGCCTGTATCATCATCGGAATTCGTTGCTGCATAGACCCCGATGATTCCTGCGATGACTACGATGCCGAGAAAAACCAACATCCATATCCATGGCTTCTTCATGAGTTGTCCTCCTGTCCTTCGTGGAAACGTATGATCGGTCAGGGATTCTGCTGTTGTACTTGTTCCCCTTATCGATCGTGTGGAAGCTTCTTCTTCCTCTAAAAAAGAGTGGAAAGTTCCTTCACCAAGACACTACATGATGTAGTGTGAAAAGTCAAAGGGGAAAATTCGCGTCTTGACGGGGAGGGAAGTCTACACTACAATCTGTAGTTGAGAGGTGTAGAGATGAAAATTCAACCGTTCAAAACAAATGAAAAAGGGCTGAACCGTTTCTTTGGACCGCTGGAAGCGCGTGTAATGGATGTGCTTTGGAACGGATCTGAAATGTCGATCAAAGCTGTCAAAGAAAGACTCGATCACGAGCAGGAGGCGAAGTTCAATACGGTCATGACCGTGATGAACCGTCTCGTTGATAAAGGTGTGCTTACAAAGCGGATAGAGAAGCGGAAATCGTTATATACTCCTGTCCTTACAAGAGAGGAATTCCTGAACGATCAATCGAAAGAGCTGACCAAAGGAATCATGGATGAATTCGGTTCGCTTGCCGTCAATCACATGCTGGATGCCTTGGAGGAAGCGGACCCCGGCTTGCTTGAGAAGCTGGAGAAGAAGGTGCAGCAGCTGAATAAGGAGAAGTAGAATGAAAATCAGGGAGCTCAAGTTTCTTTTTATCCTGTCGTTTCTGTTGATCAGTGCGGTCATTGCTCAGATGTCATGGTACGGCTTCTATGTGGTGACGAGCCATAATTTATTTTTAAACATCGCAAAAGTCTGTCACAACTGGCTGCAGGCCATCGACGTGTCGCCACTGAATGCTCTTCTCCAGCTGCTTGCGATCTCGACAATTGTACTTTTTCTGATCCAAATCGGAAGGCAGTTCCGGCTCCATCACCGGTTTCACCGGAGGATGGAAGCCCTGCGTGATGAACCGTTGACTACCGAGGTCAGAGAGAAGACCGGCTTTGGGAACAAGAACCTGATCGTTGTCCAAAGTGACGAGTGGATGGCGCTCACATGCGGGTTCCTGAAACCGAAAATCATTCTCTCGTCCGAAATGGTAGCAGGTTTGGAGAAGGATGAACTTCGTGCGGTCGTTTATCATGAAGGGTATCACCAAAGATATTTCGATCCGTTGAAGAAATTACTCATCCAGACCCTTACCGCAGCATTCTGGTATATTCCGATACTAAAGTGGGTGGCGGAACAATATCATGTCTGTAAGGAGCTGGCAGCCGATCAATATTCGATTGACCAGATGGACAATGATTTGTATCTGAGTGCCGCGCTCTTGAAGCTCGTCAGGAATGGACAAGGAAAAGCGGCGCATTCGTTCGCTGTTTCTTTTGCCGATACCGCGGTCAATTATAGGATCCAGCAGCTGGTTAAGCCGGACGAGCAGGTCAAAGTAGCGGTTCCATTAGGATCAGCACTGTTATCTTTCATCATCTTTTTAGGGATGACGGGGATGTTCATCATCGCCCTTCCCTAAAAATTTTTAAATCAAAGCACTACATAGTGTAGTGTATCAAGGAGGAAATAATAATGAAGACAACGACAAGTATGACTATTTTACGGGTGGTTCTGGGAATCATATTCCTCGTCCACGGAGCACAGAAGTTTTCCGGAGGAATATCCAACACAGCAGGTTTCTTTGACAGTCTCGGCATTCCCGGGGTGATGGCGTATGCCGTCGCCGTCATTGAGCTTCTGGGAGGGGCGCTGATGATTCTCGGGCTCGCTACCCGTGTCATCGCCGGCTTGTTCATGATCGTTATGCTAGGGGCGATCTTCACTGTTAAAATCGGTCAAGGCTTCGTCGGTGGAGTCGAGTTCGATCTTGCTCTTCTGAGTATGTCCATCGCACTCCTTATCGGAGGCAGCGGTCCGCTCGCATTGGATAGCCGCTTCACAGGCAAAACATCAGAAAAGGCTGTATCCTAAAATAAACGCAGGGTTGTCTCTTAATTGGAGGCGATCCTGTTTTTTTATCCAAACGAGAATAGAAGGAATCACTGCGGAGATTCTTGAATGGTATAGAGAGAAGGTCATTGTATAGTGGAAGGAAGTGACGTAGTGGAACCGTTGGGCTACTTTGTGACAGCTCTGCTGTATGCGTCGGGTGTCTGTTTTGCGGTCGTACCAAGAAAGTGGGCGCTGCCTTTTCGGTCGCCGGGGAAGTATCTGCTGATGTTTACCGAGCTATCTTTTCATCTGCTGTTGTTCTTGTTTTTATCCACCTTTCTTGCTGTAATCGAAGGGGATTTGAATTCGGTTCTCGGCCCCGTATCCTTGGTGATCATGGCTGCATCTGCTGCGGCCGTCCTATGGGGCATCTCAAAAAGTTTAAAAACAGCGTCCATCCTCCGGCATGCTTTTGATGAACACCTTGAAGGATGGCGCCGAACCGGTGCGCAAGCCGGCATCAGGCACAGTTTTTCCGTCCGTGCATTCCTCGGTCCTTTCCGGATATGGAGAGGAGTGAAGAGGACCCGCAATATTGCTTATGCGGATAAGGGTTCACGCAACCGCATGGATCTGTACCGGCACAAACGTTGTCCGGATCGAGCTCCTGTTTTGATTCACCTGCATGGAGGCGGTTTCGTCAGCGGGAAGAAAAGCACCCAATCGCTGCCGATGATCCAGCACTTTGTAAAGCGTGGATGGGTCTGCATCAGTGCGAACTACAGGCTTCTTCCCAATGCGGAGTTCCCGGAACCGCTCATCGATGTGAAGAAGCTGATTGCCTGGGTGCGCAGGCATGCCGGCACGTACAATATAGACCCTGATAAGATTTTCCTAGCAGGGAATTCGGCAGGCGGTCATTTGGCCACGATGGCCGCACTGACAGTCAATGATCCTGTGTACCAGCCGGGTTTTGAAGAAGCGGACACAACGATCGCCGCAGCCATCTCCTTCTACGGGTATTATGGAAGAATGGAGATGGAGAAGGAACTTTCTTCTCCTCTGAATCATGATGCGAAGGACGCTCCTCCCTTCTTTCTTGTGCACGGGGACCGGGATACGTACGTGAGCCAAAAAGGGGCGAAGCGTCTTTCTCAGCACATCGCCGGGTCCTCTGTACATCCGGTTGTTTATGTAGAATTGCCGGGTGCGGAGCATAACTTCGACTTGTTCCACTCGATTCGTGCCGAGAGTATCAGTAGAGGGGCGGCAGTGTTTGCGGAGTGGGTGATCAACAGGAAGCGTGACAAATCTGCAGAGGTTTAAGGGGGCGGGATGGAGGGGTAGATGATAATCAACGGCCGAGAGGGAATCCTTTCCAATTCTGTGCTGGTAAAAACGGGCTGTTTTTATTACGTGGGAAGGCAGAAAGATCAAAACCCTCACAGGCAGGGATGCGGAATAGTTTATAAACAAGGTCGAACGAACAGCTGAGGACAACGAAACGCAGGTATGGTTGGCAAAAGGGGCAGGGAATTTCATAAGAGGGAATGAACGATAGGATGAATGGCATATTTTCTGATGTGAAAAGAAATATAGACAGGAAAAATAAGCTTCTATTTACTAGAAATAGTCCTTCTTTACAGCCATTAAGAGATCGCATGGCCATACAGCCGCGCAGAACGCTTGTGATGTGGGCGTTGGAGAGTGCCCGTGTTCCTCTCTTACGCCTGCAGGATCGATACCCGGAGGAAGAGAGGCCGAGGATCTGTCTGGAGCGCTGCGATGAATGGGCGCGGGGAGCTGTCAAGATGCCGGAAGCAAAGAGAGCCATCCTGGATGCGCATGCCGCTTCCAAAGAAATAGCGGATCCTGCGTATGCCGCTCTATGTCAAGCTGTCGGCCATGCTGGAGCAACTGTGCACGTAGGAACCCATGCATTAGGGTTACCGATTTATGAGTTAACAGCTCTGGTCTATGAATATGGCAGGATGGATTTTACAAGCCATGCAAGGAAAAGAATCAAGGAGTACCATCACCGGCTGGATTATTGGATAGAGCATACGGATACGTGTGACCGGGAATGGGCGGAATTTCTACAATGAAAAAGGACCCGGGATCGCTTTAATCCGGGCACACAACCGGCATATCAAGCATAGCTTTTGTTAAGGGAGGATGGTCTCCTAAACGGAGGAGGTCGTCTTCCTTTGTGATAGAAAGGAGTGGACGGTGTGCGTTTCATCGGAATAGGTTTGATCGGTACCCTTCTGGCTCTTATTTATGGTTTTTTCACGCAGCGTTGGGAAACGACAGTGCAGATCATCGGCTGGTTCGCGCT
Source organism: Bacillus sp. SB49 (assembly GCF_000469135.2). NCBI lineage: Bacteria > Bacillati > Bacillota > Bacilli > Caryophanales > Bacillaceae > Bacillus > Bacillus sp. SB49. The sequence continues at coordinate 1,311,168 of NZ_CP048117.1, forward strand.
GGTGCCTCTTCTGCTTGCCGGTCTGCTTGCGGGGGTGTTCGTCAGCGGGGATCGGAACAGAGCGAATTATCATTCCGGGGACAAGGAGACGAGGAAGGCAAGGGGCAGCTGGACGGTACGCTTCCTGCTGATCGGGGCACCGAATGCCGTCTGTGTGCTCCTCTTCGTTGTTATCGCTGTCGTCCAGAGCGGCGGTTTTTAAAAGGATAGGAAAACGTCTGAGAATGGCTTCTCAGACGTTTTTTTATGGGAAGTATTATTGTTTAAGGGGGTCGATGGATGTCCTCAGTTTACCGGCTATCGCTGTCGTTCCTTCTTGAAGTTCTTGCTCGTCAAAGGATACTTTCACGATACTCTCGTCCATCTCCAACGCTTCTGAGAACAGCCCTTTAAGCCCCCTGGCCCGGCGGTCCACTTCCAGCATGACGTCCAGTTTATTTTCGTTCAGGAAGAAGATGACCTCCAATTCGTCCAGGTAGCTGCGGTATTCCCCGTTAGGAACGAACTCGAATTCCTGAACGTACCCGTGGCGTTTCGATACCTCCATATCCACTTTCCTAATGTGAAAGCCGATGGATTCGAGTGCTTCGATCACTTTCTGGATGGACGGATGCGGAGCGATCTTAATCGGATCCCTGTCACCCGGGTCCAGTGCCATCGGAATATCCAGTCCCGTTTCAAACCAGATCGGCAGGCGGCCGTGGGAAGCGGGAGCGTGAAATGGCATTTGTATGACGAACGGTATTTCTTTCGTTTCGCCTGCCCCGATCGTTTCGTTGTCTGCAATCAAGTATTTCTCGAGCGCCACTTTTTCTTTCACTTTCTTTTCATCTACTTCGCGCACCGCTTCGGTCATCAGAAACATATGGATGGAATCGATCGACTGCTCGACATCTCCTCCTTTAATGACGACTCTCCCACGCACGTCCTCCCCGGGAACGAATTGGTTCTTTTCCAGTTGGGTATCCACTTTCGCAGCACCGACGCCGACACTTGCCAGGAATTTCTTAAACATAGGGCCTCTCCTCCTCTTTTTTATACCTACGTCCGGACGACCCAAAAGGGTTCAAAATTTAACAGAAAACTAATTTGTGTGCATACTTAGTATAATGATTTATTTCTTTGTTTGTCTCATTTAGATAATTATTCTGGGATTATTTCTACCCTTTTATATATACTTAGTATATAATGAGCGTAGATAAAGATGGGAGGGATTGTTAATGATTACAGTTAATGGTTTGACGAAAGACTTTATCCAGGGTAGGCAGCGTGTAGACGTGTTGAAAGGCATCGATTTGTCAGTGCAGGAAGGAGAATTCGTCGCGATCATGGGGCCGAGCGGGTCGGGGAAGAGTACGCTTCTGCAGCTGTTGGGAGGGCTGGATGCGCCTACAGACGGAGAGATGCATGTGAAGGGGCGTCCGCTGCATGACATGAAGGAGAAGGAAAGGACGATCTTCAGGAGAAAAGAATTAGGGTTTGTCTTTCAAAATTATCAACTGCTCCCGACCTTGACGGTGGAGGAGAACGTCGCGTTTCCGCTCCATGCAGATGGGAAGCTGACGAGAGAAAAGAAGGAATACGTCCATGAGCTGCTTCAATCGGTAGGGTTGGAGGGACTGCATAAGAAACGGGCCAACCTTTTGAGCGGAGGGCAGCAGCAGCGGGTCGCCATTGCACGTGCACTTGTCAATGACCCGGCTGTCCTGCTGGCGGATGAGCCGACCGGGAATTTGGACAGACAAAAGGCGGAAGAGATTCTCGTGTTGTTTTCCAAATTCCACCGCGAACAGAAACAAACGATCGTCATGGTGACCCATGATATCTTTGCGGCGGGTTTTGCGGATCGAATCGTTCTTTTCCGTGACGGGGTCGTCGATCAGGTCATATCCAGGAAGGATCGGGACTATGCTAAATACTTGGCTGATTTCATGGCGTAATACGACGTCGAACAAGAAGCGCTTTTTCTTTACCCTGCTTGCGATTATCGTTGGAACGATGATGTTGACGGCAATGTTGATCGCGAATGAAACGACGGAAGACGTCTTTGACTATTACGAAGATATGTATGTAGCGGATGCGGACTATTGGGTGCTGAGCGAAGGGGAGACGTATCCGGAATCCACGATCGCTCCAATGGAGAATGATCCGGCTGTTACAGAGACGCTGCATGCACTTGATAAGCAGACCTTCTTCGAATTGGAAGAACGTACTCTTAATGAGAGGTCTGTCCGGATTACCGGCGTCGATGATCAAAAGAGTTCTCTTTTGAAGATTCCTGTAATAGAGGGGGAGCTCGATAATGAGGGGATCGTCCTTCCGGAACCGGTTGCAGCCCTGCTGGATAAGGAAGTCGGCGATACCGTCCGCTTCACAGGCATGGGAGAGGCGAAAGTGTCTGCCATTACGGAATATACCCAGCTGCTCTCCAGTCCAAGTGACTGGGAAGGGGCGGAATCTAGCAGCTTCCGCGTCATGGCTCCACTTGACCTGTTAAGAGAGTGGACCGGGGAGGAAGATGCGCTGTCCTATGTGCGTTTTCAAACAGATGGGGATGGGGAAGCGCTGTTCCGGAAATGGCAGGAGAAATTCCAGGGGACGGGCGCCTATATCGAACCTGTCGTCGCCGATGATCTGCAGAGTAATGACATCGGAGGGCTGTACACCTTCTTCTATATCATTGCAGCACTTGCCATATTTATCAGCGGATTCATCGTGTTCAATATGATTTATACGAGCGTGATTGAGCGGAAGAAAGAATTCGCCATTATGAAGAGCCTTGGTTACACGAAGGGTTCTGTTTCCAAACTGGTTCTTATTGAAATGGTGCTTCTCGCTTTAATCGGTTCCTTCGTCGGGGTACCGCTTGGTATTTGGATGGGGGATGCATTCATGGGGGCGCTTCTGCAAGTATTCCAATTCGATATGGTTTACACGTTGAATTGGAAGGGGCCTGTTTTGACCGCCTTCCTGCTCAGTCTCTGCTATCCTGTGTTGTTTTCTCTTTTTCCCATCTATCACGCGGGGAAGGTTTCTATTTTATTGGCGTTGAAGGAAGCAGGTGTCAAACAGCCTTTATCAACAAGCTATGTAGGAAGAGGGCTCGCAGGACTTGTGCTTATTTGCTGTGTTTTCATCGATCATCCAATTTCCTACGCGGCGGGAATTGCAGGTGTCCTTCTCTTGTTCCCGCTTTTGTTAGCGGGGATAGGGAAACTGACGGCCCCTTTATTCCGGTCATTTTTTCACTATCCGGGTGTAGTGGCTGTCAGGAATCTGTATCAGCAGATAAACAGAAACGCCAATACCGCTGCGATCCTCGCTGTTGGAGTAGCAATCATTTTGTTACTTAGTGCCGTAATTGAAACAGCGCCGGAAGGTTATGAAAAAGAAATTACGAGTACGTACGGCGGGGATATGAGAATCACTTCAGAGGCTCCGTGGACGCAGGATGATGTGGATAAACTGCTTACGTACAAGGAAATTACGGATGTAGAGCCTTTGTCGGAAGCTGCTCCGATTACATGGGAAACCGTGGGAGGAGAGAGGCGGCAGTTTTCGGTGCTTTCTGTGAGGGAGGAAGGCCCCGTCTTATTTGAAGAAAAGGGGACAGAAGACACCTATGCCTCCCTGGAAAAGGAATCTACGATTGCGCTTGGTGAACGGGCCTTTGATGAATGGGGCGGGGAGATCGGGGATTCCATCTTGATGAACACTCCGAACGGAGAGCAGCAGTACAAAGTGGTCGACGTCGTGAAAACCTCCCATCATGCCGGCTATACAGCTTTCATGAAGGAGGAGAACCTGGCGGATGAATTCGGTTGGAGCCAAAGCTATGATATGCTGTTAACGGTAACGAACAACGCCGACCAGGCGCTGCGCAATCAATTGTGGCAGGATTTCGGTGAGCATCTGTCCAAAGTGCAGACAGCAGAGGAAGAAATTCAGTCCACCACTTCCGCTATTACAGGGATGAATGAATTGATCCTGTTATTGATGGTCATCATCATTGCCTTATCAAGTGTCGGTACCGCCAATACGCTGTTGATGAATACGTACGAGCGCAGGTTTGAGATCGGAACGATGCGAGCGCTCGGTTTTACGAAAAAGCAGGTGAAGACGATGATTCTGTCCGAAGGGCTCCTCATCGGCTTATCGGGTGTAGCAGGCGGTTTATTGTCTGGGGTGCTTTTCATCTATGCGACGAGTAAATCCGAACTGATGGAAGGGTTTATGACGTTCCGCCTCCCTGTACCGACGATGATGGTGGCGCTGGCTGCCGGAATTGTCTTAAGTATAGGCGCGGCGTGGATTTCAAGCCGTTCGGCAAGTAAAATCGATGTACAGGCATCACTTAAAGAAGGTTGATACATTGTCCGTTAAATATGGAATTTTAACTTTGTTATATGTAGAGAGACATCATGGCTACGAATTGAAGCTGGAGATGGACTCCCTTCTTGGTATGAAGGGAAAAGTCAATCCAGGACAGATTTACACGACGCTCGACCGTTTGATCCGGGACGAATTGGTATCGTCTCCGGGCTTGGATGATCAGGACAGGAAGCTGTTCGAATTGGAGCAGAAGGGGAAGGACCAGGTGGAAAAGTGGCTGCTGGAACCGGTGCCTTATCATTCGACGAAGGACGACTTCTTTTTTAAATGGAACTGCTCCCGCAGAATCGGTTTTCAGGACGAAGATAAAATGCTCCAGAATCAGAAGGAAGTGATCCTTGAAGGGGTCATGGAACTGACGTCCGCGAAGACGGAAGCCCTTATGAAGGGAGACGAGAATACGTACCTATGGATGAGCGGGCTGCTGCTGCACCTGGAGGCGGACTTGAACTGGATCATGCAGGTGGAAAACAGGATACGATAACGATTCAGGCAGGGGATCCCGAGAAAGGGTCCCCTGCTTTTTTTTACTATTCCATTAGACACCGTACCATGCTACATTGGATAAAGGTGGAATATTGAAAATTCTAAAAAGGTGGTCGTGAACGAATGCTTGCAACGATGTATAAACGGAGGGAGAAACTGGCCGCCCTGCTGTCCGTCATTCTTTTGGCCGTGCTCTCTGTCTATGTGTTATGGAGACCGCCGGGAACAGCGGAGCAGTGGCTGAATATTGCTGTGTTTGCGCTCCCACTTCTATTCATGGGCAGTATGGTGGTTTCCAGCAGACAGAAATATAACAAAGTAAAGAAAGTGGAGGTACCGGAATCGAATAATTCTCTTTCAGAGGTGGATCATCTTGTGCTGAAAGGAGATGCTGGATGGTTCCCCCGCCTGCTCATCTTCGAAAAGAACGGCGCTTATCTGGGCGGATGGAAGCTAGACAAAGCCGCCTGGTGGGTTCGCCCTCTGATCCTCTATCGAAAATCGGTGCTGTCATTCTTTCCGACGACATTCGGATTTTACTCCAACACAGGGGAACGAATCCTCTCCTGGAGTCGAAAAGGGTTTAAAGATACGGTCGTAACGATTTACGACCGGGATGGGGAAACGCTCGGGTCTTACATACAGAAAGAATTCAAAAGCCTTGTCCATATTAAGGGGGAGCTCAGGGGAACCGATGGAAACAAACTTCTGTCTGTTCAGGTGTCCGGGTTTTCCGGTGATTTCAACCTGGTGGACGAAGAAGGGCGGTGTTGGGCGGACTTTTATAACGGCAGGTTCCCGCATGAATATACGGAACTGTTTCGGGATATCGATAATGATATCGTCGGACTCTCCGGACAGCTTCGGGAGGACGAGAAGCAGCTGGTGATCGGTGCTGTCTGCTTCCTTTTCATGGAGCGTCAGCTGAGAAACCGGTAGTGGATCAACGAAGATCTTTTGGGTAATATTTGGGCTTGAACAGCAGGCCGCCTGCCATGATGATCAGTCCATTGAAGAAGAGGACCATCGCGCCGATCGCTCCGAAGACGTGTTCCGCTCCGTCAAGGTCGCGGGTGACAAAAAGAGCGAGCGCCGCCCGGATAAGAAAGTAGAATACAGCAGCGCCTGCTGTGGACAGAAGGGCTCCGGTGATCAGCCAGCTTTTCTTATTCCTTTTCACAAAAGTGGCTACGGCTGTGTTCAATAGAATGAGAATGACGATCAGAATTGTAATCATAGACTTTTTCCTTTCTGTAAAGAGTCTGGGAATCTAGTGGGTGGAGAGATGCAGAATGGATGACGCTACAAAGAAGATCAGGATTATCGGCTCGGTGGCAAGCGGGAAGACGACGCTTGCTAAAGAACTTTCCGAATATTTACATATTCCCTATATTGAAATGGATAATCTTGTATGGGACAGAGGGAGCGGGACAGACCGCCGGCGTACACCGGAAGAGAGGGATGCTTGCCTTCACCAAGTTCTGGTGGAAGATCAGTGGATCCTCGAGGGGGTGCACCGAGGGGACTGGACGGAGGATACGTTCTTCGAAGCGGATGTCGTCCTTATGCTGGATCCGCCATACATGCTTAGAACCTGGCGGATTATCCGCCGTTTCTTCCGTCAGAAAGCAGGCTTGGAATCAGCCAATTATCGTCCCTCTCTGAAAATTTTCCTGCGGATGTTTCGTTGGAACAGACATTTCGAAAAGGTGGAGAAACGGAAGTTCCTGCAGTCAGAAGCCGGGTTGCTTCCGAAGACGAAACGGGTGACGCGATGGAGCGGCGATCTTGAAAACCTGGACAGTCTGGTGCGCAGGAGGGATATGGGATGAAGCATGACGTACGCCGGTGGACGATCCGGTCGGTCGAAGTGGCGGATGCGGGAGAGTTGTCTGCCTTACGTTATCAGATAGATGGGGAGACGGAATACCTCGATCGGGAACAGGGGGAAGCGTTCCTTGATGAGACAGGCTTCCGTAAGTTGATTGAGAAGGATGCAGAAGCGGAGAACCGTTTGTTTCTTGTTGCAGAATCAGAAGGGAAACTGGTCGGTTTTGCACGGTGTGAAGGGATGGATTTAAAAAGGAAAGCCCATCAGGCGGAGTTCGGTGTTGCCGTAAAAAAGGAATACTGGGGATGTGGGATTGGGAGGGGCCTTCTTGAATCAGCTGTTGCCTGGGCGGACAGGAGCGGGATTGTTAAACTTACGCTGAGTGTCCTTGCAGCCAATCAAAAAGCAGTGGAGCTGTATAAGCAATATGGTTTTGTAGAAGAAGGCCGGCTGCGGGCAGATAAACGTCTCGCAGACGGCTATTACGATACGCTTCTGATGGCAAGGTTTCATTCCTTTTAATACTTAGTAAAACACAGAGAAAGAGGAGAAGGAAAGATGGCGTTCATCACAGCGAAAGTCTTGTATATTTCCTTGTTCATTTTAATTATTCATACGATCGAGACCCTTGCCTATGCAGTCCGGCTGTCAGGGGCGCGGGTCGGGATGATCGCGGCGGCCCTGTCTTTGTTCAATCTGATGGTCATCGTGTCACGGATGGCGAACATGCTCCAACAGCCTTTTACCGGAAGTCTGGTGGATAAGGCTCCGGACGGGAACGCGCTTGGTTTTATCGAAGATCAATTCCGTGTCATCATCGGAGCGTCAACGCTAGGTACCCTGCTTGGCATTATTCTGCTGCCGACATTCATCGCCCTGTTCTCGCGGGCAATCATTCAGCTGTCGAAGCAGGGAGGCTCGGTGCCGTCTTTGATCAAACTGCTTCTCACCCCGCAGTACATCAAGTGCGGTCTTCATTTGATGCATATACCGAAGCGCTCTTATTTGAAAGGGGTATCGTTTACAAGGATACCGAAACGCTTGTTCTTCATCAACATGGTTGTCACAGCCGTCTATACTATCGGCGTGCTGTCTGCTCTATACGCTTCGCTGCTTGTCCCTGACCGATCCAATACCGCAGTGATGGCTTCCGGGATGATCAACGGGATCGCGACGATTCTGCTTGCCGTTTTCGTCGATCCGAAGATTTCCGTCATGGCGGATGACGTCATTCATAAGCGCGGGGATTACAGCCGATTAAAAAGCGTCTCGCTGATGATGATCACCTCCCGGCTTCTGGGAACGCTGCTTGCCCAACTGCTGTTTATACCGGGCGCTTATTATATCGGTTGGTTCACTAAATTCTTAGTATAAAGAAAAGGGGATTAGAAAATGGAAAAATCCGTGATTTTTGACATGGATGGAACCTTGTTTCAAACGAATCTGGTATTGGAATCAGCACTGGATGATGCTTTCGACTACTTGAGGAATTCCGGAAAATGGGAAGGACAAACACCGATTGAGCTGTATCGGGAAATCATGGGTGTGCCGCTTCCTGAAGTATGGAAAGCCCTGATGCCGGATCATTCCGAAGAGGACAGACGTTTGACGGATGCTTTCTTTCTTGCCAGGCTCCTTCACCACATCAAAGAAGGGAACGGGGCCCTTTACCCTCATGCTGGAGAGACGCTGCGTTTGCTGAAGGAGAAAGGCTGCCGTTTATTCATAGCCAGCAACGGTCTGATCGACTACCTTCAGGCAATTGTTCGCTGTTACAGTTTGGATGAATGGGTGACGGAGACGTTCAGCATTGAACAAATCGATTCTCTCGATAAGGCAGACCTGGTAAAGGAAATCGTGAACAAATACGATTTAAAGGACGCAGTAGTCGTCGGTGATCGTCTCTCCGATATTCGGGCGGCAGAGACAAACGGGTTGGTTTCTGTCGGCTGCCGTTTTGACTTTGCCAAGGAAGAAGAACTTGCCGAAGCGGATTATATCATTAATGAATTACAGGATCTGCTGCCCGTCGTTATGCAGACGGTAAGCGTGGAATAGGGGGAGGACAAATGGATCAATACCAAACGGAACGATTGACGATGATGGTTTTTACTTTGGATATGATGAACGCTGCTCTTGAGAGTAACACCCAGCTTAAGGAAGCATCGGGCTGTGAGGTTCCGGAGAATTATCCGATGGAATTGTACAAGCAGATGCTGCCGTACAAAATCGAACGATTTCACGAACATCCGGAAGAGAATCTATGGGAAGGTCTCATCATTCATACAGAATCGAACACAATCATCGGAGATATGGGCTTCAAAGGCGGCCCCGATGAGAATGGGGAAATGGACATCGGCTACAGCATCCTTCCAGAATATCGCGGAAACGGCTATGCTTCGGAGATGGCGTCGTCGATCGTCCTCTGGGGGTTAAAGCAGCCGGGTGTAAAGAAAATCACGGCGTCATGCTCGACCGGAAATCAAGCATCGATCCGGGTGCTTGAGAAAGCCGGATTCCAGCGGACCGGCGAGTCGGACGGGGAATGGTATTGGCAGCTGGAAGCGTGAGTACAGGTAGGATCGTGTCCATTCCCGGACCACGCTTTTTCTATAAACGCATCATCCGCATACTTTTATGCGGATTTTTTTCATTTTATAGACACCTCCCTTAGTCCTTCTTTCGATTATTAGGATAGAACACTTAAATCGGAGGAATGACGAATGATGATGAACTGGGTCCGCAAGCATCAAACATTTCAATCGAAGGCGGAGTTGGACAAGCACGTAAGAAGCTTCTTGTATAGAAGAAAGGCCGCTTTGTCGGAGGGGACGCTTGAGGTGCTGACGTTCCTTTGGCGGCACGCCGTGAAGTTTCCAGGCGTCGCTTTCCCTAAAAGGCAGACCGTCGTAAAAAGCACCGGCCTGAGTGAGAGCACAGTCGTAAGGGCACTCCGGCGGCTCGTCCAGGAAGGCCTGATTGAAAAAGTAAGGACGACGAAACCGAACGGTCGGCAGGGCGTGAATCTGATCGTTTTCCTTCCACAGGACACGGGTTCCCTTCCCGTTGATGACACCCCTCGCGACACCCTTCCTGACACCCCTCAAAAATCAGAGAAACCTTTCCAACTCTGCTCGGAAGCATCATTTTCCCAACCGGAAACAAAGGAGAAACAAAGAAAAGCTTCTCTTAGTAAATCAGTACCCCTCGACGCATCCTACCTTCCCTCTTTCATACCGAATCGCTTCATTCAAACAACAATACCCTTTTTACAGACAGATAAGATCCTTGATGCATGGCGCACGGTAGAAAATGCCTATAAACAGTCAGATTTGATGATGCCGTTGGAAGCTTATGAAGACTTGTACATCCAAACTTTCAAACAGGGCGTGTACGCGTGGAAAAAGGGAAGAATACGGACAGAGCTGCTACGCTATTATTACGGGGGGCTTGTGCGGACGTTTGAAATACAGGCAAGGAAAGAGGCTTTTCAGCGGCAGGAATCCCTCCTTTATTATGACTGGCTCCAAGTGAATGAAAGCGTGTGAAAGGTTATTGACAGAAAATTGAGCATAGATTATGATAGATGTTATGAGAATGAGAATCTTTATCATTTACATAATTCGAAAGGGTGTTGAACGTGAAGAAAGTTTGGTTGTTTGCGTTAATGTTAGGGTTGGTGCTGCTTGCTGCCTGTGGTGGTCAGGAAGAAAGCGAAGACAGCTCGGATAGTCAAAGCGGAGAAGGAACCGATTCCCGCTCCGTAACGATTGAAGATGCTACAGGGGAGAAGACGATCGAAGGAACACCTGAGAAAGTCGTCGTTCTCGAGTGGACGTATGCAGAAAATATGCAGGCGCTCGGCATGGAGCCTGTCGGTGTAGCCGGATTGAGTGATTACGGGGACTGGGTCAATGTCGGTATCCCTTTCAGTGACTCCGTCGAAGACGTCGGTACGCGCCAGGAACCGAACCTCGAGGCGATCTCCCGCTTGAACCCTGATTTGATCATCGGGGTCGATTTCCGTCATGAAGCGATCAAAGAGGATTTGGAGAAGATTGCTCCGACGGTATTGTTCGCTCCATATTCTGAAGAAGCCTCCAAAGATCAGTTCCAGAACATGAAGGATGAATTTGCAGCCATGGCTAAAATCCTGGATAAAGAAGAAAAAGCGGATGAAGTCATCCAGGACATGGAACAGACATTTGAGGAACAGGCCAAGCGTCTCGAGGATAGCGGCAAGGATGGGATGAATTATGTGCTGACTCAGGCATTCACCGCTCAAAACACACCGACACTCCGCTTGTTCAAAGACAACTCGATGGCCGCTCAAATTATGAACCAGATGGGCATGAAGAACGATTACGAATCGGAGAATCTGGAAGTTTACGGCTACACGGAAACAACGGTTGAAGCCTTGCAAAACTATCAGGATTCGAACTTCTTCTATATCGTGCAGGAAGAAGACAATATCTTCACGAACCAGCTGGAAGGAAACCCGGTATGGGACGGTCTCGGCTTCGTTAAAGAAGACCGGACGTATCAACTACCCGGTGATGCGTGGACGTTCGGTGGACCATTGTCCGCAGAGGTACTCGCTGAGCAGGTAGCGGATGCCGCTCTGGAAGAGTAGAAAAGGGCGTGAATACGGATGAACGCTAAGCTTAAGAACACAATAGTTGCGGTCCTCACCTTCGGAGGTGGGACCGCGCTGTTGTGTCTTTTAACATTTATACATATCAATCAAGGGAATGTTTCGATTCCCTTATCAACAGTGATCGATGCGGTCTTCCGTCCGGAGGATACGCTTGAGCATCATACCGTCCGTACGCTTCGGATGCCGCGGGCGGTCATGGGGATACTTGCGGGCGGAGCACTTGCTGTGTCCGGAGTGATCCTCCAGACGGTTACGAAAAATCCGCTGTCTTCTGCAAGTACGCTTGGTATCCATTCCGGTACGTATTTCGCTGTCGTCGTCTCCACGATCTTCTTCCCGTCCGTCATGTTCGGGAATGGAATTCTGACGGCTTTCCTCGGCGGAATCCTTACTTTCCTGTTCGTGTACGTGCTGTCTGGCGGCAGCGATGCGACGCCGGTCCGAATGGTTCTCGCCGGAATGATTGTCACGTTCCTGTTCTCCTCCCTGACTTCTGTCCTGCAAATCTTCTTCGAGAACGAAACACAGGGGCTGTTCTTGTGGGGGGCCGGTACGCTGATCCAAAATGACTGGAGCGGCGTCCGCTTTTCCCTGCCGCTGATTGCCTTCGGCCTGACTGCTGCTTTAGTGTTTGCCGGGAAGCTCGACACGCTCACCCTGGGGGACGATGTGGCGACAGCCCTTGGACAAAATGTGCGGACGGTGAAGTTGGTTACAGTACTCGCTGCAGTTCTTTTGACTAGTGTAACGGTCAGCATCGTCGGTCCGATCGGATTCGTCGGCCTCGTAGCTCCGCATCTGATCAAGCTGCTCGGCTATCGTTCCCATGTGCTCCTGCTGCTCGGTTCGTTTCTATGGGGAGCGAATGTGCTGCTGCTTGCCGATGTGCTTGCACGCGTCATCGATCCATCCTTCAATGAACTTCCTGTCGGTGCCATTACGGCGTTGATCGGGTCGCCGTGGCTGATCTGGCTTGTCCTGCGTATGAAGCAGTCCGGAAATAAACAGGAGACGGGAGCGCTGCTTGCCGGGAAACACTCGGTTAAATGGCCGCTGAAGAAAATGCTCCCTGTCCTCGTCATCGTCATTCTTCTGACCGTGCTCGTCAGCCTCGCTTCCGGGAACTACGGCTTCGAACCGCTCGTCACTTATCAGGCGTTCTTCGGGGAAGGGAATACGTTCCTGCAGAGCCTCATCATTGATTTAAGGCTGCCCCGGGCACTTGTCGCTCTCTTCAGCGGCGCGGTGCTTGCGGTCAGCGGGCTCATTTTTCAAGGGGTGATGCGGAATCCTCTTGCGGACCCGTCTGTCATCGGGATTACTTCCGGCGCCGGCGTCGGTGCCCTGTTCACGATGTATGTGTTCAGCGTGTCGGCCATTTGGATTCCAGTCGGAGCGATGGTCGGTGCCTTTGTTTTCTTCTTAATTGTCATGACGCTCGGTGCGAAGGCGGAGTTTCAGCCGACGGTGCTCGCTCTTCTCGGTATCGGGATGTCCGCATTCGGTTCGGCCCTGATCCAAATCCTTGTCGTGCAGGCGGATCTGGGTGTCGCCTCCGCCTTGACGTGGCTGTCCGGAACGACCTATGCAAAAGGGTGGTCGGACTTGATTCAGTACTTGATCTGGCCGGTACTCCTGTTCGTGCCGCTTCTCCTTTTCTATATGAAAACGCTCGATGTGCTGGCGCTTGGCGATGATACGGCAAAAGGCCTCGGGCTGCATGTCCGCTCGATCCGCTTTCAAATGGCTTTCATTGCGACACTGCTTGCGGCCTCGAGCGTCGCAGCTGTCGGTGCCATCGGCTTCGTCGGACTGATTGCACCACATGTAGCACGCCTGCTTGTCGGCAGCGTCAACCAAAAGCTGCTGCCGGTGACGATGCTCATTGGCGGCGCTCTGCTTGTCATTGCGGATCTTTTCAGCCGGACGCTACTTGCGCCGAATGAGATTCCGTCCGGCATTCTCGTCGCTCTGATCGGGGCACCTTATTTTCTATGGTTGATGAAACGCCGCACCGCTTAACAAATATGCTATGATAGGAAAAAAACAACAGGGGAGAGAACCAACATGCGCATTCCATTCATTAAATGCCACGGGTCGGGAAACGATTTTATCCTGATCGATGAAATAGAACATGACTTTGCATTCACAGAGGACGATAGAAGAGAGCTGTCTTTGCTTTTATGCGACCGCGAGCGTGGGATCGGCTCTGACGGAATTCTGTTCGTCCTGCCGAGTAAAAAAGCAGAAGGACGGATGCGGATGTTCAACTCAGACGGAACAGAAGCAGAGATGTGCGGCAACGGTCTCCGATGTGTCGCCCGTCATATGATCGACAAGATCGGCCGCGAGGATATCGCTATTGAAACAGAGAAAGCCGTTCTTCCTGTCAGGAAAGTCAAAGAAATCTACCCGGATATCGATACGTATTCCGTTATGATCGAACCGGTTTCCTTTGATCCGGCCAGCCTGCCGATACGCACAGAAGGATCGGAAGCGGTGGATATAAAGATTCCGGAGCTTTCGGATATTCGCACGTTCACTGCTTTGAGCGTCCCGAATCCGCATATTGTAACCCTTGTCGACCGTGTGGAGGAGGAAGAAATCCTGGCAGTTGGCAGGAAGGCGAATGATCTTCCGGAGGTATTTCCGAACGGGGTAAACGTAAGTTTTGTTCAGGTGCTTGAGAAGAACAAAATATTCGTTCGTACCTATGAGCGTGGTGTCGGCTTGACGAATGCCTGTGGAACAGCCATGTCCGCTTCTTCTCTGGTGTCGACCATCCTTGGACCGAACGATCTTGATACGCCGATTGTCGTCATTAACAAAGGCGGAATGGTCAACTGCGTCGTGGAGAAGAAGGAAGGGCGTTTCTCCATCCAGCTGCGCGGGAATGGAACGAATGTGTACGAAGCGGCTGTCGAGGTGGATTTACAATCAGCTGCGTTCACCGTTTCCGAGAAGGAATATTTTGAAGAAGAGAATGCGTTGTACGAAAAACTGGAAGCTTTCGCTGCTTCTGAAATTGGAGGCTGATTGCTGTGATGAAGACGTTCCATGTAAAAACCGATCATCACGATCAAATGATCGATGTGACGGCTCAAGTGGAAGATTGGATTCAGGAACAGGGAGTGAAGGACGGCATCGTCGTCGTTTCCTCCCTTCACACGACGGCGGGACTTACCGTCAACGAAAATGCCGACCCGGATGTGAAGACGGATATGCTCCGTCGTTTCCGTGAAGTGTATCCCTGGGAACATCCCGAGGACCGGCATATGGAGGGAAACACGGCTTCTCACATGAAGGTGAGCACCATCGGTCATGCCCAAACGCTGATCATTGACGGCGGGCGGCTTGTACTCGGGACGTGGCAGGGCTTGTATTTCTGTGAGTTCGACGGTCCGAGACAACGGAAAATCGTAGCGAAGCTGTTATAGGGAAAAGAGGCGGATGACGCCTCTTTTTTTTGTGGAAAAAGCGGGACAGGTGGGGACTAAGGATAGGTCGAAAAACCTGTCTTTCTTGGCGGGTGAACATGGTATAATTTGTATAGGGTAGTTGTTCGTTCCAACTGAATAGGGTGTCGGCTAATCCCCATGTCGAAGGCTGGAGGGGGTGATGCCTCTGAGTATGTATGAATCGTTGATGGTGATGATCGCCTTCAGTTCCCTTACTGTATCGATCCTCGGTTTAGTCGTAGCGATTTTTCGCATAAAAAAATAGACTCCCTATTCTGACGTGAATGCGGGTGAGTCTATTTTTCTTCATGTAGGCTGCGCCCCTTTTGGACGACAGCTATCCGGGGAGGTCGCAGTGCCAGCTGCGGCCTCTTTCTTCATGTGTACCCTTTATCTACCATTATCATACCACATTTCTCAATAAAAGGGCGCTTTTTTCCTTTTGAAAATAAAACGAACGCATCCTATTCCTATGCAGGAAAGGATGCGTTCGTTCTTTTATAGGACTGTCCGATCAGCAGATGGAATCTTTCGGACTCGGATTCTTCAATCCGAACATCGGTCGGATGAACAGCGCCAGGTACGTACCAAGCAGAGCCATGATCATCCATACCCATCCATGCAGACTGAAGGAGGCGATTCCTCCGAAGTAAGCACCGATGTTACAACCGAAGGCAAGGCGTGCGCCGTAGCCCATGGCGATGCCTCCGAAGATGGAAGCCGTCGCAATACCGGGCTTGATTTTACCTGGTTTGAAGTTTCCTTGGAAGCTCGCTGCGATGAACGCGCCAAGGATGATGCCGAAGTTCATGACACTTGTGGAATCGGCAAGGACAGATTGGTTCAGTGGTGCAGGGTTATCCGCCCAGTACGTCCAGCTTGCGACGTCCACGCCGAACATCTGAATGAATTTGGAACCCCACAGCGCGAAAGCGGAGGTGATGCCCCAAGGATTGCCGCGTACCGTCAGTGTGAGTGCGTTGAGCAGGGCAAGCAGTACGGCAGCGACGAGCAGCGGCCATGCCCCGCGCCATAATTTCTTAAAGCCTGTCGTTGTCTTCAGCGGCGCCATTTTCGGTGGGTTCTTCTTTTTGGCGATTTTAACGGTTGCGCCGTAAATCCCTAGGAAAATAAGCATCTGCAGCACCCAACCGCCAAAATAACCGAAGCCGGTTGATTCCGCGAGGGAAATCGCCGGAAGGGATGGTGTTTCCCGCCAGAAACCGATGTGATAGGCACCTAGAACGGAACCGGCAATGAAACCGAGCAGCGTCAGAACCATGGACGATTTCCCGCCTCCGACCGTATATAACGTTCCGGACGCACAGCCGGATCCAAGCTGCATCCCGATTCCGAAAAGGAACGAACCGAAGATGACGCTGATCCCGACGGGGGATACATACCCTTGCGGGGTCGTCCCTGTGAAACTGAAGCCGGTAGAGAGAATGATAGCGAAAAGTGTTGTAGCTACGGCGAGCATCAGCATATGTGCCTGCAGCCCCTGTACATTTCCGACAGAAGCGAGTCTGCGGAAGGCCGATGTGAAACCGAAACGTGCATGGAGCAGCACGAGTCCGAGCGCGATTCCGATGAGGAAAAGCACCCCTTGTGTCATAGTCGTGGCCGCTGTGATAGCAATCAGCAGAATAATGGATACGATGACGCCGATCCATACGAACGGTTTCTGCACTGGGTCAAGCGGAGCGACGACGGTCGTACGTCTGTTGTCTTGGTGGACAGCTTCTTGCTGCATTTATAAAAACCTCCTAATACTCATTTGTTTACTCGGTATTAACTTTTTCTCATTTTAAGTGATGGTGTTCTTTTTGTAAACAAACATGCATACATTGGTTGTACAGAGGGGACAAGTACCTGATTTACAAGGATTTTACATTCGGCCGTCCCGCAGAATGGTAGAATGGAAGTGTAGACAGGCTTTGTTAATAATAATGGGAGGGATGTCTTATACCTGTCGTCGTTCGCTCTTATGTCACTCGTCGGTTTTTCGTCGTTCACTTGAATGCAATTCGAAGAACCTCTTGGCATACATCCGGCGCACCTCCCCCGTGTAAGAAATATATGTAAGAAAGCCCTGTATTCTTTATGAATGCAGGGCTTGCGTTCTTTGTAGGGCACGACTGCCCGAAGGGAGGAGCGCTTAGCGTGAGTTTCCTTTCGGCTTACGTCCACAGCAGGGTTTTCTTTTCGGCTGACTTTGTTGATTTCCGCGGCTTCCCATATAGAATCCCTCCTCTCAACATTGAGATAATCCATTGTATGCAGGCCGCAGGTCAGAGGGGTGTTCGCTTTTCCCGCTTTTTGTGAAAAAAATTACTTTCTACCTTGAAAAAAAGGCCTAAAGAACGTTTACAGAACTGTATACAGGCGTGCTATAATGTTTGTTAGCATGGAACTCGTTCCATTATTATGTAAGATTGATAGAGGAGGAGGACGGGACTGTGAAAGAATGTCCTCAATGTAAACAGGAAATGACGGAAAACTCCCGGTACTGCTCCCACTGCGGAGCTGCGTTGAATCAAGACGGGGAGTCTCCACTAATAAATAATTCTAACAAAAATAAGAAGAGATCGTGGTTGCCCGTTGTCACACCAGCGGTTGTTCTGGTCGTGATTGGGGTAGCCCTTTATTTTGTATATGAACAGGAAAAGCATGTGAATGAAGAGGTGGCCGCATGGAAGAAGAAGGCCGAGAATGTTGCATTGGACGGGGAGTATCGTCAGGCGGAAACGCTGCTCTCGAAAGCGATCGATCAGCGTCCGGGTAATGAATCGTTGAAAGCAGAACTGAAGGAAGTACAGGTAGCGGTAGGTCTCGATAAGAAGTTAACGGAAGCGGAGAAGCAGATAGAGAAGGAAGACCTGGCGAAAGCGAAGAAGAGGCTCTCTGCGATCCAGGAGAAGATCCAACAAAACCAGAGCAGGGTCATCCTTACCCTTGTACCGAGATTAAATGAATTGAATTCCACCATTACGCTTCAGGAAGTAAATAAGGAACTGGCGAAGCTTTCCAGCGTCGATGAGCTGGCGGCTAAATTGAATACGCTGTCGGATTTGAATTTGGAAGAGACGGCAAAGGTGAGAGAGAAAATCTTCGAGAAGATCGTTAACCGATCGACGAAAGAAGCGGAAGCCGCCATGAAAGAAAAGCAGTACACCGAAGCGATTGCATTGATCGACCAGGGGTTGCAGTATGTGTCCAATGATGACCAGCTGATCCAGCTGAAGGAACGGATCCAGAAGGAAAAAGAGGCCTTCGAGCAGGCAGAGCAGCAACGGTTGGAGCAGGCGATGCAGCAGGCGGCGGAAGATGAACTTGTCAACCAGACGGAAGCGTTGAAAGTGTTGAGCTTCGACATTACAAAGGATGAGTTCGGGGATTACAAGGTGAAAGGCCAGCTGGAGAGTGTGGCCACCCAGATCATCAGTACCGTTACGGTAAAGTATGACATTCTCGATAAAGACGGGAAAGTCGTCCGTTCTGAATCTGCGAAAGTGTATCCGACGTATATAAATCCGGGTACAAAAGGCAGCTTCGAAAAGGTATATTACGAGCTTGAAGAAGGCGAATACTCTGTCAACATGACAGAGATGGAATGGATGGTAGAATAGGAGGATAGCAGATGAATCGCGCATGGATCATCAGCATCGCTGTTTCCCTCATATTGATAGGGGGCGGCGCTGCGGGCGTTTTCTACATCATGAAATCTGTGCCTGGACAAATGACTGTGCAGGCTGTGCTTAGTGCGCCCCCGGAAGAAGATGCAGAGAAAACGCAGGTACCGAAAGATACGCAGCAAATTATATTCGAATCACAAAAGCTTGTCGTCCAGGTAGAATTGGAGGACGGGACGATCGGGTCCGGTTTCCTTTACAACGATAAAGGAGACATTCTGACCAACGCCCACGTCGTCGCCAATGCGAAAGATGTGAGTGTCATAACCGCCGACTCGAAGAGCATGCCCGGGGAAGTGATCGGCATCAGCAGAGATACGGATATCGCGGTTGTCCGTGTTCCGGGATTGAAAGGGAAAGAGCCGCTTCCGATCCGCAGGGAAGACTCTGCTAAACTGTTGGATGAGGTGCTGGCTCTCGGAAGCCCGCTTGGGTTGCAGAATACCGTGACGCGCGGAGAAATCAGCGGGCTGGATCGTACCCTCGACATCGACCCGTTCCGCTATGAGAACATGTATCAGATCTCTGCACCGATCGAAAGAGGGAACAGCGGTGGTCCGCTGTTGGACAGGACGACGGGTGACGTCATCGGTATCAATTCAGCAAAGCTGGATGAAGAGACGATCGGCTTCAGTATTCCGATTGCGGACGTACTGCCTATGGTCGAGCGCTGGAGTGAGTCTCCGATGAAGTCCCTGCCGGAATTTCCGGAATTCAGTGACCAGACCCCTTCCCCTGTCACCGGCACGGATGCGGAACAGGCGAGTTACCTCGTCCAATATTTCTATGACAGCATCAATCAAGGCGATTTCGTAACCGCTTTTTCTCTGTTAAGCAGCAGTTGGCAGGAGAAAGCATCCTTTGAGGAGTTTCGTTCCACATACCATGACATCCTGAACGTTCAAGTGGACAACGTCGTCGCTGATCCGAAAGAGGGTTCCGTGGAAGTGACAGCCTTCCTGACAACCGAGGAGACAGTCGACGGAGATGTGGTGACGAAAAAATATAAAGTCGTCTACCCTGTCGTATCGGAAAATCGCGCTGTTAAAATCGGCGAAGGCAGCGTGCAGGAGCTGAAGGCGGAAGACGAAGAAGCAGAAGATTCTAAAGAGAAAAAAGATGGCGAAAAAGAAGAAGCAGCGTAAAAAAAACCTCTCCCGTTTGAACTATAACCCGAATAATGGACACTTATAAAAAAGTGCCCCGTTATTCGGGTTATTTCTGTTTCAAGGAAGGAAACCCGTTTATAATCAAAATAAATATATGAACGGAGTGTGACTATGAGTAAACATCTTTATTCAAATACGGAAATGAAACAATTAGAGGACAATCCGAATGTCGTAAAGGTATCGGAACGTTCTATCACATACCATCCTTTATTTAAGAAAGCTGCAATTCAGGAATATCAGAATGGAAACTTTCCATCTCAAATATTTGAAGAGCACGGATTTGATTTAGTAGTGATTGGGAAGGATCAACCCAGAAGATGCTTAAAGCGCTGGCGTAACACATTTGAAAAGTACGGAGAACTTGGTCTGGAGGGAGACCGTCGTGGAAAAGGAAGTAAAGGTCGACCTTCTTCAAAGAAGATGTCTGCGGAAGAAAAACTTGAGAAAGCGGAAGCTCGTATTAAGTACTTAGAGGCTGAAAATGATTTTTTAAAAAAGCTAGACAAACTCGAAAGGCAGGCGTTGAAGAAGAAACGAAAATAACTCCATCAGAAGTCTATCAGCTTATTTATGAAACAATCCATAATTACTCCTTAAGGAGTATGGTCTCTTATTTATGTGAATTCACAGGAGTAAGTCGAAGTGGATATTATGCGTGGATAAATAGTGATTCCAAAAGACAAGTGAAAAATCAGAAAGACGAAAAGGATATACAAATTATTCAAGTTATCTTCTCACAAAACCATGAGAAAGTAGGAGCTCTGCAAATTAAGTTGATTCTCGAAAATGATTATGGGGTCATCATGAATCATAAAAAAATTCGAAGATTAATGAAGAAATTTGATCTTTCGGCAAAGATCAGACAGGCTAAACCATACAAACAAATGTTGAAAGCCACTCAAGAGCATCGTACGTGCCCAAACCATCTTAACCGAGAGTTCACACAACTAGAACCCGGAAAAGTCTTTTTGACTGATATCACTTACACGTATTTTGGGAAAGGTCAAAAAGCATATCTTTCTTGCGTGAAAGATAGTACAACAAAGGAAATTGTAGCTCACCATATATCTACTTCCCTAGGGATGGATATTGTTTACCGAACGTTAGAGAAACTTCAAGACACCGTAAAATCTTTCCATCCAGAAGCAATGATTCATTCGGATCAAGGGTTTCATTACACTCACCCCAAATTCCAATCTAGAGTGAGAGAAGCTGGCCTTCGTCAGTCCATGTCCCGAAAAGGTAACTGTTGGGATAATGCACCTATGGAATCATTCTTTGGTCATTTAAAGGATATGGTGGATCACCAATCATGTGAAAGCTTAAGCCAACTTAAAGAAGAAATTAACCAGTATATAGCAAAATATAATAATAAAAGATATCAGTGGAATTTAAATAAGATGACCCCGGTGCAATACCGAGATCATCTCCTAGCCGCCTAAGGTTCTTTTTATAAACTGTCCGAATTATAGGTTACAGTTCAGTTTGGGAGAGGTTTTTTATTATGCAACAGCATTCTAATGGAGCACCACCGAAGTATCTTTATCTGTATCCTACCTGGAATTAGATAACGGAGAGAATATTATTTCCAAGTGTTGAAACCTACATGGAATCTTGTTTCCATGTACGGGAATAGTTATCTTGAAACGGTACTAACTCCAAATATATCGAAACGGAGCCTTCCACAATAAGTGGCAATTCTTTAATGGGAATAGGACGGGGACTATAGGTAAGATATTCTTTCTAGCTCGTTTCATTAGATAAATGTGTTACCTCCAGTTACTGTCCCAAGCGCTTTTCTTGATAGCCTGAAAAAAGCCTTCCCGTTAGAGAAAGCTTTTAATTGTTTTATCTACATAGGATGGATTTTCTTCGTTGAAAGGTCCCTGATACGCCGCAATCTTTTTCAGGCATCAGGAACGATGATGGATTTCATTCGCGGCGCGGATGCCTGATTCCACCGCCCCTTCGATCCAGCCGTGGAAGGAGGAGGTGTGCTCGCCGGCGAAGTGGATCCGGCCCTCCGGCTTGGTGATCACGTCTCCGAGGTCACGGCTTTGTCCGGGGGTGAATAAGGTGAAACATCCGGCGGAGAATGGGTTCCTGGTCCAGTTGTAAACGACGGTCTGCATGTAGGTTTCATAGACGACAGGACCATAAATCAAATAAAGGTTCTCCAGCACCTCTTTGACAATCTGGTCTTTCGTCAGACTGTTCCAGAGCATGGCATTTTGTCCCCATGAATAACTAGCCAGAAGGACGGCAGGCCCATCTTTTCCCTGCCCGTGGCTAGGTAGATACATAAACCGGATGGGCAGGTCGGAGGTGACGTTGCCGATGGGATACTCTTCCCAGAACGGACGGCTGAACTCCATTCCGATTTTGACAGCCGGGACGTTGATGATTTCCTGAATGGCCTCCCTTTTCTTGAAGGAGATCGAGTCATGAGGATACACATCGACGAATTGGAAGGTGGTGAAAGGGATGGTCGTCAAGACGTAATCTCCCTCCCAAACCCTTTGGGCGTTCGTTTGTGTATCAACGGTATAGACGTTCACTTTATCCGGGAACTGGACAATCCGCTCTACACGCTGGTTCAAATGAATGTCGGATGCGAGGTATGGATAGAAGGAATAAGGAAGGCGGTCGTTGCCGCCTTCGATTTCGACGAACGTCGTCCCTTCGTTGAAAATCGGATAGGTGATGTCGGTCAAGATGTCGAGAAACGCAAATTCCGGAAACCCTTCAATTCCGAGCAGCACTTTAATTTTGCGGACGGCGTCTGAAGAGAGCGACGGGCCAAGAGGATTCTCACGCAGGTATTCTCCCATCGAATAAGAGGAGAATTGTTTGCGCAGCTTCTCCTGTTCTTCCTCCGTGCTGTTCTCATATATCGAAAAAAAGGTCCCGACAGCTTCCACAAACAATTCCTGTGCGGTTTTTCCTTTTTCCTCTTCATTGACAGGGTAGTCGAGGATATCCGGGTTTTCTTCATACGCTTTCTTGTATACTTTCTTCCCGTTCACCATCAGAACATCGGTGTCTCTTGTATTGGCGAACGGCTGGGTTGGAAGCCCGAACCCTTTGATATATTCCTGGACGAGCAGATGGTTGGAAGGGATGCGCATGGCACCGACGTCGAGGTAGTTCCCTTGTGAAAACGGCTCCCTGACAGTATGAACACGTCCTCCCAGCCGATTGTTCCCTTCCAGGATCGTCACGTCGTGGGAGGCGCTCTTCAACAGCGCCGCAGCTACGAGCCCGGCCATCCCTCCACCGATGATGATGACCTTCTTTTTGTTTTCCGCGGACGGAAGTCCCTGCCGGATGATGTTCAGGAAATCTTCCGGGTAGGACAGCTCTTCAGGTTTCCTCGTGTGCATGAAAACACCCCCTCTTACTATATATTCCAATTGAATGCCGTCCATTATGAGATTTTGTTCCCTTTTCCAGGCATAATCCGTAAAGCCGCGACATCGAATGAAAAAAAGGGGAGGAATGGAACATGAGGCATGGAGAAGGGCGAATCATGAAGGTGACCGGAAGCGGGACAGTCGACGTCATTCCGGACAGAGCCGTATTAGAGGTCGGTGTCGTGACAGAGAAAGAGAGCCTGGAGCAGGCACAGAAAGAAAATGCCGCTGTCACGGAGAGAGTGAAGCGGCAGCTGATGCAGGCGGGTGTTCCGGAAGAAGCGGTCCAAACATCGCAATATACGATATTTCCGGAATATGACTACGTGGACGGGAGCCAGGTCTTTCGGGGGTATCAGGTGACCCATCTCCTTCAAATTACGATCGACCAGGTGGAACGGACCGGTTATTTAATCGATACCGCTGTCGCCAATGGGGCCAACCGTGTTTCCAGCATTACATTCACCATCAGGAATCCGGAACAGGCTTATCAACAGGCATTGACTAAAGCCCTGGCCGGTGCCGTTACCCATGCCGGGACAATGGCAGAGGCGATGGCTGTGCAGCTTGACCCGACACCGGTCCGTATGACGGAAATCAGGAGTGGAACCGAGCCCGTGCAGCCGTTCCAGAAGACGCAGATGCTCCAAGGTTCCGCCACACCGATTCAGCCGGGAACGATCGAAACATCCGCAGCCGTGGAGGTGTGGTTTCAATATTTGCCTTGATCCCCACAGGTGCCTGTGGGTTTTTTTGCGTACAGCGGACATAGCAGATTCTGAAAAAGGACAATCTATGCAAAAGGTTCAAAAGAAACAAGATAATTTTTTCGAGGAAAAGGTACGTTTTTTACATAGGCGCATAAAATATAACTGAAACAAAAAAAGTTGCACTAAGGAAAAACTTCGAGTAAAATGTCGATTAGATAGTACGAGATAGAAGGAGAGGTAGTATGGAAAATGTATTATTAGCCTTCGGGCTCACATTATTTGCAGGATTGGCGACCGGGATCGGCAGCGTGCTCGCCTTTTTCACTTCCACGACAAACACAAGGTTCCTATCGCTGGCACTCGGGTTCTCGGCAGGGGTGATGATCTATGTGTCGATGGTGGAAATTTTCTTTAAAGCACAGGATTCGCTGACGAGTGCGCTCGGTGAAGTCCCTGGGAAGTGGTCGACGGTCGGTGCCTTCTTCGGCGGAATGCTCGTCATTGCTCTGATTGACCGCTTGATTCCGAAAGCCGGAAATCCGCACGAAGTGAAGAAAGTCGAAGATATGAAGAGCGGCGGTGCTTCCGCTGTCCATGATCCGGCTCTTCTGAAGATGGGAACTTTCACGGCACTAGCTATAGCGATTCACAACTTTCCGGAAGGGATTGCCACGTTCACAGCCGCGCTTAATGATCCGACGCTTGGGATTGCGATTGCCGCAGCCATAGCAATCCACAACATCCCGGAGGGAATCGCGGTGTCCGTTCCCATTTACTTCGCAACTGGAGATAAGAAGAAGGCGTTCAAGCTTTCCTTCTTAAGCGGGTTATCTGAGCCGCTTGGTGCTATTCTCGCCTTTCTGATTCTCATGCCGTTTCTGAATGATGTCATGTTCGGAGTGTTGTTCGCCGGTGTTGCCGGAATCATGGTCTTCATTTCCCTTGATGAACTGCTTCCGGCTTCGAGACGGTACGGGGAAGCACACTTATCCATTTACGGTGTCGTAGCCGGTATGGCTGTGATGGCGCTCAGCTTATTGCTATTCATCTGAATTTTACTCATCGAAAAAACCCTTCCACTATATAGGTGGAAGGGTTTTTTATGTCAGTATGCTTTTTCTTCGATCAGGTCCTGGATCGTCCGGGCGGTCGTTTCTTTCGGGCGATGGACGAGCCGCCAGTTCAATTGAATGCCGTCCTTATGCTTACGTCCCAAACGGATGTGGTCCTCTTCGATGGATACAGAGGTTTCCTCTGCAAGGGAGGCGAGCTTATCGGCAGCCTTTTGTTTAAACCATGCCTTTGTCTGCTCCCGCCAGGCTTCCTGACGCTTCTCTTCGTTCCACTCCTGTGGGAAATGGAAGGCGAACCCTCCTTTACGGAAGGCGAAGGAAGCCTCGGTCGAGTCCGGCTCCGGGTGGATCTTCAGCTTATAGGAGCGGCCAAGGTAGGGAATCCGCTGTTCCTCTTCGTTAAAATCAACGGCATCGAGGATGTACAAGTCTTCATGGGTGCCGCACCAACGATCGATGATCCAGCCGGCTTTTTTCTCGACGAAAGCGCGGATCCGTGCTTCTTCCTTATTGGAAGCAGCCGTCACCTGTACGCCGTTCAAATCGTCCATATAAATTTTGATAAACGGGACATCCGGTTTTTTATGTAGGTCATAGTGTATTTCTTTGTCATCATATACAATGGTCTGCATGAGTATTCTCTCCTTTATTCTATTAACCAGTTTAATGGAGACGGAAGATTCCGTCAAAAGTCCAAGATTGAGATAAAAGTGTTACAAATTTATTAATAAATGGAAGTAAATAGCATGTAAACGCTTGATTGTAACAAAAAGTTAACAAAGATGCGCCTGTTAATGTGAAATATTTGTGAAAGGGAGGTGAAATTCTACAAAATCTGATATAATCATTCAAGCCCTAGTAGTATGGATGAGAGTCATAGATGTCTCATTCTTGTACTTATAAATAATAGTCTGATAGGAGGGTTAAAACAAATGAAAGCTAAACATCTGCGTTCTAGATGGCTAGGACTACTTCCACTAAGCCTGGTATTGTTCCTGAGCGGCTGTGGGCAAATGACTGTGCTTAACCCGAAAGGTCCAGTGGCGGAAAGCCAGAAAGATCTAATCGTATATTCCTTATGGTTCATGCTTGGAATTGTCGTGGTTGTTTTTGCACTATTTGCGTATATGGTCATCAAGTACCGCGATCGTCCTGGTCGAGGCGATAAGGACTATGCTCCGAACCTTCACGGTAACACAGCTATTGAAGTTGTTTGGACAGTTATTCCGATCATTATCGTTACATTACTATCGATCCCGACGGTCACTACATTGTTCGACCTGGAGAAACCTCCAGAACCTGCTGCAGGAGAAGAGGCGAAAGAACCTCTGGTCGTTTATGCGACAGCAGCGGATTGGAAATGGTTCTTCAGTTATCCGGAACAGGACATTGAAACAGTGAACTACTTACACATTCCGACGGATCGTCCGATCGAATTCCGATTGACATCCGCAGACTCCATGTCCGCACTTTGGATCCCGGCACTCGGTGGTCAGAAGTACAACATGGCAGGAATGATGACGAAGCTTTATCTTCAGGCAGATGAAGAAGGGGTCTACGATGGACGTAACTCCAACTTCAACGGAGAAGGTTTCGCAGCACAGACGTTCAAAGTTCATGCGGAAAGCGAAGAGAACTTTAACAGCTGGGTCAGCGATATCCAGAACGAGTCTCCGGAACTTACACAGGATCAATACAATGATTTGGTCAAACCTGGTCTGACAGACAAATCATCTTATTCCTCTACGCACTTGGAATTTGTTGATCACGGTACACATGAAGGAGCGTCTTACGTCGTTGACAGATACTTCGATCTTTATGGAGAGAAGCTGCACTTAGGTAACGACGAGGTTGAAACACAAGAAACATTCGATTAAGAAAGCAGGTGAGAGGACATGCACATTACTGATATATTAGTCACCGGCGAACCGCTTATTTACGGCGCTATGGTGTCGATTGCACTCGTTTCGATCGCAATCGTCTTCGTATTGACGTATTTCAAGAAATGGGGCTGGCTTTGGCGTGAATGGTTGACTACCGTCGACCATAAGAAAATCGGAATCATGTACATCCTGGCTGCACTGCTCATGTTATTCCGTGGTGGTGTCGACGCCTTAATGATGAGGATCCAGCTTGCTTTTCCAGGGCTTGGATTCCTAGATTCCCAACACTATAATGAAATCTTTACGACACACGGTACGATCATGATCATCTTCATGGCGATGCCGTTCCTTATCGGTTTGATGAACATTATCGTTCCATTGCAAATCGGAGCACGTGACTTCGCGTTCCCTTATTTGAACGCTGTCAGCTTCTGGTCGTTTGCATTCGGAGCTATTCTATTCAACATTTCCTTCGTCATCGGGGGATCACCGGACGCTGGTTGGACAAGTTACACACCGCTTGCAGGTGCGGCAATGAGTCCAGGACCGGGTCAGAACTTCTACTTGATGGGCTTACAGCTCTCGGGTATCGGTACATTGGGTACCGGAATCAACTTGATGGTAACCATCCTTAAGATGCGTGCCCCTGGTATGAAACTGTTCCATATGCCGATCTTCACTTGGTCGACATTGGTTACATGTTTCATCATCGTGTTCGCATTCCCAATCCTTACAGTAGCGCTTGCGCTGCTTACAATCGACCGTATCTTCGGTGCTCAGTTCTTCACATTAACCGGAGAAGGACTGCCGATGATGTGGGCGAACTTATTCTGGATGTGGGGACACCCTGAGGTTTACATCGTTATTCTGCCGGCATTCGGTATCTTCTCCGAAGTCATTGCGGCTTTCGCGAAGAAACGATTGTTCGGTTACAACGCCATGGTTTGGTCCATGATCATTATTGCACTACTAAGTTTCCTTGTTTGGGTACACCACTTCTTCACGATGGGAGCAGGCGCGTTCGTAAACTCCGTCTTCTCTGTATCGACGATGTTGATCGCTGTACCAACAGGGGTTAAAATCTTTAACTGGCTTGCGACATTGTACAAGTCGAAAATCGAAATTACCGTACCGATGCTTTGGTCTCTATCCTTCATTCCGAGTTTCGTACTCGGCGGGGTGACAGGGGTTATGCTCGGTATGGCAGCAGCGGACTACCAGTTCCATAACTCTTACTTCCTGATCGCGCACTTCCACTACGTGCTGATCGCCGGAACAGTCTTCGGTTGTTTCGCAGGTTTGACTTACTGGTATCCGAAGATGTTCGGTCACAAGATGAACGAACGTCTCGGGAAATGGGCATTCTGGTTGTTCTTTGCCGGCTTCCATGTCTGCTTCTTCCCGCAGTATTTCCTAGGTTTGGATGGAATGCCTCGTCGTTTGTTCATCACAAACGTAGTCGAGTGGCTTCCATTGAACGTCATCTCTACTGTCGGTGCATTTGGAATGGGACTTGGTTTCATCGTCTTCGTTTACAACGTTTACTACAGCTACCGCTATGCAGAACGTGAAACAAGCGGCGACTCCTGGGGCCATGGACGTACGCTTGAGTGGTCTACGACAACTCCTGTACCGTTCTATAACTTTGCTACCGTACCATACGTCGATCGTATCGACCCGTATGAGCGCATGAGAGAAGAAGGTCAAACGACATTCGACGAATCGAAATTGAAGCCGATCCACATGCCGAGTTACACCGGGCAGCCGATCATCATGATGACATTCCTGTTCATCGGAAGCTTCGGTCTCGTCTTCGAGTGGATGCCTGTGGCGATCTTCGGTCTTGTTGGTGGTGTGATCATGATGATCATCCGTTCCTTCGACTACGATGACGGTTACTATGTAAGCGTCGATGAAGTGAAACGCATCGAGCGAAAAGCGAGGGGGTTATGATATGGCTGCAGAAGAATTGAAAACAGGTCCATTAGAATACCGGACGCAAGAAGGACAGATGAGTATTCTCGGATTTTGGATTTTCCTTGGAGCCGAAGTCGTACTTTTCTCTACGCTGTTCGCAACGTATGCCGTCCTATTCGGCCGTACAGCTGATGCACCGACACCTGGTGAGTTGTTCGAGCCAGGCATCGTGTTAATCATGACGTTCCTGCTTTTGGTGAGTAGTTTCACGTGTGGACTTGCGATTCACCAAATGCGTAAAGGGAATGTCAAAGGCATGACGTTATGGATGATCATAACGCTTGCCCTTGGTTTAGGATTCCTTGGATTCGAAATCTTCGAGTTCTTCCATTATACGCACGAAGGCGCGACACTGCAGTCGGCTGCCTTCTGGTCAGCATTCTTCGTCCTTGCCGGAACCCACGGGCTTCACGTAACCCTTGGTATCGGATGGGCGATCGGACTTCTGATTCAACTAAGAAAACGCGGACTTACAACTAAGACAAGTCGAAAATTCTTTATCGTCAGTTTGTACTGGCACTTCCTGGACGTTGTGTGGATCTTCATCTTCACAGCTGTCTATCTGATAGGGATGGTGGTCTAGATGGCAGATACGTCAAAGAAAGTACCGACTAGTCACGTAATAGGATTCTTGTTATCCGTCGTTATGACGCTTGTCGCTGCTTGGGCAGCAATCAATTCCGACCTTCCAGTTGCAGTGATCATTTCAGGTATTCTGATTCTGGCGCTGCTTCAGGCTGGTGTTCAGTTGTTCATGTTCATGCACATCACAGAAAAGGGCAGCGGTGGCGGTCATGTTCCATGGAATATGATGTTCCACGGTTTCGCTCTTGCTGCGATTCTCGTAGCAGGTTCCTTATTCACGATGTCCTTCGGGTTCCAACACGGGGAACACGGAGACCACGGGGACATGGAAAACATGAATCACGAGGAAATGAATATGGACAGTGGAGAACACAGCGGGCATTAATACATCAAACAGGGGGAGAAAGTAATGGAACAGAAACAGCAGATGGACAATGAGCAGGCACCAATGATCGGAGGCTTGCAGTGGAAGCATATGATCGGGTTTGTTCTATGTGTCGTATTGGCGGCTTTCTCTCTTACAGGTGCGATGTATTCTCATTATGAACCGACTTTCGTTCTCTATATCCTGAGCGGTGTCGCTTTTGTTCAGGCGATGATTCAGCTGTTCAAAGCGCAGCCGATCGAGGATCAATAACAGAAAGGCCTCTTCCTTAATAGTAAGGAAGAGGCTTTTTTTTATGGAGAGGGGCGTGCTGCAAAAAAAGAACGCTTTTTGCGCGCGTCAGGCAGTCTTCTTGAAGCTTTCCTCTTCCAACTTTAATTCGCTTTTCTTTTTCTCCCATAAAAGACCCCTTACCGGCAGGCGGTAAGGGGTCTTTTCACTTCGCTGAATTATATTTTGTCCGGCGCTTCGATTTTCTCTTGAAGTGCCTGTTTGTAGATCGGGCCTTCTTTGACGGTTGCTATGAAGAACATCACCCATCCGATATGTGTACCGATGAGGGCGAGGTAGAACATCGTCCATGTCGGTGAGAATGCGGTAGGTGTTGTATAAAGGAGTACTTGGAAGTAATAGACCCACATGCCCATAAGCAAGACAGAATGAACGATCGCAAAAGCAGGTTTCTTCATCATCAGAAACAAAATCGGAGTCACTGTCGCCAACAACAAGAACATGGATGCTACACCCATTATATTCATCTCCTTTGTTACACTAGTTTGTGTAAACGGTTTCTTTGTATTCATTGTAACAGAAATTTCTTATTTTGGACACAAAATGTTCGAAATTTATTTAAAAATAGGCTTGCTTATTGCTGTATCCCTTGATAATACAGGCTTTAAGCTTGTTCATATTTAGGAATAAAAAGTGTCTGAAGGAAGAAATATCCTCCAAAAAAGGGGCGGGGTCCTCCCGTATGATTTGATGGTTTTTTAGAAAAATAACATTGCAATCGCTTACTTTAGTTTTGGCTTTTTTTCGCCGGGGTATCTCTGAGTTAAGTGAAAAAAACAGGGAGGATTTAACATTTCGTTCTTGTCATCTTTTCACTACATAACTTAGGGAGGATTTCATATGATAGGCATCATCATCTTCAGCTTTCTTTTTTACACCATATTCGTCGCCTGGTATTCGTGGTTCAAAACGCGGAAAACGAATCTTTCCAGTTCAGATGGATATTTTCTGGGAGGGCGCAGCCTGACGGGCGTCGTCATCGCAGGGTCTTTAATATTAACCAATCTTTCGACGGAGCAGCTTGTCGGTTTGAACGGACAAGGGTTTTCGGAAACTATGGCAGTCATGGGCTGGGAAGTGACGAGTCCACTGGTGCTCATCCTGATGGCGTTCGTATTTCTTCCAAGGTATTTGAAGTCCGGCATCACGACCATTCCTGATTTCCTTGAGCAGCGGTATGACAGAAAAACGAGACAGATCGTTTCTGTCCTTTTCCTGCTTGGTTATGCGGTCGCCTATTTACCGACGGTCCTTTATTCTGGAGCGTTGGTGCTGGACAGCATTTTCTCTTTATCAAGCATTGCAGGTACGAGTCAGATCATGACTGTTTCCATCGTGGCGGCAGCAATCGGCATCATCGGCTGCGGTTATGTTATCTTCGGAGGGCTACGGGCTTGTGCAATCAGTGATACCATCAATGGGATCGGTCTCATAATCGGCGGTCTCTTGATTCCGATCCTTGCACTTGTGGCGATCGGCGGAGGAGATCTTGTCGGCGGCTTTAAAGAATTGATCGATAAGAATCCCGCTAAGCTGAACGCAATTGGTAATCATGAATCCTCGGTACCCTGGACGGTGCTGTTGACAGGACTCTTGTTCAATAATCTTTTTTACTGGTGTACGAACCAGTCCATCATCCAGCGGACCTTCGCTGCGAAGAATCTGGCTGAAGGGCAAAAGGGAGTCTTGTTCGCCGGTTTATTCAAGATATTCGGGGTATTCTTCCTCGTCCTGCCGGGAATCATCGCCTCTTTCCTTTACGGGAATACTCTTCCTACAGGGGATATGGCTTATCCGACACTCGTCAGTGATGTCTTGCCGCTTGCACTGTCAGGATTTCTAGCTGCCGTTTTGTTCGGAGCAATCTTAAGCTCGTTCAATGCTGCCTTGAACAGTTCGATTACGTTATTCACGCTTGATATATATCAACCGATTTTTAAACCGGAAGCATCCGAGAGGGAGCTTGTTAAAGCGGGACGCTTCTTCGCAGGAGCACTGGCTCTCGTTTCCGTGCTCGTCGCACCATTTATCATATTTGCACCCTCCGGACTGTACAGTTACTTACAGGAGATGTTCGGATTCTATAACCTGCCGATCATTGCCATGGTCCTCGTCGGCTTCTTCAGCAAATATGTGCCGGCCAGTGCACCGAAGATTACGATCATTGTTCACTTGATCGCCTATTCGTTGAGTAAGGTTTTTCTCGGGCATGTCAACTTCCTTTATGTCCTCGCGATCCTGTTCCCGCTGAACATCTTTATTATGGTGCTGGTAGGAAAACTGAAACCGCGCATCACACCTTATGTTCTTCTCGATGCAGGAAAAGTGGACTTGACCCCTTGGAAACACGCGAAGGCCTTCACCATTTTCACCATTAGTTTGATGATCGCGATGTATGTCTTCTTCTCTCCGATCGGAATCGCAGAATCTGCAGGTGGCTACTCGCCGCTGTCCGTCGTCTTCATGATCGGATCACTCGCGCTGCTTGGAGCCGTCTTCTGGTTCTTCAAGCGAACGGAAACGCGGAGAGAAAGAGTGAAAGCAGGTCCAATTTCTCCGAAAGTGACCCAGCTGCATAAATGAGCGTTTAATGAAAGTAGAGGAAGGAAATTATATAAATAAAGTTGTGGATGAGGAGGATCATACATGACAAAACAAGAGCGGTATGAAGCAGTAGTCGAAGGATATACCTGCTGTTGGACGTGTATTGTGTGCTTATTTCGAAGAAACTGAAGCGAGAAGCTGCCGGGAATGTACCCGACAGCTTTTTTTATTTGTAAAATATTTCTTGACTTTCCACCATCCTAGTTATATGGTTAGTTACATAACTAATGAACCAACGAAGAGGTGCTTTTATGGATCGTGATTTGGCGGTCGACAAGCCGATATTTCAACAAATAGCGGAAAAAGTCGAAGCAGGCATTTTGGATCAATCGATAACCGAAGGGGAAAGGGTCCCATCAACGAATGAATTCGCCAAGTTCTATCAGATCAATCCCGCGACGGCTGCCAAAGGAATCAATCTGCTGGTGGATGAGGGGATCATATTCAAGAAGAGGGGAATCGGCATGTTTGTTGCAGAAGGTGCGCGGGCTATCGTACTCAAAAAGCGTAAAACGGTTTTCTATGAAGAGTATATTCTTCCTTTGAAGGAGGAAGCAGAGAAAATCGGGTTGGATAAGGAAGAACTGGATCGTCTATTAGGGGAGGCGGGAATCAAATGAAAATCGAACTGAAGAACTTGACGAAAAAGTATGGAGAGAAAACGGCGCTGAACGGGATCAACTTGACGCTGGAAGAAAATAAATTCTACGGGCTGCTTGGAAAGAACGGAGCAGGAAAGACGACCTTGATGCAGCTTTTGGCCGGTCACACGCTTCCCACTTCCGGGGAGGTGCTGGTGGATGGGCAGTCCCCGTTTGATAATAGGACGGTGCTGCAGGATATATGCCTGATCAATGAGACGAGCAACTTTAAGCGGCGCCTGAAAATTAAAGATGTGCTGAAGATTGTCTCCATGTTTTACCCGAATTGGTCCCAGGAAACGGCTGACCGCCTCATGGAGAAATTCCACCTGCACCCACGCACGAACGCCAGCGGACTTTCCAAAGGAATGGAATCAGCGCTTGGAATCATCATCGGTCTGTCTTCAAGGGCGAAGATTACGATATTCGACGAACCGTATATCGGACTCGACGCAGCTGCCCGGTATATGTTTTATGACTTGTTGCTGGAAGAATTTCAAGAATTTCCGCGTACGTTTCTGCTTTCGACGCACTTGATTGATGAGGTAAGCCGGCTGTTTGAAGAGGTAATCATGCTTCATAATGGTGAAATCATGTTTCATGATCAGGCGGAAGCGATGGTTCAGAAGAGCTTGAAGGTCGCCGGCATGAAAGAAAAGGTGGATGCTTTCACCACGGATAAGCATGTATTAAAAGAGCAGGAAATGATGGGGATGAAAACGGTGTGGTTGTATGGAGAGGGCTATTCGCTTGAAGGCGCCAGAAATGCCGGGCTTGAAGCGGAGCATATTTCCATGCAGGGCATCATGGTTCATTTGACGGAACTCGAAGGGGTGGAGAAGAATGCTTAGGGATTTAAAAGGGATTTTCTATTATTTATTAATCGATTACCGCTTTTCCTTTCTAGTGTTTTGGAGCATATTAACGGCGACGCTCGTTGGGTTTACGCTGCTTTCTATTCTTGTTCCGGACAGTTCCATGATTGTCTTTACAAGTCCCATCGTCTTCGTTTTCTGTGTTATTTCCGGCCTTAATATGACGAAGGAAACTTTCCCGTTCTGTGTGAAAATGGGGACGACGCGTACCCGGTATCTGCTCGGTACGTTCGCTTTCAGCCTGTTTTTCTCTCTCGTTTTATCCATGGTTCATCTCGGGATTGTACGTGGATTCCGGGCAGTCCTGGATGCGGAAAAGATATCAAGCATCCGTCACTATTCCCTTATGGACATGTTGGATGTGCAGGCAGCCTGGTATAACGAAATCTGGGTGCTTGGTTTATTGTTCTTTCTGTTCATCTCCATCGGGTTCCTGCTCGGTTCCGTCTTTTACCGATACGGCCTTATTGGAGGCTTCAGCGGGGTGGCGGTCTTTGGGGTGTTGATGATGCTTCCTGTCACGAAGGATTATCTGTTCAGTGAGGTTTTTCGACTTCAGGGGATGACGCTTCACGTGGATTTCCTCCTTCTTCTGGTTGCAGCCCTGTTGACTTTCGTTCCGAGCTGGATGGTCCTAAGAAAAGCCTCGACGACTGCTGCAAGAGCAAGATAAGAGCGTCCTGGTGAAAGGAACAGCAGTAATTATGGGAGGGATCATTCCGGCAAAGGGTAGAGGGAAATGGGCAGACTCCGACGGGATTAGCGGGACAGGAGAGACCCTGGAAGAACAACGCGATGAGGAGGCTCACCGGCCGCCGCGTGGAAAGCGTCCCATTTCCCGGACCCCGCCCTCTCCCTAGCTGGGAATCACTTCTTCAAAAAGCTGAAAGCCCCGCTGATACCTATCAGCGGGGCTTTCGTCCTTTTTATAAGGAGATCTTGGCTTTTCGTTTCTGGAAGTCGATATCGGAATAGTAGGCGTTCTTGACGAGTACGTTCGGTCCGAGACATTCGACAGCGGGGCAGTGGCAGTTCAGGCTTTTTGCTGTGTCTGTTTCCATCCATTGCTGGTAAGCGTCCGTCAGCTTCGTATCCTGGATGTTGCCGAGGCCCGGTTCGTCTCCGAAATCGGTCACGATGATATCGCCGCTGAAGATGTTTACATTCAGGCGGGAACGTCCGTCCGGATCATTTCTGACCGTTACATTCTTTGCACTATACAAACGTTTAAGCATGTCCAAATCTTCGTCGGAAGTGCTGCAAGGGTAGTAGGGCAGCGTGCCGAACAGCATCCACATATCTTCATCACGGTGATCCAGCAGGCGGTTGATACCTTCCCGCATTTCTTCCAAGCTCAGTGTTTCAAGCGCGCTAGCGAAATCGACCGGATACATCGGGTGGATTTCGTGGCGGGCGCACTTCATTTCCTTGACATGGTCATGGATCGATTCCAGATAAGGGAATGTCCGTTTGTTCAGCATCGTTTCTGCAGATACCATGACGCCTTCTGCGGCGAGTTTCTGGGAGTTCTCCACCATCCGGTCGAAGAACTTCCTGCGTGCCTCCTCCGACGGCTTTCTTTCCATGCGGGCGAAGCCGGTCGTAACGAACTCCTCGATCGTTCCCCAGTTATGAGAAATATGTAGCACATCGAGATAAGGGATGATCGGAACATAGCGCTCGTACGGCAGCGTCAGATTGGAATTAATCTGAGTCCGAACGCCGCGCTCATGGGCATATTTAAGAAGTGGCAGGACATAATTGTCGACCGATTTCTTCGACATCATCGGTTCTCCGCCGGTGATGCTCAAGGTGCGCAGGTGAGGGATTTCATCCAGACGATTAATGATCAGGTCCATCGGCAGGGCATCCGGGTCCTTCGACTGCAGCGTATAACCGACAGCACAGTGCGCACAGCGCATGTTGCAGAGTGTCGTCGTCGTAAATTCTATGTTGGATAACGTCATGTCTCCGTGTTCCTTTACATCCATGTAAGCTTCCCAAGGATCAAAGGATGGGGAGAGTTCTTGAAGCTTCATGTTGGTACTCATAAGTATGAAACTTCCTTTCTATTAAAATTGGTTTAGGACAAACCCTTCCTATTCTAACACTATTCTAGAGATAACCATACCATTCCTGCTCGGATTTCTCCGGGGACATCGGACTTTTTGGAAAAGCTTTTAAATGTAAAAAGGTTTTGACATGTTTGTTTCTTTCTCTATACTGAATATGTGAAAAGTTTTTACATAATGAGGGGACCTCTGATTGAATATTTGCATCCGGTCCAAAAGGAAAACGAGGAAGAACTCTCCGGATGTACTGGCAAAACGGCGCCTGGTGACGAGGGAGACGATTAATACGACTCGACACGGAAACCCGCCTTTCCATTGTCTCTCGCGTTAAAAACATCCGAAGACGAGCTGTTTTCGTATGAGGAGGAAAAGAAATGAAGTGGAAGAAGCAGGACGAAATGGAGAAACACCAAAGCGGTAGGGCGGCAAAGAATGGGTTTGTCTATTATACCGTCGTACTCTTGATCTGGTCGATCTATAATCAGATCACGAAAGGGGGCGACGGCGGCTGGCAGTATACCATTCTCATTGGAGGAGTCGCCGTCTACTTCCTGTCCCGCGTGTACTATAACCGAAAAGTAAATGGCTGAGGGACCATCTCTCTAAAAAAAGACCGGAACCCGTCTGACGGGTTCCGGTCTTTTCAGGAGGAGAAACAGCACGGAAAGGGTAAAGTTCCCTCTCTCGCATAGAATAAAGATGGACCATTGACCTCCGGCTAACGTTCTGTTTTAGTCAGAATTATTAGAAAATTATTACAATAGATGAAGTTCTTTGCTATGGTTATAAGTAAATAAACTGGATGGGAGGCCCATACATAT
The DNA here is from genome assembly GCF_000469135.2 of Bacillus sp. SB49. Taxonomy (NCBI): domain Bacteria; kingdom Bacillati; phylum Bacillota; class Bacilli; order Caryophanales; family Bacillaceae; genus Bacillus; species Bacillus sp. SB49. The sequence goes on from NZ_CP048117.1 coordinate 1,348,183, forward strand.
ATGATTTCAATGAAGAAAAAGCACGTCGTCGTTCCGCTGCTTGCATCTTTTTTAATGTTTTCCTCGTACCAAGCTCCTGCGGAATCGGAAGTGGATGCGGCAAAGGAGGAATCGGGTTTGAAGAAGAAGCTGGATACGGTGCTTGCAGATGAAGATTTGAAAGGGGCTCTTGCCGGGGTCAGTATCCGGATGGCGGAAACCGGCGAAGTGATCTATGAGCATGATGCCCACACAAGGCTGAAGCCGGCTTCCAATATGAAGCTGTTCAGTGGGGCCGCGGCGATGGATCAGCTTGGTCCTGACTATACATTTTCTACAGAAGTCTATGCAGAGGGGACGATTCGGGGGCATAAGCTGCATGGCGACTTGTATTTGAAAGGCAAGGGAGACCCGACCTTGATGATGGAAGACCTTGAGAAGATGGCGGAAGAATTGAAGGAGAATGGCATACGAGAAGTGAAAGGGGATTTGATCGCGGACGATACATGGTATGACGACGTCCGGCTTTCTGAAGACATTACGTGGAACGATGAAACCCACTACTACGGTGCGCAGGTCTCTGCTTTGACCGTGGCGCCGAATGAAGATTACGACGCCGGGACGGTCATCGTCGCTGCCTATCCGGCAGAGAAGGAAGGGGACCCGGCTCGTGTGGAAGTCACGCCGAAGACGGATTATGTGAAAATCATCAACCGGACGAAAACGGTGCCGGCAGATGGGGAGAGGGATATATCGATGGAAAGGGAGCATGAAACGAACCGGATCATCGTGGAAGGAACGATTCCTCTCGACTCAAGCAGATCCCGCTCTTGGATAGCCGTATCGGAACCGACCGGACTTGCTTTGGACGTATTCCGAAGCGCCTTGGAGGAACAAGGGATCAAAGTGAAAGGAAAAAACAAGGAAGGGAAGCGGACACCAAAGAAAGCTCTCAAGCTGATCACTCATGAATCGATGCCGCTTGAGGAGCTGTTTATTCCGTTCATGAAGCTGAGCAACAACGGCCATGCGGAGGTGCTGGTGAAGGAAATGGGGAAAGTCGTCCATGACGAAGGCAGCTGGGAGAAGGGGCTTGAAGTCGTGGATAGTTATCTGAAAAGCGCCGGTGTCGACACGTCCACCCTCCGATTAAGAGACGGTTCCGGGATGTCCCATGTCAACATGATTCCCGCTCATGAAATATCGGAGCTGCTTTATCAGGTCCAGGACGAAAAATGGTTCCCTGCCTATTTGAATTCCCTGCCCGTTGCAGGGAATGCCGAACGGTTCGTCGGCGGCACCATCCGTTCCCGAATGCAGGACACGGCTGCCGAGGATAACGTACAGGCAAAGACCGGATCGTTGACAGGGGTTTCCTCTTTATCGGGCTATGTGACGACAAAAGACGGAGAGAAGCTTATTTTCTCTATTGTTTTGAATAATTACCTGGTCGAGGATGTCGGAGACCTGGAAGACCGGATCGCAGTCATTCTGGCGGAACATCGATTTGTAGAGGAAGAGTAATTACTGATTATGGAAGATCGATTGCGGCATCGTGTGGAGAGGAATGGGCAGAGTCCATCAGGCTCACCGGCCAAAGAAAATTACTTCTTCAACAACCTGAAGTCAAGGCGCTCTTAAGTTTCCCGACTATATGGAAAAAGGATCAGAGAAGGCTCTGATCCTTTTTTGATTGGACAATTATGATTCTGGATTGGTACGGTCGGTTTCTTTTTTATCCACAAAAGCGGATCCTACCATATCACCGAATACGTTCGAGGCCGTTCCTGCCATCCCGATCAGGACGTCAACGCCTGCAATTAAGGCGACGATTTCAAGCGGGAGGTTGAACATCGTAAGCACGGCTGCGAGGGTGACGAGTCCGGCAGCGGGAATGCCTGCTGTCCCGATCGACAGCAGTGTGCCGATGACGACGATGGTGATGAAGTCCATGACGGTTAAATCAAGCCCTGTCACATTGGCGGCGAACACGATGGAAACACCCATACGCAGGGCGCCGCCATCCGAGTTGAACACGGCTCCGATCGGTAGGCTGAAGTTCACAATCCGATCGGAAATGCCGGCTTTCTTCGCCGATTCCATCGCAACGGGCAGGGAAGCGATACTGCTTGATGTAAAGAATGCCGTAACATAGGCGTCCTTCGTACTAGCGAAAAAGTCACGAACGTGCCACTTCGCAAGTTTTAAGAAAGACGTATATACTAGCAGCCAAAGCAGAAGGACACCTAAGTAAAACACACCGGTAAACGCGAACAGCGAGCGGAAGGTCTCCCATCCTTGACTGCCGAATGTCGAAGCACCGATCGCAAAGATTCCGACAGGCGCATAGAGAAGGATCCCCTGCAGAAGCAGGAAGAACAGGTCATTGGCCGCCGAGAAAAACTGGTGCAGCGTCTCTCCTGATTTCTTGAGTTCGTCCTTGTCCGAATAGCGCATCTTCACCAAAGCGAGGCCGGTGATGACGGCAAGGAAAAGAATGCCCATCAGCTCCCCGGAAGAAAACGCAGTGAACAAGTTGTCCGGGACGATGTTAAGCAGTACATCGGAAAATCCGGGCGTTTCCGGCTTTTCGACATCCGCGTTTGGCAGTTCCAGCCCGGCTCCCGGGTTGATCCACAGGGCGAGTGCTACCCCGATAAGGACAGCTGCAGCGGTCGTTATGCCGTAATAGACGAGCAGCTTCCCTCCAATTCTGCCAAGGTACCTCGGGTTCATTTGATTGATTGCAAGGACGACGGTCAGGAATATGACCGGAACAGCGATCAAATTCAACAAATTGATCAATATCGTACCGAGCGGTTTGACCGCCTCCATGGACGGGCCGAAAAGGATGCCGGCTCCGATCCCGAGCAGGAAACCGAGCGTCATTTTCAATAGAAAAGAAGAATCTTTGTATAAGTGCCAAATCTTTTTCATACTTTCACCTCTTTATAAGCAATAGACCCAGTATAGCAGTTCCGTGCCGATTGCAGTAGCGTAATATTCGATTGATGCTCTCTCATGTCATTTTGCGTATATAGAGGAAAAAAATGCATAAGTTCAATGAATTCCTTTTCCTGCGGTTGTGTGCTAAACTGGCAAAATGCAAAATTACATATCTGTAATTTTTTCAAATTTCTAATGGTTTCAGATAGGAGATGTAAGAAGTTTATGGACCACGCACTTATACAGGAACCGATGGCGGTATTCGCTTATCTTATCGCTGTCGTGGGAATCGTGTTCATGTTATCAACGATGGAGTATAAGCCTTTGAAGAAATTCTTCGGCTATCTTCCTCCGCTTATTTGGATGTATTTCCTTCCGATGCTTTCGACGACGTTCGGAATCATCCCGCAGAGCTCGGATGTGTACAGCTTTTTGAGTACGTATATCCTTCCCGCCGGGTTGCTGCTGTTAATGATCAGTACGAACGTACCGGCAACGTTCAAGCTTGGCGCGAAGGCCGTGCTCGTTTTCTTTGCGGGTACGATCGGCATCGTGATCGGGGGACCGATTGCGTTCGCCTTGTTCCAGGGGATTCTCCCTGAGGATGCGTGGCGAGGTGTCGGGGCGCTTGCCGGAAGCTGGATCGGCGGCTCGGCTAACATGGGAGCCATGATCGAAGCCTTTGATACGCCGGATCATATACTAAGCCCGATGATTTTGACCGATACGATCGTCGGAATCGGCTGGATGGGGGTCATGATTTCGCTCGCCAACTTCCAGAACCGCTTCAATAAATGGAATGGTGCGGATAACTCCACCATTAAACGGGTGAATGAGGAGATCGCGACAGACGTGGAGAAGAATGCCAGACCGCTCGAGCTTCCGCAGCTCTTCGGAATTCTGTCCATCGGTATTGCCGGCTCGTTCCTCGTCCGTCAGTTTGCCGATCTTTCCTTTATTCCGAAGTCGGAGGTCATGAATACGTCGACATGGACGTTCTTGATCATTACGGCCGTCGGAATTCTTTTGTCCTTTACGAAGGTGCGGAACCTCGAATATTATGGAGCCAGTAAGATCGGTTATGCCGGCATCTACTTGTTCCTGGCGGGGATCGGAAGCCAGGCGAACCTTCTGGATATTGTGGAGGCGCCGCAATTTATCCTGATGGGAATCGTTTGGCTTGCCATCCACGTGCTGTGTATTTTCCTCGCGGCCCGCTTATTGAAGGCGCCGCTCTTCTTTGTCGCCGTCGGTTCACAGGGGAATATCGGAGGGACAAGCTCTGCACCGATCGTCGCATCGGTCTTCCAGCCGGCGCTTGCCCCTGTCGGCCTGCTGATGGGGATCCTCGGTAACGTCGTCGGAACCTATGCTGCTCTGCTCTGTGGTCAGCTCGCACGTATGATTGCCGGAGGTTGATAGAAAAGCCGCTTTCCTTTTGATGAAGGAAAGCGGCTTTTCTTATTGACAATTCCTTCCTTGTGGTTGATACTACAGTTAAATAAATTTTACCGAGTAAAAAGGAGTGAACGGTCTAGTGGAGGACATAAAAATACTAACAACCCACGACCAGCTGAAGGCGATGGCGGATCCGTTCCGGTCGGACCTGCTTCTGCGTCTGATGGGGAAGGCGCAGACCGGTCAGCAGCTTTCTGAAATCTATCAGCTCTCAAGAGCCCGCATCCATTATCATTTGAAAGAGTTGGAGAAGAACGGGCTCTTGGAAATTGCTAGAACGGAAGAAAAGAACGGGATTGTCCAGAAGTTCTATCAAACGGTAGCCCGCGGGTTTGTACCAGATGCCGAACTGCTGCCAAACGCAGAGGTGTCGGGTCCAATCCGGCAGATGATGCTCGCCATGCTCGATCACTCCAAACAGCGGGTTTTATCTGTGCCGGAGGAGTCGCTGGAGAATGATTCCCTGTCTAAAAAACCGGAAGACTGGAAATACCGATCCGCCGCTTATGAAATTCATGCAAAGGAGGAGAACTTTCTGGCCTGGCAGCAGAAATTCTCCGACTTAATGGAAGAACTTGCATCGATTCAACGTACGGAGCCGACAGAAGATGCGAAGCTGTACTATTTTCACATGCTCGGTTTGCAGATAGAGGAAAGTCGGTTCGGGAAAAAGGGAGAGAGATGAAGTCGGGGTGGAGCTCTCTTTTTTTGTGCAACAGTAAAATATTTTTTACCGTCGGCCTGCGCCGGCATCCGAGGAGGAGATGTTATGGAAAGCGCAAAGTCATATGAGGAGAAAAGAGAGGTTTCGTTATGGAAGTCAAGATCCTTTCTCCTTTTGGCCTTTACAACGGTTGTTTCCAGTTTAAGCCTGTCAATGTTTATGTTTCTTCAGTCGTGGTACATCGTAGAGTCGTTACATATGGCAGCGGCTCTCGGCATGGTGTTGATTTCCTTGACGACGGTGCGGATGGTTTCCATGATTGTCGGCGGAGTGGTCGCGGACCGCTGCAGTCAAACGAAGGTCATGGCGGCATCGGACTTAACGATGGCTGTCTTCCTCTTTACCTTATCGATTTGTTTTCTTACCCTTCAGGAGGTTCCCGTTTGGATCATGGCGGTCCACGCAGGCTTGTTCGGAGCCTGCGGCGGAATGTTCGAGCCGGCAAGAGATGCGCTGCTTCCGAAAGTGGCCGGGGAAGAGCAGCTGACGCGCGCAAACTCCGTCATTCAGGGAACGATCCAGATTGCTACGTTCACCGGACCACTCCTTGCCGGTGTCCTGATCCATTCGCTTTCCTACAGCTTCGTCCTTCTGATCATCGTCCTGTTTCTTATCTTATCCGGTGTCGGAATTCTATTTGTGAAAAAGCAGGGAAAGGATGCGCAGGAAGGGGAGCGTTCCCCGTTCTATGCCCAATTGGCGGAGGGCTTCCGTTACACGTGGCAGTCCAGACTGCTGCGGTCGCTGTTCATCATTACGATCATCGTCAACTTTTTCATCTCCGGCCCTTTGATGATGGGGCTGCCGATCTTCGTGGAGGGAGTCCTGAAAGGAAGTGCCCTCGATTTCAGTCTCGTCCAAGGTGGACTGACGTTCGGGATGATTCTCGGAGCTGTCCTGATCGGTTTTCTCAACATCCGGCGGAGACGGGGAGCGTATGCGCTGTACTTGATCGCTCTCGAAGGAGCCGGTATGTTTATCTTCAGCCGTGCAGATACGCTGGTTTTATCCGTGCTCATTATCGTTCTTATCGGCATGATCATTCCGGCCGTCAATATTCCGCTCCTATCCCTCGTTCAATCGTCTGCAGAAGAAAGCAAGGTGGGAAGGGTGATGAGTCTGATACGGACCGGATCGCTTGGGTTAATTCCGCTCTCGTACGCGGTCACCTCTCTGTTTCTCGGCTGGGGAATTCCGATTCAAACGTTGATGGCATGGAGCGCCCTGCCCCTTCTCGTGAGTGTTTTCGCTTTATATGTGACTTTTCCTGTCCTGCGCTCCGCCGATTAAGCGGGGTCTTTTCTTTTTGCCTGCCGTGATATGCGGGAGAACAGGGGAAAGTACGGGAGAGAAAGGGAAGAACTTATCTTATAAGATCAATCCCGTCAGAGAAACCATTGTGTTTTTGTACAGAGGGCATTAGAGGAAAACAAGTGTTTGATATCGAACGTTATAAGGAATGAGGAAGCAGAGAGGAGAAATGACATGAATCCAACCGTATTGATTACCGGAGCATCGAGTGGGTTCGGCTATTTGACGGCGGTCAAATGTGCGGAAAAAGGGTTTTCGGTAATCGCGACAATGAGGAACATGGAAAAAGCGGAAGTATTCGAGGACGCAGCGATTTCCAATCACGTGAGGAGCCGGATCACGGTTTGGAAGCTCGACGTGACCGATGATGCTTCCATCGCTGCATTTAAAGAAAAGCTGAACGATTTGGAAGCAGTCGACGTTCTCGTCAACAATGCTGGTTTTGCAATCGGCGGCTTTCTCGAGCAGATACCGCTGGAAGCGTACAGACGTCAGTTCGAGACGAATGTGTTCGGGGTCATCGCCGTCACCCAGGCAGTTCTGCCGCTCATGCGGAAGCAGACGCGTGGCAAGATCATCAATGTGAGCAGCGTCAGCGGTTTGATCGGATTCCCGGGGTTATCGGCATACGTGTCATCGAAACATGCGCTCGAAGGGCTTACAGAAAGCCTCCGCTTCGAGGTCCAGCCATTCGGCATCGATGTTGCTCTTGTAGAGCCGGGCTCGTACCAAACGAATATATGGTCAGCCGGAATGGAACTCCCGGACGCTGTCCATGACCCTGATTCTCCCTATGCTGATTACATAAAAGGACTATGGAATGCGTTGAATGGAGACAGCCGCGAAAATCCGTCGGATGTAGCTGCATTGATGACCGAGTTGATCGAGCAGGACAGAATACGGAAGCTGCGCTTTCCAATCGGAGCGAAAGTGAAGTTCAACGTATTTCTGAAACGGGTCATGCCTTGGAGAATATTGGAGAAAGCAGTGCTGTCGACGGTTTTAGGAAAAGGAAAAACGAACAGGAGGAAACGAAATGACCGCAGTGATGAGTGGGGCAGAAGAGATACGGTTCGAGGGTAATGAGGTAGGGATCCTGGTATCCCATGGATTTACAGGAACGACGCAAAGTATGAGGCCGCTGGCAGAAGCATATGGCCGCGCCGGGTATACCGTCGTCTGTCCGAGACTGAAGGGGCACGGCACCACGCCGGAGGACATGGAGTCCACGAGTCATGAAGACTGGATTCAATCGGTCATGGAAGCCTTTGACTGGCTGGAAGCGCGTTGTGAAAAAATCTTCGTCGTCGGCTTGTCGATGGGAGGGACGCTTGCTTTATATGTGGCAGGGAAGAAGAAAGTCGCCGGCGTCATCCCGATCAATGCAGCAATCGATATTCCGGTGCTTGAGAACAGCTCGAGCACAGAGGAGCGCTTTATTGAAGCGATTGGATCGGATATTAAAGATCCGGAAAGTGACGAGCTCGGCTATGATCGGACACCGGTAAAATCGATTAAAGAGCTGTCGATGCTCATGGGGAAGACCAGGGATCTATTAAGCAGCATTCATTGTCCGATCGTCGTTTTCGTTTCAAGGGAGGATCATGTCGTGCCCCCGAACAATTCCGAGGTGATCTTTGAAACGGTTTTTTCCGAGCATAAAGAAATTATTCATTTGGATGACAGCTATCACGTCGCAACGCTCGACCATGATAAAGACTTGATCATCGAGCGCAGTCTGGAGTTTTTCCAGACGTACACAAATACGAAATAGCATTCCCCGGGAAATAAAAGGCCTTTGTAATTTCGGGTGGTTTCGACTATAATAGAAGACAAATCAAGAAAAGTAAACGGTATAAAGCCTTCAAGGGGAGCCTCCGGCTGAGAGTGGACGCTGTGTCCAGACCCTTCGAACCTGTCAGTTAGCACTGGCGCAGGGATGGCGGCTTTTTTGATGGTGCAATGCTCAACAAGGGACTCCTCCATCAGGAAGCTTCCCTTTTTGGCATTGCTTTTTTTGTGTTCAATTATTGGGGGTAGAAAACGATGAGAAATCGTCGTGTATTATTTCTTGTCGAAGTAGCTATATTCTCTGCTTTGGCACTGCTTTTGGACATCATTCCATTTCTTTCATTCAAATTGTGGGCACAGGGTGGTTCTGTGTCGCTCGCGATGGTTCCTGTCTTCATCATCGCTTTCCGTTGGGGAATCAAAGGCGGAGTCGCCACCGGGCTGCTGCTCGGGGCCTATCAAATCTTAACCGGTGCTTACATCATGACACCTCTTCAGACGTTTCTTGATTACTTCGTAGCTTTCGGTGTCATCGGACTTGCAGGTGTCGCGGCAAAGCCGGTATGGAACGCGGTACGGAAACAAAACAAAAAAGCGATCGTCGGCTGGATCATTGTCGGCTGCTTTGTCGGGAGTCTCCTGCGTTTCTTCGGACATTTTCTCGCAGGGATCGTCTTTTACGGGGAGTTCGCGCCGGAAGGACAGCCGGTCTGGCTGTATTCGCTCGTCTATAACGGGGGGTATATGCTGCCTGCATTCGTATTGAGCAGTATCGTCCTCATCATTCTTTTTCTGCAGCGTCCGAAGCTGCTCACACAAGAATAATACAAGGTTCCCATCCCGCTCCTAGGAATCCTTAACCACTAAAAGCATCGTGCTCCGGCACGATGCTTTTCTATTTTTATAGGGAGGGAGACCCTATTTTATAGCATATGGGTTTCATGCTTCCTGTAGAAGTGTATATACCATTGCACTGGTTACATAAAAGGAGGGCTGGAAATGAAGAAGCTTTTTAGAAAGAAACGGTTTTGGTTGATTGTCATTCTTATATTTATCGTACTCGTTTTCATGATCGCTTATCATACATCGTGGAAGAAGCTTCCTGAGGGCATCTCCTATGAAGGGGACGTGCACGAACTATCGGGCGTGGAGTTTTTTCGGGATCTCACGTATGAAGATGAAGAAGGTAATACGGTTCACGACGCGGAGATATTCGATGAAATAAACGCCATGATTGGTGAGGCGGAGGATTTCATTGTTGCAGATATGTTTTTATTTAACGGCTACACAGATGGAAAAAGAGATTTTCCGCCACTGTCGGAAAACCTGGTGGATGCCATTCTCGCCCAAAAGGAAAAGCATCCTGACTTGAAGGTCGTTTTCATCACCGATCCAATCAATACGGTTTACGGGTCTTATGAGTCGGAATCGATCAAGCGGCTGAGGGATGGGGGTGTCGATGTCGTGCTGACGGACCTGAACGAGCTCCGTGATTCCAACCCGCTCTACTCCAGCGTCTGGAGGCTGACGGCTTCATGGATGGGGACAGGCGACGGCGGCTGGATCAGCAACCCGCTCGCAAAAGATGCACCCGATGTCACTCTGCGCTCGTATTTGAAGCTGATGAATATTAAAGCGAATCACAGGAAGCTCGTTGTGACGGAAGAAGCGGCAATCGTATCGACGGCGAATCCCCATGACGCGAGCGGTTACCATGAGAATGTGGCGTTCAAGATGACAGGCCCGATCATCCGGGACATTCTCGAAGCCGAGGAGGCAGTTGTCCGTTATTCCGGCGACGCTGATTTCCCGGATTACAAGAACAGGAAATGGGAAAAACAGGATGGTCCAGTGAAGACCAAGTTCGTCACGGAAGGAAAGACGTATCAGGCAATTTTGGAAGAACTTAAGGATGTTGGAAAAGGAGATACGATCTGGCTCGGCATGTATTACCTTGCGGACAGAAAGATCATTGACCTGATTGACAAAGCAGCAGACCGGGGGGCGGAAGCGAACATCATCATGGACCCGAACAAGCAGTCATTTGGACATGAGAAGACGGGGATTCCTAATTTACCCGTAGCCGCAGAGATGCAGCGGCTCGGGAATAAGAACATCCATCTCCGCTGGTATGATGTGAATATCGAACAATTCCATACGAAGATGCTTTATTTAGATAAAGAAGAGGAAGACGTCATCATTGCCGGCTCCGCCAACTATACGAGACGGAACCTGGCAGACTTGAACCTGGAAGCGAACGTCGTGATGAAAGGAAGCGGAGAAGAGCCTGTTTTTCAGGAGGTCGACGGCTACTTCACCAAGCTTTGGAATAACGAAGACGGTCATTTCACAGCGGATTATGAGGAATATACGGATAAGCTGACGTTTATCCGCTATGCCACGTATTACCTGCAGAAATGGACGTGGTTTACGACCTATTGATAGACTACCTCCGGACGATGAGCGTCCGGGGGTTTTTCTGTGTCGGGAACGTTTTATGCTACGATAGAAGGAGGGGGGATGTTATGAAAGCAGCCGGCATCGTCATCGAGATCATCGCTGTTGCATCCGTATTCCTGTTGAGTCAAGTCCTGATGTATGGCGTAGATACGGTTCCTCTAGGGATGGATATGGGAGAAGACGGTAAGACAGTCACTCGTCAAGATTGGATGTGGGAGGAAAAGGAAGTTGTTGAGGTTCAAGCGCTCTCCAGTGAGCAGGAAGTCGCTGTTCTTGTCATGGATCAACGCCTCCACAATTTTTTTGCCTGGATCATCAGTCTTCCTCTTTTTCTAGTCATCGGGGCAGGGTCCCGTATTTTCTCAAAAAGGTATGGAACGCGTGCTCTTCTTTCACCGAACTGGCAGGGAGTGTTGGATGTCGTCGCGATCGCCTTCATCCTCGCCCTATGCATATATGTGGGTTTGGAGTACAAGGAGCTTCTTGAAGAGGCGGATGCTTTATGGCAGCAGCTGAAAAGAGCTGCATAATAGAAGAGGAGTGGTAAGGATGAAATTGGAATTCCGAAAGATCACCGCCTTCGACGAGACAATGGTCGCGGCATACAACCGTTGGGAGAACGATCGAACAATCAGTGCACTTGCAAGACCTCATAAAAATCAAGCGTCTTTCGAGAAGGAACGTCTGCAGACGGTGGATACACTGACGAAGCGCCTGGAGGACCATGAAATGTATGCCATCATGCTGGACGGGGTCCTTGTCGGTGAAATGAACTTCATGATCGATCCGGAACATCTCTTTAGGAAAGAGAAGGGCTCCGGCTGGATCGGGATCACCATCGGTGAAGCCGGCGCCCGGGGGAAAGGTATCGGCGCTAAGGCGATTTTATTTATGGAGGAGGAAATGAAGAAGATGGGCTTGAAGCGGGTCGAGCTCGGAGTTTTTGAATTCAACGAGTCTGCGCACAGACTATACAGCAGACTCGGTTACAAGGAGATAGCCAGAGAAGAAGGATTCACCTACTATGACGGGAGGATGTGGGCGGATATCCGTATGGAGAAGCCTCTTTCGCTGACGGCCCAATAAAAAAATCCCGGGACGGCCCGGGATTTGGTGGTATTATGGCTGAAGGAACATCGCTTCAAGGGCTGGGTCGCCCCCGGCGAAACCTAAGGCAACAGCTGTATATGCTTCATTCGGCTTAAACGTCGCTTGAGGGATTTCAAGGACGACCTGATTCGTACCGGCGACCCGGACTTCCAGGTCGGCCGTCGTCGGCGGCAGGGTCATGTAACGGGTCGCTTTACCGAAGGGAACATTCCGGAAGAGGACGTCCCCACCTTTGACGGCGACGTCGACAGCCGGAGCGTTCGGTGATAAATGCCACACCCTCACCTTGCTGCTTCCGGAAGAGACACTGCTGCTGTCTACTACCGGTATCAGCTGAAGGTTATTCACAGCTCCTGCTGCGGCTACGGTATAGCGGTTGCCTCCGTCGACGCTCACCTGCTGGGATAAGACCGGACTGCTTGTATCTCCGGCTGCATAGATGTCAATCTTATAAGTGCCTGCTGGAACGGTCAAATAATTGCTCTGCTGTTTATAAGAGATGCCTCCAAGAACCTTTTGTCCGTTTACATAGACGTCGACGGCCGGTGCGTCCGGTGAGGCGTGCAGCACCCGCACCATCGCATTCATCCCCGTGTTTCCTCCGGATCCACCCGGTCCCATTTCACTGCGCTCGCTCATGATGAGCCGCTGCATGCACTCCAGGTGTCTCTGGTAATAGTACACATGCAGCCTGGGGTCGATATATTTGTAGTAATTCGCCATCAGATCATACTTCATCGCCTGCCACGCAAGCTGATCCCTGCCATCATTCATGTTTATCATCCCCTCCCAGGAAAAAATCTCTAACACAAGCCTATGCGTGCTTTCCTGGAAAGAGACCAACCATTCTGTTTACTCGGCTTTGGACAACGCTTGGACGGGAGAGGCCTGCTTGTTCAGGAAACTCATGAACAGCGTATGGATGACGATCCCGATCATAATCAGACAGACGCCGAGAAGAGCAAGGCCGCTCGGCAGCGGACTGGAAAGCAGCCACGCTTCCCCGACAATGACGAACAGGATCTGCGTCGACTGTGTCGCTTCCACAGCAGCCAGCTTCCCCTGGTGATGCTGGACGCGGTACGTTGCAAAAAAGAACAGGGTTGTGGCAATGATTCCGGAGGAAACCGCAACAATCAGCGACTGTACGACCTGGCCGGGACTCGGTGCGCCTGCTTGAACGCCGGCAATGGCACTTAATACAAGCCAGAACGGCAGACTGGCAAGCGTCATCCCGAAAATGCGCTGGAACGTATCCAGCCTGTCGCCACAAACGGCCATCATTTTTCTGTTACCAAGCGGGTAAGCGAAGCAGGCGACAAGCACAGGAAGCACTCCGACGACCCATTCAAGAAATGTCGTGTCGGCGGCCTTTTCGAATTGTATCAAGAATACGCCGAAGAGGATGATGGAAGAGATCGCGAGTGCCCGCCACTGCATGACACCCTTGCCTTTAACAATCAAGGGAGCGATAAGGATGCCTGCTACGATCGTCATCTGCCACGTTCCGGCGACAAGCCAACCAGGTCCGTAAGCAGCGGCATAGGTAAGCGGCGCATAGAAAAGTACAAATCCGACAAAGCTCCATGTAAGCCATTGCAGGGGGGCCTGCTTCATTTCAGAAAACACTTGTAGGAGATTTCTTCTACCGAGTACAATAAAGAATAAGAACGGAATCATGAACAGGAATCGGAGGGAAGCACTCCACATCCAGCTGCCCCCGTCCAGTTCCATCGAACGGTTCAAAATGAACGTGACAGCGAAAAACATCGAGGAAATGATGCCAAGTAACAGCTCTTTCATAACAATAGGACTCCCTTTTGGTATATTATAGTTTTGTTTAGGTTTATTATAATATACTTAATACGTGGGATTTCGGCAACATAAAAATAGGAGAAGAATGCTATGGACTATAATCAACATTGGGAAAACCCGGAAACATTCGCCAAACATGTCGGAAAGAAACTGAGGAATATCCGCAAAGAGAAGGAAATGTCGTTAAACGACCTGGCGGAAAAGACGCAGGTCAGCAAACTGACCCTCGGCAAGATCGAACGGGGGGAGGCGAACCCTTCTCTCACGATCATTTGGAAAATTGCAAACGGACTCGCCATCCCGATCACGGCGCTGGTCGCTGACAGTAAAGAGGTCGTCATTTCAAGAAAGCAGGAGGGCCGTAAAGTATTGAGCGCAGATGAATCGCTGACGCTCGAACCGATGTTTACGAACTCCGGCTACGGTTCGTTGGAGACGCATCGTGCTTTTCTGAAACCGGACAGCTTTTACACTGCGGAAGCCCATCAACCCGGTGTGATCGAGTTCGTGACGGTCATGGAAGGGGCGGCGGAAGTCGTGGTAGGAGAGGAAGTCTATCCGCTTAACGTCCACGACTCGATCAAGTTTCACGCTGACCAGCCGCACGGATATCGGAACAGGGGAAAAGAAGAAGCGGTGCTTCATTTTGTCATGATTTATACAAAAGCATGAAGGGAGATGGCTCCAGTCGAACTTTGGGATATCTATGATCAAAAGCGCCGGAAGACAGGGCAAACGGTGGAACGCGGCCGGCCGATGGCTGCCGGGGAGTATCACATAGTTGTGCATGTCTGGATTAAAAACAGCAGGGGAGAAGTGTTCGTGACGAAGCGTGCCCCGGAGAAGCATTTCGGCGGGTATTGGGAAGGAACGGGTGGATCGGTGACTACTGGGGAAGACAGTTATACAGGAGCGCTTCGGGAAGTAAAGGAAGAAATCGGTATCGATCTGCAGGATGCATCCGGTTCGTTGGAGAAATCTGTATGCAGACCGGAGTTTCAAGATTTCATGGATGTCTGGGTTTTTCAGCACGATTTTAAGGAAGAAGCGGTTGTCTTGCAGCAAGGCGAAGTTAGGGAGGGCAGGTGGGTAACACGGCGGGAGCTGGAAGCGATGGTCGGGGAGAACAGGCTTGTTTGTGCCCGCGCTTTCTTACGTACAGGAATTATTTTAGGTGGAAGGAGGAGAAGGTATGAAGAAGCTTTATCGTTCGACGAAAGATTCCCAAGTATCAGGAGTGCTCGGAGGGGTCAGTGAGATGTACGGCATTGATGTCAGTCTCTTGCGGATCCTGCTCGTTGTCTCCGGTTTTTTCACCGGGGGGATGACGTGGCTGATCTACATCATCGCAGCGATCGTCATGCCGACAGACAAACAAATATGACCGCCTGAGATAGACTCCAGGCGGTCTTTATTTATGTTTGGCTTCTTTGCGTTGGAGATGATTGGTTCCCCATGCATGCATGGCATCAAGAATAGGGTGAAGCGTACGGCCGTACTCCGTTATCGAATACTCGACTTTCGGTGGCACGACAGGGTAGACGACCCGTTCGATGATGTCCTCCTCTTCCAGATCCCGGAGCTGATTGGTCAACATCTTCTGTGTAATACCTGGAATGAGGCGTTTCAATTCACTGAAACGGAGGGTATCTTCTTCAAGTAAGTGCAGCAGGATAATCGGCTTCCATTTCCCGACAAGGATTTGGAGCGCGTCATCCACGCGGCATAATTGTGGATTCAAAAGGGTTCCTCCTTCCGCAGTATCTTTAAGTATACTATACCACTTTGAAGTGCGTTCTTCACACGTTCCACATCGAGGCGCATAATGAAAGGGAACGATCATTCAACCAGGAGGTATGACGATGCAGTCCTATCGAATTAATCCGGAGCAGGGATTGGAGTTCGGGCTATACACGCTCGGCGATCACCTTCCGGACCCGAATACAGGCGAACGTATTTCAGCAAAACAAAGG
The DNA here is from genome assembly GCF_000469135.2 of Bacillus sp. SB49. Lineage (NCBI taxonomy): Bacteria > Bacillati > Bacillota > Bacilli > Caryophanales > Bacillaceae > Bacillus > Bacillus sp. SB49. The sequence continues at coordinate 1,363,750 of NZ_CP048117.1, forward strand.
ATACAGGAAATTATAGAGGTTGCTGAACTGGCAGATGAAGCCGGCATCGACTTTTTCAGTGTCGGAGAAAGCCATCAGGATTATTTTGCGACCCAGGCCCATGCCGTGGTTCTTTCTGCTGTTGCTCAGGCGACGAAGAACATTAAAATTGGAAGCTCCTCGACCATCATCAGCACCTCGGACCCGGTCCGGGTGTATGAAGATTTTGCGACCATCGATCTTATATCGGACGGCCGGGCGGAAATCATTGCCGGCCGTGCATCGAGAGTCGGACTGTTTGAACTGCTCGGTTATGACGTACGGGATTATGAGGCATTATACGAAGAGAAGTTCGACCTTCTTCTTCAATTGAACAGGGAAGAAGTAGTCAACTGGAGCGGGGAATTCCGCAAGCCGCTCAGAAACGCAGAAGTGCTGCCGCGGCCGAAGAACGGCTCTCTTCCGATTTGGCGGGCGGTCGGAGGAACGCCTGCAAGCGCCCGGAAAGCGGGAGAAGCGGGCGTTCCGATGATGCTTGCCGCCCTTGGAGGTCCGGCAGGTGTGTTTCAAAGCAGGGTGGAGGCGTACCGTCGATCCGCGGAGGAGCATGGATTTGATCCTGCCCAACTGCCTGTGGGAACGACCGGATTCTTCTTTGCCGCAGATACGACACAGGAGGCACTGCGTACGATGTATCCGTATATAAACGAAGGGATGAAGAAGACGAACGGACAGGGTTTTCCGAAGCAGGTCTTTGCTCAGGCGAGAGACAAGCGGAACGTCATCAATGTCGGCAGTCCGCAGGAGATCATCGAGAAGATTCTCTATCAGAAGGAAGTGTTCGGACATCAGCGTTACCTGGCTCAAATCGACTTCGGCGGCATGCCCTTGAAGCACTTGAAGCGGAACATCGATCTGATTGGAACAGAAATCCTGCCCGCTGTCCGTAAATACACCAAAGGAAAATAAAGAAGAAACAAGGAGGAATACAGGGATGAAAACGGTAGCGATCTCCGGTTCCGTCGTCGGTTCGAAAACAAGAACCGCGCTGGGACAGGTAGAGCAAGAGTGGAAACAAAAATATCCGGATACCAGCTTTGAGCTGCTTGATCTGGCTGAGTATGACATTCCATACAGCGATGGACGCAACTACTTGGAATATGAAGGGGATGCCGGATACGTGACAAAAACGATCATGGAAGCCGATGCTGTGATCATTGGCACGCCGATATTCCAAGCATCCATTCCCGGTGCGCTGAAGAACGTCTTCGACATGCTTCCGGTCAATGCTTTCCTTGATAAAGTCGTAAGCATTGTCGTCACGGCAGGCTCATCCAAGCACTATTTGATTGCAGAGCAGCAGCTGAAACCGATTCTGTCCTATATGAAAGCACAGATCGTCCAGACGTTCGTTTTTCTCGTCGAAGAGGACTTCCGAGGGAAAGCGATCGTGAATGATGACGTTCTATTTCGGATCGAGCGTCTCGTCGAAGATACGAAACTGCTTGCCGATACGTACAAGCAGATGTTGGAGAAGAGGGAAGAGGACTATGACTTCTAAAAGGTCGGAGCTTTAATGAAGAGGGGATGGGGGCAAGAGCGGACTCCGGGAAATGGCACGACTCACGGAAAGTGCTCTATTCTCCGGATCCCGATCTCTTCCGTGCACTCCTTCTTGTTTCCCGCCGTACTGGATAGGAAGCAGTTATTTTTCGATTTTTGTTGACGGGTTTCGACATCCTTCGTATAATAAAATTACAGAATAATCAGAAAACTTTTACATCCTATGCTCTTATTATGGAAGAAGGAGTGGTCGAAATGGCTCCAGGGCCGAAGGAAATGAGTCCGCGGCGGTCATCCACAGGGTTGCAGGAGAATGTCGGCAGTCTGTTAGCTTATCTGCTTGGTTTTATCACAGGCACTGTCCTATTGCTCATCGAGAAAGAGAACGAGACGATCCGCTTCCACGCTGTCCAGTCGATTTTCGTCTTCGGAGGGATTTTCCTTCTGACCATCGTGCTGAATTTCGTTCCCGTCCTTGGCCTGCTTGTAAGCATCCTGATCGCGCCGGTTTCCTTCATCCTTTGGCTTTTTCTTATGTACAAGGCTTATCAGGGAGGGCGCTATCATCTGCCCGTCCTCGGCAGGATGGCGGAAGACCAGCTCCGAAAAGTGCATAAATAAACAAAAAAGAACTTCCATTTGGAAGTTCTTTTTTGTTTTTACTGCCTATGTTGCGCCGATTGGTTTTAGTGGGGAGAGCCGGTGTCGAAGTTGGACCCGCGTACGTCTGTCGTGTTTTCAATGGCGACGAGGGCGTTCGGATCGATTTCATCGACGACCGAGCGGACAGTGGACAGTTCGATCCGTGATACGATCGTGTAGATAATTTTCTTCGGCTGTTTAGAGAAGACCCCTTCCCCTTGAATATACGTCATTCCACGGCCGAGCTGGTCAAGAAGGGAGTCGGCGATCTCTTCCGGTTTCTCGGAAATGATGGTGACCGATTTCCATTCTTCCAGCCCTTCCACGACAATGTCGATCATCTTATAAGCAATATAATACGTAATGATCGAGTACATGGCCGTTTCCCAGCTGAATACGAGCAGCGCGGCCAGTATGAAGATGAATACGTTGACGACCATGATGAACTGGCCGACGGAAACCGGCCGTTTTTTACTGACGAGGATGGCGATGATTTCTGTACCATCGAGTGCTCCTCCTGTTCGGATGACGAGCCCGACCCCTGTGCCGAGAATGACGGCCCCGATCACCGTTGCCAGGAACAGGTCATCTGTCACCGGTTCAAAATGGTGAAGGTAAGCAGTGCTTAACGAGAGTACGACGACTCCGTAGAGGGTATGCATCGTGAACTTCATCCCGATTTTCCTGTAGCCTATGTATAGGAATGGCAGGTTCAAGAGAATGAGGAAGATACTCATCGTCCAGCCGGTAAGTTCCGAAGCGATGATGGAAAGGCCGATGACCCCTCCGTCGAGAATGTCGTTCGGGACGAGGAAGAATTCAAGACCCGCGGCTGCGATCATCGCACCGATCGTGATCATAATGAGGAATCTTACTTCTCGAAGTATTCTTTTTTTCTTTATAGTAGCCAACAACGATCAACCTTTCTTTCCAGTACCATGACTTTTGTTTATCCTAAACTCGGATACTTCTTTTCTATTATACCATTTTTATGAAATAAAACATTGACCTAACGACCTAATTTAATTATCATCTAATTAGATACATATTAAATTAGTTGAGGAGGAAAAGGGATGCAGCTGGATAAAATGGTTCATTTCCACAAGGCGGTCGGTGACCCGACGAGGCTCAGGATCATCGCTATGCTAAGGCAGGGGCCGCTGCACGGGCAGGCGATCGCAGGAAAGCTCGGTTTAAAGCCGCCGACGATCACCCATCATTTGAAGAAGCTGAAGGATACGGGGATGGTGTATGCCAGGCGCGATAAAAATACGGTGTACTTCCATTTGGATGAGGAACGGCTGAAGATGATGTCGACAGCGATTCTTCGGATTGGGGACGACAGCGGATGGAAGGCGCAGGAACTTCATGTCGATGACTCCGACCAAAGAAAGATTATCCGCAGTTTCATCACGATAGATGGAAAGCTGAAGCACCTGCCTAGTCAGTTGAAGAAGAAAAATGTCGTTCTCAGCTATTTCGTAAAGGGATTAAAACAAGGCGAAGTGTATGAGGAGAAGGACATCAATGCGTATATCCGCACCTTCTTCGATGATCCCGCAACGCTGAGAAGAGAATGGGTCATGCAGCAGTTCGTATACAGGGAAAACGGGAAGTATGAACGCAATCCGGAAGCTATGTGGCCGGTGGTCGTTCCCGATCATATTGGGTGAGACCGGATGCAGCCGCTCCTGGAAGGGCGGTTTTCTTTTGAATATCTAATTAGATATTCGTCTAATAAGGGGGAGGGAAATGAAAAATCATCCATATCGATATTTATTTTACGCTGGAATTGTAAACGGCGTCGGGGATCGTTTCAGCCAGGTGGCTGTACTGACGCTTCTCTTGCAGCTGACGGGATCGGGAATGGCGGTGGGGGCAGCCTTGGGGCTCCGCGTCCTCCCTTATCTGCTTCTTTCGCCGTTTGCGGGACGGCTGGCGGATAGATGGAGCAAGAAGCGTCTGTTGATTCTTACCGATTTGTGCCGTCTCCCGTTTGCTCTATCCTTTCTGTTTGTCCGATCAGAAGCGGACGTATGGATCCTGTTTGTCGGAATGGTCGTCCTTGCAAGCGGAGAGGCGTTTTATCAGCCGGTGCGAAAAAGTATGATTGCACAAATCGTGGAGAAGAAGGATATCCTTGAGGTCAACGGTCGGGAGCAGGCGCTTCTTGGTATCGTTTTGATCGGCGGTTCGATCACCGGTGGGATCGTCAGCTACTTATTCGGCGGCTCGCTCGCCTTCCTTCTTAATGCGGCATCGTTTCTTGGCGCTGCATTATTCCTGCTGCCGCTGAAGGATAAGCGCAAGGTCTCTGTCACAAAAGCATCTCCTCCGAAGTTCCGTTGGAAAGGCGGAATCGGTTTCGCGGTGGCGTTCCTTTTGATAGGAGCAGCGATGGACGGTGTGTTCAATCTTATGATTACCGTTTATGGCGAGCGGCTATTCAGCCTTGGAGAACTGGGGGTCGGTCTGCTGTACGGCTCACTCGGAGCCGGGATGATGATCAGCTTTTATGTGACCAGGAGGTTGAAGGGAGAGCATTTATTGACCTATGCGTTCTTGCTGCTTTTTATGGAAGGAGCCGGACAGTCGGCCGCCAGTCAAATGACATCGTTCCCGCTGCTCGCAGCTGCATTTTTCTTTGTTTCCTTTATTGGTGGAGCAGCCGGTGCGGTGGTGGACAGTTACATTATGAAATCGACACCTGCCGGAGAAGAGGGCCGGGTGTTCGGCCGCATTGAATCCTGGACGAATGTCCAAATCGGCCTCGTCATGTTCATTTCGGGTGTGCTCATCGATCATTTCCATGAGAGGCTGGTCGGCTTCAGCGGCGGTTTGATCGGTATGATTGGAGCAGTTGTGCTTTATTTGCTTTTCCAGTATAAAAAAAAGAGTGCCGGCGAAGCAGGAAATGGGAAGGGAATCAGCGAAATAACGGGATAGAAGAATGCAGTCAGCACGCCTGTCACCAGAACGGTGGCGGGCGTTTGTTTTGTCGAAATAATGGGAATATATAGAGGTAGACTTTGGTAATTGGAGGAATCCGAATGGAGACGACACCGTGGACGATCGACCGTTATGAAGGAGAAGAAGCAGACAGAAAGTCAGATATCGTGGCGGTGGAATATCCATTGACCATCTTTATTAACGGCAACGAATTCGCGACGATGGTGTGTACACCGATCGATTTGGAAGTCCTTGTCACCGGTTTTCTCGCATCGGAAGGGCTCATCCGGAAAGCAGACGATATCAAAAAGCTTACGATCGACATGGACCGCGGTATCGCCTACGCAGAAACACATCGACCGATTGCCGTCAGCGGGGAAGGCCAGAAAAGGTGGATCGGTTCCTGCTGCGGCAAGAGCCGGGCGTTCTATTTCAAGAATGATGCTGCTACGGCGAGGACGGCGGTCGATGATACCGCTTATACGCCGGACACCTGTTTTCGCATGATGGATGCTTTCCATAGGGAAGCAGAGACGTTCCACGAGACCGGCGGCGTGCATCAGGCAGCCATTGCGAAAGACGGGAAGATCATGAAGGCGTACACGGACATCGGACGGCATAACGCCCTCGACAAACTTTACGGGTACCTCCTGATGGAGCGAATGGAACACAGGGGACTCGCCGTCCTGTTCAGCGGGCGGATATCTTCGGAAGTGTTATTGAAGGTGTCGAAGATGAGGATTGGTTTCCTTTTGTCCAAATCGGCACCGACGGACCTCGCTCTCCAGCTGGCCGAGGACCTCCATATAACGGCCGTCGGCTTCGTCCGTGGAAGGCGGATGAACGTTTATACACACCCGAGTCGAATCAAGGAATCATCGAAAGGAGGCGTTTCGGTTGAATGAGCACACAGTGGTGACCATCAACGGAACAGAATATTTAGCAGACCCGGAACAAAATTTACTGGATTTGATCAATACGACAGGGGAACAGGTGCCGCAGATCTGCTACAACGAATCCCTCGGACCTATCCAGACGTGTGATACGTGTATCGTCCAGGTGAACGGCGAGCTTACGCGTGCCTGCGGTACAGAAGTCAAGGCAGGCATGAAAGTCCAGACGAAACTACCTCACGTACATAAAGCCCAGAAGGAATCGCTGGACCGGATTCTTGAGAAGCATGAGCTTTACTGCACGGTGTGTGACTATAATAACGGCTCTTGTGAGATTCACAACACGATGGCGGATTTCGGACTGGAGCACCAGTCGCGGCCGTTTCAACCGACGAGCTATGAGAAGGATGAATCTGGTTCCTTTTACCGGTATGATCCGGATCAGTGTATCTTGTGCGGACGATGTGTAGAAGTCTGCCAGGATGTCCAGGTCAATGAAACCCTTACCATCGATTGGGACAGGAAAGAACCACGCGTCATCTGGGATAATGATGTTCCGATCGATCAGTCTTCCTGCGTCAACTGTGGACAGTGTTCGACTGTTTGTCCGTGTAACGCAATGATGGAGAAGGGCATGGAGGGCGAAGCCGGTTTTCTTACGGATACCGAGCCCGGCATTCTGAAGTCGATGATCCAGCTTACGAAGAAAGTGGAGACGGGGTATGGTCCGCTCTTTGCCGTATCCGATTCGGAAGCAGCGATGCGTGAGGACCGGATCGACAAGACGAAAACCGTCTGTACGTACTGCGGGGTAGGCTGCTCGTTTGACGTATGGACGAAGGGCCGCCAGATTCTTAAAGTGGAACCGAACGCCCAGTCTCCGGCAAACGGAATTTCCTCCTGTGTCAAAGGGAAGTTCGGCTGGGACTATGTCAACAGTGATGAGCGTCTGACCAAGCCGCTGGTCCGTCGCGGCGATCAATTCGAGGAAGTGGAATGGGAAGAAGCGATCGACTTCATCGGGGACCGGATGGAGAAGATCAAAGCGGAAAAAGGGGCAGATCACCTCGCATTCATTTCCTCGTCCAAAGCGACCAATGAAGAATCGTACTTGATGCAGAAACTGGCACGCCAGGTCATCGGGACGAATAACGTCGATAACTGTTCCCGCTACTGTCAGGCACCGGCGACGAAAGGCTTGTTCCGGACGGTCGGCTACGGCGGCGATTCAGGATCCATCGATGATATAGCGAAAAGTAAGCTCGTCATTACTATCGGTTCGAACACGGCAGAATCCCACCCGGTGCTCGCTTCCCGTATCAAGCGTTCCCAGAAGCTTTTTGACCAGAAGCTTTTCGTCTTCGATCTCCGTAAGCATGAAATGGCGAAGCGGGCGGACCGCTTTTACCGTCCGAAAGCAGGAACGGATCTTGTCTGGCTTTCCGCTGTGACGAAGTATATTCTCGATCAGGGCTGGCAGGACGAAAAGTTTCTGGATCAGTGGGTGAACGGGTTTGAGGAGTATCTGGAGAGCCTGGAGCCGTTTACGCTTGCATATGCCAGTGACTTGACCGGTATTCCAGTATCCGAGCTTAAAGATGTCGCTAAGGAGATCGCTGAATCAGAATCTGTCGTCATATGCTGGGCAATGGGTGTGACGCAGCATATGCTCGGAAGTGACACGAGTACGGCAATCAGTAACCTGCTTCTTATTACAGGGAACTATGGACGCCCCGGCGTTGGCGCTTATCCGCTGCGCGGGCATAACAATGTCCAAGGATGCAGTGATTTCGGCAGTATGCCTGACTTCTTCCCGGGGTACGAGAAGACAACAGACGACGAAGCACGTGCCAGATATGAGAAAGCATGGGACGTCTCTATTCCGAAGGACCCGGGGATGGACAACCATGAAATGATCGAGTCGATCCATGCAGGGGACTTATCTGCCATGTATGTCATGGGAGAAGATACCGGCGTCGTTGATGCGAACATCAATTATGTCACAAGTGCCTTTGAGAAGCTTGACCTCTTCATCGTACAGGACCTATTCCTGACGAAGACGGCAGAATATGCCGATGTTGTTCTTCCTGCTTCTCCGAGTCTGGAGAAGGAAGGGACGTTTACGAATACCGAACGGAGAATCCAGAGGCTCTACAACAGCTTTGATCCACTGGAAGGAACGAAGCCGGACTGGCAGATCATCCAGCTGATTGCCAAGCGGCTCGGCTATGACTGGAATTATAGTCACCCGGGAGAAATCATGGCAGAAGCGGCAGGACTTGCCCCGTTGTTTGCGGGCGTAAGCTATGATCGCCTCGAAGGGTATCAGTCGCTGCAGTGGCCGGTAGCCGAAGACGGAAGTGATCAGCCTGTCTTGTTCCTCGACGGTTTTCCATTCGACGATAAGAAGGCGAAACTGTATCCTCTCTCGTATGAATTGATGTACGACACGGATGAGGAGTACGACCTTCACGTCAACAACGGCCGCCTGCTGGAACATTTCCACGAAGGGAATATGACCTATAAGTCAGAGGGTATCCGGCGCAAGACGCCGAACGCCTTCATCGAAATCTCGCCGGAACTTGCAAAAGAGCGTGGTATCGAAGAAGGAGCGGAAGTGAAGCTGATATCGGAGGCGGGGGAAGCGACCGGGGTCGTCACCGTTACCGACCGCGTCCGCGGCAAGGAAATCTTCCTGCCTTTGAATGATAACGGAAAATCAGCGGTCAATTATTTGACAGACAACCGTGTTGACAAGGACAGCAATACCCCGGCATATAAGGAGATAGCGGTCAAAATGAAAGTGCTGAAGAAGAAAGGGAAATCACCGATTCCTTCCAACAACCACCGAAGAGGCGATCCAGTACCACAGATCAGTGTACAGGTGAAGAAAAAATGGCAGCGGGAAGATTATGTATTCCCGGGCAGTCAGGGGGAACGATGAATGGCGAAGGCGATCACGAATATTAAGCGGATGGAAATATCCCGGGATACGCAGATCGAAAAAGATGTTCAGGAAGTCAGGGAAGCGGTCGCTGACAATAAGGATGCCATCCTGAAAGGCATCCGCCTGCTCCGGACGCTTGATGAGGAAGGGACACTGGATACAGCGACGGCCTTCTTGAAGGCGAAAGACGAGGCGCTTGCCAATGTGGTGAAGGAAATTGATAAAGACCAGTATGAACCCTTACTGAACAACATCCCAGAGCTCATCTTTCTGCTTGGAGATTTGAACGTATCCGGCCTGCGCGACCTTTCTTCCCGATTAAATAACGGGATTGAACAGATGGAGGGGGAAGGATACAAAGAAAAAACGTCGATCCTCGACCTTGCCAAAGTGCTGAAAGATCCGGAAATCAACCGCAGCATCACGATGCTCCTAGCCTTCCTGAAAGGGATGGGGAAATAAATAAGAAGAATTAGAAAAGAAACGGGTCTGCGCAGACCCGTTTCTTTTATGGTTATATTTAAATGGAAGCCCGGCCTTAATTAAATTTCCAGGAAGAACCATACAATCATGATGACTTGAATTACGATTTTCGCCACGGTGCCGCCTAGGAACCCGAATAGAGAGCCGACGGCCGCCTTGAATGCCTCCTCTGCAGCTCTTTTCTGGATGAGCTCTACGACAATGACGGCCAGGAACGGCACAATCAGGATGCCGAACGGGGGGATGATGAAAGAACCGACAATGACACCGACAGCTGCCGCCCGTTCTCCCCATTTGCTGCCTCCGTATTTCTTGACGAAGTAGCTGTTGGCAATGATATCAGAAACAATTAACAGAACGGTCAAGATGACCATGCCGATCCAGAAGAAGATCGATAAGGCTCCTCCGTTCAAAAAGAAATAGTAAGCGAGAAATCCGATCCACAAGACGAGCGGTCCGGGAATGATCGGAAAAATAATGCTTGCAAAGCTCGCGATGAAACACGCGATGATAATTACCCAAATCAATACATCCATCGTTCATTTCCTCCTAAATTTTCTTTCGTACATCTACTTTACGATAAACAAACGGTTCGGTTTCAGCAACGGTTCATTTAAAAAAGCCGGGTCTCAGAGGAGCCCGACTTTCTGTCCTTTATTTCATACCAAGTTCCTGACGATCAGGTGGGGCCATAAACTCCGGTCCGACGGGGTCTTTGACATGTTTCAGCAGAATCTCATCGATGTCCTGCAGCGTCTCCTGATCGATTTCAAAATGGCTCACTTCCTGAACAGGGTCCAGTTGGTCCGGTCTCCGTCCTCCCATGAGGGCGATGCCGGATCCAGGCTGATCGAGTACCCAGCGGAGAGCGAGATGAAGGACGTTCTTGCCGAAACGATCCTTCGCCAATTGATCCAGTTCGTGCACGGCATCCAGATATTGTTTGAAGCGCGGCTGCTGGAATTTCGGATCGTTGTTACGAAGGTCATCGCCTTTGAACTCCCTGTCAGCGGTCATTTTACCGGAGAGAAGTCCGCGGCACAGTGATCCGTAGGTTATGGATGTCAGGTCATGTTCCTGAACGTAAGGGAGCGTTTTTGATTCAATGTCCCTCTCGAACAGGTTGTACGGCGGCTGCAGGGTATGCAGAGGAGCCGCTTCCCGGAACGTATCCATCTGCTCTGGAGAAAAGTTGCTTACCCCGATGGCGCGGATTTTCCCTTGTTTATATAAATAATTAAGCGCTTCGGCCGTCTCGTGGATCGGTGTCATAGGATCCGGCCAGTGCACTTGGTAAACATCGATATAATCGGTTTGCAGACGGCGGAGGGAATCCTCCACTTCCTGATGGATCCGTTCTTTGCTGGCGTTACGGAACGCCTGGTCCTCTTTCCATTCGATGCCGACTTTCGTAGCGAGGAGAATATCCTCCCTGTTTCCATATTCTTTGACGGCTTTTCCTACGAGTTCCTCGGAATGACCGAAGCCGTATGCAGGAGCTGTATCAATGAAGTTAATCCCATGATCCAGCGCTTTATGGATGGTATCAATAGACTGTTTCTCGTCGGTACCACCCCACATCCAGCCGCCGATCGCCCATGTTCCAAGACCGATTCGGCTTGCTTCCATAGAAGTATTGCTGATATTTATTTTTTCCATAATCATAAGCACCTCCAAGTCGAGCATATGGGTGTAGTTTACCCGAATGGTCAATCTAGTAATCATAAGTTCTCGCATTCTTCCGGAACAAGTAAGGTATAATAGGAGAAAAGGGGGATGAGTGCAGTGGAGACGGTAAGGAAATGGGACGACCATCAACCACGCAGGAAAAGATGGAAGAAGGTGACGCTGTGGACCGCGGGGGTTATCGTTTTATTAGTCGTTTCGGCGCTTATTTTTGTAAACGTTTACATAAACCGCAGCCTGCCGCAGGTCAGCGGGGAAAAGCAGCTGGACGGTTTGGAGGGACAGGTGACCATCACAAGGGATGCGGACGGGGTTCCTCATATTAAAGCGGAGAATACAGCGGATCTATTCCGGGCCCAAGGGTACGTGCAGGCTCAGGACCGCCTGTTTCAAATGGAGCTTGCTCGCAGGCAGGCATCGGGAAGGTTGAGCGAAGTCGTCGGGGAAGCGACGGTGGATCAGGATCGTTATTTCCGGACACTGGGTCTGCGCCGGGCGGCAGAAAAGTCGCTGGAGGTCTATTCAGAGGAGACGATCCGTGATCTGCAGGCTTTTGCAGATGGGGTCAATACGTTTATGGAAGAAGAGCCGCTCCCGCCGGAATTTGCAATGATGGGCATAGAACCGGAGCCTTGGACACCGCTTGATTCCATCACGATCGGCAAGTATATGGCCTTTGACTTAGGCGGGCACTGGGAGCGGCAGGCGTTCCATGCGTACCTTCTGCAGAACTTCGATGAAGAAGAGGCGTACGAGCTGTTTTCATCATACCCGGAAGATGCGCCGACCGTCCTGTCAGCAGTGGATATGGAAGAGAGCTTTGCACAGGCAGTCATTCCGGAGCCGTTCAATGGCAGCAACAACTGGGTCGTGAGCGGGGAGCGGACAGAATCGGGCGCACCGATGCTTGCGGACGATCCGCATCTTGGAATCGCCACACCATCGATTTGGTACCAGATGCAGCTGGAGGCTCCTGATTACCAGGTTTCGGGCGTTATATTCCCGGGAGTGCCGGGGGTCATCCTCGGTCATAATGCAGATATCGCATGGGGGGTAACCAACGTCGGTCCGGACGTGCAGCAGCTTTACGTAGAAAAGCGTAATCCGGACGATCCTACGCAGTTCGAATTCGAAGGGGAGTGGGAGCAGGCGGAGGTGATCGCCGAACCGATTGAGGTCAAAGATGGAGACACGGTCGAATTAGAGGTGCTGGAAACGCGTCACGGACCGGTCATCAGCGAATTTGCCGAAGAGACGGGCAAGGATGAGGTGCTTTCCCTAAGGTGGACGGCGCTCGATCCGACAACGGAGCTGGAAGCGGTCATGGAGATCAACCGGGCGGATGATTGGTCTTCTTTTGAAAAAGGGTTGGAGAAGTTCCTCGCTCCTGCTCAAAATTTCGTGTTTGCCGATAAAGATGGAACGATCGCCTATAAAGCGAACGGCCGCATTCCGATCTATGAAAATCCGGATGACGCGCTGCTGCCGCTCCCGGGTTGGAAGAAGGAAACGGAGTGGAAAGGATTCATTCCTTTCGACGAGCTGCCGACGTCTGTCAATCCGGAAGAGGGCTTTATCGCGACAGCCAATAACAAAATTACAAACGACGATTATCCCTATCATATCAGTCACAACTGGGCACAGCCTTATCGATATGAGCGGATCGCTGAGATGATTCAGGCGGAGGATGACATGACGCCGGAGGACTTTCAGGCGATGCAGATGGATGTGAAGAACCTGCAGGCGGAAGAATTCCTCGGCTATATGACGGAAACGATGAATGGGGATTGGAACGACATCGAACGAGAGAGCCTCGCCCTCATGAAGGACTGGAATTTGGAAGACGATGCCGGACTTGCTCAGCCGCTCATTTTTCACCATTGGATGTTAACGATGCAGGACGTGTTGTATAAGGATATTTCAAAAGACATGCGTGGACTGTTCGGCGGATCTGCGCAGACAACGGACGAACTGCTTCGCATGGTCCAGGATGGGGAAGAGTCCCGCTGGATGGAAAAGGCCGGCGGGGTGGAAGAAGTATTGGAGTCGTCATTCCGAAAGACGATCACGGAACTGACGGAAATGTATGGGGAGGATCCTTCCGCCTGGACGTGGGGGGACGGGCACGCGGTTGAATTCACGCATCCGCTTTCCAGCATCGGCTTTCTCGAACGCTTCCTGAACCCCGGCGACCCGGAGCCTGTCAGCGGAAGCCGCGTAACGGTCAGGGCTGCAGGGTTCAACGATGACGGGATCGTCAATCATGGTGCCTCGTGGCGGTTCGTCATCGATATGGAAGATCCAACAGAAGCCTACCACGTCGTTGGTCCAGGTCAGTCGGGTCACTTTCGGAGCGACTGGTACCACGACCAGATGATGGATTGGGTGGAAGGCGGATACCATAAGACGAGTATGACCGATTACGAAGGGGAAACGTTGACTCTGACTCCATAAACAAATCTTTTGATTTCCTGTGGGCAGGAGGCGTATAGTTTTCTATAAATCCTTCCTTCGTGGAGGAGTCTTGATAGTTGTGAAAAGGAGGAGATCCCATGTACATCATTCATGCAACCCTTGAGGTGGATCCACAGAAAAAGCCGGAATTCCTGGAGGCGACAAGAGCGCTTATGGAAGGTTCCCGTGAAGAAGAAGGCAACGTGTCCTATAATCTCATGAAAGACACAGAAAAAGAAAACGTCTATCAGATGATTGAAATTTGGAAAGATGCCGCCGCTATGGAGGAGCACAATAAATCCTCCCATCTGCAGAACTTCGTCAAAAAAGCGAAGGAACTGCTGACTGCACCGATGGATTTGAATATTTATGAAGGAAACAAGGTAGAGAAATAAACCGGATCCCCTGTGCGGCTCGCTGCATGGGGGTTTTTCTATGAAACCTTGACGAGACTTCCTGTTCTTCCTCTATAATGAAGGAAGGGAGGATCGTTTTTTATGAGTTTTGCACGAACATTCAGTTACTTATTCTGTTTCCTTGTCTTGTGGAGTCTGCTTTCTATTTATGATTACATAGCTGGAGATTCGATTCTATGGGAGGAGAACGTGAAAGCTTCCATCGTCGTCATAGTTTTTTATTCGCTGCTTTATCACTTGCTGCAGACGTTGAAGCGTTCCAAAACAGGAGGAGAGCGCTTATGAACATAGGACCGGTCAATCATTATTTGTTTTCTGTCGCCGATTTGGACCGCTCGATCACTTTTTACCGGGAGGTTTTCCAAGCGAAGTTACTCGTGAAGGGGAGGACGACGGCTTATTTGGATTTGAACGGAATGTGGCTTGCTTTGAATGAGGAAAAGAATATTCCGCGGGAAGAGATTCATCAGTCCTATACCCATATCGCGTTTACGATTGCAGAAGAGGAAGTGGAGTCCGCATATGAGGAGCTTCTTGAACTCGGTGTCCCCATACTAAGCGGCAGGCCGAGGGACACACGGGACGGCAGCTCGATCTATTTCACAGATCCCGACGGGCATAAGTTCGAACTCCACACCGGTACGCTCGAAAAGCGGCTCGCGTATTATAAAGAGGCGATGCCCCATATGAAATTTTATACATAAGATAAAAAGAAGAAGGTGGGACCAGCAATCTGGTTCCACCTTCTTTTTATCTTCTTTGGGAGGAAGAGAGGTCGGCTGCTTCTTCCTACAGCTCTACTTCTGCTGCATTTTCCGCAGAGGCTCCCTGCGGTGCGTCGTACGTCACATACGTGCCGGCGATGAAATCATGGACAGCTCGCTTATCGTCCCTCATCCCGACCATGAAAGCACTGACGATCAGGGCGATGCCCAAGGTCACGACATACACGAGTCCTGCTACCACTTCCCTCAACAGCATGGTGCCGAGCGAGACTTCGCTCCCATCTGCTTTCACTACCCGCATGCCGCCTGTGATTCGCTTTCCAATCGTGTATCCCGACCATATTGTCGGAACCAGAACCCAATAAAGCAGACCGATGACGTTGGTCGGACGATACTCATCCGTGGAGGTGAAGCTGCCATAGATGAGCCAGGAGACCAGACTGATGACAAGGAAAAGAATCAATCCATCCAGAAGTCTCGCCCCGACCCTCACCCAAAAACCAGCAGGATTACTCATGGACTACCACTCCTTTATTATATTCCTTGGTACTATTTACCTTTTATGTGAAAAGTTAAAACTTCCTAAGTTTTAGAAAAAAATGATATAGGCAAAAGCCTTGTATTACAGGCTCATCCACTTATCCTAAGTATTTGTACTCTTGCAAATATGTGGAATTATTGTTAAATTAATTGAAAATTATAAAAATTGACAAAAAAGGGGGAGTCGGGATGAAGTTATACCTTTCCGTTGATATGGAAGGGATCACGGGTATTCCAGATCACACGTTCGTCGATTCGTCGAAGCACAATTACGAACGGGCAAGAAAAATAATGACGGAAGAAGTCAATTACGTCCTACATACGGCCTATGAAAACGGAGCCACGGAAATTCTCGTCAATGACAGCCATTCCAAAATGAATAATCTGCTTATCGATGACCTGCATCCGGACGTTCTCTTGATTACGGGAGGAGCGAAACCTTATTCGATGGTCGAAGGGCTCGATGAGAGCTTCGACGGAGCGATGTTCATCGGCTACCATGCACGCGCAGCCATGAAAGGGGTACTGTCCCACTCCATGACCTTCGGGGTCCGTAACTTTTACGTGGACGAGAGGGCGGTGGGGGAACTCGGCTTCAATGCCTACATGGCAGGTCACTACGGTGTGCCTGTCCTGATGGTCGCAGGGGATGATCAGGCTGCGATGGAAGCGGAAGACCTCCTGCCGAACGTGACGACGGCAGCTGTCAAAGAAACGATCACACGGGCAGCCGTCAAGAGCCTTACTCCGAGAAAAGCGGGAGAACTGCTGCAGCAGAAAACGAAAGAAGCGATACATAACCGATCCAACGTTCCACCTTTACGAGCGTCGGAAAGTCCGGCGCTCGCCATTGAATTCATGAATTATGGACAAGCCGAGTGGGCGGCCATGATGCCGGGGGCCGTTCTGGCATCCGATTCGACGACCGTCCACTTTCAAGCCCGGGATATCAAGGAAGCCTATCAGGCGATGCTCGTCATGACAGACCTCGCTATGCGGGCCACATCAAGCTAGGAGGGGACAGCTGTGTTTACCTATATTTTGAAACGCTTCGCCTATATGGTCGTGACGGTGTTCATCATCGCCACGCTCACGTTTTTCCTGATGAATGCCATTCCGGGGTCTCCACTTAACGAAGAGCGGACGACGAATGCAGCCGTCCAGCAGAACCTGGAGGAGTTCTACCACCTCGATGAACCACTTGCCGTCCAGTATGTTCTCTATTTGAAATCGATTGTGACGCTTGATTTCGGTCCATCGATCAAGCAGCCGAATGATTCGGTGAACTCGCTGCTGAGCAGAGGTTTTCCGATTTCTGCAGAGCTCGGGATATGGACGATATTGATTGCCGTCGTATCCGGAATCGTCCTCGGTGTGCTGGCCGCGCTTAAACATAACGGCGTCATTGATTACTTGGCGATGACACTCGCCGTTCTTGGGATCTCCATTCCAAACTTCGTACTTGCGACCTTCCTGATCCAGCAGCTGGCGGTCAATGCAGGACTTCTGCCTGCGGCGACGTGGAGTTCGCCCCAGCACATGATTCTTCCGATCATTGCACTTGCGACCGGTCCGATGGCAATTATCGCCCGTTTGACCAGATCGAGCATGCTGGAGACGCTGACGCAGGATTATATTAAGACGGCCAGGGCAAAAGGATTGTCGCCTTTCAAAGTCGTCGTGAAGCATGCGTTAAGGAATGCGCTCATGCCCGTTGTAACCATACTCGGGACGCTGCTTGCCGGTATCTTAACCGGGACGTTCGTCATCGAGAAGATCTTTGCCATCCCGGGGATGGGCAAATATTTCGTCGAAGGAATCAACCAGCGGGATTATCCAGTCATCATGGGAACGACGGTCTTCTACAGCGCATTTCTCGTTTTCATGCTGTTCCTTGTAGACATCGCCTACGGAATACTCGATCCTCGAATCAAATTACATAAAGAAGGGGGCCGATGACGGAATGCCGGCTTTAGAGAAAGAACACACAAACAACCACCACTCATCGATCCCCGATGAATGGTTCCGTCCGAAGGAGAAGGACTTGGAAGAGGCAGAATCGGTCGTCCGGCCGTCTCTGTCCTACTGGGCCGATGCCTGGCGGAGACTCAGACAGAACAAGCTTGCCATGTTCGGACTCGTTTTCCTTGTGCTGCTCGGCATCATGGCGGTGATCGGTCCATGGATTTCCCCGCACAGCGTGTCGGAGACGCAGCTGGCCAACCAAAACCAGGCGCCTTCTGCGAGCCACTGGTTCGGCACGGATGAACTCGGCCGGGACGTCTTCACTCGTACATGGTACGGGGCGAGAATTTCCTTATTCGTCGGTCTCATGGCGGCCCTGATCGATTTCTTCATCGGCGTCGCCTACGGAGGGATTTCCGGGTATAAGGGCGGCCGCACGGATAACGTGATGATGCGGATCATTGAAATCCTCTACGGTCTTCCTTATCTGCTTGTCGTTATCCTGCTGCTCGTCGTGATGGGTCCAAGTCTTTTGACCATCATCATCGCACTCACCGTCACCGGCTGGGTAGGGATGGCGAGGATTGTCCGCGGACAGGTCCTGCAGTTGAAACACAATGAATTTGTCATGGCATCCCAGTCGTTCGGAGCGAAGACGAAGCGGATCATCCGGAAGAACCTGCTTCCGAACACGATGGGCCCGATCATCGTACAGATGACGCTGACAGTTCCATCCGCGATCTTCGCGGAAGCCTTTCTCAGCTTCCTCGGACTCGGCATTCAGTCGCCGTACGCGAGCTGGGGAATGATGGCGAACGACGCGCTTGGAGTCATTCTTTCCGGAGACTGGTGGCGCCTGTTCTTCCCGGCGTTCTTCATATCTGCAACGATGTTCGCGTTTAACGTACTCGGAGACGGGCTGCAGGACGCCCTCGATCCAAGACTTAGGAGGTAGAAGATGGAGAAGATATTGGACATCCGCGACCTCCACGTCTCCTTCACCACATTCGGTGGTGAAGTGCAGGCGGTTCGAGGCGTGAATTTAGAATTGTATCAGGGGGAGACGCTCGCGATCGTCGGCGAATCCGGCTGCGGCAAGAGTGTCACGGCAAACAGCATTATGCGGCTCATTCCGGAACCTCCGGGACGGATCAAACAGGGGTCGATTTTGTTCAAGGGACAGGACATGACGAAGCTGTCCCAGAAGCAGATCCGCAGCATCCGCGGGGTCGACATATCGATGATCTTCCAGGATCCGATGACAGCGCTGAACCCCACGCTCACGGTTGGAGATCAATTGACGGAAGGATTGAAGCAGCACAGAAAGATATCGAATAAAGAAGCGAAGGCACAGGCCGTTTCCATGCTCAACCTTGTCGGTATTCCGAACCCGGATGAGCGGATGAAGCAGTATCCCCACCAATTCAGCGGTGGGATGAGACAGCGTATCGTCATTGCCATGGCACTGATCTGTGAACCGGAGCTGTTGATTGCGGATGAGCCGACGACGGCACTCGATGTGACGATCCAGGCCCAGATTCTTCAGCTGTTCCGCAAGATTCAGAAGGAGACGGGAGTGTCGATCATTTTGATCACCCATGATCTCGGTGTCGTTGCGAAAATCGCCGACAGGATCGCGGTCATGTATGCCGGGAAGGTCGTTGAGACGGGGACGAGGCGGGAAATATTCTATACACCGAATCATCCTTATACGAAAGGCTTGCTGCACTCGGTCCCGCGTCTCGATCAAAAAGGAGAGAAATTGATTCCGATCGAAGGCACTCCGCCGGATCTTTTCGCTCCACCGGAAGGGTGCCCGTTCACGGCCCGCTGTCCGGCAGCGATGGAAGTATGCGGCAGAGTCCAGCCGGTTCACACCGAGCTTAGTACCACCCACGCAGTCGAATGCTGGCTGCAGGATGAACGGGCTCGCACTTATATGGCAACAATAAAAGGATCATAAAAAAGAGGGGGAGCACGTATGAAAAAGTGGTTGACGTTAATCATGGGGATTGTACTTGTCGCGATGCTGGCGGCTTGTACGGCAAATGAGAGTTCTAGTGAAGGATCAGATGAAGGGGACGGCTCGGAGGAGAGCGGTACGAAGACGCTTCTCATCAATAACGGGGAAGAGCCGACGTCGTTCGACCCGCCGATGGGCTTTGATAACTTGTCCTGGAATGCCTTGAACAACTTGATGGAAGGTATGACCCGTCTGGGTAAAGATCATTCTCCACAGCCTGCAACGGCAGAGGAATGGGAAGTGTCGGAAGACGGAAAAGTGTACACGTTTAAAATCCGTGATGATGCGGCATGGTCCAACGGCGATGACGTGACGGCAGGGGATTTTGAGTACGCCTGGAAGCGTCTGCTGGATCCCGAAACGGCTTCACCAGCTGCGTTCCTCGGTTACTTCATTGAAGGTGGAGAAGCATTCAACACAGGGGATGGAACAGCGGATGACGTCATGGTGGAAGCGGTCAGCGATAAAGAGTTGAAAGTGACGCTGAAAGCACCGACCGGCTACTTCCTTCACGTCATCTCCAATCCGGCATTCTTCCCGATCAATCAGTCGGTGGCAGAAGAGAATCCGGAATGGTACACCGAAGCGGACAGCTTCGTCGGTAACGGACCATTCACGCTTGATCAATGGAAGCATGACAGCGAAATGGTCTTTAAGAAGAGTGAAAACTACTGGGATAACGAAACCGTTCAATTGGATGAAGTCAAATGGTCCATGGTTCCTGATGAGAATACGGAATATCAGATGTATAAGAGCGGCGAGCTCGACACGTCCTACATCCCGGCAGAGCTTGCTGATGAGTTGATGGATAGTGAAGAAGTCAACATCACGGATCAGGCGGGAACGTATTTCTACCGTTTCAACGTCAATGAAGAGCCGTTCCAGAATAAAAAGATCAGACAGGCGTTCGCCATGGCTGTGAACCAGCAGGACATCGTCGATTATGTTACGAAGAACGGCGAAGAGCCGGCATACGGCTTCGTGTCCTACGGATTTGAAGGGCCGTCCGGGGATGATTTCCGTGAGCATAACGGCGACCTGATCGAATTCAATGCAGAGGAAGCGAAGAAATTACTGGAAGAGGGAATGGAAGAAGAAGGTTATGATGAACTTCCTGCTGTCACCCTTTCCTACAACACAAGTGAAGATCATAAGAAAGTAGCGGAAACCATCCAACAAATGTTCAAGGAAAATCTGGATGTCGATGTGACCCTTGAAAATGCGGAATGGAACGTGTTCCTGGAAGCGCAGAAGAACTTGGAGCACCAGCTTTCCAGAAGTTCCTTCCTTGCTGACTATGCAGACCCGATCAACTTCCTGGAGAGCTTCATCTCCGACTCCTCCATGAACCGGACCGGCTGGTCAAATGAAGAGTACGATCAGTTGATTGCCGATGCGAAAGCGGAGACGGATGAAGCGAAGCGCTGGGAGCTGATGTATGAAGCAGAGAAAGTGTTGTTCGAAGAAATGCCGATCTTCCCGATTCACTTCTACAACCAAGTGCTGCTGGAGAAAGATTCCGTTTCAGATATCGTCCGTCACCCGGTCGGATATCTTGAATTGAAATGGGCAGATAAGAAGTAAGGATCAACGAAAAGAGGCAGCCGTTTTCCGTCACGGAAAGACTGCCTCTTTTTCTTTTACATAACCGGTATGTTTATAGAAAGGAAGGGTGAGAGATTTGAAGATAGCCTCCATAGACACCTACCCGATAGCTGTTCCGCTTCAT
Source organism: Bacillus sp. SB49 (assembly GCF_000469135.2). Classification (NCBI taxonomy): domain Bacteria; kingdom Bacillati; phylum Bacillota; class Bacilli; order Caryophanales; family Bacillaceae; genus Bacillus; species Bacillus sp. SB49. Next base: position 1,384,744 of record NZ_CP048117.1, read on the forward strand.
AAACCGTTCAAGACGGCGCTCCGGACCGTGACGGTTGCACAATCCATCTATGTGAAGGTGACGTGCGACAACGGGATCACCGGCTGGGGCGAAGCGCCGCCGACCCACGTCATAACAGGAGAAAGTCTCGTAAGTATCGAGCACACCATCCGCACGATCCTGGCCCCTGTTCTCCTTGGAGAATCCGTGCTTAACAGAGACTCTTTATTTGGAGCTCTTCATGCAAGCTGTGTCGGTAATACAAGTGCCAAGGCAGCGGTCGATATCGCGATCCATGACTGTCTCGCCCGCTTCTGCCGGCTTCCCCTTTATCAGTTTCTCGGAGGGGCGAAGCGGATGCTTGAGACCGACTATACGGTCAGCGTCAATGAGCCGGAGGAGATGGCGGACGATGCCGAACAATATATAAAAGACGGTTTCCGTACGCTCAAGGTGAAGGTCGGGAAAGACTCGATCGACAAGGACATAGAAAGGATCCGGGCAATTCGCAGCCGGATCGGGGACGATGCTGCAATCCGCCTTGATGCCAATCAGGGATGGAGTGCGAAAGACGCCATCCGCGCCATCCGGCGGATGGAAGAACTGAATCTGCCGATCGAACTCGTCGAGCAGCCGGTGAAGGCAGGAGATATAGAAGGACTGAAGCAGGTGACGGACGCAACCCATACGATCGTCATGGCTGATGAAAGCGTCTTTTCACCGGCGGACGCAAAGCGGGTCCTTGAAACAAGAAGTGCCGATATGATCAATATTAAGCTGATGAAATCAGGCGGCATCCATCAAGCATGTAAAATCAACTCCATGGCAGAAAGCTGCGGCATCCCGTGCATGGTCGGTTCAATGATTGAAACGAAGCTCGGGATCACGGCTGCCGCCCATTTTGCTGCTGGATTGAATAATGTAACCAAGGTCGATTTCGATGCACCGCTCATGCTGACGGGAGATCCAATCGTCGGTGGTGTCGTGTACAACCGTGCCGTTATGACTATGCCCGATGAACCAGGGCTTGGAATCGATGAGGTGCGGTTCCAGGAACACGTCCTATCATAGAGAAGAAAAGGGGGAAGACACGATGAATCAACAGAAGAGAATCTGGATCGTCTCGGCACCGGTCGCAACGGTATGGACATCACCGGAGTCCCCGCGACCGATCGACGAACAGGGATTAGAGCGCACGTTTTCTGTGAAGAAGTGGCTGGAGGAGTTGGATGACCCGGCGAAGCATGCCATGTGTGACGATAACCTCGTCCAATCCCAGCTGCTTTACGGTGAACGTGTCCTTGTCGATGAGGTGGAGGGTGACTGGGCGAAGGTCATCATTCCGAGTCAGCCCTCGAGCAAGGATGCGCGTGGATATCCAGGCTACGTGCCGTGCCGCCAATTGACAGAGGTGCCGGAAGCGGACTGGAAAGGCGTCGATCTGGTCGTCGTCCATACAAAAGCAACTATCCTTTACGACGAGAAAAAACAGCCGCTGTTTGAAATCAGCTTTTTGACCGAGCTTCCTTTCCTGTATGAGGAAGACTCGTTCATCCGGGTCCGACTGGCGGATGGGGAAGGCTATGTAAGCAGAGAAGATGCACGAAGCAAACCGAAGGATATCCGGGAGGGAAGCGGGGCGTCCATCATAAAGACGGCAGAGGCTTTTAAGGGTCTTCCGTATTTCTGGGGCGGAATGAGCGCGTTCGGTTATGACTGCTCCGGTTTCGCCTACAACATGCACAAAGCGCAGGGTCACGTTATTCCGCGTGATGCGTCCGACCAGGCCGTCCATGGCATAGACATCCCGTTGGATCGCGTCGAACCGGGGGATCTATTATTCTTTGCTTATGAAGAAGGAAAAGGCAGGATCCACCACGTCGGTTTCTATTACGGACATGGAAAGATGCTGCATTCCCCGAATATCGGCAAGGCGATTGAAATCATAGATTTGCAGGGTTCTGATTACGAGAAGGAATGGTGCATCGCAAGAAGGTATGGGACAGAAGAGGGGGCATCTTGATGGACAGAGAAAAAGTGTTGGAAGTTAAACAGTTGAAGAAGCACTTCCATTTAGGAAAAGGGCGGACGTTGAAAGCGGTGGACGGCGTCAGCTTCGATATATACAAAGGCGAAACGTTCGGTCTTGTCGGGGAATCCGGGTGTGGGAAATCGACGACAGGAAGGACGATTATGAATCTCTATGACCGTACGGATGGAGAAGTGCTCTATCAAGGGAAAAGCGTCCACGGTAGAAATCCGAAAGAACAATTCCACCTGAAACGGAACATGCAGATGATCTTTCAGGACCCATATGCTTCCTTGAATCCACGATCGACAGTTGCGGAGATCATAGCCGAACCGATGGAAATCCACGGTCTGTTTTCCACTGGGCGAGAACGGACGGAGCGGGTCTATGAGCTGTTGGAAGAGGTCGGACTGAACCGGGATCATGCCAACCGCTATCCGCACGAATTCAGCGGCGGCCAGCGTCAGAGGATTGGAATCGCACGGGCGCTTGCGCTGGATCCGGATATCGTCATCGCAGATGAACCGATATCGGCATTGGATGTGTCTGTTCAAGCCCAGGTCGTCAACCTGCTCGAAAGGCTGCAGGAAGAGAAGGGGCTTACCTATTTATTCATCGCCCACGACCTATCGATGGTCCAGCACATCTCGGACCGGATCGGTGTCATGTATCTTGGTCATCTAGTGGAGCTGACGAGCAGCGATCGTCTGTACGCGAACCCGCTGCACCCCTATACAAAAGGGCTCTTATCTGCGATTCCCATTCCCGATCCGGACCTTGAGGATGCCCGGGAGCAGGTGCTGATCGAGGGGGAAATCCCAAGTCCGATCGATCCACCGAGCGGCTGCGTCTTCCGGACCCGGTGTCCTGTCGCCATGGACATCTGCGCACAGAAGGTACCCGTGTGGCAGGAGGCCGAAGAAGGGCACCATGTCGCCTGTCATTTGTACGATGAGGAGCACAAGGAAGCCGTTCAGGAACAGAGATCGGACCGGAAAGCGTCGACGCTGTCATAGTTCACTTTTTTTCTTTTTTGAAAGGACGGTATAGAGGATGTAAAAGGCGACAGCGATGACACCGATCAGACGGAAGGTCCGATAACCAAAGTCTCCAACCACCAGATCATACATGAGAAATCCGACTAAAACGGCACTACAGATTGCAAACAGCGTGATTTTGGTTGTTCTGCTCACAGTCTACCTCCTTTACTCTTCCTATTTTCACTATAACCTTTGACAGGAAATGTAAAACGCCCGTGGAGCATCGAGCTCCCGGGCGTTTTTTTTACTATCGTTTCTCCCATTCATTCGTATCAAAATCGAGCGGCTTCTTGTTGATTTTTGCTCCCTCTACGTACCAGCCCCGGTTGTTGACGGCGGTATCTGTTTCATACGTGAAGCGGATAAATTTGGTGTCTTTCGGCAGAGAGAAGTCCTTATGAACCCAATCATCGCTTTCCCCGGTAAATACCTCCAACTCTTCCCAATTCTCGCCGTCCGTCGATCGTTCCAGGCGGCCATTGTCATAGGTGTTTTCGATGCGGTACCACGTATCGAAGGAAAGAGTGGCAGCTTTCTTCAAATCGACTTCTGCCGTCATCGATCTGGCCAGCTTGTCGCCATAACCGGCAAACCATCGTTCGGCCTTCTTCGTGGAAGACGCTACCGGTATGGCATCAGCGACCTGTCTGGCGAACGCACGTCTCGTCGGGGAGGTTGATACCGTTTCCCGTGTCGGGTGCACCCGGTTCGTCAACAGGATCGCAACGGTCTGGTTCGCCGGATTGACGACGATCGACGTTCCTGTATAGCCGGTGTGACCGAACGTAGACGGGGAAGAGAGAGCATCCATGAACCAGCCCTGCTGAAGCTCCCATCCGAGCCCGTGGTCATCGCCGGGAAACTGTGGGATCCGGTTTTCCGTGAGCAGCTCGACCGTTTCCGGTTCAAGGATTCTGGTGCCGCCGTATTTTCCTTCCATCAAAAACATATGAGCGAATTTGCCGAGGTCGGAAGCAGTCGAGAAGACGCCTGCATGGCCGGCGACACCGTCCAGGGACCAGGCACTCTCATCATGCACTTCTCCCCAGACGAGTCCGCGCTCGGTCCACGGCTGGTATTCCGTTGCGGCTATGCGGGCCTTGAGCTGTGCTGGTGGATTGTACATCGTGTCGTTCATTTGAAGCGGTCCGGTTATTTCCTGTTTGACGAAGGTGTCGAGACGCATGCCGGACAGACGTTCAATTAGTGCGCCGAGCGTGATCATGTTGAGGTCGCTGTACGTGTATGTAGATCCCGGGGCATTTTCAAGCGGGTATTGGAGCACGTGCTGGATCCGGTCGTCCCGGTCTCCGTCGACTTGGTAGAGGGGAATCCATGGTGTGAATCCGGAGGTGTGGGTCATCAACTGCTCAATCGTCACGTCTTCTTTGCCGTTGGCAGCGAAACCCGGCAGATACTTGGCGACGGGGTCGTCCAATTTGAACTTCCCGTCTTCATACAGCTTCATGGCGGCGGTCGTCGTGAAGATTTTGCTGATGGAGGCGAGGTCGAAAATGGTATGCTCCGTCATTTTGATCGGACTTTTTACTTCTGTGAAGGCATCATCCTTATACCGGAGAGCGTAGCCGTAGGCTTCCTGCTGAACAATGTGGCCCCGGCGGGCGACGAAGGTTACAGCACCCGGCATCACCTGATCGGCTATCGCCTGCTCGATCAACGGATCGATTGCTTTCAGCGGTCCGCTTCTCATACCTGCTCCGCGGATAGAACCGGGATGCAGGACGGGAGAGGAAGGAAGCGGATGGTCCCACGAAGATGCCGGGAAAGACGGGCGGTGGACAGAGGCATGCGGGTTTTCTTTTTTCTCCATCTCGATCGACGGACCTTCGACCGCTTCAAGCGTGGAGCCGGGCATCATAGCTGCGCCCATGGCAGTGACGAGGACGAGTGACATCGTTCTTTTTTTCATACGATCCCTCCTGTATTTTCCATCTTCTTCTTAATCATAGGGGCAGGAGTCGACAAAGTCCATGACGCGTACGTCACGAAAACGACAAATTAATGTTTGGAAATATAACCATTTTCTCCTTTAAGTAACAGGTCTTTTTTCCTAATTGTCAGAAAAAAAGCAGTACTTGCAAAAGGATAGAGAATGCGGTCGTAACAGGGATTGTAGAGGATATTTCTTCTTCTCAAAAACTGATAATAGTTCTCAACTACCGTTGACATTGAAAATCATTATCAATTACGATATCGATAGGTTAACGAACAGAAGAGACAAGGAGCTGAATGAAATGAGTATCCAAACAAAAAAATCCAATAAACAATTATTAGATCAGCAGGAACGAAGAGAATCCAATGCGCGCTCTTATCCGCGCCGTATTCCATTAGCCATCCGGGAAGCGGAAGGCATCTACATAACCGACGTCGAAGGGAAGCGCTACATCGACTGTCTTGCCGGTGCCGGTACGCTAGCCCTCGGTCACAACCATCCTGTCGTCATCGAAGCGATGGAGAAGGTCCTTCGTGACCGCCTGCCGCTTCACACGCTTGATATTACGACAGAAGTAAAAGAAAGCTTCGTCGACGAACTGTTCGAAAGCCTCCCGGACGACTTCCGGGAGCGGGCGAAGGTACAGTTCTGCGGACCTACAGGAGGAGATGCCATCGAAGCAGCGCTGAAGCTTGCAAAGACGGCGACAGGAAGACAGAGCATCCTGACCTTCCAGGGCGGCTATCACGGAGCGACGCATGGAACGATGTCCATAAGCGGCAACCTTGCTCCGAAGCGGCATGTACAGGGATTGATGCCGGATACCCACTTCCTGCCGTATCCATACGAGTACCGCTGCCCGTTCGGTAAAGGCGGGGACGAGGGACAGGCGCTGAGCGCCACCTATATCGAACAGCTGCTGGACGATCCGGAGAGCGGCATTCTTCCCCCGGCAGCGATGATCTTCGAAACGGTCCAGGGCGAAGGGGGAGCTATCCCTGCTCCGATTGAATGGCTAAAGGAAATGCGCCGGATTACGAAGGAGCGGGGGATTCCATTGATCATCGACGAAGTCCAGACAGGGATCGGCCGCACAGGGCGACTGTTCTCCTTCGAGCATGCCGGCATCGTACCGGACGCCTTCGTTCTATCGAAAGCGATCGGCGGCAGCCTGCCGTTATCCGTCGTCGTGTACGACAGGGAGCTGGACGCATGGGAACCGGGCGCCCATATCGGGACGTTCCGAGGCAACCAGATGGCGATGGCCGCCGGAACAGCGACATTGCAATACGTGAAAGAGCAGCGTTTATCGGAACATGCGGAAAAGATGGGTACGAAGCTGATGAAAGCATTGAAAGACATGCAGCGTGATTTCCCGGCGATCGGCGACGTCCGCGGGAGAGGATTGATGATCGGAATGGAAATGGTCGACCCGGAAGGAAAAGCATCGATCCAGGGCAGCCTGCCGGCAGACGCGGCAGTCGCAAGCCGTATTCAAAAGGAATGCTTCGACCGCGGGTTAATCCTTGAAGTAGGTGGAAGGCACGGCGCCGTCGTCCGGTTCCTGCCGCCGCTGATCATTACCGAAGCACAAATCGATGACGTGGTGGCGATTCTCCGAGAAGCGACTGCTGCTGCGACGGCGGGGTGAAACGATGACAACGGCATGCAAACAGACGAACACGGCGTTCGATCACCTTTTCCTCCACGGAGAAGCAGGACTTACCGCTTTTCGTAAGCAGATGGAGCTTGTTACAGAAGCGGTGCTGGACGTATATGAAGAGGTCGATCAGCCCTTTATTGGAAAGTCCCATCAGCAGGTCAGATCGGAGATACAAGCGATGGACACGGACTCTGTGAATGGCCGGGCGCTTGAGGACGTATGGAATGAACTTAAGGACCCTGTTTTGAAGAACAGCCTGCACGTCTCCCACCCACAGAGCATGGCCCATCTCCACTGCCCGCCGCTTGTCGCAGGTATAGCGGCAGAGGTGATGATCGGAGCATGGAATCAATCGATGGATTCGTGGGATCAAAGTCCGGCGGCAACGTATGTCGAAGAAATGCTCGTCAAGTACTGGGCGGATCTAGTCCGGTTTCCGGAAGAGGCGGACGGCGTGTTCACAAGCGGCGGGACCCAGTCCAACTATATGGGCATGCTGCTTGCAAGAGACGCATACTGCCTCAAACGGTTCGGACACGACGTCCAGAAAAAGGGGCTCCCGGAGAACTTCCGGAAGCTGCGTGTGCTCTGTTCTGAAGAAGCCCACTTCTCCGTCCGGAAAAGTCTTGCCCAGCTCGGTCTCGGAGAGGATGCCGTCATTCCGGTCGCCGTCAATGAGCATCACCGGATGGACCCGGCCGCTCTGAAGGATACGCTCGATGAAATGGAACAAACAGGACTCCATCCCTTTGCCGTCGCGGCCACGTGCGGGACGACGGATTTCGGCAGCATCGATCCGCTGGAGGAGATTGCGGATATATGCCAAGAGCGAGGCATCTGGTTTCACGTGGACGCTGCCTACGGCGGGGGGCTTCTCTTCAGCCGGGCACACAAAGGGAAGCTTGCGGGACTGGAGCGAGCGGATTCCGTCACGCTTGATTTTCATAAATGGCTGTATCAGCCGATCAGCTGCGGACTGTTCCTGCTGAAGGACGGCGGCCACATGAGGCTCTTGTCCCACCATGCCGACTATTTGAATCCGAAAGCGGACGAAGAGGACGGCATTTTGAATCTCGTCAACAAAAGCGTGCAGACGACGCGGCGCTTTGATGCGCTCAAAGTGCTCGTCACCCTGAAAACGGTCGGGACAGAGCTACTGGGCGACATGGTCGACCAGACGATGGCGACGGCGCGTTTTGCTGCCGATCGCTTAGCCGGCCATCCTGATTTTCTTGTGGAAAATGCCGAACCGGAAATGTCCGCCGTCGTTTTCCAGTACAAAGGGAGCGGAGACGTAGACCGCGGCGTTCTGAACCGGCAGATCCAGCAGGACCTCTTCACCTCAGGGAAGCCGATCATCGCCAAAACGGTGGTTCGGGGAGAAACGTATTTGAAATGCACGATTTTGAATCCGCGGACGACAGAAGCGGATGTGAAGGCAGTCATCGAGGCAGTTCTTGACGCTGCGGACAAACGGACGACAGGAGGAGATTCCCATTGATGAAAGCGAAGGAAACAGCCGAACAGGCGACGATGCAGAGTTTCCTCAATTGCTATGTGAGAGAAACCGAAAATTATGAACGCATCAGCGGAGGAGAAGAAAGGATCCGAATCCCGCTCACGAGACAGAAGATGGTGATCGACGTACCGCTGCAGTATTGGTCACTGACGGGGAGGCACCTCTTCCGTTTCCCGGCCGTCTACTACACCGAGGGCATGGAAGATGCCCACACCCTCGACTACGTGACGATGACGACGCTCCTCGTCAAAGAGTGGCTGATCGGGAACGGGCAGGAATGGGCGGAAGATGAGCTCATCCTGCGGGTGCTCCTCAGCTGCAGGAAAATGAAGGAGTACATCGAAGCGCGGTGGGAAGACCGCCATCAGCTCTCCAGAGAAGACTTCGACTATATCGAAGCGGAGCAGTCGCTGCTGTTCGGTCATCTGCTCCACCCGACACCGAAGAGCAAACAGGGACTGACGGATGCCGAAGACCGAACGTACGCACCCGAGCATAAGGGGATATTCCAACTCGATTATTTCAGTGCGGACCCGGACATCGTCGCGCAGGATTCCAGTCTCGACCGGCCTGCCTCCGTCCTCATTCAGGAGGAAGCGCAGCGGGAAGGGGCGGCAGAGTTTTTGAAAAAAGAGATCGGCGGAGGACGCGTGCTGCTTCCGATGCATCCACTCCAGTCCGCGAGCCTGCTTAAGCGAAAGGATGTACAACGTCTTCTCGAGTCCGGGGCTTTGACTTACCTCGGGCCGGCAGGAGCTTTCTATACGGCGACATCCTCCTTCCGCACCGTTTACAACAGCTCATCCCCGTGGATGTTCAAGTTCTCCGTCCCGGTGAAAATCACCAACTCCCTTCGCTGTAATCAGCTGAAGGAGCTGGACCGCGGGGTAGAGGTATCCCGACTGCTCGCGACCGATCTCGGTACCCGTCTGCAACAAGCGTATCCGGATTTCGATATCATCAAGGACCCGGCATCGATCCGCTTGAAGGACGTCCCCGGCTTCGATGTCATCTTACGTGAGAATCCGTTCGTGGAAAAGCAGGCATCCGGAGTGAGTCTCGTGGCAGCCCTCGTCCAGGATCACGCGTACGGAGACAGATCGCGGATAGCGGGCATCATCCACAGCCTTGCCGAAAAGGAAGGGCGGTCGACGGAAGCGGTCAGCCTCGACTGGTTTGAAAAGTATTTGTCGATCAGCTTCGATCCTATGATGTGGCTGTATTCGACCTACGGAATTGCGCTTGAGGCCCATCAGCAGAATGCCGTCGTCCGCCTGGAAAACGGCTATCCGTCCCGTTTTTATTACCGGGATAACCAGGGATACTATTTCAGCGAGTCGAAAGCGGACCTCCTGAAAGCACTGCTTCCTTCCTTGAACGAAACGAGCGACACGATCTGCGCAGATGATGTGGCGGAAGAACGGATGCGCTATTATTTCTTCTTCAATCATTTATTCGGTCTTATCAACGGCTTCGGAACAAGCGGGCTGATCGAGGAAGAGGTGTTGATGGAAATGCTGAGAGAGCGCCTTCAGCTCCATCCGGAATCTCCTGTCGCCAAAAGCCTGCTTACGGAAGGTAAACTGCCGTGTAAAGCCAATCTTTTGACGAGGCTGTATGACATGGACGAGCTGGAAGGGCCGATGGAAGCGCAGTCCGTGTACACCAACATCGATAACCCGATCGCAGTGAAGGAAGGGACGATCCATGGTGTGTGAGTATGAACGCTATGCGGAAGACATCGGCCGGACGATCGGATTCCGCCGCGCCGGAATCGATGATCTCGCGCTTGTCCATCGCTGGATGCAGGAGGAACACGTCCATCCGTTCTGGAACTTGAATATTCCGCTCGACCGTTTCCGTACCCACTATGAAAAAGCGCTCGCAGACAGCCACCAGACGCTGTATATCGGAACGATTGATGGAGAACCGGTCAGTTATTGGGAGGCCTATTGGGTAAAGGGGGACGTTCTCGAAGGCTCGTATCCCGCCGCCCCATTCGATCAGGGCGTCCACCTGCTGATCGGGGAGAAAGCATACCTTGGTAAAGGCTGTGCCCTGCCTTTCCTCCGCGAAATGGTGCGGTACCAATTCCAGGAGCCTAAGACGGCAAAGGTCGCAGCGGAACCGGATATCCGCAATGAGAAGATGATCCATGTGTTCGAAAGGTGCGGCTTCCGGAGGATAAAGCCGATCCCCCTCCCTGATAAGCAGGCGCAGCTGATGTTTTGTGAACGAGAAGAATTTGAAAAGAGGTGGAACGATGTATACGACACAACCTGTCTATGATGTCATCGGAATCGGGCTCGGGCCGTTCAACTTGGGAATGGCCGCCCTGCTGGACGGGGTAGAGGATGTCCGTGCTGTATTCTTCGAAAGGGAAACGGACTTCCAATGGCACCCTCATATGCTTATCGAAGGTACGACGCTGCAGGTCCCGTTTTTCGCAGACCTTGTCAGCATGGCAGATGTGAAGAGCGAGCACAGCTATTTGAACTACCTGCAGGAACATAACCGTCTCTATCACTTCTACTTCCTGGAGAAATTCCATATTCCGAGGAAGGAATACGACCATTACTGCCGCTGGGTGAGTAAGCGCCTTGATTCCTGCCGGTTCGGCAAAGAGGTGACGGAGGTCCGGATGGTGGAACGGGACGGTCGGAACCTTTATCAAGTGCGGATCCGCGACCTGAGCCGTGGAGAGGAAGAGACCTATATCACCCGTCATATCGTAATGGGGATCGGGACCGAACCGGGTGTGCCGGAAGCTTTCCGGGAAGCACTCGGACCGAACGTCTTCCATACATCGGAATACTTGAAGAGGAAGGAGGAAGCGGAGCTCGACGGGGCTGTGACCGTCATTGGCTCCGGTCAGAGTGCAGCCGAGGTGTTCCTTGATATAGCGAAGCATCAGGAGAACTGCGGCGGCTCGCTTCAATGGTACACCCGGTCGAAGGGCTTCTTCCCGATGGAATATTCCAAGCTCGGGCTGGAGTACTTTTCACCGGACTATATCGACTTCTTCCACGCCCTCCCGCAATGGAAGAAGGACCAGCTGCTGGAGGATCAGAGCCTCTTGTACAAAGGAATAAGCGCTGAGACGATCGCAGACATTTATGATCACCTGTATGAACGGACCGTCGGAGGCAAAAAAACGGAAATCGAGCTCCAGGCGATGACGGAAATGACGGAGCTTGCAGGACGGGGCGGCCGCCTGACCCTGCGCGGATATCAGCGGGTGAGCGGGGAAGCGGTGGAAACCGAAGCGGATGTTGTCATCCTCGGTACCGGCTATCGACAGCGGATTCCGGCCTTTTTCCGAAGCATCGAAGAAGCACTCGTCAAAGATGACCGGGGAAGGCTCGTCATCAACCGGGAGTATGACATCGAAACGACGTTTGAAGCCGAAGGGGACATTTTTGTACAGAACGGGGAGCTCCATACCCACGGCGTCGGTGCACCGGACCTCGGTCTCGGCGCCTACCGGAATGCCGTGATCATCAACCGGATCGCAGGGAGGGACGTGTACCCGGTCGAAGACTCCCACGTATTCCAGACGTTCGGGTCGAAGAAGCAGCCCGCACTTACCCATCCATAATCGAAAGAAAAGAGGGATTGACGTGTTATTTCAAGATATTCAAGAACAGCTGAAGGAAGACGATTGGAAGAAAGTGAACCAGCGACTGATGGCGAAGATGCTTGCGGAATATATGTATGAGGATATGATCCATCCGACGGAGGAACGTACCAACACGTACCGGCTCGAAGCAAAGGAAGGGACGGTGTACACCTTCCGGGCAGAGCCGCGCCTGTTTGACAGCTTCGACGTCGACTCCCGGTCCATCCGCCTGATCACAGAGGACGGGGAGCAGGAAGCAGACAGCGCGGTCGATCTGCTTATCGATCTTCAGGAGACGATCGGAATGTCCCCTGAAACGACGGGACATTTAATCAAGGAATTGAATGCCACGCTGATCGCGGACGTCCACCTGTTAAACAAAAAGGACCTTACCTCCCGGGAGCTGTTGGATATTGATTATGCCGAGCTCGAAGGCTACATGACCGGCCACCCGTGGATCACCTATAACAAAGGGAGAATCGGCTTCAGCTACGGCGACTACCTGCGGTTTGCACCGGAGCAGCATCAGGAAGTGAAGCTGTCATGGATCGCTGTACATAAGACGCTCGCCACGTTCCAGGCGGTCGACGGCTTGAACTGGGACGACCTGTTGGAGAAGGAGTTGAGCGAAAAAGACCGGACTCGTTTCAAGGAGGTCGTCCGACAATCCGGCGGCCGGGCGGAGGACTACTACTTCTTCCCTGTCCATGAGTGGCAGTGGGAAAACACGATTGTCCAGAACTTCCCCCAGGAGCTTGCAGAAAAAAGGATCATCCCGGTCGGCGACGGTGCGGACAGCTACCTGCCGCAGCAATCGATCCGCACCTTCGTAAACAGAAGCTCTCAGGAGAAGCACCACGTCAAACTGCCGATGAGTATTTTGAACACGCTCGTTTATCGCGGTCTGCCGTCCGAGCGCACGAAAATAGCGCCGAAAGTGACCGAACTCATCAAAGGGATGTACGAACAGGATGACTTCCTGAAAAACGAATGCCGGGTCATCCTGCCGGGAGAGAATGCCAGCATCAACGTCGATCATCCCCATTACTCGAACGTCGCTGATGCGCCGTATCAGTATTTGGAGATGCTCGGGACGATCTGGCGCGAAAGCATCTACACGTATTTAGAGGAAGGGGAGCAGGCGATCACGCTGGCCGCGCTTCTTCATGAAGACCATGAAGGAACGCCGTACATTAAAGAAGCGATCGCCGCATCCGGTCTTGATCCTGATACGTGGATGCAGAAGTTCTACAAGGTCGTCATGGACCCGCTGCTTCATTACTTGTACCAATACGGCACGGTCTTCTCCCCGCACGGGCAGAATACGATCCTCGTTTTGAAAGATTACCAGCCCCATCGACTTGCGATCAAGGACTTCGTCGATGACGTCAACATTACCGATCAGCCGTTTGAAGAATTGAGCGGCTTGTCCGACGAAATGAAGGAAGTGCTCCGCAGCGAGCCGCCGGAAGGGCTCACGCAGTTCATATTCACCGGCCTGTTCATCTGTCACCTCCGTTACTTGAGCCAGTTGATGGAGCGGCACGGCATGCTTGGCGAACGGCGCTTTTTCGAACTGCTCGCAGCGTCCATCCATGACTACCAGGACAGGTTCCCGCAGCTGAAGGAGCGGTTTGAACTATTCGACTTCTTCCAGCCGACATTGACGAAGCTGTGCCTGAACCGCAACCGGATGGTCGATTACGGGTATGCCGACGGCGAAGATCGCCCGCACGCCTCTGAATTCGGCCTGGTCACCAATGCCCTTGCCGAGTTCCAACGAATCGAGAAAAGCCACTGACGAATGGGAGGAAAAGACGATGGCCATCATCGTGCAGAAGTTCGGAGGTACATCCCTCCAGTCCACCGAGCGAATCGCAGCCATCCGGGACCGGATCCTGCTGGAAAGAGAGACAGGGAGCCAGCTGGTCGTCGTCGTATCAGCGATGGGGGATTCCACCAACCGCCTGCTTTCGCTTGCCAAAGAACTGACGAACCGTCCCGATCCGCGGGACATGGATCTTCTGCTTGCGACAGGAGAGCAGGTTTCCTGTTCGCTCCTCTCGCTCGCCCTGAAGGAAAAAGGGGCCGATGCCGTTGCCCTGACCGGCCCACAAGCCGGCATCCAGACAGAACACGCCTACGGGAAGGCACGGATCACGAAGATTGCTACGCGTCCGATCCAAGAGCAGCTGGATGCCGGGAAGATCGTCGTCGTCGCCGGCTTCCAGGGCAACGCCGGTGAAGGAGAAATCTGCACCCTCGGCCGAGGAGGGTCCGATACGACAGCCGCAGCGCTGGCTGCGGAATTAGGGGCCGAACGCTGCGACATTTTCACAGACGTCGACGGCGTCTATTCCGCGGATCCACGTTCGGTCCGAGGAGCGATCAAATACAGCTGCATGGACTACGAAAGCCTGCTTGCGATGGCAGCGGCAGGAGCGTCCGTCATCCATCCACGGGCGGTCCTCCATGCCAGAAGCCACGACGTTCCACTGCACGTCCGGTCCAGCTTCCATACAGACCAAGGAACCCGCATCGAACGGCTGGCTCCCGGCCTGACAGCGCCCGGCGTTACCGGTATCACCGGACAGAAGGGGCTGACGCTTCTCCGCATGACCGGCGATATCGACTTGAGGAAGCTGCGGGAAACCCTTGCTGAAGCACACGTCACCTGGAGCGGCATAGCAGCCGCCAAGCGTGATGCGTATGCCATTATAATGAAAGAAGAAGAAATCTATGAAACGATGAACCGGATCAACCGGAAAAAAGAGACACTAGGAATCCATACCGTCACACAGGAGCCGGGCAAAGCACTCGTGCATCTCGTGTGCGGATCAGAAGACCAAAAAAAGAAGCAAGCGAACCTGATCCGGACAAGCCCTCTTTTCCAAGCGAAGGAGGTCGAGACGGCCGACTGCCACCCCGAAGCGTGGAGCGCCCTCCTGCCTGAAAAGAACCTCGATGCATGGATGCAGCAGCTTCACGATCGAGTCCTATTAAAACAAGACAACCAGCATCCCGTCGCCTACGGATAGGATGACAAAGGCCTGATCGATGATTCGATCAGGCCTTTGCTTATGTAAAACGATAAGCGCCTTCCATAGGGGAGTGGAATTTTGATATAATTGGCAGCAATTGTTAGATTTCTTGATTCCACAGGAAACGGCAATAGAAATCAACGAAGGAGGGTAACAATGAACGTCGAGGTGTTAGATGCTTGGATACCCTTCGCCATCATGTGGGGATCGATGGGCAGCGCCGTCGGGATGACGTACGTCAAGATGGAGCCGGAGGAGCGAAAGGAAGCGAGAGAGGAGATAACTTCGCCGTCCTATATCGTTACCATCGGCTTTCTCGTCGTCGGAGGATTCCTTGCGTCGCTCGGGCAGACAGGTTCCGTTCCACTTATCAACCGGATCGGCATCGCCCTGCTCGCTATAAGCGGGATCACGACGGCTGTCGGTGCGTGGCGAAACAATAAAGGGAAAAGCGTACGAGCCGTCATCCTGACATCGATTACTATTTATTTTTTTACATAAGAAGGAGGAATTATGTTGCATCGTGTCATCCCGGTAGATAAAGAAAGTCGCTGGCAGCTGTTGTCGATTCTTTGTGCATGTTTAGGCGCCGCCTTATGGCTGCCGAACTTTCTATTAAACTATGGTTACGGATTCTGGATGGGAACGTTCATCATCAATCCGATCGGTGTCGTATTCGGAATACTTGGCGGCAGCCGGCTTGGAATCGTCTTGAACAGTATCATGACCTTCCGTTTCCTTATCTTCATGTTCGTGGGCTACGCCCTGGCAGCTTTTTAATGCTGCGGAAGGATAAGGAATCTATTCCTACATACATAGTATAAAAAGGAAACTTCAGGAAGATTTGATGCCATAAAAAAGGAGGTTCACTATGACTATGTCTTTTCTGTCCCTCGTTCTCTTTCCGGCATTGGTCACAGCTTTCGTCGGATATTATCTTTCCACTCATAAACAGCGATGGGGCATTTATGCGGTTGTATTGATGCCCGTATTGTTCATGTATATGTTAGGGAGTTATCAAATATTGTGGAGCATTCCTTTATCCCTTGTCGTTGTGTTACTTCGTATATTTTGGACGTATAAGAGATCGTAGATGGCATAGATATCTTGGGTTCAAGTCTTAAAGAAACGGGCAGGTTAGCGGAAGACTTGAATTCGAGATATTAACTATAATTTAACTTAAAAAGTAGTTTGTTTAATTTTGTTAATTTTGAAATAATGCATATATCTTTAAAGGTGTAATGGGGTGGGGAAGGAATTTACATCAATAAAGTTTATAAATGTAAATTCGTTTGGTTTGATTTGTTGAGGTTTAAGATTTTTTCACTATAACTAATCATACTGGGGGCTCACAATTGAGAATATTAGTGGTAAGTTTCACATTTCTTATCTTTATTGTATCTGGATGTCACCCGGGGGCTGGTGAAGGCGGTTTGTTATCAAGAAGCCAAGTGTTAAAAATGAATCCTGATTCTGACCTTGTTGAACTAAAAGATGGAGCAGTATATGAATACCAGAATGGCGCAGATTGGATAGAAGAAAAAGATTATGAAAAAGGAGAAAAAATAGGAGAAGTTAAAAAAGGAATGTCAACGAAAGCGCCTATCGGTACTGAAATCTATAAAACAAAAGAGAAATCTCCTGTACTCATCTTAGAATATAACAGCGGAATTTCTAAAAAATATTTGCGACAACTGGGAGAATAATCTTTGTTTCGAATCTTCCTTTATAGGGGGCGATTGTTCATTACGGGCAATCGCTTTTTTCCTACGGGAAGCATTGTATAAGAAATATTGGATTAACTATACGTGATCGGGAAAAAACTTCTCATCGCTCTATAGAAGGGGAAATTTTCCAGTTTGAAATAAAAATTGGGAATGTTTATAACGAAATTATGTTCTAAAGAGCTAATTTAGATTAACATTTCCTAAGTTATGTACCTTTTTATGTAATAATACTAGTTCTAAAGTATACAATAAAAAGTTACTAGAATTTAAGAGCGATAAAAAATCTAAGGAGGTTAAAGGAGTTTACCTTCAGTAACTTGAATAATTTATTTGGAGGAATAAATCATTATGAAAAAGTTGATTTTTACATTTCTTTTGCTTTTATTGGCTTTAACACCTCTTTTGCTCGGTGCTAAAAACGTAAGTGCAATGTGTTATGGTGGGTGGAGTATTGGTGAACCTTCACCTATGGGTGACACGACTAGGGATAGTAATATCGTCACAGATGAGCACTCATCTATAAAGGGAGGAGCTACTATTGAATGTGGGGGAGGTTCTCCCAGAGGTTGGGGTTCTGTAAGATCAGGCAGTACATATAGCCATACAACAAGTAAAGGAACAAAAATTTATAATAGGTCAGGTGGATCATCACGAGCAAACAGCGATTTTTGGAATACTGTTTCTCCGGGTGCTAGTTATAAAAAATATGTGAAGTATGATGGTTCTACTACATTTGTTAAATTCCCAAAAGAAGGTAATGTTAGGTATTACAAGAGTCACAGTGGACAGGAACCTTCATTATGGTTTGGGAAAGAAAAGATTAGATACAAATAGAGAGGGATGTTAATGATTACAAACGTAGATATGAAAGTTTGGAACCCTAAGAACTATATTCATGGTGCTTATCTAGAAAAAGTGGAATTTGGGGAAACAAACGACGGCCTAGTTATTGTGGTTGAAAACGAAAATTTTATGATGCATTTTAATTATGACAAGTATGAGTTTGGTAACTTTGTCTTAGCCTTTCGTTTTACTGATGAGATGAAAAGTAGTTCATTATTAGAATTAGCTTCTAAAGCACGTACTAATTATTTCGGGAAAGATGATAAGAGTTGGTATTTATATAAGATGGCCAATTCTGAATTTCTGGACTGGTATGATGATCAGCCAGGACCAGGTAGAGATCTTTATGGTATTCAACATCATGTTATTTCAACCTCAGAAACTACCTTTGAAATTTTATGTGAATATGAGCCAAGGATCAATATTGTAGAAAAGAATACTTAATCAATTTGTTATTGGGCCTCACCTTTATTACATAGGGTGAGGTTTTATTCTTTCGAGATCTAAGAGTAAAATAAAGGAGATGTGTAAGAAGTCTCGAAATCAAGTCTTTCGCTAATGGGGGCTTTTCTTTAATAATATGCTTTGAAGCAAGTGAAGATAAGAAATATAGGAGGTATTTTCATTGATTAAGGGTCTATACGAAGCACATTTGCCGGTAAGTGACTTAAATAAGTCGATTGAATTCTATGAAGGACTAGGGTTGAAGTTTGACCATAAAGTGGAAGATAGATTAGCTTTCTTATGGATTGTAAAAGACCAAAGTTGGGTTGGCTTATGGAAAACCGATAAAGTTGAGGTAGAGTATCATCCTTCAATTAGACATATAGCTTTTGAAGTATCTTTAGATGGTTTGAAAAACTCGGTTAACTGGCTAAAAACTAAAGGTTATAAACCGAGAAAAGCTTTTGGTTTTGATCCTATTGAACCATTCGTGATGCCAAATCCTAATGGAGAGTTTGCCCATGCAAAGGTACATTTTAATGACCCGGATGGAAATAGTTTAGAGTTCATTTGTAAAATTAGTAATCCTAACAATTTGACAGAGAAAATGTATCTAAGTGAATGGGAAGAATCAAATAGACTAACGAAGTAGTATGCAGCATAGACGATACATATGGAGACTAAAGTAAAAGAAAAGCTATGATATATCTCAATATCAAGTCTTTCTGTATGGGGGTTATCCTTTAATGCCTTCTATTAACGATAGGCGGTTTTGCTTTAAAATCTTCGCAAAAAGTGAATGGAATGTCTAATAAACACTCGCTCTTTTCCAGAAAGGGCGGGTGTTTTTTGTATGCAGATTAGTGGAGAATTCAGTACCCAGTAATTATGGTAGAAGAAACAGGACCGGGGGTACTTTGTTCGGTTTTTTTTTATATTTTTGTAAGATATTTGAGTTTATCGCGTCTTATATGTAAGGAGGTGAGATGGTGACACAGCTTGAGGATATTTATCCTACATACTTTAAAGACGTATTCTTATATGTGTATAGTTTATCCTGCGATAAGAATATCTCTGAAGATATCACTTCGGAAACTTTTATGAAGGCATTAAGATCGTTAGACAGTTTCAAAGGGGATAGCGATATCCGTGTTTGGTTATGCCAAATTGCCAAAAACAGTTACTACTCTTATTTGCGTAAGAAAAAAAGCTTTGTAGATCTTGAGTCTGTTCCAGAACCAGCCAGCGGAGACAATGTAGAGCAAGAAATAGCCACTTCAGAAGCGTCTGGAAAGATACAGGAAGTTATCCAGAATTTAAAAGAGCCATACAAAAAGGTCTTTACGCTCCGTGTATTTGGAGAACTGTCATTTAAGCAAATTGGCAAATTGTATGCAAAAAGTGATAACTGGGCTTGTGTTACTTATCACCGCGCTAGAGAAAAGATTAAAGCGCGATTGGAGGATTATCGATGAAGATCAGCTGTAATGTGATCAGGGATATACTGCCGTTATATGCCGAGGATATGGCAAGTCAAGATACCAGAGATCTAGTCGAAGACCATATAGCTTCTTGTGAAAACTGCAAAAAACGCCTTGAAGAAATGCGGACTTTTGAAGAACCGCCAGTAGATACCGATATAGCTCCCTTAAGGAACATACAAAATACGTTGCGAAGGAAAAAGCTGCAGACGATTATATTTTCAGTCATGGTAACATTGGTTTTTGCAGTGGTTACAATCGCTTATCTGACAACGCCGGCATACCTATCTTATAATGAAGATGCAGTTTCAATCATGGAAAAGGATGACGGAACTGTACGTTTGAATTTTAGTGAAGAAGTCGCTGGATTTGATGTAACCGAATATCCAGCAGCGGGCAATTCAGGATATGTCTATGATATAACGACGTGGGAAACGATCTGGCACCAGAAAATAAGCAGAAACAACGTAGAAAATACGGTCTTAAACCCGAATGGGGAAACGGTCGCTTCCGTCTACTATTACAATACCGATGGAAGTGAAAATACTTTAATTTATGGGGATCCCATAACAGATGGTTCTGTTATGACGTTACCTCGGGTTGTTTTAAGTTATTATTTGTTGTTTGCTGTAGGTTTTTCACTTATTTGTGGAATTGGATTGGTCCTATTCCGTAAGAACGAGAAAATAAGAAATGGACTAGAAAAGATTATTCTACTGCCTATCTCTTACCTGTTTGCTCACTTCCTTATAAAAGGTCTTCACTCTTCCACTTACCTTGCTGGACGAGACTTTTATCTAATATTACTAGTCACCATTCCTTTATATTTTGCGTTGTCAGCTGGACGGAACATATTAAAAAAATTATTAAATAAAAAGCCGAAAATCACTTCATAATAATGTTTTTTGGATTGAAAAGGGAACCCATTTTTAATGAGGTTCCCTTTTCAATCCAATATTAAATGTTGTGAGTAACAGCGTAGGGGAATTTCTCGACGATTGGAGAGAGGCGGTAGCTTTATCAGGTTTCTTTCATGATATGGCGGAAAATCAATGGAGCGAATAAAGAGAAGAGGAGTACACTTAACGTTACCCACCAACCGACAGATTTAAATGTGTCTTCGGGAATGATGAATGTGTATCCCAAATAGGATAAGAACAAAACACCTTGAAGCACTTTCAATGTTTTTGCATCGGCTTGATTCTTCTCCGCTACAAGTCTCTCATCCGTCTCGGATACAATAATTTTCGGGTTCTTTTTTATTTTCATTAGTTTAAGGAAGGAAGTCAGTGCTGCACTGAGAGGAATAAGTGATAAGGCTAAAAAGGCTTTGCTGTTAGGAAAAGAAATGGACGTTGTTTCGAGAATAAACCAGGTGATAAACAGGGCTAAGCTGACAAATAACGATATACCAATGGTTAATTTAGTTTCTTTAACTAATTTTTCAGCACGCATTGATCATTCCTCCCAGAATAAATCATCTAAAGTTTTATTTAATGCTTTACATATGGCCGTACACAATTTCAGACTCGGGTTATAGTTTCCAGATTCGATTAAATTAATGGTCTGCCTTGTAACCCCTACAATATCTGCTAATTTTTCTTGAGAAACATCGGCTTCAACACGGGCGATCTTCATTTTTTTGTTTTTCAAAAAATATCCTCTCCTCCTCCTACATTTATATTATTCAATACATTACAAAATGTCAATTATAAATTACATTTTGTAATGTGATTTGAGGAGGAGTTTCATCATTGGTTAGAAAAGCATCTGGGGAAACTGGAATTTTGGATTCGAGGTATAGGGAGGGGCTGTCGTTCAATTAGAACCATCACTTTTCATTAGATGTATATGGTTGTAATTTCCAAATTACGGCAAGTTTGATAGGATGTATTTAATTACCTATCACAGATTAAATTGCTTAGAACATGTGAAAGGAAATAGCACTTGCGGAGAGGAGAAGGTGGATGTTTTCAAATAGGAAAACCAAAAAAGGAAAATGGCTTGCTTACTTAGGTACATGGATTTTCGCTGTTGGACTAGCATTTAGTGAGATTTTTGATTTAGATGGTATGCCCAAACTATTAGAGGCTGCATCGATCCCTATGTTAGTAACAGGACTATTGATGATCATTACATCCAATTTCTTTAATAAGAAACGTTCTATAAAAACACTAAGGTGAAGGTGGTGTCACTAACAATGGACGATGTAGTAAGGTGTCCTGAATGTGGTAAAGAGTTGAAGCAAGGATATATTTTCTCGCCTCGAAGAATTTGCTGGTCCGACTCGCCTGATTCAATCTTTGCTGATTTTGGAAGTGAAACATTAATAGATGACGCATGGTTAAAAGTCAAAAAAAATCCAGCCTTGAGGTGTCAGGAGTGCAGCATAGTTATTTTTAAACATAAGGAAAACAACGATAAAAGATAGGCGTATTTTCTTGAAGAAACATGTTTTAGCCTTTATTACACTCATCGTGATGACTGGATGCAGTAATTAATGAAGGATGGAGACTTCCAATTTTTAAATCGTAAAACCACAACGGTTCGTTTTTGCATGAACGAGTTGTTTCATAGGATGGGAGTGGAATGTTCGTGATAAGCCAAAAGGACTTCCACAAAAATAAGAAGTCCTTACTTATGGGTAATATCAACATTACGCTTCAGCACAGCCGCAAAAAAGCAACGATTTCATTAGGATAATGTGGATTTAAGTTTTTTGGATGGTGACGGTACCTTCAGGAGAGGATTCTTCAGGTCATTACGGGATACTCCTTGATAGTTTTTCTCCTATTATGCTGGTTCTTCGCTTCGTGTTACTGACCTATCAATGGATAGGTGCTGCTTTCTTTCAACGTATCATTTATTATTTGAACTTCCCATGCATGGAAGTCAAGCGCCGCCAATTGAATCGCATTCTCAAGTACAGACTGATCCGCTTCCGTTACCATGTCTTCATCCATTGTGTATTGCACCGCAGCCACACCGTTTGTCAGGGAAGAGTCGACAATTTGTATCCCTTCGACAATGGCTGACGAGTAAAACGAATCGGCATGATCTATGGTGCCCATCGCATCTATAGTCTCTGGAAAAGTGAGGGGCTCATCGTTTTCATTTACCACTTGCTCCTCCAGCTCACCACCAGGGAGAAATAGGGTTTCTTCTAATGCTTCGTCATAAATCGTATAGTAACCGCGTGTTAAACCTTTTTCATCTTTAACGTCAATCGATTCATCGACGGATCGCTCAGCTAATGTCAAACCTTTTTCACCATCAGGGTTTAAAAAAGTAATCTCTTCAACTCCATAAAGATCACTGATCCCATATAACGCGTCGAAGAATAAGGTGCTTTGAGTAGAGGTTGTGGATAATTCATTCCCATCTTCATGGAAGTGGATGTATAGGTGCGGCCATTCAAAGGATAGATCAGCGTACGAGCGGAGTATATCCTGCTCAGACGGGTCATTCTTTAAAAGTGACATTTCCAGGCGTTCTTCAGGTGAAAGTGCTTGTTTTTCTTCCTTATCACGGTGTATAGCGTATGCTGTATAAAACCGACTTCCCTCATCGAATACTTGAGTATCAATAAAATAATCAGGATTCTTTTGTGCTCCGCTGTAAACGTCTGTGCTGCTCTCGTCATCATTAGAAGTTTCAGCTTCACCTGAGGAGTCGATACTTTCAGCGTCCCCATCATCCGCGTTATTTTCGCTCTTAACATCGTCTCCTGTGCTGCCGTCCAGCGATTCCGAACTTTCATTTTCAACAGGCTCAGAGGTTTGCCGATCTGTCTCCTCCTGTGAGCTTTGACATCCAGCAATGAGTAAAAGCACAGCCGTCAACAAGAATAGATTCATCGTTTTTTTAACCATTAAATCCCTCCTGATCCATATATACCCTTTAGGTGGTTTCTTGAAAATCATTTCCCGCATATCGATACTGGGAAATGCGATTCAGATCAATGAGGATACGCTCGGGGCCGGCGGATGGTATGAGTCTTATACATACGAAGAAGGCGAACAGTATTTCGGTCCCTATGTATATAAAGGAGAAGAGCTCAACAGAATCTAACGGAATAATGGACGACGTAGAACCGTTGATTTAATCCATATCTGCATAATTACAAAAAATCAACAGCTTGATCGTGATTTCGGCCACACTATTTACCAGCCAGTGCATCTGAATTTACCACTTTGCGACTATGCGTTTACTAAAAGAAAAAGAAATCCTTCTTAATGAAGAATTTCTGTAATCGTACAATTTTTACTTGTCTTCTTCTATTTGTGCTACTATAACTTCACCATTCTTATCTAATAAAGGGGTGAGAGTGCATCCTTGCGCACTCCATGTGTAAATATAGTTAACACCTGTTTCACGATCAACCCATATAGATATCATACTCCCTTGTTGAGAAGTTTGTATCAACTTTTCATCAAAACGTTTATTCTCTTTTTTCTCTTTTTTATGGAACATCATTTACCACTACTCCTTATATATTTTAAGATACCTAATCTAATTTCTTCTCCATACATTTTATTATTTTCCAGTAGTTAACTATCTAATCCATTTTTCTTGTATGCAAAAATAAAGATAACTAAAGAAATAATGAACCACCCGGACAACACACTAATATCTGTTAGGTTCCATTGGTATCCAATCTCAGAATATATACTGTTGGAAAAATTCGTTAACACTCCTGTGTAAGTATAGTCAAGCATAGCGGACAAATCTTCTTGGAACAGTTTGAGTGCAGGTACTGATGTTAAAAGTAACGTAATCGGCATTGTATATAAGGATGTTTGTGTTTGGTTTTTAGTAAGGATTCCAATTATATATCCAATTATAAGACTGATTAAACTAGCTACTGTTGTCAGGAGCAAGTAACTTCCAAATTGGACATCCCCAAAAGAGGATCCACTAACAGGTATCATAAGAATATTTACTAGAATCAGGATAAGTAATGGAGGTAGAAGAGTCCCAATCAAGTACTCTAAGCCGTTTACCGAAGATGTCATTAGAACTCGTAAAGTGTTTTTTTCCTTTTCTTCTGCTAAAGGGCCACTGCTCATTGAAATACCAGCTATTGCGATATTAAAAACAATCCCAAAGCTAAGAGCATATGCATTCGTAGAAAAGTTAATTCCTTCCTCACTTACATCTAAATCCGGCATTAGATTTTTTATAGCAAATACAAACCCTAATGCAAGAATGGGGGCTAACATCACACTGGTATTACTTAATAACGTCTGAAACTTCATTCCTACGATTGCTTTTATCTTTCTTAATGAAATGTTCACAGTAAGTTCCTCCCCGTCAATTCTATGAAGACTTTTTCTAGTGTCGGTTCATTTGAATGAATCGTTACAAGTTCATCACTTGCAATCCACTGCTTTATTTTTTTTCCTGTTTCATCAGAGTGAGGCAGTATGATTTCCTTTTTATCCTTTAATAATATCTGATAGCTCTTATTCAGATTGTACTTGAGACTTAAAGCTTTAGGAGTTCCATTCTCTACAATTACGCCATCATTTAGAAGGGCAACGTGATCACATAGTTTCGTCGCCTCGTCCATATTATGAGTAGTAAGAAAAATTGCAGTTCCACTCTCTTTTAGCTCGGTAAGTAGTTCATGAACAGCTAAAGCAGTAGTTGGGTCTAATCCGCTTGTAGGTTCATCTAAAAAAAGGACCTTGGGCTTATGCAAAAGAGATCTAGCTAAGACTAAACGTTGGGTCATTCCCTTCGATAATTTACTTGCAATTTTATCTTTGTGTTCAAATAAACCAACTCTAGTTAAAAGGAAGTCAATTCGTTCTTTCCCTACACCTAAGATGTTAGCGAAAAATTTCATATTACTGTACACAGTTATCCTTTCATATATTCCGCTGTTGTCAGTGACAATGCCTACTTGTTCATAAATACTTTCATTAATTTGTTCAACTGGGGTGCCTAAAACCACTGCTCTTCCCGAGGTTTGTGCTAATTGTCCAGTCAATATTTTTATAGTCGTTGTTTTTCCTGAACCTGAGGGTCCAAGAAATCCAAATATTTCTCCAGAGTGCACTGAGAAATTAAGATTTTTTAAGGCAGACTCATTTTTGAACCTTTTAGATAACTGTTCGACGTGGATTACTAGTTGCTTTTCCATTTGTCTTTTCTCCTTTTTAGTTGGATTTAAAAAGTACATCTAGAATGTAACTTTATGTTGTCCCGCTGTTCTAAGTGTAGAAAAAAACAATAGAAAAGTTGTAAATATCCGGTGAACAGTACTGAAAAAAGCCCAAATGTACAAAAAAGAGGTTGAAATGAACTCATTTCAACCTCAACTGTACTTTAAAACCCTATTAATTGTTTCATTTCACCCAAGCGATTTCGAGAAAGAGGAATTTTCACATTTGAATTACCTTTTAGAATTAATGTATAACTGTTTTTTGAATAGCTAATCAATTCAGACACACGCTGCAAATTAACTAAATATGAACGGTGACACCGAAAGAAACCAAATTTCAGTAATTTATCTTCTAGGTCACTCATTGTTAGGTCTGTTGGAAAACACTCATCATCAACATGTATATTACTCACGCTGTTAATACTTTCAATGAAATCTATTTCATCAGGACTGAAAAAAATTGTCTTATCCGCTAGCTTACAAGTCACTTTAAAGACATTGTTCGGCATAAAATTTTCACTCTCATCTTTTTCCTCTGAGGCAGGATCCGCTTGATTTGTAAGATCCGTTTTTTCTAGTCCACTTGATCGGTTATAGCGATAGATCTCGTTGCTTAAAAGCAATAAATCTTCTATAGAATTAGACGTGAATAGTATGGCAATGTTCTTGTCATTTAGGAACTCTAATGCTTTTAAATAAAGTTCAATGCCTTCACCTGTTAAAGTACTGAGTGGATTTTCAATTAAAAGAACCTCAGGGGAAAATAGAGCCATGCGGAATAAACTGATCCTTTTTTTCTGATCGTCTGTCAAATTGTTGATTTTGGTCCGCCAAACATCCAAAATAGAAAACGATGTAATGTAATTATCTAAAGGTTGGGGAAAGCCTGCAATCTTTTTAAAGAAACTCAAATAGCTTTGAACAGTTAAATTTTCATATAAGCCATCATCTTTATATTCTGTTACTATTGATTTTGTTTCACTCTCAATATAACCACTTGAAGGCAGAAGTTCCCCTGATATAAGCTTAAATAGCACTTCGCTTTCTTCACGGGACATTTTTAACCCAATGCGGGAATTATTGTCTATAACTAAATTGATATTTTTGAGAACAGTACGATTATCTTCTTGTTTCATTACTTTTTCTAGTGAAATTAATGTCATTCTGCACACACTTTCTTTTTAAAGTTCATTATACAATGTCAGAATCTCTAAAAAAAAACTTTATTACATCGACACCTGCAGCAACCAATGTCGAATCTGGATGAATACACACAGGCAACTCCAGTGTATGCTAAAGGATATTCTTCTGCAAATTAGTAGTGAGACACTTGCTGTAAGGTACTTGTCTAATTCGTAATGCTGGGAAAAATCTATCGTAGGCATAGCATTAAGTGCACAAAATTATTCCATTTGAAAGCGCCTAACAGGTGCAGGCGATGCAGTCGGTATCTTCTTCGGCAGACAGCTTGAGTGCATCCTCCGAGAATCTGCAGTCGATCATCGATGCTTATCAACTGGAAACGGCGGAGGAAGAACCGGAAGCGAACAGAGGAGCGGCAGTGAAAAACGAATGGACGGATAAAAAAGTAAGCTGACTACAAGCGTCCCAACACAAGAGAGCCATAGCTCAGAATTGCGGCTCTCTAAACATACCGCTGTTATTATCGGGAGAAAGCGCGGAAGTCATAGAAGCGTCTGAAATTGAAGTGTTGAGGGACAAGTCGGGCAATGATGACAAGATAGATATTACTTGTCCAAAACGGCCGCCCGCTTTATGCTCAT
Organism: Bacillus sp. SB49; assembly: GCF_000469135.2. Classification (NCBI taxonomy): domain Bacteria; kingdom Bacillati; phylum Bacillota; class Bacilli; order Caryophanales; family Bacillaceae; genus Bacillus; species Bacillus sp. SB49. The sequence goes on from NZ_CP048117.1 coordinate 1,412,036, forward strand.
AATAAGAGGATGTGTCTGCCTTGAAATATAGGACATCTCTCCTCGAAAAGGAGTGTGCTTAAATGTTTAAAAAGATCATGAAAGGCATTTCGAAAGAGTTTAGTAAGCGGGGAAGCAGCAGCGGCCGCAGAAGGTCTTATCGTCACGGCTCAAGCAGTGGGAAGCGGCGTAAGTATTATGGAAGCAGCAGCAGCCGACGTGGGCGGAATCCGCTTTATGGTTCGCACCGTTATAAAAAGAAACGACATTATTCCAGCAGCTGATCGACATGCAGAAGACTCCGTAGGGTACGGAGTCTTTTTTAATGGCGGGAAGAGATCCGGGCGAGTACCTGCTCAAGCGCTCCCAGTATCTCTTCCCCATTGTTATACGGAGGACCCATCTCAAGCAGTCGCTTCAACAGCTTGGTGGTGAGCGGGTGAAGGGTGAGTTCTTCCGTCCACGGCCGGTTCCTTTTGGTGTCGCCTTCGTAAGACGAGTAGAGGAGAAACAACAGGAAATCACCGACATCAAAGAAATCATCCCGGGCCAGCCGTTCACGCTGCACGTGGTCCTTGGTGTCCAACGTGTGCGCCAGGCCGAAGTCGATCAGATGCACTTCTCCTTCATGAAGGAGGACGTTCGGAATTCGGATGTCTCCGTGAAAGACGTCGTTTTGATGGATATAACAAACGATTCCCATCAGCTTTTGCACAAGCTCCAAACATTCCTTCTCCGAGTATTTCTGATTGGATGCAAACAGCGTGTCCTCGACGTTTTTCCCCTCGATAAATTCCATGGAAAAGAACGCTTCTCCATCAAAGGAGAAGGTTTCGATCAATGCAGGAATCCCGGGGTGCTTCAGCCGCTGGAGAATCGACGTCTCTTCCTCGTAATTCTCTTTATTCTCCTTCCCCTTGCTTTTACGCATCTGCTTGACTACACATGTATCCCCGGCGTTCAAATCTTTACAAAGATAAATGATGCCGTAGCTCCCATTCTGCAGCACTTTCTTAATCTGATATCGTTCCGCCAGAACCTCATTCCTTCCATAGGGACGATCCATGAGCTTCTGACGGACCCTCTTCCATAACCAATGTACCGTTTCCATACGCACCTCTTTGTTTTGTTTGTTTTATCATATCAAAGGAAGCAGGGAGGAGGATAGGAAGGATATTTGAAAAGCTTTCCAGTTGAACCTTGAAGTGGTAATCTAGATAAACAAACGCAGTGGAGAAGTATTTTCTGTGAAAAGAATACCGTTCGATAAAGAGGGAAAAGGGGAGAGGATACGTATGGACATAGAGAAGCATTTAAAAAGAATGCCGGAGTTTGAAACAGAACGAATAAAGCTGAGAAAGTTAGCCTATTCAGACGTCGAGGATGTGTTCGCCTTCTGCTCCAACCCTAACGTAGCAGGGCCGATGACATGGGAAGCGAACCGTACGAAAGAAGATACAAACGAGTTTCTGCGTATGGTCATCACCGGCTATGAAAAAGGGGGTTCCGGTGAATGGGCGATAGAATGGAAGGAAAGCGGCCGGGTGATCGGCGTGGCGGCATTCATTGATTGGAGCAACAAACACAAGTGTGTGGAACTGGGGTATTTTCTTTCCGAGAATTATTGGGGAAAAGGCGTAGCAACAGAAGCGCTGCAGGAACTCGTCCACTACGGTTTCAAGGATCTGGAGCTGAATAGAATCGAAGGCAGATCCGATACGGATAATTTCGGCTCTCAGAAGGTCATGAAAAAATTGGGGATGCAGCATGAAGGAACATTGAGGAAGAATGAGTGGATCAAAGGTGAGTTCAGAGATACGGAAGTTTACGGCATGTTAGCAGGTGACTATGATTCGAACCCGGATTATTGATCATACAAACATGGAAGTTAGTATGACTTTACAGACTTTTTTTATAATCACGAGGATAAACAGTGATTGGATGAATACACCCTCTCCATTGCCTATTGGAGAGCAGATCAACTCATGGTAAAATGGAAAAATGAGGTTGTTAATCAGCGGTTCTTTATGAAAAAATTGTGGGGGTTGCGTTTGCGCTTCTTTCAAAAACAGTGGATCAGAAGAATGTTATTGATGTGCTACCTCTCCCTTCTGTTGGTGTGGGACCACCCGGTTTTATTTGTAATCGGGGTCGTTGCTTTGTCCGTGCTGGAAGTATGGATACATAAGAAAAAGCAGGCATAGCTGTACATAGAAAAAATAAGCCCGGACGGGGATGCATCACGTCCAGGCTTTTCTTTGTATGGCTCGAAGAAGATAAAGGGGGGGCATGGTTAGTGAAACGTGTAGACGTTGCATACGCCTTGGTTTTTGACGAGGTCGAACAAAAAGTATTGATGGTGAAAAATAGAGGCAGGGACTGGTCCCTTCCCGGCGGAGCTGTAGAAAAGGGAGAAACCTTTGCGCAGGCCGCTATTCGCGAGTGTAAGGAAGAAACAAATGTAACGATAGAAGTCGAAACGATCGTAGCTGTGAATGAAGCGTTTTTTGAGAAAGAAGCCCATCATGCCTTGTTCCTTACTTTCAAGGCGAAGGTTGTGGAAGGATCGATCCGAGTCGTACATAAAGATGAAATCGAAGAAATAAAGTGGGTCGATTATGAAACGGCAGACGGATGGATGCCTTATCATGCGAATGGTGTGGAGCGGCTGCTTCAAGCATCTGCACCCTATACGTTTCAAGGATAAGGGGACAATTTAAGAAGAAAGGGGGGCGCATCATGTCCGAGTTTACCATCGTTTTTCTTTTGTGTCCGTTAATGGTACTCGCTGCTTCGGTAATCGGCCATGCCGTTTTCCACAAATGGGCGGTCATGCCGACAGCTGTATTTGTCGTGTTTACCATTCTTACGTTCACCGTTTTCAATTCGAGCTTTTTCATCTGGGTGATGGTGTATACGGTTCTTTCCATCATCGTAAGCCTTTTGATGAATAGAAGGAAAGGAAACCCTGCTTATTGAAGGATAAGGAAATCCCGGGAGGAATGTTAATGAAGAAGGAAGCGGGCACGATGATAAAACCGAATGCTTTACGAAAAGGGGACAAGGTTGCGGTTATTGCACCGGCCGGTCCTCCGGATCGAGTGCTGCTTAATCAAGGCATAGCCGCATTGGAGGAGATGGGGCTTAATGTATTCATCGGCCGTCACGTGTTCGATGGGGAGGAAGCGGGAGCGCATCTTATCCAAAATCGGGTGGATGATGTCCATGCAGCGTTCCGCGACCCTTCCATCCGAGCGGTGTTTTGTGCGAATGGCGGATACGGGTCGGCGAAACTCGCGCCGATGCTCGATTACCAATTGATGGAGCACAACCCTAAGATTTTCTGGGGGTATAGTGACCTTACTTATTTGCTGGAAGCCATTCGTAAAGGAAGCGGTCTCGTTACCTTCCATGGACCGATGGTGGCGTCCGACTTGAATGAGGCACAGAGAACGAGCGGAACCCTTACTTCCTTTTCCCCTTTGTTCACGGGGGAAAGCGTGACCTTTGATTCCAGGAACTCGCAGCTGTTCAAGCTGGCTCCAGGGACAGGGACGGGCCGTATCATCGGCGGGAATCTCACGCTTCTCACCAATGGGATGGGCACACCTTATCAAGTGGAAACGTCCGGAGCGATTCTTTTGATCGAGGAAGTCGCAGAGCCCGCCTTCCGCATTGATTTGATGCTTACCCACCTGAAGCAGGCAGGAGTCTTTGACCAGGTGGAAGGAGTCATTTTAGGAAATTTCCAAGTGGAACAGGAGGAGGAAGCACGGGTGAGTCAAGTGCTGGAAGACTTCTTCGCTTCCTCGCCGTTTCCAGTCGTCGGGAACTTCCCGTTCGGCCACTGCTCTCCGAATTGCGGCATTCCGCTGGGTGTGAACGCGACCTTGTCCACTTCTCCGCCTCAATTGGTGATCGAATCGGGGGTCGTTTAGTTTATGAAGAGGTTGAACCGAAAAGCGCGTCTTTTGCAGTGGACATTCATCGTCCTCCTACTTGCTGCGTTTGCGTTGATGCTTGCGGGTTTACGAGAGAGCGTGTCCTTTGTGGGGGCGACGGCCGCTGCGTTTATCGTCAATTTGTACTGGGCGGTTATAGAGCATAAGCGGAAACGGAAGGAAAAGGAAAACAGGTAAAGAGGAGGGGAAAGGGGGTAAAGATAGGAGGTATACAGTGGTATACCATTTAACGACCTTTCATCGGTTGCTTTTTACCTGAACGACTCCTCAACAGCTCATCAATGACGAAATAAAAAACTGCTATCACAAGAGAGTAAAATGTAAAAGTCCATAATATAAAAAGCGGTAATATTCCCGCAAAAATATGAAAGGCATAAGAAAAAAAGAAACGTGCTGCTCCCCATTTTTTTGTAATTAAATCAGATACTATTGAAATAGGTAGCCCATACAAAAATACGCCAATAGATATATATCCAGCTACAATGCTAAAGCTACTCACGAATCCAGGAGATTGCTGCTCCCCTAAAAGCATATGGGGTGGAGTAACTAAAGTGACAATGATGGATGCAATAACCGTGGTAATCAATGCAGATAATAGCTTTCTTCTTAATAACAACACCTTCACACACCCCCCCTTAGTTACTATTCCGTCCAGAGAGTATGAACGGATAACAATTTGTTTTCTGTCTTGCTTGGAAATTGAAAAATTCGAGCTCTTTCTATTTTGGAGTACACTCTCCATTCTTCACTAAATTTCACTTTCATTCTTAAACCTTATTTTATAAACAAGCCCTCTATATAAAATACCATTATTTGTTAAGTGTTATAAAGCTATTCTTGAAGTACCATAAAGATTTTCTAAAGACAGCAGTTTCAGTAAAAAGAGGAGAGATGAAATGGTTAATCGTGCGATGAACGTTATGGTCAAAGACTACGAGGAAAGCTGGCCGGTTTTGTTTGAAGAGGAGGCCGAAAAGCTGCGAGCCGTTTGGAAGGGAGAACTTGCTGCCATTCATCATATCGGCAGTACGGCCGTTCCCGGACTGAAAGCGAAGCCTGTCATCGACATCATGCCGGTGGTGGAGCAGATAGAAAAAGTGGATGACTACAATGAATCGTTGCTGGCATTGGGGTATGAGCCGCTCGGCGAGATGGGGATTCCGGGGCGGCGTTATTTCAGGAAAGGCGGCGAGAACCGGACCCACCAAATCCACGTATTCCAAAAGGATAACCACCACGAAATTGACCGGCACCTTGCCGTCCGTGATTACCTGCGGGCGCACGAGGAAGCGGCGGCCGCCTATGGCGCGTTGAAAGCGTCCCTTGCCCTTGAGTTTCCGAAGGATATCGCCGGATACAGTGCCGGGAAGGACGACTTTGTAAAAGAGTTGGAAAGAAAAGCGCTGGATTGGAAAAGGAAGAATGCATATCCATTTCGTTTTTCCCATTCGGATGGTTCTTTCTAACCGTTTTATGTGAATCTATCACATTCATCTATACAGGAATCTTTTGCAGCCATACATTATATCAAACCTGGATGTTATGTAAGACAATCAGGTTACTATAATGAGGAGTATGAAAAATGAATGATTCAAATAATCATGTGAACGGCTATGGAAAATCCTGCTGCCAGGGCTGCGGTAATAACTGTCCACCCCCGTGCAGCAGGGACAAGTGCTGCCGTTCCTGTAACGGACATGACGACAAGAGATCCTGCCGATGTTCCTGTAAAGACGTTTGTGTTGGAGGCGGCTTGGTGAATGTGAATATTATCGGATTCAATACCAACGGTTTTACGTATGTCATCAGCCAGGGGGGACAGCAGGTTGAACGAGCCGTATCCCTTAGTGCATTTGGGATCGACTTTAACCCGTTTGGTCCGCGGATGATTTCTGGAACAGTTCGAAGCGACGGCACGGTGGTCACTGGTGGAGAGAACTTTTCCGTTTCGCATGAGGCGTGCACGGGTATCTATACCGTTACGTTCAAAAGGGCTTTCACCATTGTCGACGCGGAAAATCAGCCGCCGGAAGTGACGGTTATTCCTGAACCGATTAATGTTGGAGTCGGGGCACCGGTGGGGAACGTTTCTGATATTATTACTGGATTGGTGGATGCTCAAGGCCGGATTCTTGACGGTACAACACTTGGTACTAGTGACGAGTACGCCTTTACCATTGTTAAAAACCCGAGCGTGAATGGATACTACAGGATGCGTTTCCGCCCGGAGTTAAATGTGGAATTGCTTCTAGAGGGCGGAGTGCAGATAGAAGTGTTTGAAGACTTGATCCCACCGCAGGAAAGCTGCTGCTGTTCCTGTACCTGCTGCGAGAGCGGAGCCAATGGAGACATTCTCGGCTATGGTGTCGATTTAATTAATGTGGACAAGACTGGGTTCATTTACCGTCCGTATGAGGAGACGATTCTGGGGAAAAATTATCGGGATCTGCCGGTTAACTTTTCTGTATTGTTTATTCGAAAAGAGTCGTAATTATTGTTAAACGATTAGGAAACCATTCTGATCTCCAGAATTCATCCGTTTTATTGAAGAGGAAGGCCGGTCGATAGAAACCGGCCTTTTTTTGATCATGCTTGTTCTTTCTTCAGGCTGTGGTATGCTGATTTGTAAATCATTAACTGTTTCATGCTATTTTCCAAGAATTATAGAGAGGGGAAACCACATGCCTGGCTTACATATAGGAGATAAAATCGGTATCTTCACACCATCCTCTCCGGCGACGGTTACAGCCAAAGTCCGGTTCGAACGGGCGAAAGCGTTTCTTGAAGGGAAAGGATTCACCATCGTAGAAGGACGTTTGACAGGAAAAACGGAAGGTTACCGTTCCGGTTCGCCGAAGGCACGGGCGGAGGAGCTGAATGAGTTGTTAAGGGACCCGGACATAAAGATGGTGATGGCATCCATCGGCGGGACTAATTCCAACAGCATGCTTCCCTACATCGATTACGAAGCATTCCGCACCCACCCGAAGCTCGTCGTCGGCTATTCCGATGCGACGGCGGTCCTGCTCGCTCTCTATCATAAGACGGGGATGACAACCTACTACGGCCCCGCGCTCATTCCATCTTTCGGCGAGTTCGAACCGCTTGTCGAAGACACGTATCGATATTTCGAAAACTATTTCCTGAAAGACATGAAGCTTCCCTATGAGGTTCCAATGCCTCCCTATTGGTCGGACGATCCAGTAAATTGGCTGCATCAGACAGGAAAGAAGAAGCTGTTTGATAATGCCTGGATTACGAGGAACGAGGGAACCGCCGAAGGACGCCTGATCGGGGGCAATGTCAATGCCATGTACGGATTCATCGGAACGGAATATTTCCCTCCTGTGAAAGAGGGGGACATCCTCTTGATAGAAGATTGCATGAAGGATGCATCCACAGTGGAAAAGAACTTCGCGATGCTGAAGCTGCACGGCATCTTCGATCGTGTTTGCGGCATTCTCTTAGGGAAACACGAACGGTACGACGATCTCGGCACGGGAAAAGAACCGATCGATCTGCTGATGGAACAGCTCGACGGCCGGGACATTCCGGTTATCGGTGAGTTCGACACGAGTCATACCCACCCGATGCATCCCCTCGCCATCGGGAAAAAGGTGCGGATGGACACGCAGACTCGAACGGTGCAGTGTGTGGAGGCGTGGATCTGACATTCTATAAAGGGTGATCTGCCTGCTGCTTATACGGAATAGCTTGACCAGCTATTCCGTTATACTATATAGTGGTAGTAAGTAATACTTAATATCGGTATCACATAGTACTGGAAAGGAGGTACACATGAGTAATTTCAGAGAAATGATGAAAGGGGTCCTGGAAGGATGTGTGCTTGAAATCATCAGTCGCGGAGAAACGTACGGCTATGAAATCACCCAGCAGCTACGCAAGCTCGGCTTCACCGACGTTGTGGAAGGGACCGTCTATACGATTACGATGAGGCTGGAGAAGAACAAGCTGGTGGAGATCGAGAAGAAGCCTTCCAATATGGGGCCGCCGCGGAAGTTCTACACCTTGAACCGGGCCGGAGAAGAGCAGCTGGAACTGTTTTGGGAGAAGTGGGGATTCCTCTCGTCAAAAATCAACGAACTGAAAAGGGAAAGGGGAGAACAGCAATGAGTATTTTTGAGAAAATGATCGGGAGTATGCAGGACAAACGGGAATGGAGAGCAATGGAAGCGCGAGCCAAGTCACTGCCGGAGGAATACCATACGGCTTATAAGGCGATTCAGAAGTATATGTGGACGACCGGCGCACCGACGGATTGGGAAAGCACGCACCGCATCTTCAGCGGCATCCTTGATCTTTTCGAAATGGGGGCGGCAGAAGGGAAGAAAGTCACGGACCTTACGGGAGAGGACGTAGCGGCCTTCTGTGATGACCTGGTGAAGGATGAACAATCTTGGAGAGATAAGCACCGCCGGCAATTGAATGATACGATCCGCCGTGGTGAGTGAGGGCGGTTTTGAACAGGGAAGGGGCATGTCAGTTGGCTGATCATGGAGAAGAAAGACTCGCCGGAGGAAACGTATCAAACGTGTACCGGGCAGGAAACACCGTCCGGCGGGAGTGGAAACCGGAAAGCGGACGCATCCACAAGCTGCTGCTGCATTTGGAAAAGAAGAAGTATCCATATGCCCCGAGGTTCCTCGGGGTGGACGATCAGGGCCGGGAAGTTCTATCCTACATCGAAGGGGAAGCCGGTCATTACCCTTTGAAAGGATACATGGGATCCGATGAAGTGCTCACAGAGATCGCAGGGATGCTGCGCAGGTATCATGATGCCGTCTGTGACTTTCCTATCCCGGAGGAGTGGCCGTCGCTCGATCGGACGCCTGCGCCGAGGGAAGTCATCTGTCACAATGATTTCGCCATGTACAATATCATTTTCCATAACGAGCATCCCGCAGGAGTCATTGATTTTGATGTCGCAGCCCCGGGGCCGCGGATGTGGGATATCGCCTACACGTTATACACGTGCGTCCCATTGAGCCGCAAGCACGATGATGCAGACGGTAATGCCGTCCCCTATCGTTTTCCGGAAGATGCCGAGCGGATCAAACGAAGGGTGAAATTGTTTTTTGCAGGCTACGGAATGGAAGAAGAAGGATACTTGGAGATGGTCGAGCTTCGTTTAGAAGGTCTTACAGCCTTAATGACGAGAAAAGCGGCCGAAGGAGACGCTGCCTTTCAGAAGATGATAGAGGAAGGACATCTGGAACATTATCAGAAAGACATCGCCTTCCTCTGCAAGCACGGGAAGGAATGGATGTAAGCAGGGAAAAAGGAAGGGGAACGTATCGGTTCCCCTTCCTTTTTATGTTGTGAAATAATGGTGTAGTGAGCGGGCTCCGGAAAATGGGATGCTTTCCACGGGGCGGCCGGTGAGCCTCCTCATCGCGATGCTCTTCCGGGGTCTCACCTGTTCCGCTAATCCCGTAGGAGTCACCCATTTTCCTCCGCCCTTCGCCATATTATTCTAACACTCCCCTTGTTACAGAAGTTCTCCGTACGCTTTACGCAGCCGGTTGTAATAGAAAGTATTTGATAGGATTATGACGAAAATCCTCCGTCGGAATGGATGATTTGTCCGGTGATCCAGGCGGCTTCGTCACTGGCGAGGAAGGCGATCAGCCTGGCTGCGTCCGCAGGTTCGCCGATCCGTCCCATCGGAAACTTCGTCCGCAGCGTATCTTTCAGCGTCCCGCTCATCCAGCCGGTGTCCGTCGGACCGGGATCGACAGCATTGACCGTAATGTGGTGGGTAGCAAGCTCCAGCGCAACGGATTTCGTAAACGCAGATACGGCGCCCTTTGTCGCTACGTACGCCAAGTTCCCCGGCTCCGGTGATTTGTCCTGACCGGAAACCATATTGATGACCCGGCCGCTGTGCTTCCCCTCGATCCGGCGTGCGAATTCCACCGTCAACAGGCATGTGCCTCTCACATTCACTCCGTAATGAGCATCAAGGATGTCCGCCTGCATGGACCGGAAATCGACATCAACGGAATGGGTGGCGTTATTGACGAGGATGGAAGGGGAGCCGAGTGTCCCGCTCACGGTATCCAATAATTCTGCCGCCGCATCCGGTCGGGACAGATCGAGCTCCATCGATGCACACCTTACGCCAAGGCTGCGGATTTCTTCCATCAGGATGTCCGGCCAAGCGGCATCTTTTTCTTCCGAGTAATCCATCGTACGGTCGTACGCGGACCAGTGGGTGAAGAAGATATCGGCTCCTACCTCAGCAAGCGTCCTGCATATGGCGGTGCCAATTCCGGATTCCCGGCTGGCCCCTGTTATAATGGCAATGTTATGAATGAGTCGTGTCATAAAAAGCATCTCCCTTTATGGAAACGCTGAGCAGACGGCTATCGGAGATGTTAGGTTTACGCACGTATCCTTAATAGAAGAACACCGATGCGGTAATAGCAGAAGCCAGCGATCCTGTAATGGCATACGAAATAAACGTCCCTTTTGATTAAAGGAACTCTCTTTTTCATCCCGTACCATTAAAGGATATCGCCCATACCGATCCATGCTCCTTTCGTCCATCTCCTTTCTTCATCTAACCATAATATCCAAATGTAGTAAACCTCTTCTGCAGCCGTTCCTTTCATGATACACTGATTGTAATATTTTTCTATTTGGAGAAAGGGGGCGTAAGGATGTTGAAAAAGAGCCTATTCTTTTCTGTCCTGGTCTTGTTCCTGCTTGCTGCCTGCTCGGAAGCCGAGGGAACGGAACCATGGAAAGCAGCCGTCATCGGGAAGCTCCCTGATTTTTCCGATGAGACGGTGGATTTCTCCTCTTATTCCTTGAAGGAATGGACGGAGGACGGTTCGCTTTCCGACCAATACGATGCGTTATTTGTGATGCCCGATCAGTTTGCGGAAGCTTCACAGGATAAATATGTTTCCATGTTCAAAGAATCATCGGTGCCGGTAGTTTTCGTGAAATCGGAAAAGCGCCATCTTCCTTTTGTAACGGAGGGAATGGATTATGAAGCGACTCCGGATGCTGCGAAGGCTGATTACTTCGCCACTATTTATGAGTGGACCGGCGGGGAAGAGAACAGGGAGGATGTTTGGTATATCGAGGATACAGAGGACGATTCCGCCAATTATCAGCATCTTCTGGAAAAGCTTGCTTCGATTCAGTAAGGATGGACATAAACGAAAAGGCTGCCGATGGATAATCGGCAGCTTTTTTTTTACACCTTGTTCGGTGCGGTCGGGCTGCGGAAAATGGGATGCTTTTCTGGATTTCTCGTCAGCCCCTTCTATTCAATTATTGGAATTGCGGTCGACGTAAGGAAAAATCGGATCTTTCAGATGGAACTCATAGGTGTTTCCGTCTACGATGCCGACTACTTTGTCACTGTCGTAAAGGTCCAGCAGGAAGTGGGCCATTTCTTTGGATGTATGGTACTTAGGCAAAGCCTCGTCATAGTTGAACTGATCGACATCCATTGCCTGCTTGGCAAATTCGGATTCGGTCGCGGCCGGAGCCAGTACTTTCGCCCGCATTTTCGCACCCCGGCCTTTCAGCTCCTGGGCCAGTCCTTCTGTAAAGGCACTGACGAAGAATTTGGTGGCACAGTAGGTCACGGCGTTGGCTACGATCGTATATCCGCCACCGGACGAGATGTTGATCAGCTGTGTGCCTTCTTTTTCTGCATAATCACGTGCAAACAGAGATGAAAGAATCGTCAATGCTTCGTTGTTTAATCGCAGCATCGTTTCAATCTTCGTCAGGTCATGCCCGGACACGGGATCGAAGTTGCCGAAACCGGCGTTGTTGACCCATGTCTCCAATTCATATTCCTTCAGGCTTTCATACAGGTCATACACCTGGTCGCTTTTGGAAAGGTCCGCTGTTTTGATGACGACCTCCACGTTCTTATCCAGTCCGTTGATCTCCTGCTTCAATTCTTTCAGCTGCTGCTCCCGTCTTGCCACAACGATGACGTTTTTGCCGCGGGCCGCGAAGGCGAGGGCTGTTTCATAGCCGATTCCTGAACTTGCTCCTGTAATAACCGTGTATTTCATGTGAATACCTCCAATGATTTTATGTTATGCTCCTAGCATAAGGCTTGAAGTGCACTTCAACGCAAGCATAAACACTTTCATTAACCGATTGGAGGAAAAGATATGTTTACAATTAGGGAAACGGCGGAGATGCTGGAGCTGAAACCGCACACGCTTCGGTACTATGAACGGGAAGGTATCATAACGAGTGAAAGAGATGAACAGGGGTACCGGACATTTACAGATGAACAGATCGGCTGGCTCCGCTTTGTTAAGAAGCTGCGGGAGACGCAGATGCCGATCCAGCATATTAAAGAATATGCCGAGCTTTATGTAGAAGGGGAGCATACCTCCTCGAAACGCCTGGAGCTGCTGGAAGAACACCGCCGGGCCATCCAGGAACAGCTGCGGACACTGAGGGCGACCGAGGAAATGCTGGATCATAAGATCGAAACGTATAAAGAGTATCTAAGGGCAGGAGAGGAACATCCGACGACATAACATCTTTTTGAGAGGCTTGTCATGAAGAAGGTCGCAGGTTTGTTACGTATGCTGCTGTTCCTTTTTCTCGCATGGTTCCGTTTTATACATACGAAACAGAAAAAAGTGAAAAGCATTCGATTCACGGAAAAGGTGTCAGCTGACATTTCCTGTTTTCGTAATATGTAAGCACCATAAGTAATAGCGTAACGGAACGACCATCTGCGTGCTGAATATAGAGGCGGGAGTGCAATTTTTTTAAGAAACATTTTTACTATCGACGTGTGTCATCCTCTTTATCTATTGAAATATCCAATCGTTGTTGATAATTGCTAACAAAAGAACCGCACAGAAAAACCCACTCTTGTCATTAAGAGTGGTTTTTTTGTATTTCTACCCGATAACGAGCGGTATTACTTTGTTGATTATTCTGGTGTTATACCAGCCATCATTGCTGCGAATGTCATAAGGCTTGCGGTGGCCAACAAGACGACCAGAGAAATAGAAGCCAACACTTTTTGTTTCTTGAATGACACGGCGGTCAATAGGATCGCGACAATCAAGAAAGTCCAAATGACGATGATCGACTGCGATCCGTTTAAAAACAACAAGGACGAGAATCCGGCAATCGGGACGATGCTGAACAGTAACATATAAATTCCAAAGAGTGTATCTTTATTCTTCACTGGGAATCCACCTTTCTTTTTTGCAAATTATAACTTCTTAACCATTTTATAACAAAAAATCTGAATTTCAACTCATTTGGCAGATAGAAAATTGCTGTCACAAATTATATACCTTTATTTTCCAATTTGTAAGATACAGCCCTTTTTCCCGGATGCAGTGGAGAGTCTGAAGCAATCGGGAACCCAACTCCTGAAGATTTTCTAAAGGAGGAGGGAGCCGATATTTTTCTTCTGGACGGATATGTGTACTCAAATGCGGAAGGTATTGAATGGGTCGAGGAGTTGGCATACACAGCAGGCGGACAAATCGGGGAAATATCGAGGCAGACGGATAAAGCGGTCCTTTTCCGCAACGGAACGGCCAACCGACTTCCTGTGGGAACAAAGATTTACGAAACGAATACGCCGGTCTGCATGGCCGTGGTGGATGGCAGAAAGCTACTCTATTTGAAGATGGTCGAAGGGTGAGGAAGATTTTTTATCGACTGGAATGACAAATCCCATTCTGGTATGGTGCTTTTTCATTGACGGGATGTAGAGTGCCGGTTGAGCGTTAAAAGATAGTCGGTACCAGGCCGCCATCCATACGGATCGGGGATCCTTTAAATGCCGATGCATAAGGACTGCAGACGAATGTTGTCAGCCTACCTACCTCGGAGGGTCTGATGAATCTTTGTATCTCCGATTGAGGGAGGTTTGCGGCCATAAATGCCTTTTCTTTCTCTAAGAACGTCATGTCTTTATTATCGTACATTCCCTCAATAATCTGCTGCACATTCTCAGAGAGGGTCGGGCCTGGCATGATCGTATTGACGGTAACATCTTCTCCTCGTGTCAATTTAGATAAGCTTTTCGACAAAGATAACAGCATGGATTTTGTCATACAGTATTGTGGCATTTGTCCGGAAGGCATAACGGCTTCTTCACTGGCAATAAAGATAATTCGACCAAACTCCTTGTTCCGCATTTTAGGTAAATAAAATTTAGATAAACCATTTGCAGCAAGAACATTGGTATGGAAATATTTTTCCCATATTTCATCGGTAACGTCCTCATACTGCATGATTTCATAAATCCCCATGTTGTTTACTAAAAGATCAATATCGGGATACTTTTCGAATAAATGCTCCCGTTGTTCCACATCTGCAATATCGGCTGCCGCATTTTGAGGAGAGGTTGCAGGGAAAGCTGCTTGTATTTCCTTTACCACGCCTTCTACCTCTTCCTCCTTTCGGCCGTTAATAAGAACATGAACACCTTCTTTTGCCAGCTCCATAGCAATGGCTTTCCCTATCCCTTTTGTAGAACCGGTCACTAAAGCGGTTTTGTTGGTTAGTCCCATCTCCATCCTATACATCTTCCTTTCATTCATTAATAAAACTGAGCTTACGGTGTTTCACCTAAACGTTCCGTGCGCCAACGGGAAGGAGTATCCCCTTCCCAAAGTCGAAAAGCCCGATAGAACGAGTTTTGATCTTCATAACCAATCAGAAAGGCAACTTCACGAATATCGAGCGAAGGATCTGCTAAGTACTCACGTGCCAGCTCCTTCCGAACTTGTGTCAACAAATGTTTGAAGCTCGTCCTCTCCTCATGAAGCCGGCGCTGCAGGGTACGGTTGCTCATCCCGAGCTCCGCGGCGGCTGTTTCGATACCAGCACGTCCTCCCGGCAGGCTGCGTTTCAAAAACCACTTGACCATTTCTGTAACGGAATTACCGGATTGGTGCTCCGCAGCCGATTGATCCAAAACAGGAGCCAAGACTTCAAGCAGCTCTGCGTTATACGAGGCGAAAGGGAGGTCAAGGTCCTTTCGGTGGAGGATCAATGTATTCCTGTTTCCACCGGTTTGGACACGGCATCCGAAGTAAGCTTCAAGCGGCTGAACGTCGCCCGGCAAGCACGAAAGTTCCACGGATTTCGCAGTCAATGGACGACCAGTACCCCGCCGTCCTAACTCCAGAAGAAAGGCAAGCGTAATACCTGCTAACACCGCCGGACCAGGCTCATCTTTAGACATCCATCCCAGTTCGATAGAGCACTCATCACCATCTTCTGTGATCAGTAAACCCTCAGGAGGACACAGCCGCTTATAACGAACCATTCGAGTTAGAGCGTCGCGATAGTCACGAGCGTGATAAGCAGCTAAAACAGTCGGCGGAAAATGAACGGTTTCGAAGCCGGTCGACAGCCTGATGATTGCTTCAGACGTGTCCCCTATGAGATCAGAGTACGCCTGCCAGATGGATAGATACTGGGAGGAGGTGACCATCGGTTCATGAATTATGGTGAGTGGAAGTCCCGCTTTTCGGGCTATTTCATGAGGGGAAACCCCCAGCTGTTGTACTCCCGTCCAAAATCCAGCCGGAAATTTAATACGGGTATCAGACGTCATTTCCTACACCTCCTTCGGCTGTCTACAGCCTGCCTTTGTTTATATCTACCTTGTTGGTAGGATACGTATCATCTTATCAATCGGGTGTTGTTTTGTAACTAGCAAAAGGCGACATACGACTAACAATTCCCGCCAAATTTATGCTGTTGATGGACTGGATATAGGGTCAGCCTGTCCTTTTAGTAATAGCCATCATCTTATCACCCAAGTTCGTTTTAAGAATCGTTACCAGGCGTAACAAAAAGGTTCTTCTACAGCAAAAAGAGAGTTTTCTTGGTAAAAGAAAAGCAATATTAACGGATACAGTTATAAAAGTGAGCAAAGTTTCTGGAAATGTCAGAAATGAAAGAGAAAATCGTTGGGATGATGTAGACTTCTATACAGAATATGGAGAAAGCATCTTTATTTTTCTTAATAACCAACTCATAATACATCAGTTAAAACCGAAAAATAAAAGGGAAGAAGTTCAAAGCTTCCTTCATAGCAGGGGAGTTGAAAAAAAAGCGTAGGTACGACCTTATTTAATGCAATGCCCGTGACTATTTTACCTAGAGTATAGAAAATTCAAGGGAAACATTAACTCGATCAGAATCTATGGTGTAATATTCAGATTGCATAGTAACTCGTCTTTCATAGGAACCTAATCAAAAAGTTAATAGATCATGTTAAGTGTGCTCATTGAATGGGAGTACACTTTTTTATGTTTGGAAAGGCTGTGATGAGAACTTGTAGACGTACCTCAGTCCCAGTACTACCTAAAACAAAAAAAGAAGAAAATGTAAAAAAACACATTGACGAAAGCGTTTGCAAAGAGTATAGTCTACTTAAAGTAATCGATTACGTAAACGATTAAATGGGTTTAGAAATGAGGATTAACCATGGTTTCCATTAAAGATGTTGCAAAAAAAGCCCAAGTCTCTACAGCAACCGTATCTCATGTGATCAATGAGACAAGATTTGTGGCAGATGAGACAAAGCAGAAAGTACACCTTGCGATGAAGGATTTGAATTATCAGCCTAATCGAATCGCAAGAAGTCTTCGCAGCCGTAAATCCAGTACCATCGGACTTTTGGTTCCGCTGGTTGCAGAAGATACGTCGAATTTCTTTTTCATGAGCATTGCAAATGGAATTGAAAAGGTGTTGAAAGATAACGGCTATAACTTAATACTTAGTAATTCCAATGAGGATGAAGGAACGGAAAAAGATCAAATCCGCGTGTTTAATACGCAGTTGATCGACGGGTTGGTCATTGCCCCTGTGAATGGAAAAGATTCTGCATATAAGAAGGAACTAAAAGGTGACTATCCCGTCGTTTATATTGACCGTCATCCGAGCGGTATCGAAGGGGACATGGTCCTTGTCGATAACCTCCGCGGATCCTATGAAGCAGTCCGTGCTCTCCTGGACAAAGGATATGAACGGATCGGCTTCATCACAGGAACCCTTGGAATTACCACTAGTGATGAACGCTTGAAAGGATATAGAAAAGCCTTGAAAGAGAGAGGGGCACCTATAAGGGAGGAGTTTATTAAAGAGGGGCCTGCCACGTTTGAACAAGGCTATCAATTAGCCAAAGAACTTCATGAGGCCGAAGTATCTGCTTTGTTTGTTGCGAATAATGTCATGACAATGGGAGCGGTTTCTTACCTTAATGAACATCAGGTTAACATTCCTGAAGAAATCGGCATCATAGGGTATGACGATTATGATTGGATGAAGATCACTTCCCCACCTTTATCTGTCGTGAGGCAGCCGGCGTTTGAGATTGGAAAAGTAGCCGTAGAGCAGCTGCTTAAGAGAATAAATGGTTCACAAGAGAAATATACAGAAGTCATGCTCGATTCAGAGTTGATACAGAGAGGTTCCTTTTAAAGCGAACCTTCTCTTTTTACCCATAAAGTAAACGATTACGTAAACGTTTTCGTGATGTAGCAGTTGTTTGTATTCATTATGAAATGGGAGGTATGGATGGTGAAAAAATTATCGTATTTGCTGGCAGGGATCTTATTGGTGTTTATGCTCTCGGCGTGTTCGGGTGAAAGTGATGCGAATTCGGATGCAGATGGTGGCGGCTCTGGTGAGAATATAACAAGTGACACCGTGGAGACTGGTTCTGTTGATACAAGTGTGGAAGCTACTGGGGAAGAAGAGGTCATGCTCGATTTCTGGATTCACCAAACCGGTGAAGACGAAACAAACGCCTACATTGAGTTAATTGATGCATTCAACAAAGAGCATGACGACATCCATGTCAACGCAGAAGTCATCATTGATGACGGAGCCAGTGCCTACAGTGACAGCATCAATGCCGCTCTAGTGGCAGGAAACCTTCCGGATGTCATGGCAGTTGACGGTCCTTACGTCTCAAGCTTTGCTGATGCTGGAGTGATTCAGCCGATTGATAAATATATCGACGAAGAAACGAAAGGCCAATATGTAGATTCGATTATCCAGCAAGGCACGTACAACGATGAATTATATTCCTTAGGAGCAATGGAAGCTTCCGTCATGCTTTATTACAACAAAGATTTGTTGGATGAAGCGGGGATTGAGCCGGCTGATTCTATAGAAGAAGCCTGGACGTGGGATGAATTGATGGAGAATTCCAAGAAGCTCACGACCGAGGATCGTTATGGGCTGAACTTGTTTATGAATTACGGTGTTGGTGAATGGCTGACGTTTATGGGCGCACCGCTTGCATGGTCTAATGGAGGCGCATTGATTTCCGAGGATGGTACAACAGTGGATGGGTATTTAAACAGTCCGGAAACGATGGAAGCTTTCCAGTATGTGAAAGAACTATTTGCGGAAGGCGTTGTTACCGATAGTCCTGGTGAGATGCAGTTTGAAGAAGGAAATGCAGCCCTGGCTTTAGGAGGTCCATGGATTGCTGTTTCGGCTGAAGAAGCTGGCTTGAACTGGGGAATGATGCCGTATCCATACAAAGATGAGAAGGTTTCTCCTTCCGGAAGCATGGCTTATGCTGTCACGAATAATACAGAGAATCCTGAAGCTGCTGTCGAGCTTATGAAGTGGATGACGAATGAAGAAGCAACAATCAAAATCTCGAAAGCTACAGGCATGCCGCCGGCACAGAAGTCTGCGTTCGAAAACATGGAGAAATTCAATGAGCTTCCATGGAGCGTTATGAAAGAACAAGTCATGGAAACGGCTCACGCCCGCCCGGCAACGCCTGCTTATCCTGTATTGACAGATGCATTTGCTCAATCTTTCCACGCTGCTGCTTTGGGCGAAGATGTAGAGAGTGTAGTGGAACAACAGGTTCAGCGTGTCGAGCGTGAATTGAAACGTTTTGAAAAATAGTCCAACTGTTGATCGGGGCCTGTGCCTTGCTGCAGGCTCCTTCCAATTAATAAAGACCCGGCGTTTACAGGTTTGAAGGAGAGGGTGAACAAATATGAAAGGGAACAGTTCTTCTGCGAAACAATTGCCTGATCATCATTATAAGGATCCATCTGAATCAACAATCAAAAGAGTGCCGCCAAATAGGAAGAAAAAAAGAAAATCGCAGGCATTCCAAGAAGCGATGACAGGGTATTTCTTTCTGGCCCCTGCTTTGATTCTTCTGGGTGTATTCCTTTTGTACCCGATGGGAGCTGCTTTTTACTACAGCTTTACAGATTTCTATATTTTAAAGCCGGATGATATTTCATTCATCGGGTTCGAGAATTTTACTTATATATGGCAGGATGCTCAATTCCGACAAGCCTTCTGGAATACCGTTTATTTCTCTGTCATCGTCGTTCCAGTTCAACTGGCAGTGGCGCTGGGGCTTGCTTTGCTCATTAATAAGAAATTAAAATTCCGCGTGTTTTTCCGGACAGCCTTTTTCTCCCCTGTCGTAATGTCTTTGGTTGTGGTCTCCATTCTTTGGACGTTTATGTACAATCCGAACGAAGGATTGATCAACCAGCTGCTCGGACTCATAGGGATTTCCCCACAACCGTTTCTGACAAGCCCTGATCAGGCTATGAATTCCATCATTGCCATGTCTGTCTGGCAAGGGGCCGGGTTCCAGATGATGATCTTTCTGGCAGGTCTTCAAAACATCCCTAACCATTTATACGAAGCGGCAGATATTGACGGAGCAAGCAATTGGCAGAAGTTTTTACATGTGACGCTGCCCGGGTTGAAGAATATTGCCTTGTTTATCTTTATTACGATCAGCATTGCTGCCTTTAAATTACTCGTTCAGCCGATGATCATGACACAGGGAGGTCCGCTTGGGTCTACCAAGTCTCTGGTCTATCACATTTATGAAACGGGATTCAACTATCGAGATGTGGGTTATGCCTCGGCCATGGCCGTCGTATTTACACTGATTGTCCTTACCATCACCATTATTCAGCGGGTGCTCATTCGTGAAGAGAGGGGGTAAAAGCTATGAAAAGAAAGAAAGGAATACAAAGAGTCGCGTTATATGTTTCTGTGATATTACTTACCTTCATCTTTCTCTTTCCCTTAGTATGGATGCTTGTTTCCTCGTTGAAAGATGAGTTTCAAATTTTCAGGGATATGAAATCACTGAAAGCCTTTCTGCCTCCGGCTCCAAATGAAGTGGAAGGGGGGTACTTCCACAACTATATCGCAGCTTTTCAACGTGTCGATCTTATGAAGTACATTATGAACAGCTTGATTTATACAACCGGTATCATTGTCTTTGGACTTATTGTGAATTCCATGGCTGGTTATGCGTTGGCGCGGTTTCGCTTTCCGCTGGCCGGCTTCTGGCTGGGAGTCATTATCGCGACCTTAATCATCCCGCCGGAGAGTATCTTTCTCCCCCTCTACGTTTTAGTGTATGACCTTGGTTGGGTCAATACTTACACGGGTTTGATCGTTCCGTTTATCGCGAATGCTTTTGCCATCTTTTTATTCCGGCAGTTCTTTCTCGATTTTCCTAAAGAGTTGGAGGAAGCCGCCAAGATTGACGGCTGTTCTCAAATCGGCATCTTCTTCCGGATCATCGTTCCGCTTTCCAAGCCGGTGTTTGCGACTGTGGCGATTGTCTTATTTATCAATCATTGGAATGACTTCCTATGGCCGCTTGTTGTCGCTTCGGATGAGAGTATGCGTACCATTCAAATTGGACTGCAGTACTTCATGAACGAACCACCTATCAAGTGGGGGCAGGTGATGGCTGCATTAACGATCGCTACGGTTCCTATGCTGTTGATCTTTGCTTTCCTGCAAAGATACTACGTACAAGGATTAACACACACTGGTTCAAAGAATTAAAGGTTTGTATGCAAGGACGGGCAGCAGACATTGCTGTCTATCGGAAAGAATTTAATAGCGTTGGAAGGAGTGCCATGACATATGATTCAAAACCAGCCGTTAGCGACGAATGGGTATTATCAGGAGAGGTATCGGCCACACATCCATTTCACCCCTGAACAAATGTGGATGAATGATCCCAATGGCCTTGTCTACTTTGAAGGGGAGTACCATCTCTTTTATCAATATCATCCAAACAGTACAAAGTGGGGGCCGATGCATTGGGGGCACGCTGTCAGTAAAGATCTTATGGAGTGGGATCATCTTCCTGTCGCTCTGTACCCGGATGATTTGGGCATGATTTTTTCAGGTAGTGCGGTAGTCGATCACAAGGATACGAGCGGTTTTTTCGATGGGAAACCGGGCCTTGTAGCTGTTTTCACCCACGCCGATGGAGAATTGCAAAGACAAAGCATTGCTTACAGTAAAGACCGGGGCCGGACGTGGATCAAATATGACAGCAATCCGGTGATTCCAAACCCGGGTATCAAGGACTTTCGTGATCCGAAGGTGTTCTGGCATGAGAATACAGAACAATGGGTGATGGTGATTGCTGCAGGGAGGAAAGTTCAATTCTACGTCTCGCCTGATTTGAAGCAGTGGACCTATGCCAGTGAATTTGGAGATGGCTGGGGGGAACAAAAAGGCGTGTGGGAATGCCCTGACCTGTTTCCGCTAACCAATGAAAAGTCCGGGGAGAAGAAATGGGTCCTGCCGATCGGGATTGATGCAGGCGCACCTTCAGGTGGCTCCGGGACGCAGTATTTTATCGGGGAATTTGATGGCAGACATTTTGTTCCACATCAGTCGAAGGAATCTGTTCGCTGGCTTGATTATGGGAAAGACTTTTATGCGGCACAGTCCTTTTCCGATCTTCCTGGGAGAAGGGTGGTCCTGGCGTGGATGAGCAATTGGCAATATGCCAATGACGTACCGACAGATCCGTGGAGAAGTGCCATGACGATTCCAAGAGAGCTGACATTAACGATGATAGAAGGTCGGGAACTCCTGATTCAGAAGCCGGCAGCAGAGCTTACAAGGTTGATAGAAAGGCGAATGGAGATGGATCCCTGCCTCCTTCAAGAGAAGCAATCCATCGCGATGTCACAGCCTGCATCTCCATTCCTATGGGAACTGGAAGTGGAAATAGAAGAAGGGGGTGTCTTCGAAGGCCGGTTGTTCGGAAAACAGGATGCAGGTCTCAGGATCCGCGTGGATCGCGGGAAGAGTGTGATCTCCGTGCAAAGAGACGAAGCGGACCTTGATTTCTCTGAGGAATTTGTGTGCACTTGTCAGGCGCCTTTGAATCCTGATCTTTCGTCCTTCCACCTCAAGTTAGTCTGTGACCATTCCTCGGTCGAACTCTTTCTTGGCGAGGGAGAAATAAGCATGACGAATTTATATTTACCGACGGTTGGTCACGAAGCTAAGTTAAAGGTGGAAGCTGTCCGGGGGGC
Source organism: Bacillus sp. SB49 (assembly GCF_000469135.2). Taxonomy (NCBI): domain Bacteria; kingdom Bacillati; phylum Bacillota; class Bacilli; order Caryophanales; family Bacillaceae; genus Bacillus; species Bacillus sp. SB49. Next base: position 1,434,339 of record NZ_CP048117.1, read on the forward strand.
GGTAGAAGTGAAAGGATCATCGGTTTCTGAAATGAGGTCGATTTGGAAGCATGATATGTAAAGGGGGATGAAGATGAAAGGTACGGGGAACCTTATTTACCTTGTCTGTGATTGGTTAATGCGGCTTGCAATTTTAAATGTATTGTGGATCACTTTCACACTGATGGGCGGCGTAGTTTTCGGTATCTTTCCTGCTTCTTCCGCCAGTGTAGCTTTACTGAAAGAATGGATGGCTGACAGGCGTCCTCGGGTAGTAACGTTTTATTGGAAGAATTATAAACGATCGTTTCTTTCTGCGAATGCTGTATTCCTATGTACGTTTCTTTTTATGCTTCTATTAGGTCTTAACGTATATACCAGTCTTCAGTTCACAGGGATATGGTTCTACCTTTTCTTCAGCGGAACGATATTCCTGGGTGGCGGGGTGTTGATGACGGCCATTTTAACCTTCAACCCGCTCAGCCATGGGATGAAGGCAGTAGAAGCTTTGAAAAACGCGCTTCATCTTTTGCTGCTATATCCAGGCCGCCTGATTTCTTTTATCGCCGGATTCGTTCTGCTTCTGTTATGCTTTCGCTTCATACCCGGGATTCTCCCCTTGTATTCCGTCAATATCATTTTACTGTTAACCGTTCTTTTGTTTCCATTTAAACAGGATGCTCACAGACCCGTCTGATTGAAAGTACGAACAGGCGGGTTTCTTTTTCCATGGGTTGAAAATTTTCAGTGCTATTTTTTGATAACGCTTACAATTAGAGGAGGAAGACTACTTGAAACGTGTAATCCGTCGTTCAATCCCTTTGTTGACGATTGCGGTTTTAATCCTGGCATTGTTTCCGACCTATCCAATTGCGGAGGAAGGGGGACAGGAGAGTGAAGCGGCTGCGATTGATGCCTACCGGTCCCAATTTCACTATTCACCGTCTGAAAATTGGATGAATGACCCGAATGGGTTGGTCTATTTTGATGGGGAATATCATTTGTTCTATCAACACAATCCGACAGGTAATCAATGGGGCCCGATGTATTGGGGGCATGCAATAAGCAAAGATTTAATCAACTGGGAGGAGCTTCCTATTGCTTTGTATCCCGATGAAAAAGGCTTTATCTGGTCTGGAAGTGTAGTCGTGGATGAGCAGAATACGGCAGGGTTCCAAGAAGGGGAACATGCGGCTATGGTCGCTGTGTTCACTCATGAGAAAGCAGGTCACCAAACCCAGAGCCTTGCTTACAGCAATGATAAAGGGCGGACCTGGACGAAGTATGAAGGAAATCCGGTCATCGAAATGCCAGAAGGTACCGATGTTTTTCGGGATCCAAAAGTATTTTGGCATGAAGGGACAGAAAAATGGAACATGGTAGTTTCCGCAGGACAGAGCATCGAATTTTACCAATCGGATAACCTGAAAGACTGGGAGCATACGGACACCTTCGAACGTCCTCCGGGTGCATCCGGGGTTTGGGAATGTCCGGATCTCGTAGAACTGTCGGTTGAAGGAGACGGCAGCGATAAGAAATGGGTGCTGATGATGAGTGTAAGTGAAGGTTCTTCTGCCGGTGGTTCCGGTATGGAATATGTGGTGGGAGATTACAATGGAGAATCTTTTTCCACAGAAATGAAACCTATCCCTTTGGATTATGGGGCAGACATGTATGCCGGAGTAACGTGGAACAACCTGCCGAAAGAAGAAGAACGGACGATCATGGTCGGATGGATGAATAACTGGCAGTATGGACAGGACATACCGACAGAAGGTTTCCGCGGAGCGATGTCCATTCCTCGGGAATTGAATCTCCGCACAACAGAAGAAGGTACATACCGGCTACAACAGCAGCCTGTATCGGAATTGGAACAGCTTAGAGGTGAAACCTTAGAGCGGAAGGAGGAAGTAGTGAAAGAAGGAACTCAAAAGCTCGGGGACTCTGTCAATGACCTGCTTGAAATAACCGCTTCCTTTGATATCAAACAGTCCTCCGCGGATTCTTTCGGGTTTACGTTGAAGAACGAAAATGATCAATCGACGACGATTGTGTATCACCCGAAAGAGGAGAAAATCGCACTTGATCGTACTTCATCAGGGGAGAAGGACTTCTCTGCTGATTTTGCAGCCGTCCATGAAGCGCCGCTGGAAGGAAAGGACGAGATCGTTCAGCTGAGAATCCTTCTGGATCGGTCCTCTGTGGAAGTGTTCGGGAATGAAGGGACAACGGTTCTGACCGACCAGATATTCAGAGACTTGTCGCCTTCCACACTGGAAATATTCAGTACTGGAGGAGAGGCGTATCTCCGTCATTTGACTGTTACGGATTTGAGCGCGGCTGATGTGGCACCTGTACCAACACCGGTTCCTGAAGATGTTCCGAACAACTTAGAAAATGGGAGCTTCGAAACGGGTGATTTAACAGGGTGGACGGCGAATGGAGACGCCTTTTCCCACGGTGTTTCTCAAACGGAATCATACTGGGACGGCAAACCTTTTGAACAGGAAGGAAAGTACCACCTTTGGGGTTTCTCTGAGGACGTGAATGACTCCGATTTCCGGACGGGAACGCTTCAGTCTGATCTTTTTCAATTAAGCGGGAAAGGACAAATCGAATTTCTGATCGGTGGCGGTCAGGATAAGGAACGCTTATATGTGGCGCTCGTCCGAGCGTCAGACGGTAAAGAACTCTTTAAAGCTACAGGAGCAAACGATGAGAAATATCGGCGCGTCTCCTGGGACGCCAGTGCCTATCTTGGTGAGAAACTTTACTTGAAAGTTGTTGACTACCATACGGATGGGTTCGGTCATATTAACGTCGATGATTTTAAGGTATATGCAGAGGGAGAGCCGATCAGAGATGATATCGAGAATGGTGATTTCGAAACAGGTGATCTAACAGGATGGACCGTCGTTGAAGGCGATGCTTTCAGCACGAAAGACGTAACCAATGATATGGACTGGGAATGGGGGGGACCGTTCCATCATCAGGGGGACTATCATTTGTGGGGCGCTAAAGATGGTGGAGACGGGCAGACCGGCATCCTTCGTTCCTCTTCGTTTATATTATCTGGGACAGGGAGGATCTCCTATTTGATCGGTGGAGGAAATGACCCTGATCGCTTATATGCAGCTCTTGTCCGGGCGGAAGATGATCAAGAATTGATGAAGGCAACGAATACGGAATGGGATGACTCCGAAGAATATTCGCAAGTCGTTTGGGATGCTTCGCAGTATGTAGGGGAAGAAGTGTATTTGAAAATTGTAGACAATTCGACGGAAGGGTGGGGACACATTAACGTAGACGACTTCCAAGTGAAGCAAACCGGGCTGCTTGCACATTGGTCGTTTAATGAAAAAGAAGGAAAGGTTACGAAAGAGGAAGTAAGTGGAGAGTCTGATCCTGTACAGTATGTGTTCAATGACGCGGTGTATAAAGCATCATCGGACCCGTTATGGAAGCCGGGGTTGGCGGGGGAGGCCTTGTTATTTGATGGGTATTCCACGTGGGTGACGCACGCAGACGAATCATTTGTCCAGCCGGAAGATGCCCTTACCATAGAAGGATGGGTAGCTCCACGAGCGTATGAGTGGGGAGATCTTAATCAAGTATCAGCGATCGTCAACAAGCATGACAAGGCAAAAGGGGAAGGGTTTATTTTAGGAATGGGACGTCACGGGAAACTTTCCTTCCAGGCAGGTATTAACGGCGAGTGGCAGGAGGTATCCACTAAGCCTGAACACAGGTTGGAAAAGGATCAGTGGTCCTATGTGGCTGCTACATTCGATAGGAATGATCAATCGATGAAACTTTACATGAATGGAGCGCTTGTCGGCCGTACAGAAACTCCGAATGGAAAGCTGTCCATGTCAAGTGAAGATTTGTTAATCGGTAAACACAACCAGGCGGCCCTTATTAACGGGGTGTTTGATGCCAACATGTTCAATGGTTTGATAGATGAAGTGAAGATTGCAAATGAGGCGAAGACAGCAGATGAGATCCAGCAGGAATATCAGTCCATGGTGGAGAACTTCCCTGACCAAACGCTCCCCGAACCTTCCATGGACTGGGATCGAACCCGCTACAATGGTGATCAGCATCGACCTCAATATCATTTTATGCCTCCGGAGCATTGGATGAACGAACCGCACGCACCGATCTATTACAATGGTAAATATCACCTATTCTATCAAAAGAACCCCCAAGGACCGTATTGGCACCACATTCACTGGGGGCATGCAGTAAGTGAGGATATGGTGCAGTGGGAAGAGCTTCCTACCGCTCTTGCACCTGATGCGGGAACGGTAGCACCGGACGGAGTCTGGTCCGGAAGTGCAACACTCGATGAGAACGGGGAACCGGTCCTGTTCTTCACAGCAGGGGATGACAGTAAATTCCCGAACCAAATGACGGGGCTTGCTGTTAGTGAGGACCCGGAAGATCCTGTATTGAAGGAATGGCGCATGCTGGATGAGCCTGTCACAGTACAGGAAGAAAACCTTCCGGCAGAAGAAGGCGACGTGATGTACGGTCAGTTCCGGGACCCATTCGTATGGAAAGACGGAGACACCTGGTACCAGCTGATGGGGTCAGGAATAGAACAAGTGGGTGGAACAGCCCTGTTATATTCTTCGAAGGATCTGGATAACTGGACCTACGAGAAACCTTTCTTTACCGGAGATGCAGAAGCTTATCCAAAAACCGGGGATGTATGGGAACTACCTGTCTTTCTCCCGCTTGGAAAAGATGAATCCGGAGAAGAAAAATATGCGTTCTTTATCAATCCATGGTTCGATGGATACAGCCCGCATAACGTCAAATACACCTTCTACTGGGTAGGCACGTGGGATAAGGAAACCTTAGCATTTGTCCCGGACCATGAAGAACCGAAAATGTTCGACTACGGCGAGCATTTCACAGGTCCAAGCGGCATGGTGGATGAAGATGGAACACCGATATTATTCAGCATTGCTCAAGACAAACGAAGCGAGCAGGAACATTACGATGCAGGCTGGGCACACAATGCTGGACTGCCTGTGGAACTTTCCTTGAGAGACAATAACGATCTTGGATTGCAGCCAATCAAGGAGCTGGAAGTATTAAGAGGGCAGTCCCTTGTTTCCTTTAAAAACAAAGGAATAGAAGAAGCGAATGAGAGGATAAAGGATGCGGAAGGCGACATGCTTGAAATAGTCCTGGATATCGATCCGAAGCAGGCGGATAAAGTGGGTATCAAAGTACGTCAGAGCGCAAATGGAGAAGAAGAAACGCTCATCTATTACGATAAGACGAAAGAGACGTTTGCGATGGACCGCAACCGATCCAGCATGGATCCGGATGTAAATAAAGGCGTCCAAGGTGGCGAGTTGAAATTGAACGGAGAGCGTTGGCAGCTTCATCTATATTTGGATCGTTCCATGGTTGAAGCATACGCCAATGGACAGAAAAGCATCACTTCCCGCGTCTATCCTACAAGGTATGACGCACTGGGCATAGAGCTTTGGAGTGAAGGGGGCGACCCGGAAATCGTGTCCATGGACGTCTGGGAAATGAAAGGTGCTTTCGGTGAAGCTGCCCCGGTTTACGAAAAAGAAACCGAAGCGGTCCCATCACATGGCGAGCTTGAAAACCACGATTTCCAAACCGGTGATTTAACGGGGTGGAACATCGTAGAAGGAGACGCCTTCTCTGATGCGCATGTTACAAAGAAAGCCGACTGGGGCTGGGGGGGACCGTTTGACCAGGCCGAAGACCGAATAGATCCTGAGCGTCATCACCTTTGGGGATTCCTTGATTCAAGCGGCGGCGACGCGGCTACAGGCATTTTAGAATCACAGATCTTTGAACTTGGAGGGGATGGAAAGATCGACTTTCTAATAGGCGGTGGCAGCAATATTGATCAACTATCTGTCTCCCTCGTCCGGACCTCGGACGGAAAAGTACTGAAGGAGGCAACAGGAAGAAATCAGGAAACCTACCACCGAGTTAAATGGGATGCTTCGGAGTACGTAGGAGAAAAACTCTTGATGCGGGTAACGGACAAAGCACAAGGAGGATGGGGGCACATTAATGTCGATGATGTCAACGTCCCTGTCGCCTTGAGTGAAGAAGAAAAAATCCTCGATAAGCTGAAGGAGATGGACCTGCAGAGCGGAAAAGACCTTGATGAGAAAATTGAATTCTATCAAGATACAGAAGAGAAAATAGAGGAAAAGGAAGCTGCGTTCATTTCCGTTAAGAAAGAAATGATAGACTTTCTTGAGAAGCAACTGGAAAAGAAGAGGAAAGAATACGATCTTAGTTCAATCCAGCTCCACTTTTATGTGAAGCATGCGATCGAAGAAACAGGGGCCCGACAACCTTCTGATGCAGGAGAAGTCCAGAAGTATGTAAGGAAGAGAGTGAACAAACATGCCACTGGGAAACAAGTTCGTGGTGCTATCCAGAAATACTTGAAATAAGAGGAAAGGTTCTGTTCCGGGTGGGACAGAACCTTTTTGTGAATAAGCGGTTTTCACTAATAGATTTGTTTATTTGGCGTGGATATGTCACAATAATTTGTAATTAATATACAATTATGTAAGCTATTTTTAAGGAGGGATTGTATGGATGTAGTCATGTGGTTATTGCTTGCAGCAGTCTTAATCCCAGCAAACATATACGCAGTCAAATGGCACAGGAGCGGGGGGATTCCTCTCTGGGCTTCGGGTCTTTTCACAGCCGTTTTGGGCATTGGACTCGGCTTTGCTGCTGGTTTGGTCCTGGTGGGTATCGGGGATTCCGGCCAAGGCGGGGGCTTCATGGCAGCTTTTATAGGTCTTGTTGCCGTAGGGAATGGTTTGCTCCTTTTTTTCATGGGGCTTGTATTGGTGATCGGGAAGCAATTCAATAAGAAGGATACGCCGGTATAAAGGAAGAATAACGGTTCGTAGATAAAAGAGGAGGAACTCCATGAAATTGGAAGTTCCTCTTCTTTGGTTGATCGTATGAACTCTATGCAACCTTTTAATAGGGTACTTCCCCCGCATAGTTTAACAGGATCGGTTCATTGTCTGTCATGGTCGCTTTATACAGGGTGATGTTTCCTTCCGGCGGTTCCGGGTCGTTTGAATGGCTTAGGAAGTTTTGGTTTAAAGCGATGGTCCATGCGGCTTCGCCATCTTTCAGCAGCACAATGGCCGTTGTACCGAATTGTACGGCTTTTTTCGCTTCGTAGGTTTCGGTCCTGCCGTCCTCTTTTATCGTTATTCCATCCGGACCGCTTGTGATGTGCGTGTTCTCTCCGGACCACTGTCCATACATAGAAGCGGACACATAAGAATAGGAGAGGTCGTTGTCCCGTGAACCATAGGTCCCTATATATTGGTGAATCGTGTCATCCTTTGCTTTGTAGGTCACGGCCGCTATATCATGATCCAGCCACTTCACTTGGAAGTCCTTTTTGGTTTCGTATGGGAGTTCATCCTGTGCCCGGGCGAGGATACCGAAAGCTGTCCGGTAATAGGTGGTTTTTCCTGTATCTTCATCTTCTTTCAGGACTAACGTATGCTTCCAATCCGGTGAAAAATCGGTTATTTGATGAATATGTCCGCTCTGTTTGACCATCATGACCATTTGGAAAGTAATCAGGCAGATGGTAAGTGCCAGGACGATCGGCAGGCGTATTTTCGTTGCGCGGAATAAAAGAAGCGCCGTGCCTGCGAGACAAATAATGATGATGCAGTTGACTACGTAAAAGAGGCGCATGTCTATGTATTCCACTCTCAACCTGGAATCGAGGAGAAGATAAGCCCCCTGCATGAGGAACAGACCGGCAGCTGCGAGCGGGAGAATGATTTTCATGACTTGTTTAAGTTGTTTCATCTGGTTCCACCACCTTATCAAACGTCCACGTCTGTCCACCGTCTTCGGAAAGGAATTTTCCTTTAACGAGTCCTCCTTCATAATCGCCGTTCGGCCCCTGTCCAATATGGATGGCTAAATGATCCTCTTCTTGGAAGGGCATCTCTGCCGTCACGAATACCCCGCTGTATTCCGGCGGGGCGTCGATAGCGGACTGCTCCCAGCTGTCTCCGCCGTTCTGCGTGACGTACAGGGTCGGTTCCTGCGGGTTAATCGTTCCGTAGGAGAGGAAGGCAGTTTCATCGTCGATGGCTCCTCCGTCATAGACGAGGCGTTCTGTATCCGGGCGGCCGATATCCTGCCAGGTTCGTCCGCCATCCGTGGTGAGATAGATGGCGGTGAGTTCGCTTGACATGGTCCGGCCACCGGAGAGAACGGCATACCCGAAATTCTCTGTAGGGAAAGCGATTTTCCTGAAACGCAGGCTGTAAAACTCATCGGTAATCGTTTGTTCCTCCCACGTCTTTCCGTGATCGAAGCTTGTAAGAAGTTTGACCGGCTCCGGTTCGTTGCTGGTGGCTTCGATATAAACGAAGGAGGTGCGGTTTTGGTCAAACGCGTAGCTGCCATCGATCAGCTGCTGTCCGCTTCCATTGTATTCGCCGTTAAACAGCATGGCGGTATCGAGGGGCACATCCTGCCAATGGTCCCCGCCGTCGTATGATATGAGCGGCTGCTCCTTTTCCAAAGAATAGGTGACGTCGCCTTCCGTATATCGTGACCCGTAGGATACCGTTTCTGATGCCCCGGCATCTTCCGCGGCCTCCGTTTTTGGTTCTGCTACAGGTGCTTGCGGGACGGTCGTCGTCTCTATGAAAAAGGGACCGGCAAGGAGACCGATCATCATAAACCCCGACATGACGATAAAAAGCTTCTTCATGTTTATCCTTCCTTCTCCTTCTTTCAGGTAAAATCTAACAATTTTTCATTCTACTGCATCCGAATACGATTGGCAATCCGTTCCTTTCCATTATGTTACAATGGAGAAAGATTGTTAGATTAACCTATACGGTTTCCTTTTTCCTGCCCCCACTTGCTGCGCAGTCCATTTCTTAGAACGAACAACGCTCGGGAAGATACCACAGGGGAGGCTGGTCCAATGTAAATAACCCTTTTTTAAATCATGGCATTCGAAAATGATGAAAAAGGGGTAGGAAAAAATGAAATCCGTTTCTTTCCGGTCCTTATGGATCGGGCAGGCTTTTGCTAATCTTGGAGATGTTTTCTATATCGTCGGTATGATATCGATGATGTACTCGGTGTCACAGTCCGCTTTCTTCCTGGCGCTTTTGCCGTTCATTAATACGGTGGGGCGCTTTACGAGCGGGTATTTGTCCCCGCTTTTGTTCGATAAATACCGGTTGAAAAGTCTGCTTTGCTTTTCGCAGATCAGTAAGACTGTCGTGTTCTTCGGGCTGGCGTTATGGCTCACGTGGACGGATGGTGTATTCAGTTTCGTCCTATTCGGCGTGTTCCTGCTCGCTTTTCTCGACGGCTGGGCGGATCCGGCAAGCAGAGCGATGCTGCCGAGACTTGTCGGGAAGGAGGAAATCGTCCGGGCGAACAGCCTCTTTTCTGTCGTTAGTCAAGTCATCCAACTGGGAGGCTGGGCGCTCGGCGGGGTTCTCGTTGCGTGGCTGGGAGGTCGTTCCGTCCTATGGATTACGTTCCTTCTGTTTGTGGTTGCTTCAGGACTGATGCTCCTGATCCGTGATCGCACGAATGTGGCTGTCGGTACAGGGGGAGCCCCGGCTGCGTCGGTGTTGAAGCGAGGGTGGCAGGCGATTTGGCAGACGCCGGTTTTCCGGTCGATTCACATCGTTCTTTTCCTTGAATCGATGGCCAATGTCGTATGGATTGCCGCGATCATCTATGTGTTCGTCTCTGAAGTCCTTGATAAATCGGAAGCATGGTGGGGGTATATCAATACGACCTTCTTTATCGGCCTGCTGCTCGGCGGCCTGCTAACTGCGGTGTATGCAAGGCTGATGGAACGGCATCTGTTTCGAATGCTGCTCTGGTCGGCCATCGCTGTCAGCATCTTCACCGTCGTCTTCGGTTTGAACCGTGCTGCCATTATGGCGCTCGTCCTGTCTGTTCTCTTCGGCATCTGCGAACAGATCAAATCGATCGCAATGGAGACCTATCTTCAGAAGAAAGCCGAACCGGAAGATCTCCCGAACATTTACGGCGCGCAGGGAGCGCTGACTTCGCTGACGTTCGGTATTGCCTCTTTAGCCATGGGAGCCTTGGCGGAGGCGTTCGGTGTACAGAGCGTCTTTTTGCTGGCAGGAGGACTGCTGGCAGCATCGGCCGGGTATCTCTTTTTCATGAGAGGGCGATTTCTGGTAACTCTTAAATCGGAGCATCAAGAGGAAAAAACGGTGTAAGGATGGATTAGAGCGGCAGCCCGGGTTGTGGGAGCTGCTCTTTTTTTTAGTTTGTGGTTGATATGGAGCATTTGAATAAGTGTTCTGTAAAGGGTTATTTGTTCCTCGAAGTGGATGTTTATCTCGGAACTGAGTCTTTCGCTAAAGGGCAGGTTAGTTGAAGACTCAGTTTCGAGATAATTTTATTTTTCCGATAACTGGAAGAGTGATAGAATATTTCTAAAGTGTATAGTAAGTTAAATGTAATAACGGGGGTGATTTTCTTGAGGACATTATTAAAAATTGACTCTAAAGATGGAGTATCTATTACTTTCCTACGTCCTTTTTCTGATGAAGAATATGAAGCACTTACAGGTCCAATGAGGATAGAGAGCTTTCATCGGACCAATGTGCAAATGAGGGATATTGTTCGAACGAATGGTCAGGAACTTGAGGATTTTATATTAGATATTAAGAATAACAGAGAGTCTTATAAGCAAAAAGATCACCAATTATTAATTGAAGCAAATCGCTTACTTCTAAATTTTTTATCTAGTTTTACTACATTTATTGATCATTGTAAAAGGCAGTACAGCATCCATTTAGATGTACTTAAGGAAGAATTTGAACAAAGAGACCGGAAGTATTTCGACCAATATTTCGAATATCGATTCTTTAAACAAATGCGAAACATTATTTCGCATATCGCTTTTCCTCTTTCTAAGACACGCCTAGACAAAGAAGGTTTCCATATCATAATGGTAAAAAAGGAGCTTTTGAAATTTGATTGGAAAAGAGTGGTTTCAAGAGATATTGAAACTTTCGAAGAAGAAATCGATGTACTACCAATGATCCAAAACCTCTGTGAACAGGTAAAGTGGTTAAGTTTTGATATTATGTATGACTACAAAGAAAAGATTATTGAAGCATTTGAGGCTTATCAAAAAGTGGCTACAGAAGTGCAAGGCGAATTCGGGTTCAGTGAGGCTGGGTCATTCGAAGAGTTAAGGAGATTAGAAAAGCCTAGAATACAACCATTTTCTATATCTCAAATTCATAAAGCCATTCAAGATTTAAATGAGCATCCAAGGATCAAAATAAGAATTACCCATCAATCTGAATGAAACTAGCTGTCTTATTCATAATTAATCGAACTTCATTAAGTTCCTAGAAAAGTATTTTGTTTTAAATTATGTTTAGTTTTAAACTTAAGAGCGCTAAAAATCGTACTCCACAAAATATATCTCGAATTCAAGTCTTCCGTTCTAGGGGCGATTGCTTAATAGAGTGTTCGCTATATTACATAAGTTCAGGTGGGAATTCAGCTGTTCCAACTAAAGAAGCCGGAAACTCATATAAGGAGTGATTATAAATGCAGGGGAAAAATATTAAGCTTGTGATTGGTGCAGGAGAACATAACAATAATCCGGGTTGGATTCATACCCAGAAAGACGAAGTGAATTTACTAGATGAAGCTACCTGGGAAGCTAACTTTAAGATAAATTCAATTGAAGCCATTTTAGCAGAACACGTCTGGGAACATCTGACCTTTGAAGAGGGGATACGAGCTGCTGAGATATGTATTAAATATTTAAGAGAAGGTGGGTACGTCCGTTGTGCGGTTCCCGATGGATATTTTCCTGATGAAAAGTATCAACAAATCGTACAAGTTGGAGGTCCAGGACCAGCCGATCATCCCGCAGCGAGTCATAAAATAGTACATAATTATAATTCAATATCCAACATGTTCAAGAATGTAGGATTTGAAGTGAAATTACTTGAATATTGTGATGAAGAAGGGCAATTTCATGCGAACTCATGGAGTGGAAAAGATGGAGTTATCTTTCGCTCTAAACAATTTGATCCTAGAAACCAAGGGGAAGAATTAGCATTTCCATCGCTTATTATTGATGCCGTAAAGCCTTAATTATTTAATTAAATGCGAGCAATAAACGTAGTCTTTCCTTTTAAATATCTCGACTTCGAATCTTCAAGTAAAGGGGGTTTTAGTTGAATAAATTAAATAAGATAATCGGTTCCTGAATTTTGTAAAGGAACCGATTTTTTATGCATAATTTTCCTTAACGCTATATATTCGCATTTTCCTAACCTTTTCAATATATAACCTTGCCCTTTCGATGCCTTGGCCTCTTAAATCCTCTAATTTAACGCTTCCTTCTTGGGGATAACAAAATGAAACTATCACCCTCTCCAAAAAGGAAAATATGCTTGTGATTAATGATCCTCTCATAAGTTTAGGGAGATCATTATTGTACATTTGATGCTTTTCTAACCAGTCGTCAACTTCTTTCATCCAAGTATCATCATCTATATCATCAAGAGAAACCATTGTAGCTTCCTCAAAATATTTTATTGATTCTTTATTTAACTGTTTTTCTACATAAGATGAATACTCTTCAAACACTCGAATTTGCTTTAATACTATATGTTCATATGCGAAATATTTTAAAGCCTTATTATCTTCCAAGTTCATCCCCCTCTTACTAAAATTTAATACTATGCTCGACCTAATCTTCCACCATACTTAACCCTACACTTCTCTCCATATGAACAATCCTTTTATTCGGTTTTTTTATATATTTTACCATAATAGCGCTTCGCCAAATTATATAAGAGACACAAACTCCCAACATTGAAGGGATCCTCTCTTTGTTTGATAAATAAGACTATAAAGTGTTTTGCGGTTGTTGTTTGAAGGTAAATTTGAAATAATTGGAATGAATGAACGGAAGTTAACCAACTGCTGAATGAAAGGGTGGTTATTTTTGGAGCACTTTAAACAAAGGTTGGAAGAAATGAAATGGGTACCACTTCATATAGAATGCATTACTGGTGCACATGCGGGTGATATTTTCCGATTTGAAATTATAAATCAGAATGAGGAAAAGAAAAAATTTATTTATAAGGAATTTGCTGAGGGGAGAAACAATGAAATAGAAGTATATAAGAAGTTAGAAAATCATCTACAACCATTAACCAAGCTGGTTAAATGGTATGAGTCTAATCCGCAAGCCATTCTTATGGTTGATTTAGGAAGGCCTTTGAAAGATGATTTCATGGAATTACCTTTACATAGTAAAAAGAAGTCGATTGTATCTATTCTCCAACGACTTTCTTATCTATATAGCTTAAAGGTTGATCAAACCGCTCTAACCCTGGATACTCACTCTATTACATATGAATGGTCTGACTGGGCAATTGAACAATTAAAGTTATTGAATGCAAGACACGAATGGGCATCTGATTGGTCCAAATTTATAGAATATGCTTACCAAAAATTAAAACTAGGTGATTATAAAGTAAGAGGTCCTTTAACTCTCACTCATGGCGATCCTCACCTTGAGAATGTTTTTAGTTACGATAATGAAGTTTGGTTCATTGACTGGGAATGGGCTGCAATTGGTTCACCTTTAAGGGATATAACTATATTGTTGCAAGATGTATATGAGGAAGAACTGGTGCAGTACACATATAGAGCTTATAAAGAATTATTAGATAGTAAAAAGATATTGATAAGTAATGATGCATATAGAAGAGATTTTCACCATTTATATATAGATCATACAACAATGATGTTGGCATGGGAAATTGATAAGTATTTTCAGGGTTATACTTCAGAAGCAAGGATTAAGGAAATTGTAGAATTTAAGATGAAAGAAATTAAAAGGGTGGTCAATGAAGAGGCAGGCGTATCTCAATAGCGGTAAAATACGGACATGGGTATACAAGGGAGTGATTGAGTATCTTGATTTCGAGTCTTCCGTATAAGGGGGCTTTTCTTTATTAATTAATGTCCTCGGAGGTGATTATGTATGGAGAATCAAAGGTTATCAAAATTAGATATATGGCGAGAAAAATATGGAGCACTAGTAATTGCTTTAGCTTGTCTTTATAGTGCAATTAGCAGTTGGGGACAAAATTGGATCCTTACGAGTGTTTTAGTTTTCGGCACATTTGTCTGTGGAATATTTAGTTTCTTTGATATAAAGAGAGCTTTGATGGAAAAAGGTTCAAGGTAATAATTTGTCGCTAATGTGATCAAGATCATTCCAATGTAACCCTTATTGATAAAGGAAGATGGGCTAATATTATTTTGAAATCGAGTCTTACGTAAACGGGGGCAATTGCAAAATAGTCGAATGCTAGGTGGTGGGGTTTTGAAGAAAGGGACGTTATTAAAAATCATAGGTATTCCTGTTGGTGTATATGTTGTTACATCTTTATGTGAATTATTTTTTTGGAACGATATGACTCTAACAAGTAAGGCGATAATCATTATAATGACGACCATAACGTTATATCTCACAAACTTTACAAACTTTGTTAAAAAATATGAAAAAGATTAGTGATTCAAGCCATTTTTAAAATTGTATCTCGATTGTGAGACTTCAACTATTGGGGGCTTTACTGCAAAAAAGATTTTATTTATTAGAGCTTTTAGGTTTGGAGTGAATTAATTGAAAGACCCAGATGAGTTATCTAAAAAGGGAAGATATCAAAGAGGATTTGCAGTTATTTATCTTGTTGTATCCTTATTTTTTATAACAGTAGTATTAGAAGATGACTATAACGTTTTTATTGTTGCCGCCATCACATTATCAATATATGTATTAGTGAAATTTCTAATAGGTGTTTACGTAGACAAAATGGAGAGATAGCTATTATAAAGTGGAAATATATCTCGAAATCGAGTATTCACGAATCGGGGGCTTTAGTTGAATAAGCCTAACAAAAAGAACTTCCATAAAAATGGAAGTTCTTTTTGTTAGCATTGTCAAAGATAAATTTAAACAGAGCCAAAGCTTAAAATAACCTGGGAAGAGAAAAAATATTCTGTTATTCTGAATTATATGGAAATATTTATAAACGGAGGAGATTGGATGGAGGAATTCAGGTATCCAGAAAGATGGGAAATCAACTCAATTTTTGATGCTTCTTCAGATTCAACTGTTATACATAATCATTTAAAGGAGATAAATCAGGAAGTAACGAAGTTAGAGGTTCTTATTGGAAATATGGAATATTTTGAGGGTGGGGGCTATTCAGTTCACTTAAAGAAAACTATTCAAATAGTTGAAAAAACAAAAGCTGATTTATCACAGCTTTCTTCTTTCTTGACTTGTCGAAGTGCAGAAAATACCCAGGATCAACAAGTCTTTGGCTGGAAAGGAAAGTTTTATAAGTTAAGTGTGAAGTTTAATTCGTTAGTCCGTAAAGTACAAAAGTGGGTTGCTAATTTGAATGATGAGTCATGGAACGAAATTTCAAGAAACGAAGATTTAAAGCATTATCAATTCATACTTAAAGAATGGCGTCGGCAAGAACAAAAGGGATTACCTGAAAGAGAAGAAAAGACCATTGAATTACTGCTTGAAGATGGATATCACGCCTGGGGAGATTTGTATAAATCATTAGTAGCTGAAATAAGGCTTAAGATAAATATGAATGGAACTAGCGAGGAACTATCTATTGCCCAAACTAGAAATTTGCGCTCCCATCCTAAAGAGGATCTCCGTAGGGACTCTTATTTTACACTTAATAACACCTGGAAAAATAATTCAACAACTATTTCTACTATTATTAACCGAATTGCTGGTGTTCGGAGAACTATTAATGATCTGAGAGGGGAAAGCGAATTACATAAATCTCTAAGGAATAACAGAATAAAAGAGAGAACATTAGATGCCATGTGGAATGTGGTTAATCAGAATAAACAGCCTTTTGTTCGTTACTTAAATCAAAAATCAAAATTGCTAGGTAATAATTCTATGCGGGCCTATGATTTTTGGGCCCCAGTAAATAAAGAAGTTCAGTCAATCAATTACCAGGATGGTATAGAATTTATTTTAAATCACTTTCGAACACATAGTCCTGAATTAGAAGCGTTCTCTCGAAAAGCAATTCAACAAAATTGGGTAGAAGTAGAGGATCGTGCCAATAAGGCTGGTTATGCTTTCTGTGCTGGATTCCCTTCGTCGGGAGAGTCAAGGATTTTCATGACCTATGGTGGTCGTATTACTGATACACTTACTCTAGCTCATGAGTTAGGGCATGCTTTCCATAATCATGCTATGAGAGACGTGAACTATTTGAACAGAGATTATCCAATGACTTTAGCTGAGACAGCTTCAACTTACTCAGAAATGATTGTATTAAACGCGGCATTAAAAGAAGCAGAGTCACAGGCTCAAAAGTTATTTTTGATAGATGAAAAACTTAAGCGAAGTGTTATGAACTTTATGGAGATTCATTCAAGATTTTTATTTGAGAAAAATCTATACAAAGAGAGACAACACGGCTATGTTACTGTAGGTCAGTTAAATAAAATGATGAGAGAGTCTTTGGAGGAAGGGTATCAAGGATCTATGGACGACTTATCTGAATATTCCTGGGCTTCAACCCCACACTTTTATCACACAAAAAGTCCTTTTTATAACTTTCCTTACACGTTCGGGTATTTGTTGGCTATGGGCATCTACGAAAAAGTAGAGCAAGAAGGGTCAGATTTTGAAACTAAGTACATATCTCTTCTTAGGGATTCTGGCCGGATGAATGTAGAAGACTTGGTCATGAAGCATTTAGGAGAAGATATTACAAAAGAAGACTTCTGGGAGATAGGTATGCGTCGATGTGTTCAGGATGTTGAAGAATACATAAAAGTAAGTGAACAACTGTTTAGTCATCCATGAAATCTTAGCTGTGACGTATTTTGTAACTGAGGGATTTGATCAGTTTAATTAATTATCTCGACTTTAAGTCTTAAAAAAACGGGGGCGTTTGCTTAATAAAAGCAATCGTCCTATATTCTTAGGATTAATTGACTTAGTATAAACATTACAAGTAATACACCAATTCCTAACACGCTATATCCAATATGTCTACGTTCTGACAAGTACTCACCTTTAATAGCTTTCCAATCTGGATAGAAAAAGCTAATCACTCGGACAGCTATTATACCAAACATAACTAATACGGCAGCCATAATTTCCATTAGTAAAACTCCTTTTACATATCTAGTATCCTTTTCCTTTCTGGGTAAAACTAAAAGGAGTAAGTTTGTTGTCGTTTATAAATTTATCTTGAAACTGAGTTTTATAAAAACGGGGGCAATAGTTTAATTAAGAAGTAATAGTTACTCTCTGCTAAAACTTATCGATTAGGAAAGGAAGTGTTACAATTGGAAGCTAAAATAGAGCCATTAAAGGGATTTACTCCACAAATCGGTCACCTAGTATCGCAAATGAATTATGTGAGAAAAACAACGTTTGAAGCTGTATCAGGACTAACAACCTCTGAATTGGATTTTTTACCAAGTAACGATGGGAATAGTATTGGAGCCCTCTTATTACATATAGCTGCTGTAGAGAAAGGATTTCAAATAGAAATCTTTGAGGGTCGAAGACCAAACAATCAGGAAATGTTGGAATGGGGGTCTCCTTATAATCTTGGCGAAAAAGGAAGAAGAGACATTAAAGGATATCCATTAAAATTTTATATCACAAAACTTGAAGAAGTAAGACATAAAACACTTCAGAAATTGGCAACGTTGACTGATGATTGGTTATATGAAAACAGACTATGGGACAATTACTCCTCTAACAACTACTTCATTTGGTTTCACGTTTTTGAAGATGAAATCAATCATAGAGGGCAAATAAGAATGATTAGAAAAATGTTGCCACAAGAATAGTGATATATTTCATCGTAGATTATGCGAGTTTTTTAGATTATCTTGAATTCAAATCTTAAACAAAAGGGGGCAATAGCTGAAGAATGAAGTTAGGTAGGGGGGCTGTATTTGAACATAGATACTGATTCATTGGTTACTTTCCTTATTACGTGGGGAATACCAACTTTTATGGTTGTTAGAACTTATTTAAAAATGGATTCAGATGATAGGAACTCTGCAAAGAAGGATTTTAAATCGGCACATTTTGTTTTCACAATCGGGTCACTTGTAATAGGTTATTTTTTCGCTTCTATTGGAAATCTACTGACACTAAATATCATAAAGTTACCTGGGATTTTCTTAATGATCATAGCAGGTATTACAATTACGGTGGATATGTGGAGAAAAAATAAAGCTAAAAGTATGTTAACACCAATACTTATTGCAGTTGCAATCTTCTTCTTGATTAAACCGTAGTGACACAGTATTCATTTTTGTGCTAACGGAAGCGTTCGTTGAAATTTTGCTTAATATATCTTGAATTAAAGTCTTAATGAAACGGGGCTTTAATTAAATAATGTCTATCGCAAATTATGTCTTAAATGGTAGTGAAAGGAGGATTTTATGAGCTTTTGGACCTGGATAGCAATTGCTATCGCCTTGATCAGTGGAATACTTTTTTCTAACTCTTCTAAGAAAAAGACTGAAAGAAAACATATAGTTGCACTTACTTGGTTTATCATCGCAGTAATCTTATTTTTTGTATGGTGGTTTACACGTTGACTTAATACAGTTAATTAGTTCATAGCTCTATTTGAAGACATCTCGACACTGAGTCTTCAAGTAACGGGGGCGATACTGAAAAATGAGCGATTATTTGAAGGAGGTTAAATCTTGAAAGAGATAATCAAATTAATTGAAGATAAAGAATTTAAAACAGCTCGTGAAAAACTTCTCCCATTAGTTAGAGAAAGTACGAAAAATGCGGAACTAAACTATTACAGTGCAGTTTCACATGATGCTTTAGGTATGGAGCGAGAAGCTATACCTTTCTACGAAGCAGCTCTTTCTTATGGGATAAATGGAGAGTTGCGTGAGCGTACATATGTACAATTGGGTAGTAGTTTGAGGTGTATTGGTGAATACCAAAAAAGTAAGGCTATATTAGAAGAAGGAGAAATCGAATATCCAGATAATCTAGCGATAAAAGCCTTCTTGGCCATTGTTATGTACAATTTAAACGAAGAAGAAAATTCAGTTAGAAGTTTGTTGGAAACATTAGTTAAAACATCGTCCGATCCATGGATTAATAGCTACAGAAAAGCTATAGATTTCTATTCCGGCAAACTAAATCAAACATGGTGAAATATTCTGTTTTAAAGCAAATATCTTGATTTGAAGTTTTCCAGTATTGGGGGCTATCTTAAACAAGGTATCCCCCTCTATACTGATAATATTTATTGAGATATTACGCTTTATTTGAAATAATTGGGATGAGATGAACAGTGTCTATTAATTTTTATTTTGAGGTGGATTGAATGGAATACGCAGTTTCAGTAACAGATACGTCTTATACAGAAGAAATTGAAAAAAACGGACGACTCCTTTTAGAAAAACTTACCCATTTCTCACGTTCGCTAGAATCCATAACTACTTTTGGAACCCCGAGGGGAATCATTTTTCATGATTTGAAATCGGCTACGGAGCTTTATTCAACAATCCCTCTCCCAGCATATACATCAAGAGACTTAATACATATTAACCCGCTGATAGATACATGGAAGGACATTTTTTTATCAACGACTAGAGGGCTTGTAAAGGCTAAACAGTATTATAATGATCTTTCAATGGATGATATTGCTGTTATTGCAGCACATGAGTTAACTCACCATTCTGATTTTTTTAATTCTGAATTTGAAGATTGGGATGAAGAAGAGAATATGTGGTTTGAAGAAGGGATGTGTTTTTACATCCCACGTAAAATAATTTTATCAACGGAAAAATTCAATTCGATTATGGAGGTTGAGCGTAGTTTAATTGAGTTATATAAGGCAGACTATGGAGAATATACGATTGACCTTTTTGGTGAGTCTGGATATCGAGGTGGACATGACCTTGGTTATTCATCTGCTTTTTATGATTACTGGAGAAGCACTCATATCGTTCACGTATTGATTGATAAATATTGTGGTGGAGACATAGATAAGTTAATTAAATACTATAAGGATTGGGCAAATAATTCTTCTGAGATCAACCTCCAGAAGTTCTTTATTGAGAAGTTTAAACTATCTAAGCATGAAGCAAAGGAATTATGGTTGGGTGCGTAACCCTTTGAAATACTTTGAATTCAAGTCTTCAATAAACGGGGGCTTATATTTAATAAGAATAGCCATTAGATAACTTCGTGAAAGGAAGATTAAATGTACTTAGCAATAACTATAATATCTCTTGTTCTTTTGATACTTCTAGTGATTCTGAACCGTAAACAGCTATTTTCTGATGCAAACAATGCTAAGCTCCTCATAGTGATTTTCGTATTTCTTCCTTTGATGGTTATTGGAATAGTGGTAGCAGCATTTATATGATTACAATATAGGTGTTTTAATGTCTCGATATCAAGTTTTCCGTTAACGGAGGCGTCTATATAATGGTCTTAATGTAGCTGAAATACTCTTGTCTGGTCTATTTGAAGGAATTAGGGGGGGGGCAATTGGGAAAAGCTATAATAGTTTTTGTATTCCTAACTTTGTACGTCTTCAGTATGTGGTTAAGTATCATTGCATTTAAATATAAGAAATTTTTAGGTTATCTCATAACTTTTCTTCTACCATTTATCATAGGTATGTTATTTGCTTCAACATCTGTTTTTTTTATTTCACCTGTCTTATTAGTTAGTTTAATAACTTATCACTTTTTCGTGATAAAAACTAACGGAACATAAATTTATTTTACAGAGAACCTGACATTTGTGATTGATTATTATTGGATATAGAGTAAATAAATCTCGAAATCGAGTCTTCTGTTATAGGGGGCTTTATTATTAAAGAGGAAAGGAAATTTGATGAATTTCAGTTATGTGAAGTTTGAAGTGTTATTACCAGAAGAATACATTGTACCTTTACGTGACCAACTGAGCAATAATAAAGTATTAACTGTTGGAGAGTATGATCATGTAGTTCTTATACTGAAACCAAAGGGTACTGGAGGCCCCTAGAATCTTCAAACCCTTATTCAGGTGAAAAGAAAAAAGTAACATTTGGATCAAAGTGCAAAATGGAATTTAAGTTACCTTACAAGAAAATAGAGGAGCTTAGAATAATTACGTTAGCTTTTAGAATGATACTTTGATATGGAGTCTTAAAGTATAGTGGCCTTTAGTGAAGGTAAGATACATGATGTCTCGTACAAAAAGAGCCTTAGTAAAACTAAGACTCTTTAAGAATCAGTCCCATATGTCAGCTCTTTCAACACCAGCAGACCTTAAGTAATCTAAGAGTTGACCAGTATGTATAGATTCGTGATAAGCAATTCTCAATAGCATATCTCCTAGTTCTCGGATGTACCCGACATTGGATCGATCTATCTGTATGTTTGATAAATCATTTTCACTGAATGTGTGGATGGTCTTAATAAATTCATCCCTCAGAGACTGTGAAAAGTCGACTTCTTCCTCCGGAGATATTAACGGACGATTTGTAAACGGTGACTCAAAGTCAGGAACGCTACCCTGATTCTTTATAGCTAAATGGTAATAATGTTCTGACTCCAATACATGACGAATCATTTCTAAGCATGACATGGCGTTGATATCTGGACGCCAGTTATAGGCTTCTTCAGGAATTGACTTCCACACTTTGAGACTTCTTCTTCTAACTTCGTTTAAATTTAAAATAACCAAATCAATTGAATTCAATTTTTTCCCTCCTCTTCAATTATCATACTAGAACAAACGTTCTTTTGGAAGAGAGTAATTAAAGACGTAATTCGACGTTTTTATGTAACATATCTCAGTGTCGAGTCTTCCTGTGACTGGAACTTTTCAGGATTACAAAAAGATCTTGTTATTGCTTTTTGAGGTAAGGATTTAGTTGAATATAGAAATAATGTACTTTGGAGGAGGAGAGAAGGATTCAAGAGAAAATCAACTTGTGGTCATTTTTCTTTTCAATTATTTGTGTGATTTTGTTTCTAACAGTTTCTTTCTCAGGTTGGTTCAGTAATTCCAAAATGATGGGTATTCACCCTTTCATTTTAATTTTATTTATTACGCTATTTACATTTCTGGCTGGTGTATTTGGTTTTTCTGGTGTTAGAGACTGGAAGGGTATGGCAAGAAGTGTATTTTCAATAATAGTAACACTTAGTTTATCAGCGTTTCTGGGTTGTGTTTTACTATTTGGAAGTTTATTTAACTAATGAGTGTTAAAGAAAATAATAAGATATATCATGATATCAAGTCTTATAAACCGCGTGCAATTATCCAGCAAGGGTAGTCACTTCCTTACTCAGTATAGGGCAGTCAGTAAGCAACCGGACTTTGGTAAAGGGAAAAAAGATCTTTGGAAAATAAAAAGGCTACTTTCTAAAAAATAAAAGAACCAAAAAAGCTTGGTTCTTTAATCTCTCATGGATCCCGCCTCACGAGATGTCATGTCCCCTACACCTTTGCTTACATCCTGTTGAATTTCCTGTTTTACTTTTTTTGGATCTGTTCCTGAACAGCCTGCCTTCATCGTTGATTTCTGTGCCTCTTTTTGTTCCCCATTAATTCCGGGTGTTATCTGGTTCTTTTTCATTTACCAATCACCTCCATGTCAGTAGGTTTGGCAAGAAATTCAAGATTATCCCTAATTAGAAAAGCTAGCATTGTTTTTGAATGTGAATAGGAGGAATATGTAAAAAGTACTTAAATACATGTGATACTCTTGCAGTGTGCCTCTAAAATTGGCTAACGGACAGTATTTTAGAAGACATACAATGATAAAGGTTGTGCTAATGTTGCAAATATATTTTCGAACTAATCGTTTAATTGCAAGACAACTAAAACTTAGTGACCTCGAACAATTTCATACGATGCAAAGCAATATAAAAGTTATGAAATATACATTGGGAAGAACAAAAACAAAAGAAGAAAATGCTGCTGAATTAAAAAACATCATCAGTGAGTATACGCTGAGTGAACCGAACAAAATTGTTATGGGGTTGTCTGAAGTATCAGATGTAACTTGTACTTTAATAGGTACCTGCGCTATTACATCGCTTGATGAAGAGTTTAATGAGGTGGGGTACAGGTTGTTGGAAGAAAGTTGGGGAAATGGGTATGGACGTGAAATTCTGGAAGGTCTTTTGACATATTGCTTCGACGATTTGAAGGTAAAGAAAGTGAAGGCAGAAGTCGAAAAAGAAAATATCTACTCTGTTCGTATACTGGAGAGTTCTCTTTTGAATTATGTTAGAGAATACTATGAAGGGGATAATCTTGTACGCCTTTATGTCATAGAAAAGGATTGATTTTTTAAATCTCATCTAAACGATTTTCTAACTATTTGCAACATCAGTTGTATAAGACTATGAAGCAGTCACAAGAAATGATTTTCCATATCAGTTGTTAAACCTGTTTAACTGATGGAGCAGTAAACTTTAATAAGTAAAATGCGTTAGCGTTCAAATAACAATATATAGGGGTGTAGAAATGTGGGTAATATTTGGGGTTATTGCCATAGTAGTTACTGTTGTAAACCTTTTTTTGTATGCAGCAGGAAAGGATTATAAGCTTGCTATGGCGATGGCATTATCATTTACAGCATTAACAATTTGTGCAGATTACAGTTATCTAAATCGGTGGATAGAAGCAGAAGATTGGGCGGCTATATCGGATGTAGTACCTGGTATGACAACGGTATTTTGGTTTTTGACAATTGTCTCTATCTTACTGAATATATCACCTATACTTTTAGAACGAATAGGTAAGAAATAAAACGGGGTCTTTGTTGAATAAACCCTCGCAGAACCTTTTCATAAGAAAATAGGCTTGAGCCGAGGTGTTAGTTTTGAAATAATTGGCAGTAGAGAAGGGGAGGTGGAAGCAATGCAGAAGGAACCGTTCAATGATGCCGTGGAGCTGCCGATCCGGATCATCGGTTACGTTCTGTTGGGAGCTTTGCACTGATGCTGATCCTTGGGCTGCCTGGTCATGTTCTTTTTTAAGGGAGAATCAGTGCTTAGCGATGAATATGGACATAATCGGTGACGAGACGGGATAAAAAAGGAGGTCGGGCCATGTGTACATAAGGGATTGCATTTACGGAGAATCGGAAGTGGACGGAGTGTTGGAGCGACTGATCAACAGTGCGCCGGTGCAGCGTTTGAAAGGGGTCCATCAGGCAGGAGCCGCCTATCTGGTGGAAGAAACGTGGGACGTCAGCCGGTTCGAACATTCGATTGGAGTCATGCTTCTGATCCGGAAGCTTGGAGGATCGGTGGAAGAACAGATCGCAGGACTCCTGCATGACGTATCGCACACGGCTTTTTCCCATGTGGTCGATACCGTGTTTGATAATAGAGCAGAGGACTACCATGAACAAATTTTCGATTCAGTCGTCCGGCATTCCGAAATTCCTGACATTTTGGAAACGTACGGATATTGCTGCGAAGATCTTCTGGACGACAGCAGGTGGACGCTGCTGGAGCGGCCTTCGCCTGAACTGTGCGCTGACCGCGTCGATTACACGCTCCGTGATATGTACCGCTACGGTAAGATCACGAAAGAAGAGGTAGAGAGGTTTCTTGAAGAGCTTGTAGTAGTGGACGGAAGTATGTATGTCTCCTCCGTGGATGCCGGTGAGTGGTTTGTCGAGACGTACTATAAGGAAGTCATCGACTTTTTCCTTGATCCGTTGAACATCTACAGCTACGACCGGCTTGCGGAAGTGTTGAAGCTCGCTATGGGTGAAGGGATTTTAACGACAGACGATTTTCTTCTGGAGGATGAGGCAGTAATAAGAAAGATCAAAAAAGCAGGAGACAGCAAAATTCTTCAGATGCTGGCTACTCTCCATTCCGATGTGGAGGTAGTGATCGATGAAGTGGACTATCATATCCACCGGGTGAACAAGATCAGGCTGATCGATCCTTCTGTGTGGAAGGGAGCAAAGCTCACCCCGGTTTCGGATCTTTCCTTCAACGTGAGGCAAAGGAATGAGGATGCGGAAAAGAGGGCGAGGAGAGGGACGTTTGTCCGTGTTTTATCTGCTTAGTTGTCATAGGCATCGTCGTTGCGGCCTTTCTATAGCTTGAAAATTCGAAGGGAGACAGTTCAGATGAAGACGAATCGACAGCAATCTTTTACGGGGCTTCAGCGGGAGGCCGTCGCACTCGTTGAGAATAAGCAATGCGATGCAGCGCTTGAACTTCTGGAGGAAGGAAAGGTGCAATATCCGGAGCGCCTGGACAGGATTGGTCATTGGAAAGCGGGCATCTACATGCTTTTGGGGAAGAAGGACAGGGCTGTCACAGAGCTTCAGCAGGTGCTTGATCAAGGAGTATGGTGGAATCCGTCCTTGCTGGAACAGGATGAGGAACTTGCCCCATTGCAGGGATCCAAGGAATTTCAGCGTATCCTGAGTCAGTGCGCCGAGCGGTTTGAAGAAGCTGATCGCGCAGCCAGCGCGGAGCTTGAAACGACAGGTAATCCGGAAGCGGATGTTGCTATAGTTGGCCTGCATTGGAAAGGCTCCAACGCGGCTGACTTTGCAGCTCAATGGAGCGACCCGGTGAT
This sequence comes from Bacillus sp. SB49, assembly GCF_000469135.2. Lineage (NCBI taxonomy): Bacteria > Bacillati > Bacillota > Bacilli > Caryophanales > Bacillaceae > Bacillus > Bacillus sp. SB49. The sequence goes on from NZ_CP048117.1 coordinate 1,460,059, forward strand.
TCTCGCGCGTTATTTCTTCGGCTTCGTTCAGTCCTCGCAGGTATTCAGCAAAGATATCTACCACTGGGACGATCCAGATACGGCTGCGGCCGATGTTACGTCTATGTATCAGCGTTTCTATCAAAGCTTTCCAACAGAGAAAAAGCGGATTCTCGCGGCGGGCGCCTCCCAGGGAGGAAAGACCGTCATCGAACTGCTTCTCCAAAACAAGCTGCCTGAAGTCGAAAGCTTCCTCGCTTTTGTTCCGTCGTTTACAGATGTGGACAAGCTTGCAGCACTTTTCGGGGATCAGGATGTATCGGACGTGAAAGGGTGCGTCATTACGGGGGATGAAGATCCTTTTTATGAGGAGACGAAGAAAGTGGTCGAACTTCTTCAGTCCAAGGGAGCTGACTGCAGGTTGATGGTCATCGAAGGGATGGGGCATAGGCTCCCGGATGAACTGGCCGAAAACCTGCAGGAGGTTGTAGATTATTTAGAATAATCATTAGAATCGTTTGTCGCAAGGATGACAGATGCTCCTCTGTTCGGTAGAGTTATAATATCAAATGTTTGAATTTTTTTACTATTGTTGATTAGTTATCTACTCCATATTAGTTACTATAAAGGAGGAACGTGATGATGGAAGGCAGTCGTCTGTATCTGCGTCCCATCGAAGATCAGGACATCGATGGAATCTGTCATTCTGTCCAGGATGAAGAGGCCCGCTATATGACAGGGACACGGCGGACATTCACGAAGAAAGAAATCATTGACAGGTACCGGAAGTTTCGGGAGGACTCTGCGAGACGTGATTTCGCGATCTGTCTTCGTGAAGGTGACAGGGTGGTTGGAGACCTGGCGATTGTGGATATCGATCAGAATAATCGTAAGGCCGGTTTTCGAATTTCGCTTCACGCCGGAGCCTATCAAAATAAGGGGTATGGGACAGAAGCGGTGAAGCTGGCCGTTCGGTATACGTTCGAAGAATTGGAGCTGAACCGGCTGGAGCTTGAGGTTTATTCGCATAATATCCGAGGTATTAAAGCCTACGAGAAAGCGGGGTTTCAAAAGGAAGGGGTGTGCAGGCAGGCGCTGTTTTGGAATGGCCGCTATTCGGATGAAATACTGATGGCGGTCCTGAAAGACGAATATGTCGGCTGATTCTTATTAAGGTGGTTGTTCTTATATAAATATCGGAATAGGGAGGAACGGCTATGGGTGCCATAACTGCTGTACTCGTCATCCTGTTGGCGGTGGTCGTCGATTTCTTTTGGTTGGACGTCGACCAAAGGAGATGGGGTTGGATGAAGAACTGGTCGAAGCTGCAAAAAGGTTTGTTCTTTGCCGGCTTTGCGGCTGCAGCCCTGCTTATTTATGCAGGATTAAGCTTGGAGTACATATAAAGAAGGAGGATCACTATGTCCAGACACGTATCACAGGATGAGAAGGCGGAGCTTTATGCGAAATGGAAGGATCGCTTTGATACAAATGCCGAGCGTCACCCGGGCCTTGGGTGGGAACATATCGAGAAAAAGCTCGAAGCGGATGAATCGAAGCTGTGGTCGCTTCGTGAAATGGAGCGCACCGGAGGGGAGCCGGATGTCGTCGGTTATGAAGAAGAGACAGATCGGTATCTTTTCTGTGACTGTTCGCCGGAGAGCCCTAAGGGCAGACGAAGCGTCTGTTACGACAGGGCGGCGCTCGAATCGAGGAAGAAATATAAGCCGGAAACGAGTGCCGTGGATATGGCGGAAGAAATGGGCGTCGAGCTGCTGACGGAAGAGGAATACCGCTCGCTGCAGAAGCTCGGGGAATTCGATAAGAAAACTTCAAGCTGGGTACAGACGCCGGCGGACATCCGTTCTCTCGGCGGAGCGCTGTTCTGCGACTATCGCTATGGGACGGTGTTTCTCTATCACAACGGAGCGGAATCCTATTATGCCGCCCGCGGCTTCCGCTGCCGGCTGCATGTGTGAATCCAGTCTCCGTAAGGAAAGAAGAGGAGGGATCTTTGTTTGATGGTTTGGATGTTGGCACCGATTTATCTCCTTCTTCCACTGGCACTTTTGTTCAATCTATGGAAGACGGATTATGCAGGCAGGAAGCTGCTCGTCATGGAATGGCTTGCCTGCCTGATGTTTATGAGCTACATATTCTTCCTTGGTCCGTGGGCCATTTATAATCATTATCTGCGCTGGCTCTGGCCGGTATTGTTCCTAGTCGTTTCCTTCTTCGTCTGGCGCAGGTACCCGGGGCTTCCGGTGAAAGGACCGGAGAAAAATAAGCCGTACCGCTTTTCCATGGGGATCAGTATCGCTCTCTTTCTCTACTTTGGTGTCATTACCACCGGCGCTTTGACCGGGTACAGGATGCCGGAACAAGAAAAGGCGGTGGATCTCGCTTTTCCGATGGAGGACGGGGTGTTTACGGTCGGTCACGGCGGGGCGAGTACGGCAATCAACTACCACCATGACGTTGCTCCTCAAGCCTACGCGAATGACATCACCCAGCTCCACTGGTGGGGGATGCGGGCGTCGGGACTGTCTCCGGAGAATTTGAAGAAATACCGCATTTACGGAACCCCTTTGTACAGCCCGTGCAGCGGCGAAGTGACAACGGCCGTCGATCGTTATGACGATCTATCCCCGCAGGAAGATCCGGATGAAGAGGCATCTCCAGCCGGGAACCACGTCATTTTATCCTGTGACGGGACGGAGGGCCATCTTGCTCATATGAAGCCGGGGAGTGTGGAAGTGGAAGAAGGTCAAATGGTCGAATCCGGTGACAGGCTCGGCAGCGTCGGTAATACGGGGAATACGACGGAACCTCATCTGCACATCCACGCGGAGAGAGATGGAGAAGGCGTTCCGATCACGTTTGACGGCAGATTTCTGAAGCGGAACAGTCTGGTCTTCGATTAAAGGACAGGTGGTACAGCGATGAAGAGAAGGAAATGGAAAGCCGTTGGGTTTATTTTGATGATCAGTGCAGCGATTGCCGTCGCCTCTAGCTACTATGGGTTTAAAGAGGCAGAAGCTTCCTGTCTCAAAAGCCGTGGGACGGTCGTTGAGAAGGATGTCAGCCTGCTTGCGTTTCATTGGAAGCTTTCTTGTGAGCAGGGATAGAGGCGGATCTCCTGCTGTGTAAAAGTATGCCATTGACAATCTCAATCCCTCTATATAAAATAAAAGAAAACGTTTACAACTTTATACCTAGTTGGATTGTTACTGTTCGGCAGGCAAAACCTAAATTGGTACAGAGGACGAATGGGTCTTCTTGCGCTCAATTTAGGTTTTTGTTGTTTTTATGCGTCGCTTAAGGAGGAGGCGGGATATGGAGATCAGGAAGATACTGAACAACAATGTCGTCGTGTCAAACAATGAGGCGGACCAGGAAATTGTCGTGATGGGACGGGGATGTAGACGTCAAGTCGAATTTTACACTTTATGCTCGTTTTCCCTTTACACTTCTGCTGAAAATATGCTTTTTCTATTTTTCATACGATGACTTTCCTCATTCTCTCCGCCATGTATAACTTCCACACGATGGAGTAAACGATCTAAAATCGCTGTCGTAATCCCCTGGTCGCCAATCAAATGCCCCCATTCCTCTGGACTTTTATTTGAGGTCAAAATGATCGAACTTCGTTCGTATAAATGGTTAATTAAATGAAAAAACAGATTTGCCTCTCGTTGATCCATCGCCATATACATCAGGTCATCAATAATCACAAGGTCAGCGTTTCTCATTCGTTTCAGTTGTACCTTTGATTTGTTCAGATACTCTTCCGTCTTTAAGAGCTGCACAAGATCCCCCATTGTAACGAAGTAAACATTGAATCCCCTGGAAACAGCTTCGATCCCCAGTCCAATGGCAATATACGTTTTCCCTATGCCGGGTGGCCCGAGAATAATTAAGTTATACTGCTGTTCCAGCCAGCTTAACTCTCTGAGTTGAGTTAGTTGGCGGGCAGTCAGAACGTTTTGACCACTCAGTTCAAACTCATCTAACGACTTAACGAAAGGAAAACGTGCCCATTTCATTCTTTTTTCAAGGCTTTTTGCTTCACGCTTTGCTAGTTCATATTGCGTAATCGATTCTAGAAATTCTAAGTAGGTCCATGAGGATTTTTCAGCTTCGCGAAGAAGCTGTGGAAGCTCCTCCGCCGTTTCTGAGAGCCGTAACTGACGAAACTGATCTTGTAATTCTTGTACTGTCTTGTTCATGATGATCGACCTCCTAAAATGCTGGTATAAGCATTTAAAGATCGAGTAGAGGCTTTAATATGACAACGTCTTGTTGAATAGGTATTAAAGGGTTTTATCTCTTTTAGCGGGTCATGAGGTAATTTATGAATGTGCTGGGCGATATCACGAAAGTCATTCGCACTAAACAGCTTTTCTCTCATACATTTGGCTAATACTTTTCCGATTACCGTTGGGTACTGTTGGATGACCTGGTGAATGATCGCAAACTGGTCTCGACGATACCTTGGGTATCTTTGGCTAATCTCGTCAAAGTAAGTAGCTGCCTGTGTTTGATTTTCAAAAAAGGAGACCAACCGTTGTTTGAATTCTTCAACCCCTTTGGAGCGATCACGGGTATGATTGCGGTTTTGAATGAGCTTTCCTTTTTCTAAACTGACACAGTGTTCGGCGATGATTTCACTTTCTGCTTCCTTTCGAATTACGAGCGTCGCCGGTTCTTGGCCTGTCACTTCAATCAAAACATGATTATCAACGTTTGTTTGATAAGTCCCGAGAGGGACGGAATATCGATTAGACTTATACCGGATTGTATTGTCCTTGCTTACACTTCTTGATATACTTTGATTATTGGTACTTTCAAATGAAAGTAGGGAAGAGACCGGCTTTAAGTGTTGCTTTTCGACGAGAAACACTTCGGCTGGTCTTTTTTTTGTTGTCTGATGAACTTGATAATTTCCGGTACGCTTTAGCCATTGTAGGGCCCGCTGATTCCAATCCTCTATATCACGGAACACTCGACTGTCTGCGAAATTGCCTTTAATGTACTTCACTACATTCTCAATCATTCCTTTAGATTCCGGATCAGCTCTCCTACACAAATGAACCGTAAACTTACGTTCATTCACATAACTTTGAAACTCAGCTGTTAAAAGCAGCTGTCCTGCATTTTCACTAACCGTAATTAAATGATCCTGATCGTATACAATTTCTTCTGTACACCCTCCGTAGAATTGAAAGGCATTTTCATGGCAGCGAATCGCATCTCTCGTGGTAAATGGTCTTGACTGCCATTCCATATACTTTTGTCTGGAGTGGGCGAGTACAAACGCAATGAAATACAACTTAATCTCTTTACGGTCAGTTGTCTTCTGTTTTGTTTCACCCCAGTCTACCTGGAGTTGTTTCCCCATTGGTTGTTCAGGTATTGCCTCATATTGGCGAACCAATTGTTTCTTCTCAATTTGGTAGACTTCCCTGACTTCTCTAACATATGACCTCACTGTACTTCCACCGACCGCTAGGTCGGGGTATCTCTCTAAAAGCCAATCGTGTATCTGTGCAGCACTCAAGTGGGGATACTCTTCTAACCAGGCGAGTATCCAATCTTTGTAGCTGTCTAATTTCTTTTTCTTGCCAATCGGTTGTTCCGTATAAGCTTTGGCTTCTTCAAAAGTCATCTCTAAATATTTATAGACAGTTGGTCTTGAGATCTTAAGCTCCTTAGCAATTTGTGCTATTTTAAACTTCCGTTTATGTAGGTCTTTGATATTTAAATACAACACTAATTTCTCCTCCAAAATCCTAACCTCCAGTAAAATAATGTCACCAACTATTTTACTAAAGTAATAGGCTGATAGAGCAAAAGTGTAAAATCTTATCAAGCGAAAACTGTCAACTTTATTCTAGCGTTTACAGGGGACTCGCATTCAAGAAGAAGGTCGGCGAAGAGGTGGATACATCGAAAATTGAAAAGACGTTCGTGCTGGAGAAACAGGGAACAGCGGACAAGCTGGGACAGCTCTTGCGGGATACGCCGGCGGTTTATTTGGATATTTCCTCGAAAATCATGGACTATGCGCAGTCGCTGCTTCCGTATAAGCTGGACGAGTACTTGTATGTAGCCTTGACGGATCACTTGAGTTTCGCAATCAGCCGGCATGAGCAGGGGATCGAATTGAAGAATCAGCTGTTATGGGAGATCAGGAAGTACTACAAGCAGGAGTTCCAGGTCGCATTGAGAGCGCTTGACATCATCAAAGAGGAGACCGGCATCACACTTGGGGAGGATGAAGCAGCGTCGATTGCCCTCCACCTCGTAAACAGTCAGCTTTCCAGTGACAACATGGCTTCTGCCGTGCAGGTGACGGAAATGGTCAACAATATTTTGAACATCGTGAAGTATCATTTCAAAATGGAACTCGACGAAGACTCTGTCAATTATGAACGGTTCCTGACCCATCTGCGTTTCTTTGCGGTCAGGTTCGTCCGAAAAGAGAAGCTGGAGGATTCGGTCGATGACTTTCTTTTCGATCAAATCAGACAGAAATATGAGGACGCCTTTGAAGCTACCCGAAAAGTTGCGCTGTATTTGGAGCGCAATTATGAGTGGCTGATCTCGAGGGATGAGCAGGTGTATTTGACCGTCCATATCCACAGGGTCAGTCAAAGGCAGCAGATTTCTTAAAAAAAGATTTAATTTTCTGAATGTAAGCGTTGACATAAACTCGCGCTCATGCTATCTTTTATTTAACTTAATAACCTTCGAAGGAATGTTACCAAATTTGGGCATAACCTGATCTGCTTCGGAAAAGCGCGCGCTTTCCGAATCGGTTCAGGTTTTTTATTTGCAAAAAATACCTCGGAAAGCAGGGATCGGATGATGAAATACGAACAGCTGGCAAGAGACATTATTGCTAACGTCGGCGGTAGAGAAAACGTGTTGAGTGTCGTTCATTGTATTACCCGTCTACGCTTTAAGTTGAAGGATGAAAGCAAAGCCAATACAGAAGTTCTGAAAGATATGGATGATGTCGTAACCGTCATGAAGAGCGGTGGTCAGTATCAAGTCGTCATCGGCAACCAGGTTCCTGATGTGTACAAGGCCGTCGTCGAAGTCGGCGGTTTCGCGGATCAGGCGGTCGTCGAACAAGATGGACCGCGGGAGAAGGAGAGCTTGTTCAACCGCTTCATCGACATCATCGCAAGTATTTTCACCCCGGTGCTCGGCGTGCTTGCTGCAACCGGTATGATCAAAGGTTTCAATGCACTATTCGTCACGTTCGGCTGGCTCGATGAAGCCGGGGGGACCTATCAGATTCTGAATGCCATCGGGGACTGTTTGTTCTACTTCCTGCCGATTTTCCTCGGCTATACAGCCAGTAAAAAATTCGGAGGCACCCCGTTTATCGGCATGGCCATCGGTGCTTCTCTCGTCTATCCGACCCTTTCCGGTCTGACAGCAGGCGACCCGCTCTACACGCTGTTTGCCGGAACGTTGATTGAATCACCGGTTCATATCACTTTTCTAGGTATTCCAGTCATCCTAATGACCTATTCTTCTTCCGTCATTCCGATCATTCTTGCTGCCTATTTCGGCTCACGTGTGGAAAAAGGGTTGAAAAAGGTGATTCCGGATGTCGTGAAAATGTTCTTAGTTCCGTTCTGTACGCTGTTGATCGTCGTACCGCTTACGTTCATGATCATCGGACCGATTGCTACGTGGGCAGGGCAGCTTGTAGGAGCCGCCTCCGTCGGTATTTACAGCTTGAGTCCGATTATCGCCGGAATCTTTATCGGTGGATTATGGCAGGTATTCGTCATGTTCGGCCTGCATTGGGGATTGGTCCCTGTCGCCATCAACAACCTGACAGTGAACGGATCAGATCCGGTGCTTGCCATGATGTTCGCAGCTTCCTTCGCACAGATCGGTGCGGTTCTAGGCGTCTGGTTGAAGACGAGAAACCAGAAGATGAAGACGCTCAGTCTTCCAGCGTTTCTCTCCGGTATTTTCGGTGTCACCGAGCCCGCAATCTATGGAATTACTCTGCCGCTTAAACGGCCGTTCATCATCAGCTGTATCGCAGCCGGCTTCGGCGGGGCGCTCCTTGGGGTATTCGGGTCTCAAACCTTTATTATCGGCGGACTTGGTATCTTCGGTATCCCGTCCTTCATCAGTCCTTCCGGTGGTTTGGATCTAGCATTTTGGGGATCCATCATCGCCGTTGCTGCCGCATTCGTACTGGGATTCGTGCTCACTTACCTGTTCGGTGGTGTCAATAAACAAGTGAAAGCGGACGGCCCGGAGAAGCAGGGGGCAGTGGAAGCGAAAGCGACAGAAGTGAAGGTGGAGAACTTAGTTATTGCCAGTCCGCTGCACGGGGACGTCCTTCCTCTTGAGACGATCAAAGACGCAGCCTTTGCATCCGGAGCGCTTGGAAACGGTGTCGCCATCGAGCCGACGGAAGGAAAGCTGTTCGCTCCCTTCTCCGGGAATGTATCGGCGCTGTTCCCGACGAACCATGCAGTCGGTTTGACAACCGATGACGGGGCGGAAATCCTCATTCACATTGGAATGGATACGGTCAAGCTGAACGGGCGGCACTTCACGAGCCGTGTCGCTCAGGGCGACCGGGTCGAAAAGGGACAGGTGCTGATCGAGTTTGATATCGAGGCGATCAAGGCCGAAGGATTCGCTGTCACGACGCCTGTAGTCGTGACGAACCAGCTTCCCTATCAACTTGTGACAACGAAGCAGACACAGCTGCAGGCCGGGGATACGTTGATGCAGGCGTAAAGGAGGCGGGAGAGAGGAGGGCGATGTCCCTTTTCTCTCAACAAACCAAATGTAAATGCGGCGGAAGCCGGTAAAAAATAATAAAGGGGTAAAGACAATGACAAAACAATCACAAGCATTTCCAGAAGGTTTCTTATGGGGTGGAGCGACAGCGGCCAATCAGATGGAGGGCGGCTTCGGAGAAGGAGAGAAAGGTCTGAATATCGCTGATGTTCTTCCCGGAGGAAAAAAGCGGCTTTCCATCTTAGCCGAGCCTGGGTTTAACTTTGAAATCGATAAAGAAACGTACACGTATCCGAACCATGAAGGCATCGATTTCTACCACCGGTATAAAGAAGATATCGCTCTTTTTGCCGAAATGGGATTCAAGGTCTTCCGGATGTCCATCGCCTGGACGAGAATTTTTCCGAAGGGGGACGAGAAGGAGCCGAATGAAGCGGGACTCGCGTTCTATGACCGCGTGTTTGATGAGCTCCATAAGCACGGCATCGAGCCGGTCGTCACCATTTCGCACTACGAAATGCCGGTCAACCTCGTCAAGGAGTACGGCGGCTGGCGGAGCCGGGAGGTCGTCACCTTCTTCGAGCGTTATGTCCATGCGATCTTCAATCGGTACAAAGGTAAGGTGAAGTACTGGATGACGTTCAATGAAATCAACAGCGGATTGATGATGCCGATTATGGGTCTCGGATTTTCCATTGAAAAGGAAGAGGACAAGTTCACGCCGACCTTCCAGGCTTTCCACCATCAGTTTGTCGCTTCAAGCCTTGCAGTCAAGGCGTGTCGTGAAATCATGCCGGAGGCGCAGATCGGCTGCATGATCATTTTTGCACCGGTGTATGCGTTTGACAGCAATCCGGAAAACCAGCTGCATGCCCTGCAGGAGGAGCGTTTGTTCAACTATTACTGTGCCGACGTCCAGGTGCGCGGGGAATACTCGCCGTTCGTTAAACGCTATTTCGACCAGAACGGCATTGAACTCGATATCAAAGAAGGGGATCTTGAACTGCTGAAGGAACATACGGTCGATTACATCGGCTTCAGTTACTATATGTCGCGGACGGAGAAGAAGCATAAGTCTGCGGAGGATAACGTCCACGGCAACATACTTTCCGGGGTGAAGAATCCGTTCCTCGAAGCGAGCGACTGGGGATGGGAGATCGACTTGATCGGTCTGCGTGTCTCGTTGAATAAATTGTATGAACGGTATGAGGTGCCGTTGTTCATCGTAGAAAACGGGCTTGGAGCCTACGATGAAATCGAAGCGGACGGATCGATTCAGGATGATTACCGGATCGATTACTTGAAGAAGCATGTGGAAGCGATGCGTGCGGCGGTCAACGAAGACGGTGTCGACTTGATGGGTTACACGAGCTGGGGCTGTATCGATCTTGTCAGTGCATCGACAGGGGAAATGTCGAAGCGTTACGGCTATATTTATGTCGACAAACACGATGATGGAAGCGGGACGCTGGAGAGGCGCCGGAAGAAGTCCTTCTACTGGTACCAGAAGGTGATCGAAACAAACGGTGCGGAACTGTCTCTTTCCACACCCGTCGAATCATAAGAGGAAGGACACATCCAACCGGGTGTGTCCTTTTCACACTCGGTTAAGGTTTTTATCCTTATAATTGCTTGTGGAGAACATTTCCAATCTGGTACACTTTAAGCAACCGCATCATTTGTGTCCGGAGGTGAGCCGATGTTGATGAAGCTTTGTTTTATGCTTTCCGCTTTATCCATCCCGTTGTCGATGACGGTGGATCAGGCAGGGTGGGGATTGATTGTTTCCTTGTTTTTCCTTTTGACCGCAGCCTTTTTCAGTAAACCGAGGTTTGCGGATCATCCAAATGTATAGTGGATTCACAGCAAAACGCCTGTCAGGTCATTCCTGACAGGCGTTTAACTTGATGAAGAAACACTTTTCATAAGGAGTGAGCGGGCTCCGTGGAATCGAGCGCTTTCCGTGGGGTGGCCGGTGAGCCTTCTCATCGCTTTGCTCTTCCGGGGTCTCACCTGTGCCACTATTCCCACAGGAGTCTGCTCGATTCCCCTCCGCCCTTTGTCCAAATGTCTTTCTTTTGTTTTCTTCCAATCGTCTATAGTTTTTAATGGTTGATCGGAATGTTTATGCTTTCCGTCCATAGCGAAGGGTTTCTCGACACCCTGAAACGCCTGTCAGGTCATCCTTGACAGGCGTTTCCTTTTGATCAAGTGACTGGCAGGTTCTCCTTCTTCCATTGGTGGAAGCCGCCTGTAACGTTAATGACTTCATACCCTTTGTTCAAGAGGATGCTTGCTGCAACAGCGGATCGTTTTCCCGAGGCGCAGTGGACGGCCACTTTATTTCCGGGAAGGTGCAGTTCTGTTTCCGGCAGCTGCGGAAGAGGAACGTGCTCGGCGCCTGGAATATGGCTTTCGTTCCATTCATGGTCGTAGCGGACGTCCAGAACCGGGATATCTCTTTTTGCCACTTCCTTCGGTAATTCGTTCGTATAGGAGCGGGGTGCTTCGGTTTTAGAAAGGGCAGACAGGGAAAACAGCCCTTTCAGGCGGTCCATCCCCATACTTGAAAGAACGCTCCGGATTTCCTGGAATTGGGGAGGGTCGGAGATGATGTAGATGTCTTTCTCATAATCGGCAAGTCTTCCCATCCATTCGGCGAAAACGTCCGGGAACGGCAGGTTGATCGTGCCGGGAAGGTGTCGGTTGGCATAATCGAAGGCGTTCCGTGTGTCGATGACCATCGCATTCCTGGACGCAGCGAGCCTTGCCATGTCTTCCGCTTTTCTTTCCATTTCTACGCCGGGGTTCACGTCGGACAGAGGTGTCATGCCGGTCGGGTTGACTTGTTTCATTCTCGTAAAGTAGGCGGGCGGTTCCGTCTGCCCCTCAAGGAGGAAGGAGAGGAATGCTTCTTCCTCTTCGAATTGGAAGGCAGGATTGTATAACTTCTCATATCCGACGGTGCTTGTCGGCACAGCTCCGAGCGACTTCCCGCAGGCGCTCCCTGCTCCGTGGCCCGGCCATATTTGAATATAGTCTTCATAGTTCTTGAAAGCTTCGAGGGACCGGAACATCTGCCTCGCTCCATTTTCCGTCGAGTTCTTGACACCGGCCGACTTCTCAAGTAAGTCCGGTCTGCCGACATCACCCACGAATACGAAGTCGCCTGTGAATACACCGATCGGCTTGTCCGCTGCGGCACCGTCGGTCAATTCAAAAGCCATGTGCTCCGGCGTATGACCCGGTGTATGGATTGCTTTTATCTGTACATTCCCGAGAGCGATGGTTTCCCCATCTTTTAATCCGTGCGTTGGTAACGAGGAAGGAAGCTCGTAGCCGCCGTTATCGGCTCCTTCCGTGGAGTGATAGATGGTCGCTCCTGTCCTTCGTGCAAGTTCCGTCACTCCGGAAACGAAGTCGGCATGGATATGGGTTTCAAACGCCTTCGTCAGGGTGTAGCCCTCCCGGCGTGCCGTCTCCAAATATACGTTAATGTTTCTGGATGGATCAATGATGGCAGCTTCCCCGGAAGCCTGGCAGCCGACCATATAAGAAGCCTGGGCCAGATGGCGATCATAGAAATACTTCAAATACATACATAGTCCTCCTAACGAATTGGAAATTTATAGGTATACTCATACTATATACCCGTTTAGGTATAAAGTGAATCGGTTATTTACAAAATGTATCCGTTATCAAACGGACGGAACTATCTTACTGGAGGAGGAATAGAAATGGAACGAGAACAATTGGAGCAGGAAGAAACGTATCACCTGCCGAGGATCGGGGAGAAAGCACCAGACTTCAAGGCGCAGACGACACACGGGGAGCTGTCCTTAGGCGACTTCGCCGGAAAATGGTTGATCCTGTTTTCCCATCCATCTGACTTTACCCCGGTGTGTACGACAGAATTCGTCGCGTTCCAATCGATTTATGGTTCTTTAAGGGACAAGGGTGTAGAGCTTCTAGGGCTGAGCGTCGACAGTGTTTCCTCCCACATCGCATGGATTCAGAATATAGAAAAGAACTTCGACACGACGATCGAATTTCCCGTCATTGCGGATCTTGATCAGTCGGTGGCACAGAAATTCGGAATGATCATGCCGGAAAGTGATGGAACCGAAACCTCCCGGGCGGTTTTTGTCATCGATGATCAGCAGATCGTCCGCTCTGTCATCTATTATCCGCTGACGACGGGGAGGAATATGCAGGAAATCGTCCGGCTCGTCGAAGCGCTGAAGGTCACGGATGAACACGGCGTGTCGACACCGGCGGACTGGCAGCAGGGGGATCAGGTCATCGCTTCTCCCCCGAAGACGACGAAGGCGGCGAAAGAACGCTTGAACGATCCGGATTATGATTGCGTGGACTGGTATTTCTGTAAACAAGATCTTTGAGGAAGGAGGCTGCTTTGGATAAGCAGCCTTTTTCATTTGGAGATTTTATTATACGGGGGGAGCGGAATATCTTGTCCGGCTGCATCCGATCTGATTTGCGACTCGGCGTTTATGGGTCGATAAAAATCCTTTTTTCAGCAGAATGAAGGTCTTGGAAGGAGGTACATCCGTTCATAAAAGAAGGTTGTCCTCGCTCAAAGAAGAACGACAGCTGAAGAGAGCTGTCGGTTTTATTGCTTCCTGGATGGCTGTTTGTAATAATTGGAAGAGGAGGGGGGAGCGTATGAAAACGACTTCGGTATTTCTGGAAATGATCCGGCTGTTGATTCTGCTTTTCCTTATCGCCGGAATAGGGTTTACCGCGGTGAACGGAGTCTTCCGAAGCTTCGGGATCGACGTGGCAGAGACGCCGGGAGGCACAGCCTTATCCTTGTCGATGCTGATCCTGTACTTCGTCTTGTACCGGAACAAACTCCAGTTCACCGGTTATTATCAGGGGAAGGGACGGATGAAGTTGAAGCGGCCGATTACCTTGTTACTCGTGAGTACTTCCATTTTCCTGATTGTCCTTGCACCTTTTCTCCACTGAGAAGGTGCTTTTTTTTATTGCTTATTTATTGGAAAAAAGATACAATGGCGTAATATTTATCTTTAAAGGGGGAAACGCGGATGCGGCAGGAAGAAGCAGTGCAGGATATCACAGCAAGTCTGAAAAAAGATCCGGCTGTCCGGAGCATTTTTCTGAAAGGATCGATGGGGCGGAACGATCACGATGCCTACTCGGATATTGATTTGTACTGCATGGTCGAAGAAAAGGAGGAACAAGCGTTTTTGAAAAGGCGGATCGACCATTTGAAGGCGTATAAGGAACTGATTTTCACAGACGACATCTTCATCATCGCCCCGCAGATCATAGGTGTCTATGAGGATCATTTACATATCGACCTGTTTACCGTCACAGAAGCGACGTTTCAGAATAAGGATTACTTCACGGTCTTATACGACCCGGATGGTATCATGGATCCATTTGGAACGGAAGGGAAGTTGACGCTTACCAAAACCGCTTTAACGGAACATATGCTGGATGTGTCCTGGTTCTTATTCCAATATTGGAAAGCAGCCGCGCGAGGCAGTGCCGTATGGGCGGTGGAAATGCTCCGGCACGTCATGAGGTACCTTGCGAACGTGCTGCTTTATAAATATGAACCGGATCGTTCCGTGCTAGGATTGAAGGCATTACCGAAATATCTGCCTGAGGATAAGCGTTTCCGCATCGAAGCCATTTATGAATGGATGACACCATCCCTTCACCGAAAAGCGGCGCGGGAGATTTTGCTGCTTCTAAAGGAAGAAGGCGATTGGATCCGTCACGTATTTTCGGAAGAGGAGAAAGCGGTCGTATTCATGGAGAGCGTGGTAGTGCTGTTATCGGAAGAACCCGGGATAGAAAGGGACGGGGAGCTTCCCATTATACGCGGGAATAGATGAAGACCGAATCGGACGGAATAAGCGCACCGTCTGCCCATGGTATTGTAATGAAAGCTTTCGAATCGAACCTGTCTCCTGTCTGTTGAAAACAGACACGCCATCTCCCGCTCTTCCTTTTCTCACTGCATAAAAAAAGCAGCAAGGTGTGAGAATAACAGGGAAAAGGCGGTGAAGACATGGACATTATCATAGCTCTGATCCCTGCGTTGATGTGGGGAAGTATTCTGCTTGTTGCAAGCAAGCTTGGGGGAGGCCCTGAAGAACAGGTGGTCGGAACGACGTTCGGAGCGCTGGTATTCGCGATCGGAGCGCTCTTCTTCATTTCTCCGGACTATACGGGAACAGCCATCATTATCAGCTTTATATCCGGTCTTCTTTGGTCGCTTGGCCAGATGAATCAGTTCAAAGCCGTTACCCATCTCGGCGTGTCAAAAACGCTTCCGATTTCGACAGGTCTCCAACTTGTCGGTACCTCGCTGTTCGGCGTCCTCGTCTTCGGGGAATGGTCGACGACGATGAAGTTGATTATCGGCATATCGGCACTCGTTCTGATCATTATCGGTGTCGTTTTCACTTCCTACCAGCAGAAAGAAGAGAACGATGATGGTGGAAAGAGCCCGCTTGCCAAAGGAGTCCCGATCCTGCTTATTTCGACCGTCGGCTATGTCGGCTACGTCGTCATCATCCGTTGGTTCTCCATCGACGGATGGACCGCCCTGCTTCCACAGGCGGTCGGTATGGTGATCGGCGCGGTGCTTTTAAGTATCAAAGAAAAACCGTACAGCAAATATACGATAAGGAACTTCATTCCAGGCCTGATGTGGGCGACAGGAAACCTGGCCCTGCTGCTCTCGATTCCGCGCGTCGGGACGGCGACGAGCTTTTCCTTGTCCCAGACAGGGATCATCATTTCAACCCTCGGCGGTATCTTCCTCCTCGGAGAGAAGAAAACGAAGCGCCAGATCGTCTTCGTCATCGTCGGCTGTGTGCTGATCATTATCGGTGGAGTCATGCTCGGCTTCACGAAAAAATAGGAGGGTGTCATCCATGTATGAAGATTTGCAGGGAAAAGTAGCCGTTGTCACAGGTGCGTCATCCGGACTCGGCAAAGCGATTGCTGTCCGGTTCGGACAAGAGAAAATGAACGTCATCGTCAATTACTTGAATAATCCGGACGAAGCGGAGGAGGTCGTCACCGCGATCAAACATGCAGGCGGAGACGCAGCCGCTGTCCAAGGGGACGTTTCAAAGGAAGCGGATGTCGATGGGTTGATTGAGGCCGCCCATGACCGTTTCGGGACGCTGGATGTCATGATGAACAATGCCGGTATTCAGAAGGAAATCGAGTCCCATACGATGTCGCTTTCCGATTACGAAAAGGTGATATCGGTCAATTTGTCCGGCACCTTCCTTGGTTCCACAAAGGCGATCGCTTATATGCTCGATCACGGCATCAAGGGCTGTGTCATCAATATGTCGAGCGTCCATGAAGTGATTCCATGGCCGCATTTCGTTCATTATGCATCCAGTAAAGGCGGCATCAAGATGCTTACGCAGACGCTCGCCCTTGAGTATGCAGCGAAAGGAATCCGCGTCAACAATATCGGTCCCGGTGCCATTAATACACCGATCAATGCAGAGAAGTTCGCCGATGAGGAAGCAAAGCAGGAGGTCCTTTCCATGATTCCGATGAAGGAGATCGGTGAGCCGGAGCAGGTCGCTTCCATCGCTGCGTTCCTCGCTTCCGAGCAGGCAGGCTACGTTACAGGAACGACGCTGTTTGTTGACGGGGGAATGAAGCTCTATCCATCTTTCCGTGCCGGGAAGGGGTAATGTAGGAAAAAAGACCGTCTGATTCAGGTGGTCTTTTTTGTTTTACAAAAATAGGTTGCAAATGGCCGGTTTTCAGATTACACTACATTAAACAGGTCATCAGATGACCTTACTTATCCCATTTATTGAAAGCGATTTCAAAAGGAGGAGATGCATGTGTATTTACTTATAGCGTGGAGTGCTATTCTGTCCCCGTTCCTGTTCCTGGTAGTCTTCCGAATGCCTGCCAAGAAAGGAATGGCGATCAGCGCGGGAATCGTCATATTTCTATCCTTCCTAGCTTGGGGGATGGAAGGACGTGTCATTGCCGCTTCGATATTGGAAGGAACACATAAAACACTGACTATTCTCTATATCTTATTTGGTGCGATTGTTCTGCTCAACACATTGAAGAAAACGGGTGCGGTGGACAGGATCAACCAGGGGTTCCGGAACATCTCAACAGACATGCGGGTTCAAATCGTCATCGTCGCGTTTTTATTCGGGGCCTTAATTGAAGGGGCGGCCGGCTTTGGCACACCGGCTGCTGTCACCGGTCCGCTCATGGTCGCTCTAGGATTCACCCCAATGGCGGCTGCAGCCATTGCGCTGATCGCTGACAGTTCAGCCGTTTCCTTCGGGGCGGTGGGGACCCCGATTCAAGTCGGGCTCAGTAATTTACCGGATGCTGGATTGCCTTTATACAGAGAAATCGGAATTCAGGTCGCTTTCTTCGACTTGTTCGCCGGCACATTTATTCCGTTTATCCTCGTTGTGGTGCTCACATGGTTCTTCGGGAAGCAGAAAGGACTCAGACCGGCGCTGGAGCTTGCGCCATGGACGCTCGTTGTCGGATTCATCTATACATCCTCTGCGTTTCTTTATGCGTACTTATTCGGACATGAATTCGTAGCTATCCTTGCATCATTGACCGGGCTTGCTGCTGCTGGAATCACCGCGAAGAAGGGCTGGCTCCTGCCGAAAACTACATGGCAGGAAGCGCTGCAGGAGGACTTTCGTATGGAAGATAAGAAACACCATATGACTCTTATCCAAGCATGGTCTCCCTATCTTCTCATCGTTGGTCTTCTGCTCCTTACGAGAATCGTTCCGGACGTGAAGGCATTCACGTTGAAGTACATAGACCTCACCTGGTCCAACATCTTAGGTGTAGAAGGGATTACATCCAGCTGGCAGGTACTGTATTCCCCCGGCTCTGTCCTCATTTTTTCTGCCATCATCGGAGGGATGCTGCAAAAGAAATCGTTTCGGGATTTTGCAAGTGCATCCAAAGAGTCGATTCTATCAATGAAAGATGCCACGCTCGCCCTTGTCGCGACATTGGCTCTCGTTCAAGTGTTTACGAACTCGGGAGTGAATGCCAACGAACTCCTTAGTATGCCGCAGTACATAGCTCAAAACCTTGCGGCCGGTTTCGGTTCGTTGTGGGTACTTGCTGCTCCTTTCCTCGGCCAGCTCGGAGCATTTATAACCGGCAGTGCTACGGTGTCTACGTTGACCTTCTCGCCCATCCAGCACAGTATTGCTGAGGAAGCGGCTCTTGCAAAAGATACGATCCTTTCGCTTCAAGTTCTCGGTGCCGCTGCTGGAAATATGATTTGTGTCCACAATGTAGTTGCCGCAGGAACCGTTGTCGGTCTGACAGGAAAGGAAGGCGATATTATCCGGAAGACGCTCCTTCCCGCTTTGCTGTACGGCGTTCTTGCAGCTGCAGCCGCTCTCCTTTTCACTTTACTCAGGTAAGAACCTTTCGATTGTTCCGTTTTTGGAGTAGAATAAAGGTATCAAGTGACTGGAAGTTGGAGGCAGCAAGGTGGAATACAAACCAATTAGAACCAAGAAGATTTATGAACAGGTCGCCGATTCCCTGCTCGATTCTTTAAAGAATGGAACATTGAAGTCGGGAGACAAACTGGATAGTGTCGAGGTGCTGGCAAAGAATTTTGATGTCGGCAGATCCGCAATAAGGGAAGCGCTGAGTGCCTTGAGGGCGATGGGGCTGCTGGAGATGCGCCAGGGTGAAGGAACGTATGTGAAGTCCTTTGATGCGGCGCGGTTTTCGCTGCCTGTGTCTGTTGCTTTCCTGATGAAACCGGAAGATATGCGGGAGCTGCTTGAAGTGAGGAAAATCCTTGAAGTAGGTGCTGCTGGTTCTGCCGCGGTTTCTCGTTCGGAAGCGGACATTGCCAACATGAAGGATGCGCTGCGCTCCATGAAAGAGGCAGGAGGAAATGGGGAGCTGGGGGAACAAGCGGATCTTTTCTTTCACATGGCGCTAGTCCGGGCTTCTCACAATCAGATGCTGATTAATTTGATGAGCAGCGTTTCCGAAATCATGGTTCAGGCAATGCGGGAAACTCGCAAGCTCCTCCATATCAACAACGGTACAGAAAGACTGCTTCAGGAGCATAAGCACGTCTTAGAAGCCATCATAAACAAAGAGGAAGAAGAGGCAAGGACAGCTATGTACGCTCACTTGAGCAGCGTCGAGCATTCTCTGGAGAATTACTTAAAAAAAGGATCCTGATTTATTCAGCATCCTTTTTTAAAACTGGTAGTCATCAGATGACCTTATGTATAAAGTTAGGAGAGGGTAAAAGATGAAAGTTTCGTTGTTTATCACATGTCTATGCGACACGATTACACCGGATGTAGGAAAGGATACGGTCCAGCTCTTGGAGCGTTTTGGGTGCGAAGTTGATTTCCCTGATGGACAGACCTGCTGTGGGCAGCCTGCCTATAACAGTGGATACAGACAGGAATCCAGTCAGGCAATGAAGCAGATGATTCGCGCCTTTGAATCATCCGAGTATGTGGTGGGCCCTTCCGGATCGTGCGTACAGATGATTAAGGAGTATCCAAACGTCCTGAAGGAAGAGCCGGAATGGCAAAAGAAAGCGGAGATACTTGCAGAAAAAACGTACGAACTGACGCAGTTTCTTGTAGACGTATTGAAAGTTGAAGACGTCGGTTCAACTTTTTGCGGCAAGGCGACCTATCACCCTTCCTGCCATATGACAAGGCTGCTGGGAGTGAAGGATGCACCGAGAATTTTACTGGATCATGTGAAGGGGCTCGAATTGATTGAGCTGCCGATGGGCGAAGACTGCTGTGGATTCGGCGGCACGTTCGCTGTGAAGAATTCGGCAATTTCCGGGAGAATAGTTCAGGAGAAAGCGGAGCATGTAGAAGAAACCAATGCCAAGTATCTAATCGGAGGGGATATGGGATGCCTGTTGAATATGGGAGGACGTTTGAGAAGGAACGAACAGGGCGTGAAGGTACTCCATATTGCACAGGTATTGAACAGTCAATAAAAGGAGGAGTGTATCATGAGTATAAAAATAAGTGGAAAGCCTTATGCAGAAAGGATTCAGGATGGAATAGGAAATGGGTTCATGCGTCATGCTGTCTCGTCTGCACAGGGAAGGTTCCGTACAGGGCGTTTGAGGGCGGCTGATGAGCTCGGTGACTGGGAAGAATGGCGTACACTCGGGGAGGAAATCCGTGCCCATACAATGGAAAACCTTGATTATTATCTCTATCAGCTCAGTGAACAGGTGGAGAAAAGAGGTGGAAGTGTCTTCTTCGCTGAAACGGCGGAAGAAGCAAATGCCTACATACGAACCCTTGCAGAACAGAAGGAGGCGCGAAAGGTCGTCAAATCCAAATCGATGGTCACAGAGGAGATAGGGCTGAATGATGCGCTGACTGGGGCCGGGTGTGAGGTGGTGGAATCGGATCTCGGGGAGTGGATTTTACAGTTGGATGACGAACCACCGTCTCATATCGTTACACCGGCTCTCCATAAAAATAAAGAACAGATCCGAGAAACGTTTCGGAAGAAAAAGGGATATAGCGGATCGGATGACCCTGGGGAGCTTGCTGCTTTCGCCCGTGAACAGCTTCGGAAGGATTTTCTTGGAGCAGATATTGGCGTGACCGGATGTAATTTCGCCGTCGCTGAATCTGGAGCAGTGACTCTTGTCACAAATGAAGGAAATGCCCGAATGGTGACAAGTCTTCCGAAAACACAGATTACGGTGATGGGAATGGAGCGAATTGTCCCGACATGGGAGGACCTGGAGGTTGTTGTTAGTCTGCTGACCAGATCTGCCGTCGGTCAGAAGCTTACCAGCTATGTCACGGCCCTCACTGGTACGAAGCTGGAAGGAGAAGGAGACGGCCCGGAGGATTTTCATTTGGTCGTCGTGGATAATGGACGGTCTAAGATACTTGGCACGGAATTTCAATCGGCACTTCACTGTATCCGCTGTGCTGCTTGTATCAATGCATGTCCTGTATATCGCCACGTCGGTGGTCATGCTTACGGTTCCATCTATCCGGGACCGATCGGGGCAGTACTCACTCCACTTCTCGATGGATATGAGGATCATAAGGAACTTCCCTACGCTTCCAGCTTATGTGCGGCCTGTACGGAGGCGTGCCCGGTAAAAATTCCCCTACATGAACATTTGATTCGGCACAGGGAGATTATTGTGGAGCGGGAGCACAAGACATCGAAAGCGGAGCGGATCATGATGAACGGGTTTGCGAAATGGGCTTCTATTCCGGCTGCTTACAAGCTGTCTGCCAAATTGGCCGGCACAGCCTTGAAACCCTTGGTGAAAGATGGATATATCAGCAAAGGCCCTGGTCCGTTAAAAGGATGGACGGAGGAACGGGATTTTCCTGCCCCTCCGAAGACGAGCTTTCGTGATTGGTACAAACAAAGGGAACAGAGGAGGGAGCACTGATGGCTGTTTATAATGGTGAGGAATTCTTAAGTAAGCTGGCAGGAAGATTAGGAAGAGAGAGAAGAAAAGAAGTGCGCGCCCCTGTTTATTCTACCAGTCCGCAGGATCGAGTTTTTCAAGGTGCCGACCAAGACGACCTGATAGAGAAAATTGAGAAGCAGTGCCAGGTAATTCATACCGATTTCAGGAGGACGACATTCGATGGACTCGAAGCTACTCTTCTTCAAATACTGGATCAATATGAGGTATCAAGTATTGTAAGTGCCGGAGGAAAACGACTGGAGGAATACAAGCTAGACGAAATGTATGAACGATGGAGCCCTGGTCGCTTTGTTCATATATGGCAGGGGAAGAAGGGGGAAGAGAACATAGAAGTGGCCGAGCGTGCAGACACGGGAATTGTTTTTAGTGATGTCACGTTGGCGGAATCGGGTACGGTTGTCCTTTACAACGATCATGATAATGGAAGATCGATCAGCCTTCTTCCAAAAACTTTTATCGCCCTTATTCCAAAGAGTACCCTGGTGCCACGGATGACTCAGGCCGCCCGGTTGATTCATGAACAAGAAGTGGAAGGGAATGGGGTTCCCTCCTGCATCAGCTTCATCACTGGCCCGAGCAACAGCGCGGACATCGAAATGCAGTTGATTGTCGGTGTTCACGGTCCCGTGAAAGCCTCCTATATTGTCATAGAGGATAGATGATCCTAAGGAAGGGGAAACGGCTTTCTTGTCGAATAGAATCAATATCAACTATTTAATCAGGGAGGCGTTCTTATGTTCCAAAAGCTCGGACAGGTGATGGTGTATGTGGAGGATCAGGATAGGGCTGTCGATTTTTGGAAAGAGAAGCTGGGGTTTCACGTACGTTCGGAGGAAAAGGAAAGCGGGATGCGCTGGATCGAGTTGGCGCCGGAAGAAACATCGGAAACAAGCATCGTTCTTCATGACAAAGCCTTTGTCCAAAAGATGGATCCGGAGATGAATCTCGGTACCCCGTCGCTGATGTTCTTCACGGACGACCTTGATCACCTGTACGGAACGATGCAGAAGCGTGGTGTAACGGTCGGGGATGTAGTCGACATGCCCGGCGGCCGCGTGTTCAACTTTGCAGATGACGAAGGACAGTATTTCGCAGTTATGGAACAGAAAAAGTAAGTCTATAGAAAAAGCCGGATCACTCCGGCTTTTTTTGTGTCGTACCTTTTTTCTGTGATACATTAAAAAGAGAAAGAGGATAGACAGGAGGCAGTATATATGGACAGCATTATTTTTGACTTGGACGGAACCATTTGGGATCCGATTGATACGGTGCTCGATGCTTGGAACAAAGCACTGGAGCAGGACGACAGGATCGATACGACATTCACCCGTGCCGACCTGGAAGGGGTTATGGGACTTCAGGTGAAGGAAATGAGTGCAAAACTTATGCCGGAGCTTAAGGAAGCCGATCGTCTGGACATCATGGACCGCTGCTTCGAGCTTGAAGAAGAGCAGATCCGGAAGCAGGGGGGAGCCCTTTTTCCACAGGTGGAAGAAGTGTTGGATCGGCTTTCTGATACCTATGATCTGTTTATCGTCAGCAACTGCCAGGACGGCTACATCGAGTCCTTCTATGAATATCACAAACTCGAACGCTACTTTAAAGATTATGAAAATCCGGGCCGGACGGGGTTGTCAAAAGGCGAAAATATCAAGCTGGTGATCGACCGCAACAACCTTGATGCCCCGGTGTACGTGGGGGATACGAACGGGGATGAGAAGGCGGCGTCGGATGCCGGCATCCCGTTTGTGTACGCGGCCTATGGTTTCGGTGAAGTCGAAGGATATGATAAGAAGATCGAAGCATTTAAGGATCTGGAACAGCTGTTCTAATATTTGTTTAAAGATAGGATGAATGTACGTTTTGTTTGTTATGTATCTCGGAATGTCTGCCGGTATGAACGTCATGACCGGTGTTCATATAGCCATCGCTTTATTTGCCATCATCACAGCTAATGCAGCGGAACGTTCGATCATTACGAAGCGGTCGAATAAGTATCTGTTTCTCGGAGTCAGTATCATCTACAGCCTCGTCGTTCCTTTCATCGCAGAACCGGTGATGGTGGAGGCTTCCCACGGGGACTCTCCGGGGTACTTCCGCTTCCTGCTGTTTCTAATTGTGCTTGGTTTTGTATTTGTACAAATCATTGGATATGACCTGTTAAATCGCGTGACGGAAGACGATTGAGGCGTGAAAGAGGAAGGTGGATGTAAGAATTAAAGGCTGTCTATGCGGACAGCCTTTTTTTTCGTCAGCCGGTGATATCCTTTTCCTTTCCCTTCTCGTACGTGACGATGCTTGGAAGGAGAAACGAAATAAACAAGAAATAAAGCACGAGAGCGGCTGTGAAGACAGCAGAGGAATGGAGTAAGGGAACAAAATTCTACAAGATCGGGCAGGAATTGCATCGATACTTAGAGAAACAAGAACGTATATCCTGTGTGCGGAGGGGAGGTCGTTTCGTCAGCTGGTAAGAATCATCCTTTGTAATGGAGGGATTAAAGATGGCTTTACAGGCTAAACAGACGTATCTGAATCTACCTGTCAAAGATCTGGATAAATCCATGCGTTTCTTCAAGGAATTGGGGTTTGACTTTCATACCGATTATACGGACGACAAAGCAGCCTGTCTGATTATCAATGAACGGACGTTTCTCATGCTGCTGGTTAACGACATGTTTGATACGTTTACGAATAAGGAACGGGCAGACACGGCGAAACAGACGGAAATGATCATCGCCGTGTCCACCGATTCGCGGAAACAAGTCGATGACATCGTAAACAAAGCGCTGGAAGCCGGCGGGAAACCATCGAATGAACCATTTGATCACGGGTTTATGTACGGGTGGAGCTTCCAGGACCTTGACGGTCACCTTTGGGAAGTGATGTACATGGAAGAGAACGCGAATGAAGAGGCCGCAGGGTAAGAAAAAAAGACGGAAGAGGCGTGCATTCCTCTTCCGTCTTTATGTTATCGATTATGTTTTTCGTTGTCTTTCATATTGCCGATGCCTTCCTGCATGCTGCCTTTCGTCTTGTCTTTCTTGCCTTCGCGCTGCATTTTCGGGTCGTCTTTGGCATTACCTACCTGGTCTTTCACTTCCCCTTTGACTTTGTTGACAGCACCTTTCACTTTATCGCTGAGTCCTTTGTTATCTGCCATTTCGAACACTCCTTATGATAAAAGTGGTTGCAGAGTACTTGTACCCGCTGTGTACTTCCTGAAACATGGGAATGGTTTTGGAGGAAAGCTTTTACATGAAATGACGGCTGTGCTATAGTGGTTCTAACTTATGAAGAAGGGATGATGGGTGGCCGATGAAAAACTAATCTTATGTTCCAAAGTCTGAAATCGAAACATTTCATGCTTACGAATCTAGGATTAGTCTGCCCATTTTTCCATAGCGACAAGAGCTGTTCCCACGGGAAGGCTTTGTTTGTTGTTGTTTTCGTGCGGCTAATCCTTCCAGGAATCTGGGAGGATTTTTTGTTCTCCTGGAAAAGAGAGGATCGGATGTTTATGAACGAACACGTGAGAATAAGGGACGTCGATGCGGCAACGAATGAGAAAGTGATTTTGAAGGGAGCGGCTGCGACCTGTCATAAGGGAGACGTCATCGGCATCATCGGGCCGAACGGCTGCGGGAAGTCGACGCTGCTCCGCTTGATTTCGGGAGGTTTGAATCCAGACAGAGGGCGGATAGAAATCTTAGGCCGTTCCGTGAGGCTGCTTGAACAAGAGGTGGAGACTTTTCCAACGGAACCAAAGCTGCCGGAGGAGAAGCGGCTGCGTAATAAGTGGCAGGTTCCAGACGGTACGTTCACTTCTCTCAGCGGCGGAGAAAAGTTGAAAGCGCGACTGGCCCGGGCTTTCGCTCAAGGATCTGATCTACTCTTGTTGGATGAGCCGACAAATCACTTGGATGAAGCCGGTATGGAAGCGCTCCTTCAGGAAGTGAAGCGCTACAAGGGCACGATTCTGCTTGTTTCCCACGACCGTCGTTTTCTCGATGAAGCTGTTTCGAAAATCTGGTCGATCGAGAACAAAGGGATTGTCGAGAACGTCGGGAACTATTCGGCGTACATGGAGGTCCGGGAACAGCGGAAACGGACGGAGCAGCGGGCGGTCGCGAAACAACAGAAGATGGTCGAGCAGATCGAAGGCCAGATGAAGGAACTGGCATCGTGGTCGAAGAAAGCGCACGATGCCTCCACAAAGAAGGAAGGCTACAAAGAGTACTACCGGAAAAAGGCCAAGCGGACGGATAAACAGGTGAAATCGAAACAGAAGCGTTTGGAGAAAGAACTGGATAAGCATACGATCGACCGGTTGGAGGAGGAGAAAGACATCCGATTCTCCTTAAAGACGAAAGATAAAACGGGAAGACGTTTCGTGGAAGCGAAAGGGTTGACGAAGCGGTTCGGTGACCGGATATTGTTTGAGGATGTCCACTTTACCATTCAGCACGGGGAAAAAATCGGGCTCGCAGGGCCAAATGGCAGCGGGAAGACGACACTGTTGAACATCATCCTTGGCAGGGAGACAGCAGAAGGAGACGTGTGGATTTCGCCGGCTGCCAACGTCGGTGTTCTTACCCAGCAGGTTTTCGATTTACCATTGGACGAAACTCCCGCCCGCTACTTTTATCAGGAATCGTTTGAAGCGAGAGGGAAAGTGCGGACGTTGATGGATCAATTGGGCTTCACGGATGATCAGTGGAAAGAGAAGTTCAAGGATATGAGTATGGGGGAGCGTGTAAAGTGCAAACTGATGGTTCACTTACTGGATGGGAAAGATGTGCTCATCCTTGATGAACCGACGAACCACCTGGACCTCCCCTCCAGAGAACAGCTGGAGAAGACGCTCGCTCTTTATGAAGGGACGCTGGTCGTCGTATCCCACGACCGCTATTTCATGGAGAAGACGACTGACACAACATGGTCGTTGGCAGGCCGTAAGATCAGAAAGGGAACCAGGGTAAAACCCGTGGAGGAATCAGAAGCGATGCGGATGCGTCTGGAAACGGAACGGCAGGAAGTGCTCGGGAAATTGAGCTTCCTCCTGCCGGGTGATGATGCGTATCAGGAACTGGACGCTAAGTTCAAGGAACTGACACGATTGATCCATCAACAGGAAAAATAAAGGGAAGGGCGGAGAGCCCTTCCCTTTTTCGTAATCTTATTTCCTTAGAGTTGCCAAGATGGTCGCGGGGGATGTCGTAAACAGGATGTAGGTTTCCTTTGTCGTCTTCATAACGATTCTATCTGTCGTGGCAGATGGGAAACCGATGCGCACCGCGTCGGCGGGTCCTCCGCCGTACGTTTCATCCTGATAGATGTCAAGAATGTCTTCAGCAGGTATGTCCACCTTGAAAAACTGCCAGCGGATTTTGATGGTCCTTCCTGTATGTTTCACACGTACTTCGAACATGTCCTGCCTCCTTTTTCATAAACGGACTTCGCTCCTCTTTACGATGGTAGGAACGATTTCGTTTCAGAAGAATTCGGGTCTGTTTAGGAAAGCATCAATTTAATGGAAAATAGCGCTGCCGAATGACACGGTCCAAATCGTCAGAAAATGATAGCTGGGGATGCGGTTTTGTGGCATGATGGATAAAAAGTAGAGGAGAGATAGGAATGGCTTTGTCTAAAAGATTGGAGCCGCTTGAGGCTGTGAAACGGATAATAGACGAGAGGTTCCCCGCCTGTGATGCGGCGATCGTTGCCGGGAGTGTCATCCGAGGGGAAGGGACGGCGACGTCGGACCTTGATATCGTCCTGTTTGAGCGGGAAAGACAGGCCTCTTATCGCACATCCTTCTTTGCATACGGATGGCCGATGGAAGTGTTCGTGCACAGCTTCCATTCTTATGAAAATTATTTCGAAAGCGACAGGGAAAGAGGACAGCCGAGCCTGCAGCAAATGGTTTCGGAAGGGACGATCGTGCGGGATGCCCCTGAACTAAAACGTATAAGGGAAGAAGCGAAACAGGTGCTCTTGGAAGGACCGGACCTGTGGAGTGAATCGGTAATCAGGGAGAAGCGATATTTTATTACCGATCTGCTGGAAGACTTCATAGGGTGTTCCTCCAGGGACGAAGGAATATTCATTGCCGGATCCCTGGCAGAGCGGACGGGAGATTTTATTTTACGGACGAATAAGTGCTGGAGCGGGTCTTCCAAGTGGCTGCTGAGGGCTCTTAAGAGACATGACCCAACCATAGCTGGACAATTTAGTGACGCCTTTCACCGCTATTATCGGAATGGAGAAAAAGAATCAGTCATTCAATTGGTGGATGAAGCGATGGTTCCGCACGGCGGAAGGTTGTTCGAAGGCTTTTCGATTGGGAAAGACACATGAATAGGATAAGAATGGAGACAGCAGGGAATGATCACTGGTGTCTTTTTTGTGTAAAATATTTTGAAAATTATAACAAATTATCGTATGATAGAGTTTACCTTCTTATTCGATTGGAAGGAAGTGGTTATCTCAGTCGCTGTTCACTATAGTGGGAACGATTTCAGTAAGTCTGATGGAAAGCCTTTCGGGAGGACAAACCATAAAATTAAAAGGTGGAGATGGGATATGAGTTTTCAAATCGAGGAAGCTACGATTGCATCGATCCATACAGCCATGATGAACAAGGAATTGACGTGCAGGGAGCTTGTCGAGATGTATGTGCAGCGAATTCACGATTATGACCAGAACGGCCCGGAAATCAACGCCATAGTCGACGTGAACATGAAGGTGATGGAGGAAGCTGATGAACTCGACACCTACCTTGCCGCTGCCGGTAAATTGAAGGGGCCGCTGCACGGGATCCCCATTCTCGTCAAAGACCAGGTTGATACCAAAGGCATCCGCACGACCTATGGATCTGAAGTGTTCGATGAGCATATCCCTGATGAGGATGCCGAGATTATTAAGAAGCTGAAGCAGGACGGGGCTATTGTATTGGCGAAAACCCTGCTGCCTGATTTCGCCGCTTCCTTCTTCGCTTGTTCTTCCTCCGGCGGGGAAACGAAGAACCCGTATGCACTGGACAGGGATGCGGGTGGGTCGAGCAGCGGCAGTGCCGCCGGTGTTGCCGCGAATTTCGGGGCGGTAGCGATAGGGGAAGACACGGCGGGATCGATTCGTCTTCCTGCTTCCTTCAATAATATATTCGGTGTACGCGTAACGACAGGACTGATCAGCCGTCATGGATTATCGTCCCTGGTCCACTTCCAAGATACACCCGGGCCGATGACGCGGACGGTAAAAGATGCCGCCATCCTGCTCGATACAATGGTCGGGTATGATCCGAAAGATCCCTACACCACTGCTGTTCTTCAGGCAAAAGATGCAGGTACCTACACCGAGCAGCTATCGGCGGAAGGATTGAACGGAGCCCGAATTGGAATATTACGGGAAGCGTTTGGGCCGGAAGGAAACCCGGATTGTGCGGCAGTAAACGAAGTAGCAGTCGCTGCCATTGCTGCTATGGAAGAAAACGGAGCGGAAGTGATTGATTCTGTATCCATCCCTGATTTGGAGAAGTATACGATGGAAACGGCACTGTATCATATTCAGTCCAAATATGATATTAATCAATTTTTGGAGACGAAAGGCGAAGTTACTTTGGAGGAGATTTATGAAAAAGGTCAATATCACCGGCTGCTTGATTTATTCCATGCGGTCATGACAGGGCCGGATCGTCCTGAAGAAAATCCGCTGTATTATAAGCAGCGTCACTTACAGGAAGTTTTCAGGCGAGAGATCGAGAACGTGCTCGCTCTTCATGATTTGGATGCGCTTGCTTTCCCGGATGTCCAAGTACTACCGCCGACGAGAGATGAGTTGTACAGTGGCAAGTGGATGAAAGAAATATTCCCTACCAACACCCTCATTTCCTCTCAGACCGGTCTTCCATCCTTGTCTATGCCAGCTGGTTTCACACAGGACGGCATTCCTGTAGGCATCCAACTTCTGGGACGGTCCTACGATGAAGCTACGTTATTAACGCTCGCCTATGGGTATGAACAAAAAGTCAGACCGAGGAAATCTCCGGCACTGGATCTTGTTTCTATGGATGAAAAGCAGGTATAAAGCCTGCTTTTTTTGTTTTCAGAATGAATTCGTTTACCAATCTGCTTTCGTTCCCCCCCTTTCCTGCCCTCCTGATTGTTTGGACATATTACTTACATAGAAGCCGGGATGTTTTTATAATGGAGGTTTAAAGGTTTAGGAGGGGTAAGATGGAGTACCCGTACGAGCAGGTGATGATGGAAAGAGAAACACAAATTTTCATGCTTATGCCTTCCGTGGAATACATATCGATGCATTGGCATGATCGACTGGAACTAATATTGGTGTTGGATGGGAACGTGCGTCTTACCGTCGAGAAGGATGTCTACGATTTGCAGGCGCTTGACCTGGTAGTTGTCAACGCTGATGAAATCCATGGAGTAGAAGCACGAGGACATAACCGCCTGATCATTATGCAGATACCTGAGAAATTCTTGGAATCTGTGGACCCGGACGCTGCAAAGGAATGTTTTATGCGGTTCCTTTCAGCAGAAGGGGATGTAACGAGCGCGGACAAAATAAGAAAGAGAATGATTGAAATGTTGATTCTGGCTGATAAGAATAAACCGTTTGATCATATTAAGATTCATTCCTTATGTTTGGACATACTCTACCTATTGTTGAAGGGTTTCAGGACGTCATCGAATAGAGGATGCTTCCGGAAAAAGAAAAACGACCGTTCACGTCTTAACCGTATGATTCAATATATCCAGAACCACTTTTCCTATCCGATTACATTAGCAGATCTTGCGAAACAGGAAGGGCTGAGCCGGTCTTACGTGTCCAGATATTTTCGCAAGCACATGGGGATATCATTCATGTCCTATTTGAAGGGAGTGCGCTTGGAACATGCATTGCGCATGCTGATCGGGTCGGATTGGTCTATCACAGATATTGCACTCCAATCCGGTTTCTCGAATCTGACCACTTTCCATAATCTGTTCAAAACTACCTTCCATAAAACTCCCCACCAATATCGTAAACAAGCCCGGTCACATCAACCTCCGAAGGTTCAACAAAGCGGTGGCCGGATGTACCATTATGAGGAACAGGTGGATATAAACGTATTGGAAAAGGTATATGCACAACTGGCAAATGACAAGGATTGATAGGGTTTATGTCACAAAACGGGATGTTTCCACAAGAGGTCCAGTATACAATGTAGAAGGTGTTCAAACGAAGATTAGTAGGAAGAAGGTCATTCTATGTCACAATTACCAATTACGCGTGTTCTTATAGTCGGCGGAGGCATCGGTGGACTGTCGACGGCCATCGCCCTCGGAAAACTGGGGATAAAAACAGAAATAGTCGAAGTGAAACAAGATTGGCAGGTGTATGGAGTCGGTATTTTCCAGCCGCCGAATGCACTCCGTGCGTTAAA
The DNA here is from genome assembly GCF_000469135.2 of Bacillus sp. SB49. NCBI lineage: Bacteria > Bacillati > Bacillota > Bacilli > Caryophanales > Bacillaceae > Bacillus > Bacillus sp. SB49. Next base: position 1,490,793 of record NZ_CP048117.1, read on the forward strand.
TGAATTAAATGTAGCGAAACGGTGTCTGGAAGAAGGTTATTCATTTGAAGGAATGGCCTACTGCGATGCGGAAGGAAACCGATTCGCAGAACCGGAATCTCCTAAAATTGCAGGGTACCCCGGTCTGAATGTCATCTCCAGAAAAAAACTCCATGATCTTCTTCTTGAAGAGGCATTGTCTTACGACACGACAATGCGAATGGGGACAACAGTTGAATCTTTCAACCATATAGAGCAAGGGGTATCCGTACAGCTTACGGACGGGACTGTACAAACATATGATCTCGTCATTGGCGCAGACGGAGCGAATTCCAGAATGAGAGACTTGTTATTCGGATCGATCGAAAAGTCTTACGTCGGTCAGGCTGTATGGAGATACAAACTGCCTCGATTGGAAGGTGTGGAAACGAGTATCCTGTATTATGGTGAAAAGGCAAAAGCCGGCTTGGTTCCAATGTCGGAACAGGAAATGTACCTGTTACTAACGACGTCTGAACCAGGGAATCCGAGAATGCCGGAAGATCGCCTTCATGAGTTATTATTGGACAGGATCGATGGTTTCGGTGGACAAGTGGCTGCCATCAAGCCATGGATTACCGATCCTGATGCTGTCGTTTACCGTCCAATCTTTGATCATATGTTGCAAAGTCCGTGGTATGAAGGCTCTGTCCTATTAATAGGAGATGCTGCTCACTGTACGACTCCTCATCTTGGTCAAGGGGCAGCGCTCGCAGTCGAGGATGCCGTCGTCTTAGCGGAGTTGATCAAGGAGCATGAGGATGTTCATACCATCATGCAGGCGTTTATGAATCGCAGGTATGATCGCTCGCGCTATCTTTTGGACCACTCGCACCAGCTGGCGGAGTGGGAATTGATGGAATGGGCGGGGACACTTCCAGAACATACGGATGTGGCCGCTTATTCTTATGAAACGTTGAAGAAGATGAATGAAGCTATTTAACTCTGCGCACCCCTGAAGCAGGCAGCCTCCTGGTTCAGGGGTGCTTTTATCTGCTCCCATTCCGTTCACGCTGTGTTATATTGAGAGTATCACAGTAGTGGATTTTTATGTAAATTCAAGGTGACGGCACTGATTATTTCGGCGAAAGCTATTATCTTCAACCGACCAATATCATAGGATGGTAGAAAGCCAATGATAATGGAGAGGCAGGGGGATCTGTTTGAAAAAGTATGTGTGGATCGGCATCGGGTTACTTGCGGCCGTTGGGTTAAGCTTATTCGGCTATTTTGCCGTCGCCGGATCCGAAGCGGAACCGGCACCTGTCAAATGGGAAGGGGAAGTGACGCAGGAAGAGAAGGAGAAGGTAGGGAAGGTGATCGATGACGTTCTACAAAAAGATTTTTCTGAGAATATTGAGTCGATCACATATCAGCCTGATCAGGAGGCGCTTGTCGTACAAACGACTTTTCAAAAGTCGGACGTGCAGGAAGCATTGGCATTCGATGAAGCGGTCCTTAAGAAAGCAGGAGACAAAAAGAAGGGGCGGTCGTATCAGCTCATTCTGAATTACGACAACGGCGTCCCTTTCTCGACAGCTGTCATCCATAAGGACTGAGAAAAGGGGGAAGGGCATGGAAACAGCTTTAGAAAAGCATTTGTATCAGCTGGAAACCAAACTGCTGGAGGGAGAGGTGCGGAAATCGGCCACATCTCTAAACGAGCTGCTGGCGGATGATTTCCTGGAATTTTCGAGCACAGGAAAAGCGTACGGGAAAGAGCACGTTCTTAAGCGGCTCCCTGGTGAAGACGATCCCGGCTTCCTGCTTGATGATTTTCACTGCACGCCGCTTTCGCCGGAAAGCGCGATGACCTCTTTTCGTATATACATCCAAAAAACGGACAAACACTCCCTGCGGACCTCGGTATGGAAACGGACAGACGGGAAGTGGCAGATGACGTTCCATCAGGGGACAATGATCGGAGATTAGATGTGCGCCTCTCTTTGGAGAGGCGTTTTATGCTATTGCCAGGGAGCATAGGGGAATTACCCTAATGCTTCCTTTTTCTTTCAAACATAAGAAAAGGAATGGTTTAAAGCTTGGGACTGCATCATCGATCCCTCCCTGGCAGACTGCACGTGGTCAAACATCATCGATGGACAACAGCTCTTTGTGGAGAATTTCCCCGGGTAGTCCGTCGATCGTCCCTTGATAAACAGAAACAAAACCTTGTTTCGTTAAGATTCTTTTCGAAGCGGTATTCTTCGGATCGATGACGGCCGTCAGTCTTTCGAGGCCTTGGTTTTCTGCCATGGTGATTAACCTTCCAGCTATCCTACTTCCGTATCCGAGACCCCAGCAATCCGGCACGATCATATAACCGATTTCCGCTTCTTCTTGTTTTTCCACGCTGCGGGTTAAATGGGCAAGTCCGAGAAAGCCGCCGGACGAATCGTACACTTTATACGAACCGAACGACGTCCCGTCGGCATTCCTCTTCAGCAGTTTGTCGAAGTTGCTCCGGGCTTCTTCTTCTGGTATGGCACGCTCGGTTATTTGAGCCATGACACGGACATCAGAAACAAGGCGGAAGTAGTCGGAGAAGTCCCCCTCTGTAAATTTCCCCATGCTTATCTCTTTCATATGTTCCCTCCTGATGATCAAGCACGAAGCTGGTTTTTAAAGAACAGCACGGTTTCGAGTTCATCTTCCCGGTCCCGGAACAATCCTGCTTCCTTGGCGACGGCGACGGCAAATTCGATGTAGGCATTCCCTTCCGCAGTAATGACATTCCCGCTTACCGTCACGTCCGTTTTGCTTCTGCCTACTTCGGGAAGGTAATCCGGAAATTCCTCCGACTCGAGCGAAGTGGAATATTCTCTGTCTTCGAGCACTCCGCTCATGCCAAGCAGAGCAGAAGCCCCGCAGATGGCGGCAATTCGCTTGTTCTTGTCATGAAACGATCGGATGAGTGTCCTTAAGGCTTCATCGCCGATCAAAGGCTCCGGATCTCCACCCGGGATCACGAGCATGTCATAATCATCCACGTCACAATTATTTATGTTGTGGTCTACCCGGATGACAAACTGACCCGAATGTCTGATCTCTTCCGTATGGCCGGCCGTCTCAATCGTGACATCTGTTTCGCTGAATATATAGGCAAGTGGACTGATTTCCCAATCGACATACCCGTCGTATAAAAAGAAAAGAGCTTTCATGGATTTGCCTGCTTTCCATAAGGAATAAAATTACTCTCTGATTTTACCATAATTTTCGGAAAATTAAGGAGCGGATAGAGGAAAAAAGGTTCCTTCTGTCAAAGATATACTAGGATCAATGGACGGAGGGATAACAGGTGAGGACGGAATTGGAAATGATGAATCTGATTAATGGAATTGCCGAAGCGGATGAGCGGATCCGTGCCGTGTATATGAATGGTTCAAGAACAAATCCCAATGTGAAAAAGGATATTTTCCAGGATTATGATATTGTTTTTGTCGTGAAGGACATCGGTTCGTTTCTTGCAGACGGTTCGTGGATCCATCGGTTCGGTCGGATTCTTATCGCGCAGGAGCCGGATAAGGGGAGGGACCAAGACGAATGGGATTGGTACGGGTACTTGATGCTGTTGGAAGACGGAAACCGCATCGATCTCCATTTGGAAACGATCGCGCATGCAGAAGCGAACTATGGACAGGATTCTCTGACACTGCCTATTCTCGATAAAGACGGAATTCTTCCGACAATTCCTGAATCTGCGGATACGGATTACCATATTCAAAAGCCGGACAGGGAAGAATTCTACCTTTGCTGCAACGACTTCTGGTGGTGTCAGCAGAATGTGGCGAAAGCGATTTGGCGGGATCAGCTGCCCTATGCGAAATTCATGATGGAAGAGATCATACGCAGCAGGCTCAACCAAATGGTGTCCTGGTGGATCGGTTTCGATATGGGCTTCGACCTATCTGTCGGAAAAGCGGGCAGCGAATTCAAACGCCTGCTTCCGGATCCGTATTGGAATCTCTACGCGGCTACATACGCCGATGACAGCTATCCGGATATATGGGCCGCTCTCTTTACGATGGGAGATTTGTTCCGCTTCCTCGGCCTGGAGGTCTCCGGGGCGGGCGGGTACGATTATCCGGATGGAGAAGATGAGGCGATGACGAACTACCTGCTTCATGTGAAGCAAATGCCTGCCCACGCAAATGCCGTCTTCGACCTTTGATAAAAAGAAAAGAGCTTTCCTTATTTTTTGAAGAGGAAAGCTCTTTTTTGCAAAAAGGGAGGTTGCTTTCTTTGAGTGGGTATGCTACATTTTATGTAACCGGTTACATAAAATGAGGTGAAGACGTGGTTACAATAAAAGATGTAGCGAAGGAAGCCGGCGTCTCTGTCGCGACCGTCTCCCGTGTGTTGAACGACAACGGATATGTCGGTGCCGACACGCGTGAGAAGGTGATGGAGGCGATCTCGAAACTGAATTACAGTCCGAATGAAGTAGCCCGATCTCTTTATAAGCGGGAATCGAGGCTGATCGGCCTGCTGCTTCCTGATATTACGAACCCGTTCTTCCCGCAGCTGGCAAGAGGTGTTGAGGACGAGGCGGCCCGCGAAGGGTTTCGTCTGCTCCTTGGGAACAGTGATGAGAAAGCGAAGAAAGAACAGGAATACATTCAAACGTTCCTGCAGAATAACGTCGTCGGAGTCATCTCCGCGACCAACAGGGCGGATGATGGTATTTATGAGCCTTTATCGATTCCGCTTGTGCTGATGGACCGTACCTCCGGTGCCTATCCGTCCGTTTATGCGGATGGACGGGAAGGCGGCAGACTGGCGGCAAAAGCGCTGGTCGAACGAGGCGCGAAAAAAATCACGCTTATAAAAGGACCGGCGCACGTCAAGCCTGCGATGGAGCGGTTCCAGGGGGCGCTCGAGGTGCTGGGGTCGGCAGAAGTTGACTTCTCGGTCCTGTCGACAGACTCTTACACATTCGATGCAGCGAAAGGCTGGGCGGAAGAGCTGTTCCGGGTGCACCCGGACACGGATGGTGTGATTGCGAGTAACGATATCGTCGGAATTGCGATTCTCCATGAAGCTCTGCGCCTTGGGAAGCGGATTCCGGCAGACGTGCAGGTGGTCGGCTATGATGATATCCCACAAAGCAGTCTCGCCTATCCACCACTGTCGACAATCCGCCAGCCTGCCTACGATATGGGCAGGGAGGCAGCGAAGCTTCTGATCCGATTAATTAAAAAACAAAGCATAACGGAAACGGCAGTCGAACTGCCGGTAGCATTTATAGACAGACAAACGACTAGAGGAGGAACACATGATGAAGAAAGCTAAAATTGCCGTCATCGGCAGTTCGTCGATGGATCTCGTAGTAACATCAGCAAAAAGGCCGTCGGCAGGAGAAACGGTTTTGGGGGAATCTTTTCAAACGGTGCCTGGAGGCAAGGGAGCCAATCAGGCGGTAGCGGCAGCTCGCCTCGGGGCTGATGTCTATATGATCGGCTGCGTCGGAACAGATCCATACGGGGAAGCTGTTCTCGCCAATTTTCGTGAAAACGGTGTCCATACGGACTATGTGGAACCGGTTACAGATGCTAGGACAGGAACGGCTCACATCATTTTGGCCGAGGGGGACAACAGCATCGTCGTCGTTAAAGGGGCGAATGATCATGTGACGCCGGATTACGTAGAGAAGCTGATTCCTTTTTTCCAAACGTGCGACCTGCTAATGATCCAGCAGGAAATTCCGGAAGAAACCGTAAAGACGATGGCTCAAATCAGTGCCGACATCGGGGTCCCGCTTCTGCTCAACCCGGCGCCTGCCAGGCAAATACCGGCGGAAGTCATCGAACAGGCTGCTTTTCTTACTCCGAATGAGCATGAAGCAGCCGTGCTGTTCGACGGCGGCAACCCGGAGGATGTAACAAAGCGTTACCCTGGAAAACTGCTCATCACGGAAGGGGAAAAAGGCGTCCGCTACTATGACGGCGCAACAGAGAAGCTCATCCCTTCTTTCTCCGTTCAGGTCGTCGATACGACAGGGGCAGGGGACACATTCAATGCGGCGTTCGGAACAGCTATTGCAGAGAAGCAGGACATGGAAGCGGCACTGCTCTTCGCTAATCGTGCGGCATCGCTTTCTGTAACAGGCTTCGGTGCGCAAGGCGGAATGCCGACGAGAGAAGAAGTGGAAAGGGCGTTACGGTCATGAAGAAAAACGGGATGTTGAACAGTCATATTGCGAAGGTGCTCGCAGATCTCGGCCATACCGATACGATTGTGATCGCCGATGCCGGGCTGCCGGTGCCGGATGGTGTAAGGAAGATCGATGTGGCTCTCCGGGAAGGAACGCCGTCCTTTCTGGAAGTCATTAAGCTTATGCAGGAGGAAATGGTCATCGAACAGGTGACGCTTGCAGAAGAAATCGCAGGCAATGAAGCGGTGCACCAAGAGATGGCCGCAAGCTTCCCGGCCATCCGCTACACGGCCCACGAAGATTTCAAGGAAGCGACGGCGCATGCAAAAGTCGTGATCCGTACAGGAGAAACGACGCCCTATGCGAATGCTATCCTTCATGCGGGCGTCACTTTTTAAGGAGGGATACGATGCACATACGTATGGAAAACATTCATAAAGCCTTCGGTAAAAATAAGGTGCTCGAAGGTGTCGATATAGAAATCAGGGACGGGGAAGTCCATGCCCTGATGGGGGAGAACGGAGCCGGAAAATCGACTCTGATGAACATATTGACGGGGCTGCATAAACGGGATGAAGGTACGATTATCATAAATGGCGAGAAGCATACCTTCACCAATCCGAAGGAAGCTGAGAAGTCCGGTGTCGCCTTTATCCATCAGGAGCTGAACGTGTGGCCGGATATGACGGTGCTTGACAATTTATTTATCAATAAGGAACCGGTTACATCTTTCGGTTTAATTCGAAGGAACAAAATGAAAGCGATTGCAGAAAAGCAATTTGAGAAGCTTGCGATCACCATCCCGCTGACCAAGGATGCAGGGGAGTGTTCCGTCGGGGAGCAGCAGATGATCGAAATCGCCAAAGCGCTCATGACGGATGCGAAAGTGATCATCATGGACGAGCCGACGGCGGCGCTTACAGAAAGAGAGATTGAAAAGTTGTTCGCGGTCATCCGTTCCCTCAAACAAGACGGGGTATCCATCGTATATATTTCCCACCGGATGGAAGAGATCTTTACGATTTGCGACAGGATCACGGTGATGCGTGACGGAAAAACCGTCGATACGACACCGATTCCGGAAACGGACTTCGATGACGTCGTCCGGAAAATGGTCGGCAGGGAACTGACGGATCGTTTCCCTGCCCGAAAACCTTCTGTCGGAGAAAAGGTGCTGGAAGTAAAGAACCTTTCCCGGGCAGGAGCGTTCCGAAATGTCAACTTTTCTATACGAGCCGGCGAAATCGTCGGTGTCGCAGGATTGATGGGGGCGGGACGGACCGAAATCATGCGGGCGATCTTTGGGCTCGATCAGAAAGACGACGGGGAAATCGTCATGAACGGGGAACCGATTGTCGTCAGGCGTCCTTCCGAGGCCGTTGCCAAGGGCATCGGATTTATTACGGAAGACCGGAAAGAAGAAGGGCTCGTCCTTGATTTTTCCATTAAAGATAATATCGCTCTTCCCAGCTTAGCGAGTTTTACGAAGTACGGCCGGATCGAAGAGAAGAGCGAATCGGATTTCGTCGATCTTCTTATCAAGCGGCTGACCATCAAAACAGAATCTTCGGAAACGCCGGCGAACCACCTCTCCGGAGGAAACCAGCAGAAGGTCGTCATCGCGAAATGGATCGGAATCGGGCCGAAAGTATTGATTCTCGATGAACCGACAAGAGGGGTCGACGTCGGCGCGAAGCGGGAAATTTACCAGTTGATGAACGAACTGACGGACAGGGGAGTAGCCATCATCATGGTCTCTTCGGAGCTTCCGGAAGTGCTCGGTATGAGCGACCGGATTCTCGTCGTCCATGAAGGAGAAATCGCAGGAGAATTGGGTAGAGAAGATGCCGATCAGGAAAAAATAATGACATTGGCTACAGGAGGTCATGTACATGGATAACGCAGTCAAAACGAACCATATCGGGAATTTCATCCAGAAGCTCGGACCGCTGCTCGGTCTGATCGTATTGATGGCGACCGTTTCAATAATTAATCCGAGCTTTTTAGAACCATTGAACTTATTGAATTTATTAAGGCAGGTTGCCATTAATGCATTAATTGCTTACGGCATGACCTTCGTCATTCTGACAGGAGGGATCGACCTGTCCGTCGGGTCCATCCTTGCTTTATCGAGTGCTTTGATGGCGGGGATGATGGTGTCCGGCATGGACCCGATCCTTGCCATTTTGATCGGCTGTCTGCTCGGCGCCGTAATGGGTATGGTCAATGGGCTGTTAATTACGAAAGGGAAAATGGCTCCGTTTATCGCGACACTTGCTACGATGACCATGTTCCGCGGATTGACCCTTGTTTACACCGACGGGAACCCGATTACAGGGCTCGGAGACAGCTATGCGTTTCAGCTGTTCGGACGGGGCTACTTCCTCGGTATTCCGGTACCGGCGATCACGATGCTTCTAGCTTTTCTCGTCTTATGGGTGATTCTGCATAAGACACCGTTCGGAAGAAGGACGTATGCGATCGGCGGAAATGAAAAGGCAGCACGGATCTCTGGAATCAACGTTTCCCGGATGAAAATCATGATCTATTCCCTTGCCGGCCTTTTGTCCGCATTGGCGGGGGCGATTCTTACCTCCCGACTGAATTCCGCGCAGCCGACAGCGGGTACGTCTTACGAACTGGATGCGATTGCAGCCGTCGTACTCGGCGGGACAAGTTTATCCGGGGGGCGTGGATTGATTGTAGGGACGTTGATCGGCGCTTTGATCATCGGAACATTGAACAACGGGCTCAACCTGCTTGGCGTCTCGTCCTTCTTCCAGATGGTCGTCAAAGGAATCGTCATTATCATCGCCGTATTGATCGATCGCAAGAAAGCAGCATAGGAGGGAAATCGTATGAAGAAATTATGGATGGTAGTCATCGGCTTTTCGCTCATCTTTCTCGGTGCTTGTTCGCTGCAGCCGCCGGAGTGGGCAAAGCCTGGAAATAAGACAGATATGGATGATATCACAATCGGTTTGTCCGTTTCGACGTTAAATAACCCGTTCTTCGTATCTATGAAAGACGGTGTGGAGAAGAAAGCGGAAGCAGAAGGAATGGACGTGTTGACGGTCGATGCACAGAACGATGCGGCGAAACAGATCAGTGACGTCGAAGATTTGATCCAGCAGGGTGTCGATGTGCTCTTGATCAACCCTACGGATTCTGCGGCTATTTCAACAGCCGTGCAGTCTGCGAACAGCATCGGTATCCCTGTCATCACACTCGATCGCTCTTCTGAAAAAGGGGACGTAGAGACGCTCGTCAGCTCGGATAACGAAAAGGGCGGCGAGATGGCCGGGGAATACATCGTCGAGCAGCTTGGCGAAGGTGCGGCAGTAGCAGAACTTGAAGGCGTGCCGGGAGCATCCGCGACGAGGGAACGCGGTGCCGGCTTCCACCATGTTGCAGATGAGAAGCTGGACGTCGTCGCAAAGCAGACGGCGAACTTCGACCGGACGGAAGGCCTGGATACCATGGAAAACCTGATCCAGGGAAACCCGGATATTAAGGCTGTATTTGCTCACAACGATGAAATGGCGCTCGGGGCGTACCAAGCAATAAAGAGCTCCGGCAGGGATGTGCTTGTCGTAGGATTTGATGGAAACGAGGACGCTCTCTCCAGCATCGAACAAGGGAATTTGTCAGCGACAGTCGCCCAGCAGCCGGAGGAGATCGGCTCCCTTGCTGTAGAAGCAGGGCTTGATGTCCTGCAGGGTGAGAAAGTAGAAGAATACATTCCGGTTCCACTTAAATTGGTGACCAAGGATACGGAACAATAAGAAGAAGACCCTTTTGGCTCGTTTGCATAAAAGGGTCTTCTTCCTTTGTATTTCCATCCGCATTTCAAGTGCCGGCTGTTTTACGGACAGGGAGATCCGCTGCCGGGTTTCCTAATACCCTCTCATAAAACGTTTATTATTCCATAATTTGTTATAATAGTGTCAAAAGAGGAGGGATCGTGTGAAAAAAGCAGTAGGGATCCTCGCGTTTTTTCTTCTTCTCCTCGGCTGTTCCCAGGAAACACACCGTTTTGAAGGAACGGGTGATTTCTGGGATGTCCGCTTCCAGGCGGAGGTGACAGGGGAAGACAGGCAGACATCGTCCCTGCAGATCCGCTACATCGGGGATGGGGAAGCTCCTTCCACGGTCGATTATCATTTGGATACCCCGGCCGGAGAGTCTTCTCGAACAGGAGCCTTAGTAGAAGACGGGGCGTTTCAATATTCCGGAGGCGGCTGCTCGGGCTGTGCCGTGAACGAAGCTGACGACGACATCGTCTTTACGATTGATTGGGACGGAGAATCGGAGCAGATCGAACTGCAGAACGAAGACGAATGAAGCAGCTGAACCGCTTGACGGAAGAAGGACGGAACAGGTAGAGAGCAGCCGATGACGGCTGCTCTTTTTTCTATCGATCAGAGGCTTATAGATGTTTCCACTTGGGAGAATACGATGTTCGTCACGGTATGAGCGATATCGGCGAACTCGTCGATGAACCCTTCTATTTCTATCAGCTCGCTGACATGGAGCTTCAACATATAGCAGGCCCGGCCGGCGATTCGTTCACAGGAGGAGACGTCTTTCCGCTTCACGATTCTGTTCTGGAAGCGTTCGTACTGTCCGTCACGGACCGTCACTTCGATGATGCAGCAGATCGGCAGACCGGCGTTGGCGTAATCGATCCGTACCCCGTACCCCTTGATGATGCCGAACGATTCCATCTGCTTGATCCGCTCACTGACAGCCGGTGCGGACATGCCGATACGCCCGCCGAGCTTTCTCATGGAAAGGCGGCTGTCTTTCTGCAATTCATTTAAAATCTGCTTATCTATGTCATCGATTTTCATTTGGATAGCATCCTCTCGAATTCATTTGTGAATGTAAGGTATTCCTCAGTGTTGCTTCTTTTATGTAATGGTGAGATCCGTGTATTTCTCTTATGATTATGACAAGGGGGAGAGGAAATGCCAAGAATTAATTTTGCATCAGAAGGAACGACACCATTTGAACGATTATTAGGACATCAGCCCGCTGCGATGAAAGCGTGGAGCAGCTTAGGTACCTGTCTTATGGAGGAGGGCAAACTGTCCGCAGCATTGAAGGAACAGGTACGGCGGGTGCTCGCGCAGAAGAATGGCTGTGAATATTGTAAGGCGAAAGGAAAGCCGGATCCTTCCGAGTATGACGAACGGACTGCTGTCGCTGCGGGGTTCGCAGAAGTGTTCACCGTCTATCGCGGCATGGTTCCGGATTCGGTCTTCCAAGTCTTACGGGATGTATTCAATGATGCAGAAATCAGTGAACTGTGTGCGTACATCTGCTTCACGACCGCCTCCCAGTACATGGGGGCCGTCCTCGGACTCGAAGCGGAAAAATCTGCAAAAAGTGGTTGACTGGATTTTCCTTTTGGTATAAAGTGTATATCAATTCGATAGGCAACAGCCGTGATGAGGACAAACGGTGGGGTACAGCGGTCCACAGAGAAGGAAGCACAAGCTGAGAGCTTCCTGGAATGCGCCGTCTCCATTTACCACCTCGAAGCTGCATGGAGGATAATGCCATGCCGGATCTGCACCGTTAATGCAGCCGAAGCCGTTACTTATGTGACGGGAATTTGGGTGGAACCACGAGTCGAACACTCGTCCCTTACTGTGAGGGATGCGTGTTTTTTTTATTTACAGAGAAAGCGAAGAAGAGGACAAAAGGGAACCGTTGACGATCGACAGAGAGGGAAGGGTATGCTGAGAACTTCCTCGATGCCGGGCTGTTCCTTACCACCTCCGAGCCGCGCGGAGGCCAATGCCGTGCCGTATTGCTGCGTTACAAGCTGTCAGAGAGCCGTCCTTTAACGAAGACGGGAAACTGGGTGGAACCACGAGCGCACACTCGTCCCTTTATCGGGATGAGGTGCGTTTTTTTTATACAAAAAAAGGAGAGATTTGTTATGAAGCACTCAAACGTGGAAATCGTTTTTCCAGACGGAAAAAAGAAGGAATACGAAAGTGGCATCACGCTTGAAGGAATTGCGGATTCAATCAGCCCGAGTCTTAAAAAGCGGTCTGTCGGTGGAACGGTCAACGGGGAGTTGTATGACTACCGACGTCCGATTGTTGAAGATGCAGCCATCGAACTGCTGGACTCAAAGTCAGAGGCATTCGTGAAAATGATGCGTCACACGGCCGCTCATGTGCTTGCCCAAGCGATCAGGCGGCTCTACGGGGACGTCCACCTCGGCATTGGACCAGTCACAGAGAATGGGTTCTTTTACGATATCGACATGGATCACATGCTGACGAAAGAAGATCTTCCTGTAATTGAAAAAGAAATGAAAAAAATCATAGAGGAAAATTACCCGGTAACAAGGGAATCGATGACGAGAGAGGAGGCGCATGCCTTGTTTGAAGGGGATCCATACAAAGAACAGCTGATCGACCGGGTGCCGGATGACGAGGGGATTTCTATTTATCGACAAGGGGAATTCGTCGATTTGTGCCGAGGACCCCATGTTCCGTCCACAAAATGGGTCGGTGCCTTTGTGCTTACGAATGTTGCGGGAGCTTATTGGCAGGGGGATAAGGAGAAGCCGATGATGCAGCGGGTGTACGGTAAAGCTTTCCCGACAAAGGCAGAGCTTGACGAACACTCAGCCCTTCTGGAAGAGGCAGAGCGTCGCAGTCACAGGAAGCTCGGGAAGGAACTCAATCTTTTCTTCTTTTCGGAAGAAGCTCCCGGCATGCCTTTTTACACGAAGAACGGTCAAATAATCAGGAATGAACTGGAAGGATTTCTGCGCTGTCTTCAACAGGCACACGACTATGAGGAAGTCCGGACGCCTCTTATGATGAATCAGCGCCTTTGGAAGCAGTCGGGGCACTGGCATCATTATAAGGAGAACATGTACTTCTCGGAAGTGGATGATCAGACGTTCGCTATGAAACCGATGAACTGCCCGGGCCATATGTTGATTTTCAAAAATCAGCTTCATTCGTACCGTGACCTGCCGATCCGCATGTCTGAGTTCGGGCAGGTGCACCGTCATGAATACAGCGGCGCGTTGAATGGGCTTCTCCGGGTGCGGTCCTTTTGTCAGGATGATGCGCATATATTTGTCCGACCGGATCAGGTCGAAGATGAAATTGCTTCTGCTCTCCGGTTGATCGACGAGGTGTACCGCACGTTCGGGTTTGAATATACTGTTGAGTTATCCACTCGTCCGGAGAAGTCGATGGGGGAGGATGCGATGTGGAACCAAGCGGAGGAAGCATTGAAATCCGTATTGGACCGCCTGCCGAATGATTACGTGATTAATGAAGGCGACGGTGCGTTTTATGGACCGAAGATCGATATTCATATTAAAGATGCGCTGCAGAGAAGCCATCAGTGTGCAACCGTACAGCTTGATTTTCAAATGCCCGAGAAATTTGATCTCACTTATGTAGATGAAACGGGAGCGAAAGTCCGTCCGGTCGTTCTGCACCGCGCCGTATTCGGCTCCATTGACCGCTTCCTTGGCATTTTAATTGAACATTTCGCCGGAGCATTTCCCGTCTGGCTGGCCCCAGAACAGGTGAAAGTGCTGCCCGTATCGCCTATTGCCCATGAGGCATATGCCGGCCGTGTCATCGAACATTTGAAAAGATCAGGAATAAGAGCAGAGGTGGACGCAAGAGAAGAGAAACTCGGCTATCGAATGCGGGATGCTCAAATGAGTAAAACACCGTATATCATCGTCGTAGGAGATGCAGAGAGAGACAATCACTCCTTGAACGTACGGATCTACGGACAAAAAGAGTCCGAAACGGTGTCGCTGGAAGCCTTTCTGCAAAAAGTGACAAAGCTTATAGAAAATCGTGTTCTTTCCTATTAATATATCTGTGGAAACCCTTACATTTGTGTAGTATAATCGAAATAGAACGAAACGACCTGAAGGATGCTTGTCCGGGAAAGCAAAAAGGCTCAGAGTATGGATCTACTCTGAGCCTCTCTTTCTATCATCCCTTATTCTTTAAAGCCCGCAGCACTTCCGTTAAGTCCCCGTGGATGACATAATCGAAAAGGTGATCATGGCCGGTTGCTTCCCGGTTAATGATGACCGTCGTGATGCGAGGATCCCCCGCTGCCGTATACGGCAGCAGACTAAAAGGGGTGACCGTAAGGGACGTTCCCATGACAAGCAGCACGTCTGCCTGTTCAATCCGTGCTTCCGCTTCTTCGTGAAGCGTGATCGGGTCACCGAACAGCATAACGTCAGGTCGAAGCACACTTCCGCAGGAGATGCAGGAGGGAAGGACAGCTTCCCGGATCGATTCAACCGGGTAAGCGTTCCAGCACGTCCGTGCTGCCTGCACGTTCATGCAGCCCGTCTACATTTTGCGTAATGATGGAAACACGACGGCCCGCTTCCAGTTGTTTCAGGAAGTGATGCACATCATTAGGCTCGTAGTCCTGGAGCAGTTTAAGCCGGAAGATCTCTTTATATTTGTTCCAGAAGTCCTGCGGGTTCTGGTGGAAATAATCAGCGGACATGTAGTACTCTCGGGAATGGTCTTCTGTCCACAGCCCTTGAGAAGAACGAAAATCCGGTATGCCGCTTGCCGTCGAGACGCCGGCACCTGTTAAGACGACAACTCGTTCTGCCTCATCCAGAACCTTTCTTACTTCCTCTATTTTCATTGTTTGTTAAAGCCCTTCTTCTTCACGATGCCGGTAACGTCCATCCGGATCGGTTTCTTGAAACGGCGCAGCATTTGGTCTGTCCACGAATCGCTGCGGTTGTTCGTCTGTCTGCCTGCGTAATAAGCGGCAATCGTTTGATCGAACGCGGCAAGTTTCTCCTTGTGATCCTTCTGATAGGTATTTTCGAAATAAACGGCTTCTTTCGGCAGTCGGGGTTTCTTATCCGGTTCAGCATCCGGCGTGCCGAATACCATGCCGAACAATGGAAGTACGTGTTTAGGAAGATCAAGTATTTCATCTACTTTATTCAATTGGTTTCGGATACTGCCGATATAACAAATACCAAGTCCCATCGATTCTGCAGCAATGGCAGCATTCTGAGCGGCCAGTGCTGCATCGATCGCTGCCACAAGGAAGTGTTCACTGTTCTCCAGGTTTTCCACCATTTCTTCATATTGGTCTTCTGTCGCATGAAGAGTGTGGCGGTGCAGGTCGGCACAGAAAATCATCAGGTGTCCGTTATCCTTCACGTACGATTGTCCGGTGATCTCCGCCAGCTGTGCTTTCTTCGTTTCATCCGTGACGCCAATGATGGAATACGCCATCATATAGCTGGAAGTCGAAGCCTGCTGAGCAGATGCGATAATGGTGTTCAACTGCTCGCCGGTCAGCGGAATATCTTTGAATTTGCGGATGGATTTATGATTCAAAATCGTTTCTAAAGTTTCGTTCATTTTTGTGTTCCTCCTTATTCCTTTCCGTACTTCCATAGCGAAGTTACGCTTTCGCGTCCGGGTTCTTCCGGAATGGATTCGCTTTTCATTTGAATGAGCGTTTCTTCCATAAAAGTAACAGAATCAATCGCATATTGGTACTGATCCGGTCTGGGAAGTAAGTATTCATCGGCGGTTTCCAGCTCCATAGGATTGAGGGAAGCCATATCCACAACGGTCATCTGGTGTTTCTTTTCTCCATTGACGTCACGGGAGAAAAGGAAGGCCGCATACCCTCCCTCCGGAGATAATTCTATGCTTTCCCGTTCGCTTAAATCGCTCAGAAGGTAAGATACTTCGTCTTCAAAGCTGATCAATAAATGGGAGCAGACGTCTTCCCGGCATGCAAAATCTATAAGATAACGGTCTTCCGTTACCTCCTGATAATGCAGCCCTTCTATTGCAGCCTCCGTGTTTCCTGAAGAGTGGATGAACTGCCAAAGAATAGGGAAATTATCCTGCTCTATTATGTAAGTTGTGCCGTCCACATCAAGTTTGGTTGATTCTTCCTGTTCTTCCGTCGAGTCACCGCCTGCAGCGGAGTCCGAACCTTTTTCCCCGGCACTGCCTGTCCAGCTGCAGCCTGCAATGATCAGGAGGAGAAGGAAAAGAATCGACAACCATTTCCTCATACTTGGATCTCCTCTCCCTTTCGTGGGATCTTGATTTAAGAATACCATAAAAGCATGCAGGGGTAGGAATATATTGCAGTCATGCAGGAGATTGTCCTTTTTGAAAGAATTATTGTACTATACTATTATGTGGGGAGGTCGGATAGGATGGCGGAAGTGTACAATTTCAAAGATTATCAAAAGAAGAAAAAAGGACGGTCTTTTCAGGATGAACGGACGACTGTCGCAATTTATAAAAGTGTGGTTCATTATGTACATATGTATATCGAACCTCAGTATGAGGAACCGTTCGAGCACTTGACTACAAACATCTGCGTCCCTGAGTTATATAAGTATAATAAAGGGAAATTTTTAGAAACATTCGCAAGCCTGCTTGCTTATTGGAATATCGAGCCTCATCCGGAGAGTGACATTCCAAGAGGCGAAGAATTCAACTATTTTCCTACAATCGGGCATCTATGCTTCTATATTGAAAAAAGGGTGAAAGGTCTATAAGAACATGATTACTCATGTCTCATAGCTTTCACCCTTTTTATATTCACCAAACCAGCGTAAAACTGGATGAGGCCGATACCGAAGAGGATCGGTCCGACGGTCGTCGCGAAGTTAAGGCTGATAAAAGTCTGCACCATTCCCAGTGCTGTAAAGATCATATATTTCCTGGACTTCAAACTGAAGTAGGACGCGAACAGGGTCGCGATACTCACCAGTAGGAGTACAGGTGCGATCCA
The DNA here is from genome assembly GCF_000469135.2 of Bacillus sp. SB49. Taxonomy (NCBI): domain Bacteria; kingdom Bacillati; phylum Bacillota; class Bacilli; order Caryophanales; family Bacillaceae; genus Bacillus; species Bacillus sp. SB49. The sequence goes on from NZ_CP048117.1 coordinate 1,507,783, forward strand.
TGGATATAATTCCAATAATCCCATGACTGTCACCTCCTGTAAATTAATGTTGTCAGAAAATTAAGTGTTTTTATATCTTATCATGGGTGGGAGGTATGGGACAAGAGCGAAAACCGTCTAGTTTTGCGGTTTCCAACTTGTGTTGTGAAGTTGTTTATACCCGCTCTATAAAAACATCAAACCTTTACTTCGAAATAAATGCCCCCAGGCTCATATGTATGCGGAACGGGGTATAAGGATAAAGATGAAGGAAAAGGTGAAGAAGGATGGAGGGGTTTGGTATGAATGGAAGAATAGAAGTAGAGCATCTGTCAAAAACATTCAAGAAGGGAAATGTCACCGCGGTGAAAGACGTTTCCTTCCAAGTGGAAGAAGGAGAATTTTTTGCATTTCTCGGACCGAACGGTGCGGGTAAATCCACAACGGTACAAATATTGACAACGCTCATCAATGCATCCTCCGGTAACATTACGGTTGCAGGTCACGATGTCATCCGTGCACCGGAAGAGGTGAGACGTTACATCGGCGTTGCTCTCCAGGAAACGGGAGTAGATCCTGATTTGACCGGTAGAGAGCTTTTGGAACTACAGTCTTATATTTTCGGGTTTGGCAAACAGGACGGGAAGAAGCGGGCAAGCGAGCTCTTGGAGATTGTGCAATTGGAAGACGCAGCCGAGCGTCGTGTAGGCAACTACTCCGGCGGGATGCGCAGGCGCCTTGACTTGGCGCTGACACTTGTCAATGAACCAAAAATTCTTTTTCTGGATGAACCGACGACCGGGCTTGATCCATCAAATCGGATCGCCATTTGGGAAGAACTCCGCCGCTTAAATGAAGAGAACGGGACGACAATCTTCCTTACAACACAATATTTGGAGGAAGCGGATAATCTCGCTGACCGGCTCAGCATCATTAACAAGGGAGAAATCGTCGCTACCGGGACACCGAAGGAATTGAAGCAGCAGATCGGGGATGATTTGATTACTCTTCGGTTGAAGGACTCCAATCAGGAGGAAGCCGCCCAAGCTATTCTTCATGACCGGTTGGAACAGAACGATGTCATCAGGAAGGACGGAAATTTACTGATATACGTAGAAGAAGGGACGAAACAGCTGCTGGAAGTCGTCCGTATCTTCGATCAGGAGGGGATCGCAGTGGATGACATCCAGCTTTCTTCTCCGACGTTGGATGATATTTTCCTGAAGATCACGAAAGAGCAGAAGGAAGAAGGGGAGAGAGCACATGGGTAATAATGTATGGAAAGATACATGGCTGCTCACTGTACGCAGTATTAAGACGACGATCCGTAATCCGTTCTCTTTCATTCCGAACTTAATCATTTCTGTCTTTTTCCTGCTCGTCTATGACGGAGGGTTAAGCGGGATCTCCCAGCTTCCTACCTTCGAAGGAGCCAATTATTTAGCATTCATTCTTCCTGTATCCATCGTTTCGGCGGCAATCGGAGGCGCAGGCGGGGCAGGGCAGGGAATCGTCAAAGATATTGAGAACGGCTTCTTTTCCAGGCTTCTGCTGACGCCGGCTTCAAGACTTGCAATCGTGCTCGGACCCATCATTGCAGGAATGCTCCAGCTTCTTGTTCAGACAGTATTGATCTTCGGAATCGCTTTCTTGATGGGGCTTGAGGTGAAGACAGGTTTTCTCGGCATGCTGTTTGTCTTGTTGATTGCCATCGGGTGGGGGCTTGCTTTCGCCGGCTATTCGGCGGGGGTCGCGTTAAGAACGAAGAATGCACAGGCGTCTCAGGCGGGAACCTTCATCTTCTTTCCGCTCATCTTCCTGAGCACGACATTCGTACCGTACGACCTTATCGAAGCGCAGTGGCTGAAGGTAGCCGCTGCCATCAACCCGACGACGTATGTCTTTGAAAGCATGCGGACGGTGATGATTGACGGCTGGGTGTTCGGGGATCTGATGAAAGGAGTTATCGCCATCCTTATCGCCTGTGCAATCACGATCACGTTTGCGGCTGTTTCTGCGAAAAAAGCGGTGGCTCGTGGATGATATCAGAAAATTGCCTCCATTCCAACGTTTTCTGATATAATAAAGGAACCAAATAAGTCAGGAGTGATGTTTTATGAAAACGACAAAGCCATTTAACGTAACTTACACCCAGCCATATACAAAAGGAGGACATCACTTCTGACGTCCTCCTTACCTTAGGAGGAATCGAATGGAACGGACAGATTTTAATGCATTTTTTCAAGAGCAAGTGAAGGAAGAAGAGCATGCAGGGAGAGTCGTACGCCATACACGCGGTCTGTACACACTGGCGTCTGGAAACGGGGATGTCAGAGCGGAAGTGGCAGGACGTTTTCATCATACCGCTCTTCATGACAGCGATTACCCTGCGGTCGGTGACTGGGTCATTTTTGAGGCGTATGAGAACGGAAGCAGGGGAATCATCCAGAGGGTCCTGGAAAGGAAGACGGTTCTTTCGCGAAAGAAAGCGGGAACAGGACACGACGAACAGGTGATAGCGGCGAACGTGGACACGGTATTCATCGTCACCGCCATGACGCTTGAATTCAACGTGAGACGGATCGAGCGCTACGTCCAGCAGGTATATGAAAGCGGGGCAAGTCCTGTCGTCGTCTGTACGAAAAAAGATTTATGCAGCGATCCGGACGGAAAGACGAGAGAAGTGGAGCAGGTTGCTCCCGGTGTCCCCGTTTATGCCGTAGACAGCCTCAGCGGTGCCGGTATAGAGCAAATCCGGCAGTCATTCCGTCCCGGCGAGACCGTCTCTCTGATTGGTTCTTCCGGTGTCGGCAAGTCTACGTTAACGAACGCCCTGATGGGGGAAGCCGTTCAGCACACCCAGTCCGTGCGTTCAGAGGATGGGCGTGGCCGTCATACGACGACACACCGGGAACTCTTTGAAATCCCAGGTGGAGTGTACCTGATCGATACACCGGGCATGCGTGAACTGCAGCTGTGGGGCGAAGATGCAGACCTCGACCAAACGTTCAGCGATGTAGACGCTCTTGGGAACAGCTGCAAGTTCCGCAACTGCAGACATGAAAGCGAACCCGGATGCGCGGTGCGGGCGGCGATAGATTCCGGCGAGCTGTCGGAAGGTCGTCTGAAGAGCTATAATAAGCTCAAGCGCGAATTGAATCGGCTGGAGTTGAAAGATAAATACGGCACGCATCGGACGAACCGCATGCTGCACGGATCGAATAAACGGTGAAGAATTAATGTCGGGTGGAGAGGGCATGCTCCCGTCCGTTCGCTGAAATTTTCCGTTCCTAATTAGATATATAGTTACAGCGATATTATATTTGTGAAGGAAACGGTTCTTTAAACCTCTTATGTTTCTCACCAATCTGAAAAGATACCTTTAACGAGGTATCTTTTCTTCTTTCCAAATTGTCATCGCTTTCAAAGTTTGGAATAATGAGTATGTGCTATATTTCACAATCTTGAGGTGATGACGATGAAGAAGAAATCAATCTATGTAGAAATACCAATCCGTACCTCTATGGATGACCTGTGGAAAGCAAGCCAGGAACCTTCTGTTCATGAACGTTGGGATCTGCGCTTTTCTTCTATTACTTATCTTCCGAAAGCGCAAGGGTCTCCTCAGAGATTTACATACAAGACGAGAATAGGCTTCGGGCTCGATATTTCCGGATGGGGGCAGAGTGTGACAGCGAGAAAAGGGGGAGATGGTGCACGGACATCTTCGCTCCATTTCGGTACAGAGCAGAAACGGTCGATCATTCGGGAGGGGCGGGGTTTTTGGAAGTATGTGCCGAGGCAAGACGGAGGGGTGACGTTCCTCACCCGCTATGATTATACGACCAATTTCGGGGCAGCAGGCCGGCTGTTCGACAGGTTTTGCTTCCGCCCTTTAATCGGCTGGGCGACGGCACTCAGCTTCGATGTCCTGAAGAGGTGGCTGGAAAAAGGGACAGTGCCGGAAGTGCAGTATCGAAATTTTTTCGTTACATGGCTTTCCGCCATCCTATTCAGCTTTATTTGGATCTATCACGGGCTTGTACCAAAACTGATTTTCCAGCATCCTCAGGAACTGGCGATGCTGACATCTGTTCTACCCATTGGAGAAGCCGTGGCTCACCGGGTCATGTCTGCGATCGGAATTGGCGAAGTCGTCATCGGTCTTCTTTGGTTGCTATGCCGAAGGAAGCGCTGGTTGTTCGCCGCTCAGACAGCTGCTTTTCCACTATTGACAATTGGAGCCGTCACGGCTGCCCCGGAATCGCTGACACAGCCATTTAACCCGTTAACTTTCAATCTGGCTCTTTTCGCGCTTTCTTTCCTGGGGTTTTCGTTCAGTAAAGACGTGCCGACTGCGAAATACTGCAGGAGAAGGCAGGTGACGGGGGAATGAAGCCTTGGTTGGTTGTCTCAACGCTGCTGTTTCTTTTAGCCGCCTTCTTTTCCGCAGATCCGTGGTACTATTCGATTCTTACCGCCGCACAAATGATTTATGTCCCTCTCCTCCTTTCAAACAGGCGGCCGGAAGAGGGGAAATCCTCGCTTCTCTTGTACGGAGCGGGTACCGCGGTGGTCATGGTCGCCATTCTTCGGTTGACGGGGGACATGCCGTGGGATGCAGCTCTTGGTCTTTTGTATTTTATTTTTACCATTCTCGTCGCTTTTCATGGCGTTCGCCGAATGGTGCGGCGAGGGTTTACCCATGTCGAAGAGTTTTTCCTTGATGTGGGGTATGTGTATCTCGGTATCGGAGGGTTTTGGTTCTTTGCTTTTGTGGCGGAAATAGATACCGGCTTTTACCCTCTGCTTACATGGCTGACGAGTATTCACTTCCATTATGCGGGATTCATGCTGCTCACCTTTCTCGGGCTTCTCGGCAGAAGGAGGAAATCGCGTTCCTATTATACCGCGGGATGGTCCGTCGTGGCGGCCCCTATCTTGCTTGCGCTCGGCATTTCCTTTTCTCCTATCCTTGAGGTAGCCTCTGTCCTTCTTTATATCGTTGGTATTTATACACTTATCGCTACAGCGTGGAGGACGTCGTTCAAAAATCGGATGCAGGAACTGTTGTGTCGGATTTCTTTTACTTCGCTGGGTGTGACGATTCTCTTTTCCCTTGCTTATGCTCTCAGTCAAGTCATGGATGAGTTTGTCGTGACCATCGAATTTATGATTATGTTTCACGGCGTTATCAATATGGTCGCTTTCGGCTTGTCGGGAGTGTGGGGGTGGAGTCTCGCCTTTCCGGATTCCATGTACCAAGTCCCTCGCTTTCCTGTCAGTAACATAACTGGAGGGTGGCGGATTGGAGAGCATGTTTTGAAAGGGAAGGAAGGTGGAAGGTCCTGCAGCGGCCTTGTCGACGATTTTTCGATCTACGTATCCGAACGGGAAGAAGGGGAGGTCCATCCGGAGATCGTATCCTTTTACGAGCAGACCGATAAATACCGGTTATATTCCCGTGTCTGCTGGCATTGGTGGTTCTATCCCTTCGCTGTTCTCTACCGGGCCGTCAGTATCGTGACAAAGCAGATCAACCTTCCGCTGTCGAGGCAGACGTATGAAATGACGGGGGCTATCCGTTCTGTCTCGGATAAATTAGATGGAAGAGAAAATACTCGTGCCTGGATAAGGAAGATCAATGAATCCGAGGTGTTTATCGCCTTGTATGCTTCCCATACATCCAGAGGGCAGACGTACATGAACATCTCTCTGCCGCTGCCATTTTCTGCAATGGCAGGCATCTTGGAGGTGGAAAGGGAAAGGGAAGAGCTCGTTCTCACTAGTGAAAAGGGGAACCCGGAATCGGATGCCGGCACGTACCTTATTGTTCGCGGCCGCCCCATCGTTCTGCCGCTGACGGAGCATTTTCGCGTGAGCCATGAAGAGAACGGCGTCCTCTGTGCTGTTCATACGATGAGAATTTTCGGTCTTCCGTTTCTCACCATCCATTATCGAATTAATAGAAAGGGATGAATCTATGTACAGCCGAATACCAGATACATAACAATACCAGCGGGCACGCGCACCTCCTGGAGGATAGAATCGTCCACAAAATAATAGAGGAGGCGCAAAGATGAATTTTAATGATTATTTAAAAGAGGTAGACCGGCCTTTCCATGGATGGGATTTCTCTTACATTACCGGGGCAGGAAGAATGCAGAGCGGACTGCTGCCATGGTCGTATGGATCGATGGCCAGGAACTTCCTCCATGGCGCACGTGCTGCACTCGATATGGGGACCGGAGGAGGCGAGTTTTTGGAAAAGCTCCTTCCGTTTCCGCTGTATATGGCTGCGACAGAGGGGTATGCACCTAATTACCCGCTGGGAAAAGAACGACTGGAGCCACACGGAGTGACGGTGGTTCCTGTCGAGAATGACACGCTTCCCTTCGAAAACGCAAGATTCGATCTTGTACTGAATCAACACGACTCTTACGACCTGGGAGAGGTGAAGCGTGTATTGAAGCCTGGAGGGATATTTCTTACGCAGCAAGTAGGAGGGGTGGATTGTTCCGGCATAAACGATCGACTGGAGGTTCCTGTTAATGATGAGTATGCAAAGTGGTCCTTGGAAACGGCTGAAAAACCCTTCCTTTCTCCTGAATGGGAACTGATTGCGTCAGGGGAAGCTCATCCGACTCAGAGGTTTTATGATATCGGAGCGCTGATCTACTATTTGAAAGCCATACCCTGGCAGGTGCCTGATTTCACAGTGGAAAAATATAGAGAAGAGCTGCTCTCTATTCACAAGGAAATGAGTAATAACAAGTCTTTAGACGTCAGACAACATCGGTTTTTCATCGCTGCCAGGCTGCTTTAAAAAGTTTGTTAATTATTTTTTTAACTTTTTTTCTGATGTTTTTTTCCGGAATTGAAGGAGTGTTTTTCCTCCGATTTTTTTTCGTGCATACCATTGCATGCTGTAATCCTTCACCCTTGATTTCACAAGGGTTTGGACGCTGTAAAGTAATAAAACATACCCCTTATCCTCTGAAGGATAAGGGTTTTTTTTACCGATTTGAAGCGTTTGCACAGGGTGTTATATTTCGTGGAACGAAGTTGTTTTTTGTCAAATCGCTATTGTTTTATTGTCTTAATTTTGCAATAATTACTTCTAAAGAAATTGGACATTTGGTAGTAAATGAAGGAGTAGGAACGCAATGAAAAATATGAAAACGATGTGGATGGATGAACAGAAGGAAGTCGGAGTCGTGGAATTGCAGGATGAAGTTTTCGGAACCTCTTATCATCCGGTAATCTTCGTCGATGTAGAGGAAAGAGAGTTTAAGGTCATCAACAATCTTTGGTACACGACTTATCATGGGGCGAGGCAGTTCTTTCGCTCGAAGACGAATACATATGTCGTGACAGGCCGAATGAAAAAAGTACGCAGTTGAAGAAGGGGCGGTTCGGTAGATATGGTGGAGGTACGGAAAGCGGATGGTTCCAATGTAGCGGACATTATTCGTGTCTGTGAAGCTGGCTATCGGGAAACATACAAATCGTTGCTGGAGAAAGAAGATATTGAGCAGGTGATTGAAGAATTTTATAACGCAGACCGGATTGCGCGGGAAGTTCGTGATATTTCCGATGAATGGAACGGGTGGTTTGTCGCTGTCGATGAGGAAGGGACTGTCGTCGGTGCCGGCGGGGGAGGAATGACCGGATCTGAAACGGCAGAACTTTTTGTTCTCTATCTTGATCCTGAGAGAAAGCGGGAAGGCATCGGAGGCAGACTGCTTGAAGCTATCACAGAGGATCATATTGCTCGTGGTGCATCGGAGCAATGGGTCTCTGTAACGAAAGGGAACGAGATGGGCATTCCCTTTTATGAGAAATCCGGCTTTGTTTACAAAGGGGAGCGGCCGTCTCATAAGCTTCCTTCAGAAAAGTCCTATATTTCGTTGCGGTATCGAAGAGAAATAGGAAAATAAAGCAGGTGGAACAGCCCCGCATCGGCGGCGGCTTTTTGTTTACACTTAAAAAGAAGCAGCCTTTTGTAAGGCTGCTTCTTTTTGGTGTTATCTATTCATATACATGTCTACTTCCCACTGGCTGACCTGCAGGGAGTATTCTGTCCATTCTTTTTCCTTCTCTTCGATATAAGCTTGGGATGTGTGATCGCCAAGTGCGTTCAGAAGGATTTCATCTTTCTTCAAAGCAGAGATAGCTTCTTTCAAGTTCGTAGGAAGAGTAGGCACGCTGTCATCCGTCACTTCGTAAAGGTTACGAGTTTCTGCGTCGCCTGCGTCCATTTCCTTACGGATACCTTCAAGACCTGCCTGGATCAATACAGCAAGCGTCAAGTAAGGGTTAGCCGTCGGATCCGGGTTGCGGACTTCGAAACGCGTTCCTTTACCACGTGTTGTTGGTACGCGGACCATACAACTACGGTTGGAGTGGGACCAAGCTACACTTACAGGAGCTTCATAACCAGGAACGAGACGCTTGTAGGAGTTCACGTTCGGGTTCGTAATTGCTGCAATTCCGCTTGCGTGATGCAGAATTCCTGCGATGAACTGTTTCATCGTCTTAGACACGCCGTCTTTCGCATCTTCATCGTAAAACGCGCTGTCTCCATCACGGAACAAGGACAGGTGGCAGTGCATTCCGGAGCCGTTCTCGCCTGCGATCGGTTTCGGCATGAATGTCGCGTGGTAGTTATGGTTTGTTGCAATATCCTTTACAACGTTCTTAAAGGTTTGGATGTTGTCTGCTGCTTTCAGCATGTTATCGAAACGGAAGTTGATTTCGTGCTGTCCCATCGCTACTTCGTGGTGGGAAGCTTCCATCTCGAAACCGTACTTCTTAAGGGTGCGTACGATATCACGGCGTACCTTGTCTCCTTTATCTTTAGGAGAAGCATCGAAGTATCCGGCGCGGTCGTTCATCTTACGAATCGGATAACCTTCATCGTTCAGTTTGAACAGGAAGAATTCCGGTTCAGGACCGACGTTAACGGTATAGCCTAAATCCGCTGCTTCTTTCATAGCACGTTTCAGGATGTAGCGAGGGTCTCCTTCGAATGGAGTGCCGTCCGGCTTGTAGATGTCACAAATGAAGCGCGCGCTGCGATCTTCATCGACCATAGATGGAAGTAGTAGGAACGTATCCAAATCTGGTACAAGATACATGTCACTTTCTTGGATTGCAGAGAAACCGGAGATGGAAGAACTGTCGAACATCGCTTCGTTGTTCAGCACCATGTCCAATTCATCTATCGGCAGTTCTACGTTCTTAGTATCCCCTAGCATGTCTGTGAACTCTAGTAGGATGAATTCTACGTTATTCTCTTTGACTTCCTGCTTGATCTGTTCTTTTGTGTAAGTCATACAATACCCTCTCTTTATCTTTTTTTATGAGTCTTCCATCCCTGATCATGCATCGGATAAGAACCTCAAAATGTCTATGTAAGGAATTCTAACACATAATGTCGTGAAATCTCAAACATCTTTTTGACAATTCCCTTAATTTTTTGTCGTAAACGTCTTTTCAGCGATTTTTATTGGAACGGATTCATAGAGTGATAGAAAAGGAGGAGATGGATAATGGGAAGGTATCAGGCGATCATTTGGAAAGCAGCTGTTTTCTTCTTTTATTTATGGCTGGTTTCTTTTATACAATCGAAGCTTCAGACGCTGGCGGCAGAGTCGTTTATTGTTTACCCTTATATAATCTTCGGTCAAACGGCTTATATTCCTGCCGGTTTTCTGTTGAAATTTGAAAAAATAACACAATGGAGGAAGAAAGACGTCTTATGGAGGTGGAATAGGAAAGGGGTGGGGGTGATCACTCTTTGCCTCTATTTTCTATTCGTTCCTTTCGTGCTTCCTCTGCCTGCGCTGCTTCCCGGAGTCCTTGTTACCAATCCGTCTGCGAGTCCTGTCGTCCAAATGGTGGCCGGATATGCCGCTGCGGCATGTTTTCTGAAGGAGCGCCGGTAATCATTTTTCCTATAGGAGAAGTTGGACTCTTCCGGTATTCTATTTTATAATCGAAAAGACGTAATGCTTACATACTTCGATTATAGAAAGGAAGATTATTTTGGCTAAAACTCTAGTTTTCGGTCACAAGAACCCGGATACGGACACGATCTGTTCTGCACTTGTGTATGCGGATCTGAAAAAGACGATTGGGGAAGACGCGGAAGCCGTCCGCCTCGGTGAAGTAGGGGGAGAGACACAGTTTGCCCTTGAACAATTCAATGTGGAGGCGCCTCGTTTCGTAGAACGTGTATCCGACGAAGTGGAACAGGTTATTCTTGTCGATCACAACGAACGCCAGCAGAGTGCCGACGATATTGATGATGTCCAGGTGCTTGAAGTGATCGACCACCACAGAATCGCGAACTTCGAGACGAAAGGCCCTCTTTATTATCGTGCAGAGCCTGTCGGATGTACGGCAACGATCTTGAACAAGCTTTATAAAGAGCACGGAAAAGAAGTGCCGAAACAAATGGCCGGACTGATGCTTTCTGCGATCATTTCCGACTCTCTCTTGTTTAAATCCCCGACATGCACAGAGGAAGACCGTAAAGCGGCGGAAGAGCTTGCTGCCATCGCAGGTGTCGATGCGGAAGAATACGGCCTTCAAATGCTGAAAGCCGGAGCTGACATCAGCGACAAAACAGCAGAGCAGTTGATTTCTCTTGATGCGAAGGAATTCTCTATGGGTGATAAGAAAGTAGAGATTGCTCAGGTGAATACGGTTGACACGAACGATGTGCTTTCCCGTAAAGGTGAACTGGAGCAGGCGATTGAAAAAGTAACAGCGGATAAAGGGCTTGATCTCTTCGTCCTTGTTGTTACAGACATCCTTGAAAGTGACTCCACCGTCGTAGCCGTAGGCGAAGCGACAGACGCGGTAGCGAAAGCATTTGACGTAACGCTTGACGGTAATCAAGCCGTCCTTCCTGGTGTCGTCAGCCGTAAGAAGCAGATTGTTCCACCTTTGAATACGTATTTCGGATAAAAAAAAGCGCGGTCCTTCTATAAAAGGGCCGCGTTTTTTTATCGGATTACAGGGAGAGAAGGCTCCGGAAAGCAGAGTGCTTTCCTCCATGCGTCCCAGCGCAAAACAGCACTCCATTATAAACCAAGCAGGCTTTCCGGCCAGGCAATTTTCATGAAGGTGCTGAGAACGATCAGGGCAACGATTGTAATTCCCGTTGAGTACGCCGCCTTGCCGATGGTGAATCGGGATTCCTTTACTAGAAAAGTCATCAGGAAGACCGCGGAAGCTGCCAGCACTCCGATGATGTAAATCAGTATTACATATCCTACAATCCAGGCGAGATAAATAAGCGGCTGGACAATAAGAACTTTCTGATGCTTCTTATCTTTCTGCTTTACATATTTGATGATTTCAGAGCAGAGGTACAGTCCGGTGACGATGCTTCCCGCTGTTGATACGTAAATGGGAAAAAACTGAGCAAGCCTTGAGAAAGAGAGTGCTGTGATGGCAGCCCAGGTAAATAATGCGAATAAGAAAATAGTAAAAGCGATATTCAACTTTTGTTTATCCATGCTTACACACCTTCTTTCTGAATGCGGCCGCTGATTCTTTTCATTACAGAACCGCCTGTAAGTAATACGACGATCAGGACCGCCAGTGCGATGACGATCGGGTTGCTGATCCATTCCCATCCATAACGTTCAATGGAAATCCAGTAGTACCTTTCTGCGGAAATGGCCAGGACGAAGCCGATCAAAAGCGGCGGCCGCGGCCAGTCGAGGATTGTCATGACATATCCGAGCAGTCCAATGACAAGGAAGGTCACGATATCTCCCCATGCGAAGTTGCTTTGATAGGCCCCGATTAATAATAGAATGACCAGGAAAGGAACCAGCTTTTCACCCGGAATAAGACTGATTTTTGCAATGGGACGGATGAGTACCATACACATCAGCGCACCGACAATATTTGCAATAACAAGTGTCCATACAATGGAAAGCGTGACGGGGAGGTCGTTTGTCAACATTCTCGGACCTGCCTCCAACCCCATTAGAATCAATCCTCCAAGTAAAATGGCTGTCGTTCCGCTTCCTGGGATGCCGAAGAGAAGGGTAGGGATGAGAGAGCCTCCTTCTTTGGCGTTGTTAGCACTCTCCGGAGCGATGACTCCCCTGATATCTCCTTCCCCAAAATTATTGTTCTTCACGGTTTTCTTCCCGGCTCCATAAGCGAGCCAATCGACGACGCTCCCGCCGAGTCCGGGAATGAAGCCGATGAGGCTCCCGAGGACGGCACTCCGAAAGATAAGGAACTTATTGCGGAGGCCATCCTTTACCCCTTCCAACACGCCGCCTTGTAATTTGCCGGTATCTGATACGCTGCCTTTATCCGTCAGCATAGTGATGAGAATGGGGAATGCAAAAATGGCAAGCGCAACAACTGGAAGAGAGAGTCCGTTTGATAAATATAGAAAATCGAAAGTATAGCGGTATTCTGTGATGGCCGGGGCGCTGCCGACAGAGCCTATTAAAAGTCCGAGAAGACCGGACATCGCTCCCTTAGCTGGAGAATTGCCAGCCAGAAGGCCGGCCATGCTTAAACCAAGCATGGTCAGCATAAACAGTTCCGGGGAAGAAAAGCTCGTGATGAGAGGAGTAGCAAAAGGGATAGCGGCGTAAAGGGCAATTCCTCCGATGACGCCTCCGATCATCGAACAGAACAAAGCTGCCCCCATGGCACGTGCTGCCTGGCCTTTTTTCGCGAGGGGATATCCGTCCATGATGGTTGCCTGAGATCCCGATGAACCAGGTATACCGAGCAGGACCGAAGGGAAGGTGTCCCCGGTGTGGACAACAGCGACCATTCCGATTAGTAACGCCATGCCGATGTAAGGGTCCATTCCGAATATAAACGGAAGGAGAAGGGACATCCCGACGGTACCTCCGAGCCCCGGAAGCAATCCTACAACAATACCGAGACCAATTCCGAGAACCATAAACAGCATACGGGAAGGGTCAAGGACAATATGCAAAGCTGACACTGCACTTTCCAACATATGGACACCTCATCTCTTCATAATTTTTTCACATCAACTCCGTGTTCGTGCAGTAGGAAGTCATAGATCCAGTCGATCATTTCCGGAGTAGTGTTTTCTTCTAAACTGGTAATTCGTTGTTTCAATTCTTCATTTGTATATAGCTCGTAGTCTTCAAGAATTTCCGCTGACTCCTTCAGGAAATCTTCATCAGATTTCAAACGATCCGCCGCTTCTTCCAGTTCTTTTTTGGTAGATTCGGGGGCATCCTCGTGGACCCAGATGACTTTCTGTAGCGTGTAAGTCGCATTCAGGAAGTGTTTGTAGGCGTTCCAGTCTTCCCCGGACGGTTCCTTTCCATATAGATCTTCATAGACTTCCTTCACAGTAGGGAGATCAGGAAACTGCGGGTCGCGTACGACGTTGCCTTTTTCATCAATCTGTCCAAGGCTGTAGAGTGGTACAGCACTTCCTTCTTCCACTCTTGGTTCTATATTCCTCTTATAAGCGGTGGTCGTCTGAAAATCGATATTGCTTTCCCCTTGCTCGAATGCCACTCTGGCAGGTCCTCTTCCTTCATACCCGAGGACAGCCTTCGCATCCATTCCCAATACCTCAAAGGAAATCAAGGTAGTGAGGTCGAGCCCCGTCGGTGACATGCCTGCAAAGTAAAGCTTCTCATCCAGTTCATTCAGATCTGATGCGCTCTCTATTCCAAGGGAGTCGGATACATAGACGACAGCCCCGGTAGGAGCGCCGATGATGGGGTTTAAATCTTCGAAGTTGTATTTTACAGATGATTGACCCAGAAGAAGCGGGATGTGTGTGGAGGCACTTGTCGTGATGAGGTTGCTCCCGTCTCTGTCATAGGAAGTGATGTATTCGTTGGCGCCTGTGATGCTTCCTCCACCGGGGATGTTCTCCACCTGGATACTCGGCTTCGATTCTATATGAGAAGCAAGTGGGTTCGACATATATCTTCCGAAGACATCTGTGCCGCCTCCGGAGTTATAGGGAACTACCATCGTCAAAAGATCTGTTCCGATGCCTTCCTTATCCGAAGTTGATAGCTTGGACTGACCGAGCGTGAGAGAAGAGCATCCGGTTAAGCATAAGGCGCATATGCATATAAAAGTAAGCGCATACATTTTATTCACTGTTCGTCCTCCTTTTTATGTGGTTGGCATAAGGTTATAAAAAAACAGGACATAAGTAAAATAGCGAAAAATTATGAGGTTAAATAAATTTTTTTTATAATTTAACTTTTTGCTGGCTCATGAGGAAGTCGATGAAGGCTTTGACAATGTGAAGCTTCAAGTAGTCCGGCCTGTACATTAACCATGTATCCCGCATGACAGGTTCCCCGTTCTTATAATGAAGCCCTTCTGTGTACAGCTGATCGGATGGACGGAGACAGATTTCCGGTACTACCGCAAACCCGAGGCCGTGCTTGACCATTTCTTTACTCGTTTCCTGACGATCCACTTCCATTGGAGAGTACGGGGACTGGGAAAAATGATTGTTCCACCACTTCGTAATGAGCGACTGCAGGGAATTATCTGTCTTGTAGTTAATAAACGGGAGGCTCGGTAAATCCTCCACAGCGACTGCGTCTTTGGAAATGATATGGAGCTGTTCCTTAATGAGCAGCTGTTTTTCGCCTTCCCAATCATAATCTCCTCTCAAAATGCCGAGGTGGATATGGGACCGGCTCAACAAATTCTTAATTTCAACACTCCATCCTGTTTGAACGTCGAATTGAATGTTCGGGTATTGCTCCGAAAATTTCTTTAAAAGAGCAGGGAGTTTATATTGGGCGAAGTTACTGGAAACACCGATTCTTAACGTGCCCCGCACCTCTTTACCAATGTTCATCAGTTCATCGGACAAGGTCTGCAGCTCTTGGAGCTGTCTTTTTGCATAGGCGACGAGGTGTTCTCCTTCCGAGGTGAATGCAATGCCTGTCTTCGTGCGGAAGAAGAGTTTTGCTTGAAAGGTATCCTCCAGCTGTTTTAAACGGTAACTCAAGGCTGGTTGAGATATGAACAGGGCCTCGGCTGCTTTGGTCAAGCTTTTCCTTTCATCTACAGCACGCAGGATGTCCCAATCTTTTTGATCCATGTCGAGCCTCCTATTATAAAATATTTTTATCTGATAAGATCAAAATTCGTGATTTTTCTTATGGTGACTTCCATTGTACGCTAGAACCAACCTGATCACAATAGTATTCCTGGAGGAGAGGATAGCGTATGTATAAAGTTCCGGTGACTCTTATGCGAGGGGGAACGAGCAAAGGTGTATTTATTTTGAAGGATCACATGCCTGCCGATCGAGAAGAGTGGGAGCCGTTTCTTCTCGATATCATGGGGAGCCCCGATCCCAATCAAATCGATGGATTGGGAGGGGCAAATTCCCTTACAAGTAAAGTGGCGATCATCAGTAAAAGCACCCATCCGTTCCATCACGTAGACTACACGTTCGCGCAAGTCAGTCTTGACAAACAAGTCGTAGATTTTAATGGGAATTGTGGCAATATCTCATCCGCTGTCGGACCATATGCAATCAGTAAAGGGATGGTGGATCTCCTTGAGCCGGTTACGACGGTTCAAATATGGAACACAAATACGAAGAAGCTGATAAGTGCAGAGGTGGAAGTCGAAGGCGGTAAAGTCAAGACGGAGGGAAGCTACGAGATTCCGGGCGTCCCTGGAAGTGGATCGCCGATTTTTCTTTCCTTCGAGAAACCGGAAGGGGCCGTTACTGGGAGAATTTTTCCTTCCGGGAAGCCTAAAGAGTACGTTGCGTGCTCTTATGGTACCATTCCTATTTCCATTGTGGATGTGGCCAATCCGCTCGTGATGGTAAATGCTGCTCACGTCGGACTCGCAGGAGATGAACTACCGGATGATTTTTCCAGTGAAACATTAAAGAGGTTGGAGGAAGTCCGTTCGATAGCAGCTGAGCTTTGTGGGTTCTCAGCGAAGGAGGATGCTTCTGACCAATCACCTGCTGTACCGAAATTGACTATTGTAGCCGAGACTTCTAAGCACACGGATATCCAAGGAATTACTCATGAGAAAGAGGACGTTGACGTGCTTGTTAGAATGATGTCAATGCAGAAGCCGCACAAGGCCCTGGCTATTACAGGGGCCGTCTGCCTCTCCGTTGCAAGCAGGTTGACTGGTACCGTGCTCTCTGATCTGGCAATCCGGTCGCAGGATTCCCTTCGGATCGGACATCCTGGAGGCGTTCTGGAAGCATATATTACCGAAGATCCGGATGTCCGGGTGAAAATCGGAAGGACGGCGAGGCTCTTAATGGAGGGAATCGTTTATACCAAAAAAGATTATGAAATAAAGGCAAAAGCCGATTCCCGGCTGTTATCCACCTTCCTCCATGAGTCTATTTAAATAAGAATTCAGTAAAAAGAGGACCCCGCAATTCGTGGAGTCCTCTTTTTATTCAGAAGAAAATCGTTGTTTTCGATGATTGTAAAAGATAGATGATCCTGTCTTGATTCTATAGAACCATCCGTCTATTCCATTCTTCCCTCAGGATTCCCATCCGAATCGAATCGTAGTAGGCGCCTTCATAAATTCGGCACTTACGCATTCTGCCTTCGACTTTCATTCCCAATTTCTCGCCGACCCGCATCATCCGTTCGTTTCTTGACCATGTCGTGAGCCCGACCCGTGCGAGCGGGAGATGACGGAACAAGTGATCGATCCACAATTCCAAAGCCTCGGAACCGTAACCGCCGTTCCAGTAGTGCGGGTCATAGATGCCGATACCGACTTCGAGCCAGAGGGAAGGCTTGTGTTCCCAGTAATAGGTGACGGTACCGATGATTCGGCCTTCGACTTCTATAATTAATCGAGAGTCCGGTTCTCCATTCTTCAGCCTTGCTTTTCTTGCGTGCTCGTGGCTGCGGTAGCTTTCCAACGTGTGCGGCTCCAACGGGTAGTAAGGAGCGTCCCACTTCTTCCACTCCGGCTCGAATCCTTGATAAATCAAGTCATAAAGGACGGGAATATCCGTATCCTCGATGCTTCTCAAACGTACGAGCCGTCCTTGTATATGCAGTGCTTTATCCGTATCTGCCATGCCCGCATCCTCCGTTCTTTCCTTTTTTTCCATCGTACCACATCCTGACGGCCCTGTTTGAAGGAATGTTGCAGAGGGTAAAGAAAAAAGGTATCGTACATAAATGGCAGGTGATAGCAATGATAAACATTATGGCTTACTCCAAAGAGAAGGGGATGCAGGAAGGAATACCGATGCAGGAGCTGCGGTCTGAGACTTGGGACTGGTACTGGGTGGATTTCGAAGAGCCGACGAAGGAAGAAATCGGGATGCTGGAAACGGAATTCCATTTCCATCCGCTCGCCATCGAAGACTGTCTGCAAGGGTTGCAGCGACCGAAGCTGGATTATTACGACGACCATACTTTTTTTGTCATCCACTCGGTCAGTCGAATGGAGCTTGAGAAGAAGGAGATCGATATCTTCCTTGGTGACTGCTCGATCGTAACCTTTCATAAAGAGAAAAACGATCCGCTTGAACAGGCGAAACGGATGGTCCGACGCGTAAAAGATTACCAAGAGGTCGATGAATATTTCGTGTTCCACCAGATTCTCGATAAGGTCGTAGACAATTATTTCCCGATCATCTATAAGATTGAGGATCACATCAATGATATCGAGGACAATACGAAGAACCTTTCCATGGAGCGGTTGCTGGAGGAGCTGTTTGATCGCAGAGGGGAACTTTTGACGCTGCGTCAAACGGTCCATCCGATGCGCGACTTACTGTATCGTATTTTGAACTCCCACCATTTGGACGGGGTTTTTGACCGGAGGGAATACTTTGCTGATATCCACGATCATTTGGTCAAAGTGGCGGACATGATCGCTTCCAACAGGGAGATGACGCAGGATATCCGGGACAGTTATTTATCCTTAAACTCCCATGAAACGAACCGGACGATGCAGATCCTTACGGTTATTTCGGTCATCTTCATGCCGCTGACCTTTATCGTAGGCGTGTATGGGATGAACTTCTCAAACATGCCGGAATTAAGTACCACATACGGTTATCTGGTTGTTTGGATCATCATGATCAGCGTTGCGGTAGGGATGTACATCTGGTTCCGTAACAAAGGATGGTTTGATTAATGCTTTCAAAAAAAGGCCGGGGTCACGTGTCCCCGGCCTTTTTCTTATTCTTCTTCTTTGTCAAACCATAGAAGCTCCTGCTCATCTACGAAACCATTATAGTTGATGAACACTTCTTCTCCTTGTTTAATGTCCTTATAAGCATAGAAATCGAACGTATGCTGCTCGAAGTTAATTTTATAATTGGCATTCGGTTCGTAGGAGTGATTGAACATCATTCCATAACCGAGCAAAAAGGCGGTATGGTTCTCCCCGTATTCAAAGGCATAGTCGGCAAGACGCGTCTTTTCAATATGCACGTGTTCGCTGTTGGGGTAGGGGATGACGGGCGCTTCGTGGATCAGTTCGTCTTTGGCAATGTCGCGGGTTGCAAACATTCCTCTGTTCAACTCCTCATCCTCGAAACGGGATGTACGTACTTCAATCATTATTTTCACCTGCACTTTCCCATAAAACATTACGTTACAAGTGTGACAGGTCTAAGCAAATAAAGCAAATGGATGACGGGCTGCTCCCGTTATCCGAACTTTTATTCCAATACATCATGGTCGACGTAGCGCTTTCCATTCAGGGCGCTGATAACGTTGACCGCTACTTTTGCTCCATCTCCTGCAGTGATGATGGTATGGACACTTGCGCCTGCTGCGGTCCCTGCCGCCCAAACTTTAGGCATCGATGTGTGCCCGTTTTCGTCTGTTTGGATTATTTTTGCGACCCGGGGCTCGGTGCCTTTTATAATGTCTACGCCAAGATTTTCCGCTGCCTTGACGGACATGCCAGTTGCAAAGATGATGTGTTCGACTTCGTAGGAGCGGGTTTCGGTTTGAATCTCATGTGCTTCGCCTTTAGTGACAATTCCGTTTACGGTTTCCGATACAATCTCTGCTCCGAACTTCGCTGCCTGGGCCTGTCCCTGTTTCAAGAGGTCCGGCCCTTTGATTCCGTCCACTCCGTAATGATTTTCCACCCAGGCCATCTTCGTTATGCTTTTTCCGTGATCGAATACGACTGTCTTCTTGCCTGCTTTGGCGGTGAAAAGTCCGGCACTTGCGCCTGCCGGGCCACCGCCGATAATGGCGACATCGTACATGAAGCAACCCTCCTTATCCTATTACACCTTTCATTATATCTAAATATTCCGACTTTTTTAAGTGGTTGTGTATACTCTTGTTGCTTTCTCTTGTGAAGTGCTGTATGATTCATTTCGATACTCGAAAGAAAGGGAGGTAAGACATGTGGACCAACGTGTGAAAAATCCGCGTGGGCTGTTAATTTCTTTATGTGCGGTCATGATGATGTCCGTTATGAACGGTACGATGTTCAATATAGCCGTTCCTGACATTGCAGAGACTTATCATTTGATGCCGTCGGAAGTCAGCTGGGTGATGACAGGATACATTATGGTATACGCTATCGGAGCTTTGACATATGGGAAACTGGCTGACTTTTATCCTTACAGGACGTTGATTACGTACGGGTTGATCATATTCAGCGCTTCATCGTTGTTTGGTTTCTTCGCTCAGAACTATGCCATGGTCTTGGCGGCAAGAGTGCTCCAGGCTTTGGGTGGCGCCATGATTCCGGCCCTCGTATTCCTTGCCCCTTTGAAATATTTCAAGCATGAGCGTGGTCGGGTGCTTGGGATTGTTGCATCCGTCATGGCATTCGCTTCCGGTATTGGACCGATAGCAGGCGGTTTTATCGCAGGCTTCTTAGACTGGAGGTATTTGTTCCTGACCTCTGCAGCTATTATTGTCACGCTGCCCTTCTTAAGGAAGAACCTTCCTCAGGAAGAAGCGAAAAAGGGGTATATCGATTTCATTGGTGCCGCCTTGATTGCAGGATTCATATCTACCCTATTAATAGGTATCACACTTGATATGCCCTTGCTTTTTGTCGCTTCCGGCCTGTTCCTCGCCTTAAACGTGTGGCGGATGCGGACAATTGCCGAGCCGTTCATTCCGACGCACTTGTTCAAGGATGTTCCTTACAGAACGACGATCATTACAAGCTTTCTTGCCGTGCTCTGTTTATTCGGAATGATGTTCATGCTTCCAATCATGTTCCGGGACGCTTATCAAATGGAGACGATGATGATTGGCCTCGTCCTGTTTCCCGGAGCCGTCAGTGCAGCGCTTATGGGGCAGAAGGGGGGCAGTCTTGTCGATACGAAAGGAAATACGTTTGTTCTATATACTGCGATGATACTGCTGATCTCAGGTTTTCTCCTGCTGTCATTCATCGTCGGAGCCCATCCTTATGTTGTCGGGGCAGCCATGATTGTCGCCTACATGAGTTTCCCGCTTGTTCAGGCCTCGTCCGCCGACATACTTGCCAATATACTCGATGACAAGGAGACGGGAGTGGGGATGGGAGTCTTCAACCTGATCAATTTTATCTCCGGTGCTTTAAGCGGTGCTTTGATCGGGAAGGCTTTGGATCTTTATGAACCTGTCTCACCGCTCCACGGAATCGGTTTTCAAGGGGACACGGCGATCTACAGCAATATTTTCCTTTTTTTCGCGGGAATCATAGCTGTAGGATTCGTTCAATTTCACTGGAATTATTTCAAAAAAAAGCAGACCCGCCAACAGAAAGAACCCGCATCCTGATTCTCAGGTGCGGGTTCTTTGGATTACACGAATACAGAGCTTACATTTTTAAGAGCTGCTTCGCTGTACTGTTGGCGCGGGGTGCTGACGGCACCGTTAGCAGCCCATAAGTTTTCTATGTCTGTATAAATTTCTGCACAGCGCTCGCCGCCGATGATCAGGACGAGTGGTTCCTCCATCTTCATGCAAAGGAAGAAGGAAAGGAGCTTTGGCAGATGCTTGGCGTCCGTAATCAGTTGGTCCTGATGTAAGTATAAATCACAACCGCCGCGGGAAATCAGTTTATATAATTTCATGATTTGGTTCGTTTCTAATGGTTGGCGCAGTTGGACCTGGTAAGAGGACAGTTCACTCACCGGCAGTCACCTCCGAAATAGTATAGTTGTATAGAAACTACCCGCCTCCCGGATCATATAAACCTGACCGGATTCAGTGCTCGTAGATCATCTTCCGTGTCATCCCGCCGTCAAGGACAATATTTTCTCCATTTACGAAGTGGTTATCAGGGTCTGTCAGGTATGCACAGGCTTTGGCTACGTCTCTGACGTTACCGGCGCGCCCGGAAAGATGCTGTTGATGGTCGATGTCCCTCAGGTCTTCTGCGTCTCCTGTATGGATCCACCCGGGGCTTACGGCGTTTACTCTGATTTGATAAGGACTTAAGGATGCAGCCAGGGCATGGGTCAATGCATAAATTCCGCCTTTACTAGCTGCATAGGCTTCCGAGTCCGGTTCACTCATGAATGCCCGGGTGGAAGCGATATGAACGATTCGGCCCTTGGTTCCCGTCTCTCTCCACAATTCTGCTGCATATTTCGACATGAGGAAACAACTTCTCAAGTTGGTGTGAATCACATCATCAAACCCTTCTGCGTCGATATCGAAAAGGGATTGAAAGCGGCTGACGCCCGCATTGTTAATCAAGATCGTTATCGTTCCGAAACGTTTTTTTACATCTTCGTGGATTTTCTTGATAGCGGATGGATCACGCACGTCGCAGACAAGGAAATGGATGGCTGGATTTTCATCCGAAAGCTTTTTTCCCGCCTCCTCATCGACATCCAGCGCTATAACCTGCGCACCTTTTTCTGCATAGTATAACGAAAGGCCTTTTCCGATGCCGTTCGCAGCTCCCGTAATCATTACTAATTCATTATGGAATGTCATGTGCTTACCTCCTTGTTTCTATTTTCCTACAGAAGGGGAAAGGTAAACATGGATTTGCTTGTCGGTATTCGGAGAACGTGGTATGATTTCTAAAAAAATTGGAGGTGATCGTATGAAACGAGTGACATTAGTGGATGTATTCAAACATCGCATTACACAAAAGTATTTGCAGCGGTCAGGTATCAACCACGCGGTCACCGTAGCCGGGTATGCCTATGATATGGCGGTGGAGGCAGGTGTCGACCCTGACCTTGCCACGAAATCCGCGCTTCTTCATGACATGGGGCATTATGAATGGTACAGGGACGGGAAGTGGGATTACGATGAGTATCGCAAGCACGATATTCATGCTATAAAAGGAGCGGAGCGGGCCCATAAGCTTTTGATCAGGCTTGGAGAAGACCGCCTTCGTGCCAAGGAAGTGTCTCTCGCGGTTCTTCTCCATACGGACAGCTATCTTCCTTTCGGGTTGGATGGAAAACGAACGGATCTGCAGGAAGTGGTTAGGAAAGCAGACGAGAAAGATGAACAGCCGATGGGGCTCCATCATTACAAAGAAATGGATAAAAGTATGGCTGTTCAGCTTCTTCATGAATTGGACAAAAAGGTCGAAGGTGAGATGGTTGGATAAGGTATGCTCTGTCTGTCAAGCTATTATTTTGAAAATTTAGTGAAAAGTGCTTTACTTTTGGAAAATAGTCCTATATACTTTCCAGTGTAAACAAAATTTCTCAGAAAGCGAGGTCGACTACAATGGCATATAACATGATTCAAACTTCAGCCAACTTCATATTATCGACCTGCGCAGGAACCAACTTCTGAGCTTATTGACCAAATTGCGAAATAGCACTCATAGGAGCCGCAGGTGATGCATAATGTATTCCTGTGGCTTTTTTAGTGGAGAAATCCGTTTTAAAGAAGCTGCAGGCCACCTGCGGCTTTTTATTATGCTATCAAAGAGTAAATTTACTCTTTTGATATAAAATTACTCTTATGAAAGGAGCGTTACCCATGACGATGAATTTTCTTATCTTCAAAGTTACCGTTGTTAAGAACAAGCGGAAGAAATACCAACAGCTGCCTGGATATCATCCAACAGTGAAAGATCAATGGCTGGACCGTAAATCATCCTTTATCCATTACATGTAAAACAAACACAAGGAGGTAGGAAACTATGATGGCACTCATGAGGATGGCATTTATGGATTGGTATAACGGGGAGAAGGATACGGATTAGCTCTCATAGGCACGGAAGGAGGTACCGGCATGAGAATCAACTTTTTGATTTTTGCGATTTTCATTCAGCGGCGGGATGCGGCTTCCATCGACAAATCGATCGAACGCAAACGCGTGATTGAAAATAAAATCAACGATGCAAAATTGAAGCACACCAGTATATAAAAAGAAAGTCTCTGCTCGAAATCGGGCAGAGACTTTCTTTTGTTTCCAGCAATAAAGGATGGATGGAGGTGAATACTTAAAAAGAGGGAGGGATAACTAATGGCCCAGGGAAACAAGAAAATCAACGAACGCAATAAGCGCAAGCATGCAGAGAAAGCAGAAGGCAAACGAGAAAAGCAGAGCAAATAAACCACATTAAAAACCGGACGCCCTTCGTAGGGGCGTCCGGTTTAGTTATTGAAAAAAGCTTGGAATGTCACTTTCTTCTGAGGGGTATGCCCATAAGATTTGTGACAATTCCTGCTTTGTCATGTTTTTCTTGATGGCGACGGTGAACAGGTTAATAAGATGATCCGCATGATCGCTCAAGAGGTGTGCTCCAAGGATTTCATCCGTCCCGGGACTTGTAAGTACCTTAATGAAAGCACCTGTCGATCGTGTCCTTTGATAAGAAAAGAACGGGGTGATTTCCTTCGACAGGATTTCATAGGGTACTCCTTGCTCCTCCGCTTCCTGCTGACTAAGGCCCGTTTTCGCAAGTTTGGGATAGGTGAAAACGACGGATGGAATGACTGGATCAAAGGCGGAATGGTCTTTGTCCTCAAGCATATGGGAAAGGGCTCTCGATGCGCCGAAAGATGCGGCTGGTGTCAGTGGAGGAAGCCCGCTGTCGGCCGCATCTCCAGCTGCATAGATAGATGAGTCGGATGCGGATTTAAAGTTAGCATCGACAGGAATACCTTTGTCCGTAGGGTCTATACCGGCACGCTCAAGATGAAGGGATTGAATATTTGACACTCTTCCGCCGCCGTGAATGACCAGATCGGTGTTGAACTTATGGGTTAAACCGTCTTTTTCCGCTTCTACTATAAACCCTTCCCGGTCTGTTCTCGTAATGTTTGTCACCTGCGCGTTCGTATGGACGTTAATTCCGATATTCCTGGATAATTCCACGAGTTTGTTCGTCATTTCTATGTCATATTCCTCAAGTACGTGCGCGGCGTCATGGAAGATGGAAACGTTCCTCCCCATTCTTCTGCACATATGAGCCAATTCGAAGGAAACAGGACCTCCTCCTACAAAAACAATAGTATCGGGAAGCTCCTCCTGTTCGAAGAAATCATCACTGGTTAGTAAATGTTCCGTCCCTTCAAACGGAAGCGGTGCAGGAAGCGATCCCGTCGCTATAAGGAAGTGATCCGCTTTCAGAACACAATCCCCGACTTCGATCGTCGATCCGTCTATAAATACCGCTGTCCCTTTGTACACTTCCATGCCGATTTCTCGGAAGGAATGTTCTACTTGTGCAGGAACAGGAACGGTAAACGTATCTTTGAATTTCTTCATCTGATTCCAGTCTAACGACAATGCCCCCTGTATTCCATAGTCCTTAAGGCGGTGAGCGTCATCATAGGTTTCTGTAATGCCTGACAATATCCTTTTCGGGTCACATCCCCGGTTGGGGCACGTGCCGCCGAGTGAGCCGCTTTCAACGACCGCGGTCTTCCAGCCGTATTGTTGAGCTTCTGTCGCCGCTTTTCTGCCGGCGGCCCCGCTTCCGATTACAATCAGATTATAGGTTGCGTCCATTTTCACTGCTCACCCTTTCCTTTTGTCTGTACAGGTTTATACCCTGTCATCAAAGGGAAAAAACGGATGGAAGAAGAAGTCACTCACTCAATAAGAGAGAATATTCGGTAATCTCATGTGTGAATGGTACAATGGAAGAAAAGGGAAGGGAAGATGCACGATGTATTTACATAGAAAACCACTCCCCGTTCCGGAAGCCGTCGCCCGTGTGATGGAGTACGCATGGAACGGCCCTTCGGAAATCGTTTCCATCGGGTCCTGTGACGGAAGAATTCTTGCTGTAGATGTGGAAGCGACTCATCCGGTTCCGCCATTTGATAAATCCCCGTATGATGGATTTGCGTTAAAAGCAGGTGATACGGAAGGTCTCTCCAAAGATCATCCGGGAAATTTCCACGTATTGGAAACAATCGGAGCAGGTGCCCGCGCTTCGCGAGCCCTCAGGGAGGGGGAAGCCGTCCGGATCATGACCGGAGCAGAAATGCCGGAAGGTGCCGATTGTGTCGCTATGTTTGAAATTTGTCATACATATGAAGAAGCCGGTAAGGATTGGGTAACGTTGAAACGGCCGATGCAGGCCGGCCAGAATGTCATAGGAAAAGGAACAGAAACAGAATCCGGGAGAGTGCTGGTGGAGAAAGGGACACCGATTAATCCGGGAGTGAAGGCACTCCTTGCTACTTTCGGTTATTCAGACATCCGAGTACATAAGAAGCCGCGGATCGGTGTATTCGCTACAGGTACGGAGCTTCTGGAAGTAGACGAAGCATTGGTGCCGGGTAAAATCCGCAACTCGAATGCCCAAATGGTCTTGAGCCAAATTAAACGTGCCGGGGGAGAAGGCGTGTATCTCGGTAAGCTGGCAGATGAATTCGAAGTCTGCTATCAGGCTGTATCCCGTGCGATGAAGGATTTCGATTTTCTAATGACGACCGGAGGCGTTTCGGTAGGGGATTATGACTTAATGCCGGCCATTTATGAAAAGCTGGAAGCCGATGTGCTTTTCAATAAAGTAGCCATGCGCCCCGGCAGCGTGACAACGGTAGCGGTGAAAGACGGAACACTCCTTTATGGACTTTCCGGTAATCCGTCCGCCTGCTATGTCGGGTTTGAATTGTTCGCTTACCCAGTGATTCAATCCTTCCTTGGCAGAGAAAAGCCGTATCACCCTTCCATTCAAGCCGTTTTGGGAGAAGATTTTAAGAAGCCGAACCCATTCGCAAGGTTTGTACGCGGCTTCCTTGCTTATGAGGAAGGAAGGGTTCTCGTGTATCCTGCAGGAGTGGATAAATCGGCTGTTGTAACTTCACTTGCACATACAAACGTGCTGATCGTCTTGAAAGGCGGTACACGCGGATACCAGAAAGGGGATACTGTCCAGGCGATTTTGTTGGAGTCGCCGGGAGGCCAACCTCATTTCCAGTAGAAGGGGTGATCGTATCGATCCGAACATCATTGATCAATTAGGAAGGCCGATCCGGGATTTACGCATCTCCGTCATCGATCGGTGCAACTTCCGCTGTACTTACTGTATGCCGAAAGAAATATTCGGGAAAGATTATGCCTTCCTCCCGAAGGATGAACTGCTGAGCTTCGACGAAATCCTCCGTCTCGTAAGGATTTCTGCTGCATTCGGAGTGGAAAAAATACGTCTGACGGGCGGCGAGCCACTGCTCAGGAAGGATTTGGACGTGTTGATTCAAAGAATCCGTGAGGTGGAAGGAATCCGGGATATCGCGTTGACAACGAATGCTGTGCTGCTCACCAAGCAGGCAGAGCGGTTGAAAGCGGCCGGGCTTGATCGTGTGAATATCAGTCTGGATGCTGTTGAAGATGAGGTATTTCAACGAACCAACGGGATGGGCATTAAAACAAAGCCTGTGCTGGATGGGATAGAAGCAGCGAGAGAGGCGGGTCTTGCAATCAAGATCAATATGGTCGTGAAGAAAGGCATGAATGAGGACCAAATTCTGCCGATGGCAAGATATTTCAAAAGTACCGGCGACACCCTGCGTTTTATCGAATTCATGGAAGTAGGCAACCACAATGGGTGGAACATGGATGCTGTCGTATCGAAGAAGGAGATCATTGACCGGATTCACGAAGAAATGCCTCTCATCCCGCTTGATGCGGATTATTTCGGGGAAGTAGCCACCCGCTATAAGTATGAAGACAGCAGCACGGAAATTGGAATTATCTCTTCCGTGACGGAGGCATTCTGCTCCAGTTGTACGAGGGCGCGGCTGTCTGCTGACGGAAAGCTCTATACATGTCTTTTTGCAACGTCCGGTTTTGATCTGCGGGAACGATTAAGGGACGGGTCTACGGATCAGCAAATCACGGATTACCTCTTATCCATATGGACAGGAAGGGCCGATCAGTATTCTGTGGACAGAGCCGAAGGAAAACCGATGAAGCACAATAAAATCGAAATGTCCTATATCGGAGGATGATTGTTGTTCTTTCTTTGCCCCATGCAGCATCGTCCTCTATAATATAAATAATAATCTTTTTCGGGGAGGTTGTTCTCGTGAAAACCTTTAAATTGATTTCTTTAGATATCGTGGAAGAGAAGAATGATGACATTACACAGAGACGGATCAAGCTGCAGGACGGTTTAATCATAAACCGAGAAGATGATCACGGGCGCTGGGTCATTGAAGCTTATGTGGACCACAGCTATCAGGAATTCTTTGAAGACATGTACGAGCGACAAGAAGAAATCATCATCCAGGCGAAAATAACAAAGCAGACCAATACGCCAGCTGCTTTCATGGTAAAGCCGATTGATATTAATAAAATCGGGGATTCTATGAATGTCATCTTCATGGGTACGATTATCGACCGCCGACTGGAACAAGTCGAGCAGGTGTTGAAACAGCTCGTTGACGAGGGATATCAGGGAGAAGCGCTCCTTGAAGCGTTTAAACAGCGCGGGCAGAAAACGAAAGCATAACGATGGCGACAATGGGTTCCGGCCCGTTCGTCGCTTTTTTTAGTAAGAGCCGGCAGGTCTTTAGAATCAATGGATTTAAAAAGATGGGAGAAATTTATCGAACATCCTGCTATACTATGACATGGTGATTCACAAGAGGAATCAGAAAATGAAACATTAAAGGAGATTTACTATGTGGGTGAGGAGAAAAAGCCTGCTGTGGCTGAATGATTTATCGCCATTTCAACTAATCGCACTATACTACTTATTAGCCGTCACCATTTCATCCATATTGATATCTTTGCCGGTCGCTCACAATGAAGGGGTTACGATCAGCTTTATCGATATATTGTTCACTGCTGTCAGTGCCGTCAGCGTTACAGGCCTTACGACTGTTCCGATTGCCGACACGTTCAGTACGACCGGGTACTTCATCATCGCTCTTGTGCTGCAGTTCGGTGGGATCGGTGTCATGACGCTTGGAACACTTGTCTGGCTGATGCTCGGTAAGAAAATAGGGATGAAAGAACGCCGGCTTATTATGACGGACCAGAACCAGACTTCGTTCCAGGGAATGGTCCGGCTCGTCAAGCAGATCGTCCTTGTGGTGCTCATCATCGAATTGATCGGTTTCCTTATCCTGGGTACGTATTATCTGCAGTATTACGATGCTGGGGAAGCGTATCTTCAAGGTTTCTTCGGAACAATCAGCGCCATGACGAACGGCGGTTTTGATATTACAGGACAGTCCCTTGTACCATATAAAGACGATTATTTCGTTCAATTCATCCATATGATTCTGATCATTTCCGGAGCTATCGGATTTCCGGTGTTAATTGAAGTGAAGCAATACCTGCTCCATAATACGGACGAGCAAAGCATCAGCTTCTCTCTGTTTGCAAAATTAACAACATTTACGTTCCTGGCATTGGTCGTATTCGGTACCATCATGATTTTCCTCCTGGAATTCAAAAACTTCTTTGTCGACAAATCGTGGCACGAGATTCTTTTTTATTCCTTGTTCCAATCGGTAACGACGCGTAGTGGAGGACTGGCGACGCTTGATATTAATCAATTTACGGAGCAAACACAGCTGTTCATGTCCTCTCTCATGTTTATCGGAGCTTCACCGAGCAGCGTAGGAGGCGGTATAAGGACAACCACGTTCGCGCTGGTCGTCATTTTCGTTCTCACCTTTGCACGTGGCGGCGATAACATCCGCATCTTCCGTCGCGAAATCCATCCGGAAGATTTGAACAAGGCCGTCGTCGTAACGATCGTCGCTTTGTTCGTCTGCTTTACCGCTGTCCTTGTTCTTTCCATTACAGAACCGTTCAGTCTGAATGAATTGATCTTTGAAGTGACATCCGCTTTCGGTACGGTAGGGTTATCCCTCGGTATTACGCCTGGTCTTTCCTGGTTCGGGAAATGTATACTCATGCTTCTCATGTTCCTCGGAAGAATCGGCCTGCTTACTTTCCTGTTCTCGTTCAAGAAAGAGGATAAGCCGAAAGGGAAGTACCACTATCCGAAAGAACGCGTTATTATAGGATGATAATAAAAAGCACACAGCTTTCGCTGTGTGCTTTTGTTTTGCAACGACCGAGGTTGCCGGTACGTTTTGTTACCCGTTTATTAGCAATAGAATGCTGCTCCGACGATAACCAATAGAATGAACAATACGACGATCAAGGCAAAGTTATTGCCATAACCACGTGGTCTGTAGCATGGGTTGCCACAGCCTCTTCCTCCGTAATAGCCTCCGTACATAAGCTCACCTCCTGTTTCTACATTCGTAGCCTATGCAGATGGAGGCGGTGGTGTATAGTCATTCACCCATTTTTATCAAATAGTGAAAGTCGGAGCTGCCAGTTTAGCGATTTTGCTTTTATGATGTTGTTCATTTCTTCGCTGTTCTTCGTAATGTTCACACCGATCCACTTCTTCACACCAATGGTTCAGTCGTTCGTTGCTGAATTGGTTGTGGGGAGGGTGGTGGGTGGAATGGGAAGGGAAATACGGACTTGAAATTCTTTGATTGGCATACATGCAATCGACCTCCTTGGCCGTATTCTTTCCTTTATAGAGGATTTTATCCCGCATGTGCAGGAATAGCTTTCTTTATACAGAAATAATAACGTAATCGCCTGCCTGGGTTATATCTGATCAAATAAGGGTACATGATGGATATAGTTATTTTTACATAAAAGCTACAACATATTGGTAAAGCATATTCATTAGATATCTTTGTACAACTTTTGTATAATACTTGTACACTTAAAAGACAGATAGAGAAGGTGGAAGTTATGAGAAAAATTGCAGTGATCGGTGCCGGCCCGGGTGGCCTTGCATCCGCCATGATCCTTGCGTCCCAAGGATACGAAGTCGATGTATATGAGAAGCAGGCTTATGTAGGAGGGCGGAACGGGCATTTCCAACTTGGGGATTATACATTCGATATCGGGCCGACGTTCTTGAGCATGCCGCAGATCATGGAAGAAATCTTTGAAATGTCAGGGCGGAATGTCCATGACTATATGGATCTGCGGGAGCTTTCACCTATGTATGAACTCCAGTTTGACGGTAAGCGTGTTCCTATGTATAGAGACCGGGAGAAAATGCTCGCTGTCATCCGTGATTATTTCCCAGGAAATGAGAGAGGATACGAGCGCTTCATGGAGGACACGGGTGAAAAGATGCAGGCATTGATGCCTCTTCTACAGACACGTCACCATCGTCTGATGGACTATGCGAGCAGACGCGCCTTGAAAGCACTCCCTAAATTATCGCTTGGGAAATCGGTCTATGATGTGTTGTCCGAATACTTTACAGATGAAAAGCTGAAAATCGCTTTTACATTCCAGGCGAAATATCTGGGGATGTCACCTTGGGAATGTCCAGGTGCTTTCTCTATCCTTTCCTATATGGAACATGAATGGGGAGTGTTTCATCCGATCGGAGGGGTCAATCAATTGACGAAGGCTATGGCGAAGGTGACGGAAGAACACGGCGGCAGGATCCATTTAAACAGTGGAGTGAAAAGGATTGCGGTAGACGGCAAACGAATCACAGGACTTGAGCTTGAAAACGGGGATTCGGTGATTGCGGATGAGTACATCATAAATGCGGATTTCGCCGAAGCGATGTCCAACCTTGTGGATGACGGAGCACTGAAAAAGCATTCCAGAGACAAATTGGACCGGAAGAAATTCTCCTGCTCGACATTCATGATTTATGTCGGCCTGGATAAGAAATACGATATGCCTCATCATACGATTCTTTTTGCCGATGATTATAAAAAGAACGTAGAGGAGATGACGAAGGATCTTGTGTTGTCTGATGAGCCTTCCATCTATATCCATAATGCGAGCGTTACGGATCCGACCCTTGCACCCGATGGCCATTCAGCCGTCTATATTCTGGCACCGGTCCCGAATAATTATTCGGATATTGACTGGGACGGCAAACAGGAAGCTTTTAAAGAACTCGTTTATGACGAGATAGAGAAGAAAACAGGATTTCACGATATTCGGGAG
Source organism: Bacillus sp. SB49 (assembly GCF_000469135.2). NCBI lineage: Bacteria > Bacillati > Bacillota > Bacilli > Caryophanales > Bacillaceae > Bacillus > Bacillus sp. SB49. The sequence continues at coordinate 1,539,171 of NZ_CP048117.1, forward strand.
CATGTGGTTGTCGAGAAAGTGCTGACACCAAAGCAATGGCAGACGGATCATTATGTGCATCAGGGAGCGACGTTCAGCATGGGGCATCAGCTCTCACAAATGATGTATTTCCGCCCTCACAATCGATTTCAGGAACTGGACCACTGTTGGCTTGTAGGAGGCGGTACCCATCCAGGAAGCGGTCTGCCGACGATATTAGAGTCCGCCCGTATTACAACCGGTTGGATCAGGGAAGCGGAGGTGCAGCCTTCATGACAAAGACTGCGATTATCGGTGGAGGTATCGGCGGGCTTGTGACAGCACTGCTTTTATCCCGCGAAGAGAACAGGGAAGTGACTATTTTCGAGAAGAATGACCATCTCGGCGGCCGGTTGACGTATGAACGTCATGGAGAGTTCAAGATCGATCAAGGTCCGACGATTATTCTTCTCCCTGATATGCTTCTTGATATATTGGAAGAGGGTGGGATTCCGAGGGAGGATATACCGATCATCCCGTGCAGCCCGCTTTATGACGTACATTTTGAGGACGGCAAGAGTTTCGTGAAATTCTCCGATCCGGAGAGACAGAAAGAAGAGCTGCGAGCAAAGTTCCCTGGTAATGAGAAGCACTTCGACCGGTTTCTTGCGGATATGAGAACAAGGTTCCTTCAGGGGAAATCCCAGTTTCTTGAGAAATCTTTCGTAGAGAAGCGAACGTTCTTCTCAAGGAAGAACTTAAAAACGCTCATGAAATTGAAAGCCTATCAGAATGTAAAGAAAATGATGCGCAGCTACTTTGATGATGAACGTCTCATCGAGGCATATACGCTGCAGACGCTTTATATCGGCGGTCACCCGGAGCAGTCTCCGGCAATGTATTCCCTCGTTTCATACAGTGAACATGAACACGGTATATGGTACATGAAAGGCGGTTATGCCCGACTTGTTGACATCATCCAAGCGGAACTGCAGAAACGCGGAGTGGCGATCCGGACAGGTACGGCAGTGGAAGAAGTGCTCGTGGAAGGTGGAACGGCGAAGGGCATAGCTACGAAGGAAGGCCGGGCCTACTATGATGAGCTTGTCATGAACGGAGATTTTCCGATTATGGATCGAATGCTTCCAGAGCGGTACCGGCTGAACCGTAAATACACGCCTTCTTCCGGTTGTTTATTACTCTACATGGGACTCGATCGGAATTATCCCAACCACTCTATTCACCAGTTCTTTATGACAGGGGATTTCGACCGGCACATGAGGCAGGTGTTTCAGGACAAAATGCTTCCGGATGATCCTTCGTTCTATACCTTCCATCCCTCCTTGGTCGATGACTCGCTTGCCCCGGCAGGCAAGGGAGTCCTTTATACATTGATTCCGGTCCCCTCTGGAGAAGAGGTCGACTGGAGCGGAAAAGACCGGCTGATCGAGCATGTGCTCGATCAAATGGAAGAAAGGGGCTTTCCTGATCTGCGGGAGCATATCGAATGGCTCCATGTCCGTACACCGGCACAGGCAGAGCAGGAGGGGCTTTATGCGGGAGGAAGCTTCGGAATTGCCCCTACGCTCTTCCAATCGGGTGTCTTTCGTCCGCAGCTGCAACCGTATCAAGTCGACCACCTGTATGCCGTCGGTGCTTCTATCCATCCGGGAGGAGGGGTGCCGATTGTCATGCAGGGGGCGAAGATATTGGCAGATTATTTGCAATTTGAGGGGAAAGCAAGGCATAATTACAAGCGAGGTGTTTAATTGATGACGGATTTGAACCAAGCATACCATCATTGTCGCAAAGTAATTGAAAAACATTCCAAGACCTTCTCCAAAGCTTTCGCACTGCTGCCGAAACAGCAAAAACAAGCGGTTTGGGCCATCTACGCTTTTTGCCGGCGCGTGGATGATATCGTTGATGAGGGGGCGAATCCGAAAGCTGAGCTTGAAGCATTTGCCTTGGAATTCGATAATTTCATGGAAGGAAAGCTCGAGCTGAATGATCCGGCCTGGCTGGCGCTCGACGACGTCTTTCGGAATTTCACCATCGACCCCGAGCCTTATTACGAAATGATCCGGGGACAGCGGATGGATCTGTATCCCGAACCCATAGATACGAAAGAGGACCTTCTTCATTACTGTTATCATGTCGCAAGTACTGTAGGGCTGATGCTGCTGCCGGTAATCGCACCTGGACGTGTCGCTGCATTAAGGACGGGAGCGATCGAGCTCGGTTATGCCATGCAGATCACGAACATACTTAGGGATATCGGCGAAGATATGGAAATCGGACGCCTCTACTTACCTAAAGAGACAATGGAAAAGCACGGCTATACGATGATCGATCTCCGGAGCGGGAAGATCAACGAATCGTTCATAGCGATGTGGGAAGAATTGGCCGCGGATGCCGAGGGATATTATGAGCGTGCACTTGCTACGCTCCCTGAGTATCCTGTCTACTCCCGGATGCCTGTCGGGGGTGCTGCCAAAATGTACCGTGCCATCCTTCCGACTGTCCGCAGGAATAACTATCAAGTGTTCGGCAAACGCAACTTCGTTTCAGATCAGGAAAAGAAAGAGATCATTGCAGAAATGCAGTGATCTCTTTTTTTCGTTCCTATACGTTTTCGTAAACATGTTTTATAATAGTTGAAAAATGGGTCAGGAGGAAAGACATGGAGGCAGTACAATTCATAAAGGTGGAAAGACGATCCGGCGATCATGTCATCCTTCCTTCGTTGAGCTTTTCGATCGATAAAGGGGCGAGGATAGGCGTTTATACGAGTCTGGAAAGGCGCAGGGAGCTTCAGGCGCTGCTCATCGGGCAACAGGATCAAGCAAGCGGAGATGTCAAATTATTCGGGAAGTCTATACATAAAAAGCGCCCCCCTGCACCAGAAGAACTGGGGATATTATTTCTTGATGAAGGGTATTATGAGAGGCTTAATGTGAAAGATCACCTCCGATTCTACAAAAGGATTTATGGATCAGCTCATTCCATACAAGATATTTTAAATACGGTCAAATTGGCGAAGCATGAGCGAGTGCAGGTGGAGCGACTCTCCTTATCGCACCGGCGTCGTTTAGGTATGGCAAAGCTCCTCATTCAAAATCCGGAAATTTTTCTGTTGGAGGAACCGGATCAGAACGTCGATATGGAAACGAAAGTATGGATCAGAGAGCTGCTGATACAGCTCCAAAACGATGGGAAAACGGTACTTGTATTAACGGAGCACATGGAACCGGCGGTTTTATTAAGTGACACGGCGTATCATTTGGATGAAAAGGGCTTGTCTCTGCTTCCCTCAGAGAAAGAAGAAGAGGAGGAGGGCCAAGAGACGGACACGGTCATAAGGATCGATAAAATTCCGGCCAAGTGTGAGGACAAATGGCTGCTGTTCGACCCGGCGGAAATCGATTATTTTGAAAGTGACCAGGGGACATCCGTCCTCTATTGTCATGGAGAGCATTTTCCATGCGGCTTTACGATGGCAGAGTTGGAAGAACGGTTAAAGCATGTCGGTTTCTTCCGCTGTCACCGCTCGTACCTCGTTAACCTGCAGCGCGTGAGGGAAATCATCACATGGTCGAAAAACAGCTACAGTCTGACTCTGGATCGCAAAGAGAAACGGCAGATTCCTCTGTCCAAGAATAAAATGGCGGATTTAAAGACTCATTTAGGGATCAAATAGCTCCATTCAACCTCTTTTATGCTCTTTTCGTGTGAATAAGGAGGAAGGCGACCTCCGTTTCTATTACGATGTAATCAGATCACGAAAAGAGGAAGGGGAAAACGATAGTGATAACAATGGAGAAAGTCGTTAAGTCATTCAAACAAAAAACGGCGTTGAATGAATTGGATGTTCAAGTAAGTAAAGGGGAGATATTCGGGTTTCTGGGTCCGAGTGGATCAGGGAAAACGACCACCATTAAAATCCTGACAGGTCAGATGGTTCCTGATCAAGGCTCAGCCCGCGTTTTTGGAATAGATTCCATTAAAATTAAAGAACCGCAGCATTTAAGGAATATTGGAATCATGACAGACAACAGCAGTTTATATGAGCGTTTGTCCGTATGGGAGAATTTGAAACTGTATTGTAAGCTGTATGACATTCCTTTAAAACGGGTGGATGAGGTGCTTTCCATCGTCGGACTGACCGGTACAGATAAGGAGACAGTGGCCGGGCTGTCCAAGGGGATGAAGCAGCGCATTCTGCTTGCAAGAGCGATCCTTCATGAACCGAAACTGCTTTTCTTGGATGAGCCGACTGGAGCGCTTGATCCTCTGAATACCCGTCATATTCATGAAGGTCTCCGTACGTTGAGGGACAATGGTGCTACGATTTTTCTGACGACGCACGATATGGAAGAGGCTGAGAGCCTGTGTGACCGCGTCGCATTTCTTAGTGATGGGAGAGTCAAAGAAATAGGCAGGCCGGATGTGCTCCGCCGGAAGTACTCTGACTCGACGCTTGTCCTGGAGTTAACCAATGGGACTCAAATCCAGCTGGATCATACGAAGGACAGCGCCAAAGAAGTGTTTCACTATATGCATACCGAACAGGTTGCAAGCATCCATACAAAAGAACCAAGTCTTGGAGACGTATTTATGACAGTAACGGGGAGGCATTTAGTATGACAGGAAGTGTGCGAAGAATTTACGCAATATTCGAGAAAGATTTCAAGGACTTATCTAAAAACCTTTATGTTTTATCGTCTTTGTTGATCCCCGTCCTTTTGGCTTTTCTTATGCGTACGGCAGAAGGAGTCCAGGATATGGTTTATTATATGATTATCAACCTTACTTTTGCAGCTGTCGGAACGTTTCTTCAGTCCGCCATGATTGCAGAAGAGAAGGAGAAGAATACCCTGCGTGGTTTGATGTTGTCCCCAGCCTCTACGACGGAGATCCTTGTAGGCAAGAGCCTGCTTACCGCGTCGATGACATTTCTGCTTCTTTTATTGTCGCTGCGAATCTTAGGCAAGGGTCTTACTTTTGATGGAATGTGGATGACGGCTTTCCTATTGCTGTTTCTCTTTTATATTGCTTTCGGAACGGTGATCGGGCTGTTGTCCCGTTCATTAATGGAGGCGTCTGTTTTCATTGTGCCCGTCCTGCTGATCTTTGGAATGGGCTCGATGTTCCAGGCATGGATGGATAAATATGAATTTCTCGGCTTCCTTCGGTACTTCCCTAATTTTCTGATGGAAAAGGCCGGAGCGGCAGATGGTTCATGGCAGAGTGTCTCCCTGCTTGCCTTATGGGCACTAGCTGCTGTATTTATGACGGTGGTTGTCTATCAGAGAAGCACGCGGGATGACTGACTATGTATAATTATCCGGTCAAAATGGAATACTTCTTCTTGACTACATTGTCTTAGGAGGTTTCCCGTGACGGAGAAATATTTGGTTTATCACCAGTTGAAATCAGGAGTTGTCAAACAGGTAGCTGTCATGGCTTCCCATAAGGAAAAAGCCCGTGAAGAGCACTTGAAGACGGATCCTAAATCCAAAATCACCCACATTCGTTTAATTTGAGAAACCGGGAAGCATCTGCCTTCACGGTTTTTTTCTTATTCGTCAAAATCCGCGTACATACGTTTCATATTCCATAAACCCGGGTATGTATCTGATATTGAATGCTTTCACTTAGTAAAGCATAGATTGATACTAAAGGGTGATACCATGAATAAGAATATTTTCCGACTGGATGACATCCTGACAGGAACATTTATAGGTCCTGTGGAGCAGAGGATTGTAGACGTCGTCTATGATTCCCGAGAAGTAAAAGACGGAGACGCATTCGTCTGTATCGCGGGTGAACATTTGGACGGTCATCGATATATAAAGCAGGCAATCAGTAATGGAGCACGGACGATTATCGGTACGGATGCAGGGGAAATCCATACATACGTGCATGACTATCCTTATCATAGTTTTGTTATCGTCGAAGACAGCAGAGAGGCGCTCGCCTGGATGGCGGCTGCCGTATGTGGAAATCCCGCTCGGTCTCTGCATACGATCGGCGTTACCGGTACGAATGGAAAGACGACGGTGTCGGCTTTCATCTATTCCCTTCTTAATCACCTGGAATGTCGAACAGGATCCATCGGTACGGCCGGCATTTGGGACGATCAGCAGAAAACAACGTTTAAACAGACGGTACCGACGACCCCGGAAGCGCCTGATATTCAGCGCGTACTCCGTCATTTCCGTGAGAGGGACATGCAGGCAGCTGTCATTGAATCGACGTCCATTGCGATGGAGCAGAAACGCTTGGATACCATTCTTTTCGATGTAGCGGTCCATACCAATCTGACTCCGGAGCATCTGGAATTCCATAAGACGATGGAAGCTTATAAAACAGCCAAAATGAAGCTGTTTAGGCAGGCCAAGACAGCGGTCATCAATGTGGATGACCCGGGTATGTCCGGGGACTTGCTCCGGGAATTCAGCGGTAAACGATTGACTTATGGAATGAACGACGAAGCGGACTTGCGGGCGGAGGATGTCCAGCCCCATCTTCAAGGGACGTCATTCCGACTCCGTGCATTCGGCGAGACGCACGAAATAATGGCACCGGTTTATGGACTTTATAATGTCTCCAACCTGATGGCCGCGATCGGCGCTTGTTTGCTGCTCGGATTCCCTTTGAAGAGAATACTTACAGGAGTGGATAAGATTAAACGCCCCGAAGGACGTTTTCAATTGGTAGATCGGGAAGCACCTTATCAAATTGTTACCGACTACGCTCATACACCGGATGCGCTTGAAAAAGTACTTGGTGCGGTAGAAGGACTGCCTTACCGCCGGTTAATCGTGATGATCACGGGAATTGGATTGCGTGATCCGAAGAAGCGTCCACTCATGGCAAGTGTAGTGGAGGGACGGGCGGATGAAATTGTCGTGAGTGTAGATCAGCCCGGGCATGTGGATCGTCGAAGCATTGTCGATGACGTGCTGGCCGGCTTCCGGCAGCCTGACGCCCCGACTATTCATCCGATGCTGCATAGAGAAGACGGAATCCACAAAGCGCTCGATTTAGCGAAGCCGGGAGATGTCGTTCTTTTGACCGGAATTGGATTCGGCGGCTATCAAATCATTGGTGACGTCAAGGTCCCCTACGATGAACTGGCTGTGATCGATGAATACTTCCAGCGATCCGGACATGCGAAGGTTATAGAACAGCGGAATAAAGTACAGACAATCGATCGATAAAAGAAGGCCCACCCTGTTCTATCTCATAACAGGGTGGGCCTTCTTTTGTTATTCCATTTCAACAATCCTTCCAATGATCTTATTGGCAACGTTCTGTCCGCTTAAGACAACCATCGGAGATCCGCCGCCCGGATGCGTGCTGCCACCGCAGAACCACAGGCTTTCGATATCCTGTGACTTGTTGAAGGGGCGCATGAACGCCTGTGCCCGGGTGTTGGAAGAGGGGCCGTACAGCGACCCTCTATGTGCGCCGAACTGGTTCTCGATATCGGCAGGGTCCATGACCATCTCGAACGCGGCATGCTTGCGGATCGGAATCTGATAATGCTCCAGCTTGTCGTAAATCTTTTCTTTGTAGACCTCTTTATCATAATGATTGTTTCCTCCTGCTCTGATTGCAGGGGCATTGACGAGTAGGAAGCAGTTGTCTCCTTGCCTGGAAATGCCGGGATCTGTTTTGGAGGAAGTGGATATATAGATAGTCGGATCCTCTGGGTACTTTCCGGATTTCAGAGTCTGGAACTCTTCTTTATAATTCTTGGAAAAGAAGAGGTGATGATGGTGAAGCCGGTCCAATTCAGTATCCAACCCTGCCATAATAACAAAGGCCGATATAGAAGGATCAAAACGACTGATCCGTCGGTTGGAGAGGGAAGGGCGTTCCGAGTCTGAAAGCAGCTCGGGAACAGATTTGAGCAGGTCACCGTTTACAATGACGTGGTCTGCTTCATAGTAACCATCTGCTGTTTCCACGCCTTGCACGCGCTTGTTTTTCGTATGGATCTTCTTCACCTCGGTGCCGCTGTAGAGAGTCACTCCGACGTTTTCTGCTGCCTTTACGAAAGCTTCGGCGATCTTCGTATTGCCGCCCCTCACGTAGTACACACCGTCGTTCCACTCCAGATGAGCAATCATAGCAAATGTCGCAGGGGCACGGTAAGGATCGGACCCAATATACGTGGAATAACGGTTTAACGATTGGATAACGGCAGGATTCCGGAAATATTTTTGGAAAAAGTGGTCCATGGACTCAAGCGGCCGTACTTTTGCCGTATTCAAAGCAAGGGCAGGGGATAGATAATCCTTCCACCCGGAAAATGTACGGTGGAGAAAATGTTTTCGGGACAGCTGATACAGCCGTTCGATTTCCTGGAGAAAGGAATCATAGTTCTTCAGGCCGAAAGGATCCAGCCGCCCCAACTGCTGCTTCATATACGCTTGATCGGTGGAGAAGTCGAACGTAGAACCATCAGGGAAGTCATTTCTCGTGTGGTGGACGACGTGGATAAACGGAAGTTCGAGGTCCGGATCCAGTCCACCCTGTTTAATGACGTCCCGAAAAACTTCCGGCATGGTTATGGTGTTCGGACCGAAATCGAAGTGGTACCCTTCTTCATCCACCGGCATCATCTTTCCACCGAAATGGCTGTTTTTTTCAAAAAGCGTGACGTCCGCCCCGTGCTTGGCTAACGTTACGGCAGCGGACAAACCTCCGAGTCCGCCACCTATAATGCTGACTTTCATAAGTAGGATCTTCCTTTCCATTGATAAGATTCGCCCCGTTTATGAACCGCCATCGAAGCAAAGAGAATAGCGATTAACAGCACGATGGCGACTGGCAGACAGAACGAAAGCCACAGCGGGTGGCCGGTCTTTACATCGGTGTACATCTTGAAAGCGACCGTCAATAAGTAAGGGAGCAGGTAATAGACAGGAGCACCGAAGAGGACGGTTACAGCGAGAAACGCCGGCAGAAGAAAAACGGCCGTATAAAAGACGGAAAGACCGACGGCCATGACGGTCGAGCGCCCGATTCCTGTAAAGATGTTCTTCTTAAAACCAGCCCACGTTTCTGCGGAAGAATCGTACATATAGGACAGGACCGATCCGGTAATGTTGACGAGTATCATTCGATACCCGTGCTTTTTGATCTGTCGTGCGATATGGACATCTTCCACCAGCGAGCCTTTGACGGATCGGTGGCCGCCGATTGCTTGGTACGCTTGCTTCTCCACCATAAGGAAGATACCGCATGCCGCGGTGAACATCGGCTTTGTTGTCCGATTGGCTACAAATAATGGGAGATGAAGAAGAACGATCATATGCTGAAGCGGCACGAGCATATGACTTAAGAAATGGAAGTTCGGATACCGCGGAAAGCCGCTCACCATGGCAGCGCCGTGCTTTTCCATCGTTGCCATGGTCCGTTCGATGACATCAGGAGCGACCCTTGCATCGGCATCCAGGAACAACAAGTAGTCCCCTGATGCCTGTTCAGACAACTGATGGCAGGCGTGGACTTTGCCGTTCCATCCTTCCGGCAGGTCGTTTCCTTGGATGATCCGGAAACGGGTGTCGTTTCCTGTACAGGAGACGAGCAGGTCATAGGTATCATCATCCGAGTGATCGTCGAGCAGGATCACCTCCAAGTTGTCATATGTCAGACGCTTCAAAGACTCTGTCAGCCCCTTGACATTGGCCGCTTCGTTACGCAGCGGCACAAGAAGGGAGACAGAGTGCCGGGAAGCGTCTCCCTGTCTTTTTTCCAAAGGATAGAGCGACAGGCTGTTAAGCATGGTCCATAGGTTTAAGAAGACAGTGAAGAACAGCAGAACTGTCCATAGCGTCATCATGTATCATTCACCACCTTGATTATAAATTACGGAATGTCCGATGGTCTTCCGTTCGTACTTTCTCCCGCAGACGATCGAGCTGGTCTGTCGCGCACTTCTCGAAATAATTCGTCATTTGCTTTCTATTCAGGGGGAGGTATTCGTTCTCCGGTAAGGGATTTCCTATTTCTATGTATGCGTTCGGTTTCCGTGTATGCTCGAGGCTGTAATAGATCGAGACGGGAACAACTTTCACATCCGGGGTCTTCTCAGCAATATAGGAGATGCCGGAAAAGAATTCGAGCGGTCTTTTCTCCTGATGCTGCTCCTCACCTTGCGGGAAAATCCAGACGGTCCGCTGCCGTTCAAGGAGGCGGATGCTGTATTTCAATGATTCCAACAAGTGTCTGCGATCGGTCTTGTCGACAGAGAAAGCACCGATGCTGCGGAAGAAGGGGAACCGGCGGATTCCTTCCTCGCCCATCATTCCATAGGCATCCGATTGAACGAGCCGTTCGTTCAGGTGGAAGATGATCAATGGGTCCCACCATGAACTGTGATTGATGAGGAACAGCACGTTACGGCTCGCAACTTCGGGAGGGCTGGCGACACGGATGGATTCAAAGTGTTTTTTTAGGAACCATCGGTTGAATCGTGTAAACCCCCACTCGATAAGGGGGTGCTTACGTGCTTCCCTGAACATCGCCGTCCCTCCATTTATATAAGACATACCATATAACCGTCAGGATTGTAACAAGTGTAATCGCAAAAAACAGTCCGCCTGTCAGTGCGACGACAAGGAACATGAAGACGATCATTAAGAACACATAGCTCATCCGTTTAGGCCACATACCGGTATCCTCCAGTGGTTTAGGGCTCCATAATAAGAAAATCAAGTGGAACACAGCAGACAGGACAAACCATCCGACAAAATTGGAAGCTGGGATATCGTAATAAAGCCCAGGCTCATCCCACAACCAGTATTCCTTGATTTTGTAATTAACAGGATCAAGAATTAAGTCCATCGTTACGGTAACGAGTGAACCAATGATCAGAAAGCTGATGTTCTTAAAAGGTCCTTTCCACGCGGATGTAATGCCACGGGCCATTTCGTGCGAACAGCCCATAACAAGAAGCCAGGCGAAACCAATCGTGATCGGCGTATCGGCGATTTTTAATCCGAAATTATCATTATACGTGTAAGAACCGAAGAGGAAGTCCTGCTCCACGCCGAGGTGCTCCACGTATATACTGACCACAACGATAATAATGCTGTACAGCAGCCCTTTGTATGTACCATACATCTTACAGAAATAGATCCCGCCGACGACCCCTGCCGTAATCAGAAAGACACTGTTTGCCCATTCCAGCCAGGGCGGAAGGATGTCAAACGTTACGAGGATCAGCCCGCAGGCATACCAGAATAAAAAGAAGCGGTAAATAATAGTCGTCATAAAACACCTCATCCACTTTACTAGTTCCGTTATGTATATAGGAGAATCCTTCTATCATCATACCTCATCTAGAAGAAAATTAAACGGAAAAGCCCTCGCGTGGAAGACTTGAATAAGGATAGGGAAATTTCAGAAAATAAAAGGCATGCGCTTTCAAAATTTGTTAAAATAAACAGGTAGAGAGGGGTTGGACTAAATGGAAATGGTCATGTTTGTTGTCTGTTTGGTTATATTGATCTCGTTAATAGGGATGTGCATGTTTGATAGAGGGTAACCCTTCTTAAAAACAGAGGTGCCGGGTCTTTTATAAAAGATCCGGCATTTTTTTTGAAAGACGACACCTCCTTTTTATCCTTCTTCGATTATAGAAGTGAAAGGAGGTGATCAGCATGGCAGTGGAAGCCCACAAACTTGACACAAGGCTGCAGTTGTCTTTTGAAGCAGGGAGAGATCCGGAAGGGAATGTGATCGTCGCCCGTAAATCGTTTAACAACATTAAACTGACCGCGACAGATGAGCAGCTGTATCTTGTATCCCAGGCGCTTGCTCCTCTTCAGAATCGATTGATGTTCCAAGTGGAGCGTACGGATCAGACGGTATTAATCGATGTTTAAAACACAGGAGGAGAGAGTAGATGAAAACACTGGAATTGAAGTTTCTCAATGAAGAGGACAAGGTCGTAACGCTTACACTGGATGATCCGGTCGAGCCGGCCGATCCGGCGGCTGTTAATGCCGCTATGGACGAAATTATCAACCAGAACTGCTTCTATTCAAGCGGAGGTATTCTGATTGGTAAGAAAGAAGCCCGCATTGTCGAGCGGAATGTGGTGGATATTGAAATCTAAAAGAGCAGGGGTTCCTTGAGGGACCCCCTTTCTATTAAGGGGATGGCGGATATGGAAACGTGGTTGTCGCTGATGGCGGATGTCGGTTTTCCGGTGGCAGTAACGTTCTACTTGCTGCATAGAGTAGAAGGGAAGCTGGACCAGTTGATCGACTCCATACATCGGCTGCCGGAAAAATGGATTCCATAAAAAAGAAAGGCCCGGAGGCTCTATGCCGTCCGGGCCTTTCTTTTTTTATTGGTGTCTTCGCTCACGGAGGGTTTTACTTCGTGAGTCCCCATTCCTGGAATGGGTAAATGACCAGTTCTGTCCGGCCGATGATCTCTTCTTCATCAATAAAGCCGAGACCGTTTCTGCTGTCTTTACTGATTGAACGGTTGTCACCCATAACGAAATATTCGCCTTCCGGTACATCAACGGGACCAAAGTCACGGGTCGCCGTAGCTGCCTCGTCCGTCAAATAGTCCTGTGTTTGTTTTTCGCCGTTTACATACAGTTCGTGTTCTTTAATTTCAACCGTGTCACCCGGTTTTCCAATAATCCGTTTCACATAGCTCTTCACAGGACGTTCGATGATGACGATATCGCCACGCTGCGGCTCGTCTATATAATACACAATTTTATTGAACATGACTCGTTCACCGTTTTGAAGTGTCGGGTCCATGCTGGCACCTTCCACGATGGAAGTTGCAAAGAAGAACGTTCTAAGGATAAAAGCCAGCGTGATGGCAACGGCAATGGCTTTCAGCCACTCCAGCCATTCTTTTTTCGATTGCTCGGACAATCTGATCTTCCTTTCTCGATGAACGCTTTATCACATATATTTTACCATAGAGGATAAGAAATGAAAGGGAAGGGAAGCTTAATTTAATACAGATGTAACAATACCGGCACCTCGTAGAGGGTATAATAGAAGGGAATATTTGTCGAATTTTAGGAACTTTTTGCATTCGTATTTACAAAGTGAATGAAAATTGAGATAATTCTTCCCGTGCCACGTTGCATACGAACACACATTCTTTCTTTTAGAAGGAAGAGTACAAGGAAATGGATAGAACAAGTCAGGAGGTAGTCGGAATGCAGATGACCGATAAGGATCCTCGCATAACGAGAGTGGAGATACTCCGGAAAGAAATGACCAAAGTAGCCATGGAAAAAGGACTCTCAAGTAAAGAATCCGTGAAATTAAGCCAGGAATTAGACACCTTACTGAATGAGATACAAAGTGATAAACGTCCGAAATAAAGCATATGGACCCCGTCTATATGCTTTTTTAGCTTATGGAAAAAGTACTTTTCCTAGCGAACGGGCTTCGATAAAATGAATTACCTTTTTAAGTTTTTTGATCTTCTGGAAAAGCCCATGGATCCAGTCCACGGGCTTTTTGCTGTTTCAGTTTTTTTGGAGAAACTTCTCGAGCCGGTCGAGTCCTTCTTTCAGCGTATCCATATGATAGGCGTAGGAAAGCCGCATAAACCCTTGGCCGGAAGCGGAAAAGGCATCACCGGGTACGAGAGCGAGTTTGGCTTCCTCCACCAGCTGGACAGCTCGATCGAACGTCGTTCTTCCTTCAAGTGGAAATTCCACGAAAATATAGAAGGCGCCTTCCGGTTCAGCGAAGGACAGACCCATTTGGCGCAGCCTTTCGGTCACATAATCCCTCCGTTTCCTATAGGCATCCCTCATTTGTTCGGCGTCCTGCTTTCCGTTCGTGAGCGCCTCTAAAGCTGCGTACTGGCTGATCGATGTCGGACAGGAAACATTGTATTGATGCACTTTGAGAATATGGGAAGCCAGCCAGCGCGGGGCAAGTAAGTATCCGATCCGCCATCCTGTCATACTATGGGACTTCGAAACACCGTTGATGACGATGACCTTATCTCTCAGTTCGTCATACGAGGCGATGGAGACGTGCGGCCGTTCGTACACAAGTTCACTGTATATCTCATCAGCGATCAAGAAGACATGTTTACCGGCAAGAAAGTCCGCAATATCTTCCAATTCCGGCTCTGTCATCGAAACGCCGGTAGGATTGGATGGGTAAGGAAGAATGACGGCCTTCGTCTTATCCGTCCACGCCCGTTCTATTTCGGCCCGTGTGAGTTTAAAGTTGCTTTTCCTTGTATCGACGGTGACTATCTGTCCGCCTGCCAGGTGCACAAGCGGTTCATAGCCGGGATAGACAGGTCCCGGAAGGATTACTTCATCGCCTGGTTCAAGGATTGTCCGAAGTGTCACATCGAGGGCCTCGGAAGCTCCTACGGTGACAATAATCTCATCTTCCGGTGCATAATCGAGTCGGTAATTCGTCTGTACATGTCTGCTGATCGCTTCTCTTAATGGGAGAATGCCTGCGTTGTGCGTGTAGCTCGTCCGGTCTTCTTCGATGGCTTTAATCCCGGCTGCTTTGATGTTTGCCGGTGTCGGGAAATCAGGCTGCCCGATTGTCAGAGAGACAACATCTTTGTAGCCATTGACCATATTGAAGAACCGTCGTATTCCGGATATTTCGATTTCTCTTACTTTCGTATTGATCCTATGTTTCATCGTTTCTCTCCTTGTAACACATAATTAACAAAATGTTCAAACAATTTAATGGTGCAGCCTTCAGACATTTGGTATACTGCTAAGGAAGAAATGGAAAGGAGAACAGCTATGAGACCAAACCGAATTTCCTTTGAAGATCTTGTAGATCGTAACAAACAGCAGCTTCTGAAGGACGAAGACGCCCTCGAAAAAATCGAGAACAAAATAGATGAAAAGCATGCCAAAAGACTGGAAAAGAAAACGTATGTCAATTGATGACAGTACATGAGAGAAGCGTCCGATTCTGCGGGCGCTTCTTTTTACTTTCCGGAATCATTTGTGGCAGAATGATAATAAGAATATCTTAAAACAAATCAGAAGGTGATTTCAATGGAAAATACGGGACTGGTGCTGGAAGGCGGCGGCATGCGCGGCGCTTATACAGCGGGGGTGTTGGACTACTTCCTGGATGAAAACATCCAATTCCCTTACGTCGTCGGTGCTTCTGCGGGAGCCTGTAACGGCAGTTCTTATGTCGCGGGACAGCGGGGGAGGAACTATGAAGTAATCGTCGAATACGGGAGTCATCCGGAATACATATCTTACAAACGGATGTTCACAAAACGTCAATTGTTTGGAATGGATTTCATATTCGATACACTTCCAAACCAATTGGTTCCTTTCGATTACGATGCGTTTCTTAAACAGGATACGACTTTTGTGATCGGTACGACGGATATGGAGTCCGGGGCTCCGGTGTTTTATGATAAGTATCCTGATAGGAGCAGTCTGCTTCAGTTGATACGTGCTTCAAGCTCTCTACCCATGATCGCTCCAAGCATAGCTTACGATGGCAGGCAGTTGATGGATGGCGGCATAGCGGACCCGATTCCCCTGGACCGCTCGATGGAGGACGGCAACAAGAAGCACGTCGTCGTCCTGACCAGGAACGATGGGTATATCAAAGGAAAGATGAAAGGCGCCTGGTATATGAATCGGAAGTACAAGCAGTTCCCCTTGTTCGCAAGAGCGATGATCGAACGCCATATCAAATACAATCAGCAGCTTAAGCTTTTGAAGGAGATGGAAGAGGAAGGATCGGTCCTCATTATCCGGCCGAAAGAGCCGCTTAAGGTCGGGCGTGTGGAAAAGAACAGAGAACGTCTGCACCAGCTCTATGTTCAAGGGTATGAAGAAGCGAAACAGTCTGCAGAGCTTCTAGCTTCTTTTTTGGAGAAAGAAAGTTGATGAATAAGGCGAAGGTATTGGCCGCAGCTGTTCACGAGGCGCTTGCTTCAAACAGGAATGAGAAAAACAAGAGGCCCATGGAAGCTTATATGAAACACCATTTTTCTTTTTTTGGGATAAAAGCACCGGATCGCCGGCTTCTATGCCGGCCGATATGGAAAGAATACCGGAACATAGAGGAAGCGGAGAGGATGGAGGCTGCGAAACTCCTGTTCGATATGGAAGAAAGGGAATGTCATTATGCAGCTATTGAACTACTGGAGCGCGGCACGAAGAAAACGCTCCCGTCCGCCATCGACGGGTATAAGCAACTGCTGGAGACGAAACCCTGGTGGGATACAGTCGATCCGATCGCGTCGAAATTGTGTGGTGCTTTCTTCCTTCGTTACCCCGATTTTCTCCGTCCTGTTACGGAGGAATGGAGCCGGTCGGAAACGATGTGGCTGCGCCGCTCGAGCCTCCTGCATCAGTTGAGATACAAAGAAAAGACGGATCGGGACCTGTTATATCACGTCACCCATGAATTGAAAGAGGAGCGGGAATTTTTTATCGAGAAAGCAATCGGATGGGCGCTGCGGGAATACAGCAAGACAGCACCGGAAGCCGTCCTTCTGTTTGTAGAAAGTCACCCGCTCCGCCCGCTCAGCAGAAGAGAAGCATTGAAATGGATGAAAGCACAGGGCATGCTGGACGTTTAAGGAAATCTTTCCTTGTTCATAATGGTAGTAATGAGAACAAGGAGATGAACGTACATGAATTTGTCCGAATGGCTGGACCCCTCTATTCTGGATGGAGCAATCCGGATGTTGGACCCTGATCTATTGGGAATATTCGGCCTTGAACCCCACCACGTCCAATTCACACTTGTATTTCTGTTGATGGCGGCCGTCATGTGGGTGATGAAACCCGTAATGGAGTGGATCATCCTTCATAACTGGAAGACTTTTGCAAGCTACCTGGGCAGCAGTCTGACAGTGCTCGTCTTTCTTCAACTGATTGATCGTTATGCGATGAGCGGAAACACGTCGATGCTGCCTGACTTTTTCTGGTCGATTTCCCTGCTTGGCATGAGCAGCTTCGGTTTATGTTATATCCTCTTTCAGGCAGGAAAGCGGAGCTGGAAGAAACTCAGCCGTCGCCACAAAAAAGCAGCTTAGGATGTTTTCTGTGACGACGGACTCTTTGTCATTTATGTGGGAGAATAAGTATATTTGTTTGCATGTATACATGTCATTGAGCCTGAATTCAGGGGCTTTTTTTGTAAGTAGGACTTCTTTTCTAAACCTTCCAGGAAGAATGTCGATATAAGGCATAGATCCGATACAGGAAGGGCGATGAAATGTGAACAAAGAACACGGAATCCTATTGGAGAGCGGCACCAACGAATTGGAGATTGTAGAATTCGGTATCGAGGGCAACCGCTTCGGGATCAACGTCATCAAAGTCAAGGAGATATTAAACCCGCATCCTATTACGAAAATTCCTCATTCCCATAAGTCGGTGGAGGGAATTATAGAAATTCGTGGAGAGGTCGTGCCGGTGGTGGATGTGGCACACGCCCTGGGTTTCCCTGCCTCGGAAAATCCGGAACGGGATAAATTCATTCTTACGGAATTTAATCAGACAAAAATTGTTTTCCACGTACATACCGTTACCCAGATCCACCGCATTTCATGGAGTGATATCGAAAAGCCTGATCGTATGTATCAAGGGCTGGAGACGCAGGTCACAGGTGTGATCAAGATGGAAGAGGGAATGATGCTTCTGCTTGATTTTGAGAAGGTCGTCGCTGACATTAACCCGGAGTCCAGCATTCACAAAGGGCAGCTTAGGGAACTTGGAGACCGGGATCGGTCGACGAAACGAATTCTGCTGGCAGAGGATTCAGCCATGCTCCGGGCAATGGTTCAGGAGACACTCGGGGAAGCAGGATATGAGCAGACGTTCAGCTTTGAAGACGGCAAAGAAGCATACGATCATTTGGCAGGATTGGCAGAAGAAGGTAAAGTGCTGGAAGAGGAATATCAATTGATCATTACAGACATTGAGATGCCCCGTATGGACGGGCATCATCTGACAAAACTGATTAAAGAAAATGAAGCGATGAGCAAGCTGCCGGTGATCATCTTCTCTTCCTTGATCACCGATGATCTGCGGCATAAGGGAGAAATGGTCGGTGCTGATGCGCAAGTGTCCAAACCGGAAATCGTCGACCTTGTTAAATGGATCGACCATTTTATTCTGTAACAGCTGTAAACGAGGGGTACGAAGAAAAAAAGATGACAAAGGGCGCAAAGCGGCCTCTTGTCATCTTTTTTTATCCATCTCATTCTGTGTGAAAAGCTTATCATGCCAGGCGTAGGCATGCTTGGAGAGTACTTCCGGGTCCTTCCCTGCAGGGGACGCCTGGATGACCTTTTCTTTTTGTTCTGCGGTCAGATGCTCATAGGATGAACGCATTTCCGTCGTGTATTCCATATACTTCTTCAAATGATAAAGAAAGTCTTCCATTGGATCCATCGTCATAGAAATCAGCCTCCTCCTTATGTTTCATTCCTTATTTTTACAGAAGCGAAACATAAAGAGCGGTTTTATCAGCGATCCCTTCGTCTGCGTTGGTTCCACGGACCGCCGGTCGGCTGCCCGAGAAAGCTCGGACTTGTCGTCTGCATGGCATGCATCGGTTTTTTCGGCATTTTCCAATCCAAATAGTGGTAAAGATTCCGCTTCGCTTTCGACAGGGAAAGCTTCGGCTTAGGATTGCGGTAGGACTGGTCGACTTTACCGAGGTGCTTGAGTTGATCGAAATCCTGTTTATGTGCAGGAACGTGGAAGTAATAGCCCCCGACTTCAATCAGGAGAGTCGAATGCTGCTGGCTGAATCTCGGGTGGTCCGAGAAGTGAAGTCCTACTTTCTTCGCGCGGTTTTCCTGAAGGAGTTTTTCGATGGTTTGTTTTTTGATGTCGTATAAGTGCTTTGGTTCCGGAGCTGTCTTGGCATGGCGGTTGACGATAAATAAGGATTCTGCCAATTCCCGGTTCGATAAATGTGTTTCTTTCATCAGTGGACTCCTTTCCATCCAATTCAAACGGTTTTCTATCTATTAGGATTTGACGAAAGGCGGTGTAACGGAAGTTCCCGTCATAGATCCGCCTGGCTGTAAAAGACGCTTTGGTAACGGGCGGATGCATCAGCCTGTCCCTCCCTAGGTAGGAGGAGGATAGAGAGAGCTGTCTTAGTATAACCAACAGGACCTCTCCTACAAGTAAACTTCTTCTAGTGTACCACTTGTATTCGTATGGTTGCATGATTTATGTGTAGTCTTTAAGAATCATTTGATTTCAAGAGAAATAACGAAATTTCCGGCTGACAAAGGAAACGGTAAGGCAGCCGTGTCGTTCCGATGCCTCTGCTCACGTACAAATCGAGTCCCTGTTCCAAGCGGTAATGACCTTCGACATATTTCTCCGCATAGGGAGGGGTGACCATGTACCCGTAAAACGGCAGCTGCACTTGTCCTCCATGGCTGTGACCGGAAAGTTGAAGGTCGATCGGGTAGCGTTGATAGTCGTCGGCAACATCCGGCTCATGAACCATCAGGAGTGTGAATAAATCCTCTGGAATACGGTTCAATGCTTTTTCAATATCCGGTTTCCCCAGCATCACATCGTCCAAACCTGCAAGGGCAAAAGATGCAGACCCATTTCGAATGAGGATGTGTTCGTTCTGCAAAAGTTGGAAGCCGCCCTGGTCCATCACGTCCCGGATTTTGTCTGTACCGTAACCACCATGGTCGTGGTTTCCGTAAATCCAGTACTTCCCGCGTTTAGCTTCCAGTTTCCTGAGCACCTGCACAAGCTCCACAGGATAATCGTACGTGTGGGGTTTATCGACGAGATCGCCGGTAAAAAGCAGGAGGTCGGGCTCGTACCCATTGATGGTCTCTGAAAGCTTGTTTAATTGGTTTATATCATAATGGAACCCGAGATGGGTATCGGAGAACTGGAGAACTTTGAAATTGTGGAAAGCTCTCGGAATTTTTTCGCTTGTAATCGAATAGGTTTTTGTCTGAAGCATGTGAGGCTCGAGATAACGGGCATACGAGTATCCAAAAGCGCCGATCCCGAGAATGCCTGCTGTACCGGATAACACGCGTTTCAGAAAGGTTCTACGACTCATTTTCATAGCAGCACTCCCCCGAATTCTTCCGCCATTATATCACGAAACGAAAAAAAAATTCGTCGAAAATACCGCGTTTTTTATAAAATGAACAGGAATTCATTTTATGCGTGTAGAAAGATATGTAAGAGGAAAAGAGGAGGAATTTGTCATGAAGAACGAAGTAGTCATTGTCACGGGAGGATCGAGCGGGATGGGGCTCCATATGGCTAAATGTTTCGTGGAGGCAGGAGCAAAGGTCGCCATTGCCGGTAGAAACGAAGAACGTCTGGAAGCGGCGCGGAAGGAAATTGCACAAGGAAAGGAAGATGACGTCCTTACCATTCAGATGGATGTGCGAGAAGTGGAAGATGCAGAGAGAATGGTCGCTGAAACTGTAAGCGCTTTCGGTAAGGTGGATCATCTTGTTAATAATGCGGCAGGTAATTTCATCGTACCTGCGGAGGATTTATCGCCCAACGGCTGGAATGCGGTCATTAACATTGTACTGAATGGTACCTTTTACTGCAGTCATGCCGTAGGAAATTACTGGATTGAAAACAAAATCAAAGGATCCATTCTGAATATTGTCGCTACATATGCATGGGGAGCAGGGGCAGGAGTTATTCATTCCGCCTCGGCTAAAGCGGGGGTCCTTGCCATGACCCGCACGCTTGCTGTGGAGTGGGGAAGTAAGTATGGTATAAGGGCGAACGCCATTGCCCCTGGGCCGATTGAGAGGACAGGTGGGGCAGACCGGTTGTTTCAGTCGGAGGAAGCGGCGGAGCGGACACTGAAGTCCGTACCTCTGAAGCGTCTCGGAACACCGGAAGAGATTGCGGCTCTCGCAAATTTTATTCTCTCAGAAGCTTCCTACATGAATGGTGAAGTGGTAACGCTGGACGGCGGACAGTGGCTGAACAAACATCCATTTTGATTCACATAGAAAAAGGTTCAGAACCGTCATCCGGCTCTGAACCTTTTTTTATGTGCTGATGGAACGATCACTTCAACCGATGATATAGAAGAATACCGTAAAGAAGTGCAGGATCGACCCACCGAGGACGAACAAGTGCCAAACCATATGGTGATAGGTGAAACTGCGCCATACATAGAAAATTGCACCGATGGAATACAAGACGCCTCCGACGACGAGGTACGTGATGCCGGCGGCTGGAACCTGAGCGGTAAGCGGACCCCAGGCAAGAACGATAAGCCAGCCCATCAGTACATAGAAAACGGTGGACATTACAACAAAACGTTTGACGAAGAATACCTTAAACAGAATACCGAGAACCGCAAGCCCCCATACGATGCCGAACAGAGTCCAACCGAGCGCTCCTCTTAATGGGACGAGCAGAATCGGGGTATAGGTGCCGGCAATGAATAAATAAATCGCCGAGTGATCAAAGATTTCAAACAGGTCCTTTGCTTTCCCTGGAGGAAAACTGTGGACGAGTGTCGAAGAAACATATAAGACGAGCATGGATACACCGTATATCGTCACACTTGTTATGTGCCATGCATTGCCGCCGATACTTGCGAACACAATCAGAAGGACGAGCATGGCAGCACTCAGGACAGCCCCTATCCCGTGCGTCACAGCATTCGCTATTTCCTCGCGTTTCGAGAAGGTGTGTGTCATCATTTCCATCTATTCCACTCCAATACTATCAGGTGTGTTCATTATACGCCTATAAAAGTGATTTATAAAGGGAAGCAGAAAGAAGAGGTTTGATGTTATCCAAATAGTGGGTAATAGATAGTCGTCCGAATGCGTCAGAGAGAGAGAATTGTCGGAAATTGCGGTTCGTGATCAGGCTTGATCTATGTTAAACTATGTAATGGTTCCTTAGAGCGTCTCTTTCTGCTCCTTCAGATGTTGAACAAAGGAGTGAACATGATTATGGTAAGTATAGAAGAAACAGAAACATTGAGGATCCCTCTCGTATCAGAGATCATGATCCCATCAGAGAAGGTCGCCCACGTGCAGGTAGGCAATCCTTTGGAGCACGCGCTGCTAGTCCTCGTGAAATCAGGCTATTCTGCAGTTCCTGTACTGGACCCTACGTACAAATTCCAAGGGGTGATCAGTAAGACAAAGATACTGGAGGAAACGTTGGGAATGGAAAGGTTCGAGCTTCATCACTTATCGGATATCAAGGTGTCGGAAGTGATGGATAAAGAGGTACCGTGCCTTAAACAGGACGATACGATGATCGATGCCCTTCATAAACTGATTGATTTTCCTTTTGTCTGCGTCACCAATCCGGAAGGCGAATTTGACGGAATCGTCACCCGCCGCACAATACTAAAACAATTCAGCAAACACTACCACGAAACCTTCAAACACACGATGAACGGATCGAATGCATAATACAAAAACTATACCGGAATAGATGGCATCTTCCTGATGTCATCTATTTTTTGTAGTATAGTAAAAGCGATTACATAGATAAAGGGGATGAATCCTTTGCAGAAAAACAGACAGAGAAGGGGACTCGTCCTTGCTTCGATTATGCTTGCCATGTTCCTGGCAGCCATCGAAGCGACGATCGTTTCGACGGCTATGCCGAGCATCGTGGCCGACCTTGGTGGGTTCAGCTTGTACAGCTGGGTATTCTCCGCCTACTTATTGACCAATGCCTCTACGGTTCTGCTGTTCGGCAGACTGTCCGATGTTTATGGTCGAAAACCGATTTTCATGGTCGGAATCAGCTTGTTTTTAACGGGAGCGGTCATTAGTGCACTTTCTCCTTCTATGGAAGTATTGATCGTGGCAAGGCTTGTTCAAGGACTCGGAGCGGGTGCTTTGATGCCGATTGCGACGACGATTGTAGGCGATATCTACACGAAAGAGGAGCGGGCGAAGATCCAAGGCTACCTCTCGAGCGTCTGGGGGATTTCTGCTGTTACAGGTCCTGTTCTGGGCGGTTTTTTTGTGGATATACTCAGCTGGCATTACGTATTTTGGATGAATATACCGCTCGGCCTGCTGGCTCTCGCAGGTATCCTGCTTTTCTTTAAGGAGGAAAAGGTCAAAGAAAAGCGTTCGGTCGACTGGACAGGGTCGCTACTGGTGGTCGTTACCATCAGTACTGTCATGATTATCCTTGTAGAAGGAGGTACGGGACTCGAGTGGAGCTCGCTTCCAATTGCCGGACTTGCTGCTGCAGCTTCAGCGGGGGCTTTGAGTTTTGTCTTTCATGAGAGAAGAATAGCAGACCCGATGATTCCGGTCGAGTTATGGAAGATCCCTTCCATCCGCTACGCCAACCTCACTTCTCTCACGACAGGAATGATTCTGATCGGCGTCAGCAGCTACCTGCCTGCATTCGTCCAGGGAGTAATGGAGCAGTCTGCGACCGTTGCGGGCTTCACCTTGACGACTATGTCGATCGGCTGGCCGATTGCTTCGACGGCTGCAGGACGTCTCATCCTGAAAATAGGATATAGACCAACCGCATGGATCGGAGGAGTTTCCCTTATTATCGGGGGAGCGGTCTTTACCATGCTTACACCTGATAAAGGTCCGTGGTTCGCCGCCTGTGCTTCATTGTTCATCGGGATTGGAATGGGTCTGACGTCGACCTC
This sequence comes from Bacillus sp. SB49, assembly GCF_000469135.2. Classification (NCBI taxonomy): domain Bacteria; kingdom Bacillati; phylum Bacillota; class Bacilli; order Caryophanales; family Bacillaceae; genus Bacillus; species Bacillus sp. SB49. The sequence continues at coordinate 1,562,795 of NZ_CP048117.1, forward strand.
TTTCATTGTGTCCATTCAAAATGCCGTGCCTTGGAAGCAGCGGGGGATCGCGACAGCAACCAATATGTTCATGAGGACGATCGGCAGTGCCGTGGGGGCGGCACTCTTAGGAGGCCTCCTGAACAGCCGGCTTGCAGGTACGATCAAGGAAGCAGGCTTAGCTGATTCGCTCGGAGTCGATTCCGCCAATTCCCTGCTTAGGGAAGAAAGCCGGGGCGATTTAACGACGGAGGAGCTTCGTGTTTTGCAGGACGGACTCACGGACGGCCTGCACCTTGTTTACATCGGTTTATTGGTGCTCGCCATTGTCAGTTTTCTTTTAATTCTGCAACTTCCGAAAAAAGAGGATTGAAATTAGGCACGGTGCTTTGATAAAGTAAAGGGGGAAAGAAATACATAGAGGAGGAAACAACATGAAGCAGATGGACGCTAATGAAATCATTTCATTCATTTCAAATAGCAAGAAATCAACACCGGTCAAAGTTTACGTCAAAGGGAGCGATCTTGAAAGTATCGAATTCGGAGAAGAAGTGCAGGATTTCGTCTCCGGTACTTCCGGCGTCCTTTTCGGAGAGTGGAAAGTCATTAAATCGGTTCTTGATGCAAACGAGTCTAAGATTGCGGATTATGTAATAGAGAATGACCGCCGTAATTCCGCGATTCCGCTGCTGGATATGAAAGATATCAATGCCCGTATCGAGCCTGGTGCTATCATCCGCGACCAAGTAGAGATCGGAGATGGAGCCGTCATCATGTTCGGTGCCATGATCAATATCGGTTCTGTAATCGGGGAAGGTACGATGATCGATATGAACGTGGTTCTTGGAGGACGCGCAACAGTAGGGAAGAACTGCCACATCGGTGCTGGAGCCGTACTTGCAGGTGTTATTGAGCCGCCATCCGCTAAACCGGTTGTTATCGAGGATGGCGTTGTCATCGGTGCGAACGCTGTAGTACTGGAGGGAGTAACCGTCGGTGAAGGTGCTGTTGTTGCTGCCGGAGCGATTGTAACGGAGGATGTTCCGCCGAATACACTTGTTGCCGGTACCCCTGCGAAAGTTCTTAAGGAAATCGATGATCAGACGAAGTCGAAAACCGAGATCAAGCAGGAACTGCGTAAACTGGACAATTAATTTAACGAATTACAGGGCCTTGCTGGCAAAGCAAGGCCTTTCTTATAAGGAGGAACCACCATGCAGCAAGAGCAGTTGACAGCTGTGCGAAGAGAATTACATCGTATTCCGGAGCTCGGCTTTCAGGAATTTGAAACCCAGCGTTATTTATTGAACTATATTGCCGGGCTTCCTCAGGAGGCTTTGGTTGTTGAGACATGGAGGACCGGAATTTTTGTCAGAGTCAGAGGAACTGTAGGAGCGAAGACAATCGGCTACCGGGCCGACATGGACGGATTACCGTTGACGGAGCAGACCGGCTATGACTTTGCCTCGGAATACCCGGGGAGGATGCACGCGTGTGGACACGATTTCCATATGACCATCGCGCTCGGGGCTCTCACCCGTCTGGCGGAAAAGCCGACAGAAGATGATGTCGTGTTTCTTTTCCAACCTGCAGAGGAAGGGCCGGGCGGTGCGGAGCCGATGATGCAGGCGGAGGAAATGAAATCCTTCCGTCCGGACGTCCTGTTCGGGCTTCATATTGCACCGGAACTGCCTGTCGGGACAGTATCTTCCAAACCAGGTCTCCTGTTTGCCAATACAAGTGAGCTGTTTATCGATTTTCACGGACTTGGAGGGCATGCAGCATTTCCGCATCTGACACGGGATATGGTGGTCAGTGCCAGTACATTCGTGACCCACTTGCAGCAGATTGTCGCGAGAAGAGTCGATCCACTGGACAGTGCCGTCATCACGATCGGGAAAGTGGAAGCAGGCACGGTGCAGAACATCGTCGCTGAAACGGCCCGTCTGGAAGGGACGATCCGTACATTATCACCTGAGGCGATGGACCGGGTGAAGAAAGAGATCGAAAAAGTGGCCACAGGATTTGAAATTGCTGATGACTGTCGAATTCACATCGATTACGGATCAAACTACCATCAAGTATTCAATAACGACACATACGTGAAGCAGTTCCGAGGAATTGTAGAACAATCGGATTACCAATACAAAGAAGCTTTGATGGCCATGACAGGAGAAGATTTTGGATATATGATCAAAGAAATTCCTGGTTTTATGTTCTGGCTCGGTGTAGAGTCTGATGCCGGCCTGCATCATGCAACGCTGAAACCTAAAGAGACAGCACTCACCGTCGGTGTGGATGTTGTCGAACAAACGATCCGCGGACTATAGATACCCATGCATACCTGCTATATACAAGCAAACAATAAAGTAGGCTTGATGTATGCAGGAGGAGGGTTTGCGGATGGAATCCACCATAAAATTAATCGCCGTTGCATTATTGATTGCATTGACGGCATTTTTCGTTGCCAGTGAGTTTGCTATCGTTAAGGTAAGAAGGACGCGTTTGGAAGCGAAAGCGCAGGAAGGAAACAAGCGGGCTGAGATGGCGCTGAAGATCGTCCGAAACTTGAACTATTATTTATCTGCCTGCCAGCTGGGCATTACGATTACGGCGCTGGGTCTAGGGTGGCTCGGTGAACCGACACTTGAAGTGCTGCTCCATCCACTTTTCGGTTCCCTTTCGCTGCCGGCAGGCTTTACAAATACGCTTTCCTTCGCTGTCGCTTTCTTTGTCATCACTTTCCTCCATGTTGTTTTAGGAGAGCTGGCACCGAAAACCGTAGCGATACAAAAAGCGGAACAGCTGAGTCTGCGTCTGGCGCGGCCGCTTCTCCTTTATAGTAAAATTATGTACCCTCTGATCGTTCTTTTGAACGGATCAGCTAATCTGCTTGTCCGCCTGCTCGGATTTGGAGTCGTCAAGGAATCGGAAGAGGTACACTCGGAAGAAGAACTCCGCCATATTTTGACGAAAAGTTACCAGAGCGGAGAAATCAACCACTCCGAGTTCACGTATGTAGACAGGATATTTGAATTTGACAATCGAATGGCGAAGGAAATCATGGTGCCGAGGACAGAGGTGGTCGTCCTTGATGCTCACCAATCCATTGCCAGTGCTGAACGAGAAATGAAGCAGAACCGCTTTACCAGGTACCCGGTCGTGGACGGGGATAAAGACAACGTAATTGGTTTAATTCATATGAAGGAACTTTTATATGAAGACGGCTCCAAAGATATAAACATCCGGCCGTATATCCGCCCGATTATGAAGGTGTTCGAGAATGTACCTATTCAGGAAATACTCGTCAAGATGCAGAAAGAGCGGAGCCATATCGCTTTACTGATCGATGAGTACGGAGGTACTGCCGGTATCATCACGATTGAGGATATTATTGAGGAAATCGTCGGAGAAATCCGTGATGAGTTCGATGCTGCGGAGGAGAGAAATATCAAACGCCTGAAGAATGGTCACTTCCTTTTGGAAGGAAAGACGCCGCTTCAGGAAATCAATGACTACTTTGATCTCCACCTGACCGGACAGGATGTCGATACCATAGCAGGATGGGTCTATATGAAAGATTATGAAGCAGGACAAGGGACGGTGCTCGAAGCGGAGGATTATCAGTTCCGCGTGATCGGTGTCGACAGGGGGCAGATCAAAAAGGTGGAAGTGATCCGGGGTTACGAATAAAAGGTCCGGCCGGAGGGTCTTGAGAATTGAGAATAGCATGAACAAGCGTATAGGACATTCCTTCGCCAATAAAAAAAGACCCCATCAGGGTCTTTTTTTTATGCTTCTTTGCGTATGTTAACTTGATGTGGGTAGGGGATTTCGATGCCGGCAGCGTCCAGGGCTTCCTTCATCGCTTTTCTCATATCGCGTTCCACTGCCCATTGTTCCATGTTCTCTGTCTTTCCGAGGATACGGATAACGACATCGGAAGAACCAAGGCTTTGGACACCAAGGACGTTCGGACCTTCTTTGAAACGCTCATCGGATGCAAAGTCATCAGCCACCTTCTGAAGTACCGCCATAGCTTCGTCAATATTCTCGTCATAGCCGATGCCAATATCAACAAGGGCGCGCATATTTCCGCGGGAGTGGTTCGCCACGCCTGAAATGTTGCGGTTCGGTACGAAATTGAGCGTACCGTCAAAGCTGCGGATCTTCGTCGTGCGGATACCTACCTCTTCCACGACTCCGTCGTACCCGCCGGCAGTTACGTAATCATCGACTTCGACCTGACGCTCCAATAATAAGAAGAAACCGGTCACGATATCGGACACAAGTCCCTGCGCACCGAAACCGATCGCAAGTCCAAGGATACCGGCACCGGCAAGAAGCGGTCCGATATTGATGTCGACAGCAGTGAGCAACATCATGATCAGAATGGCGATCAATACATAAGAAAATAAATTGACACACAAACGATGAAGGGTTTTTGTGCGCCCCTCCGATAATTTCCGCTGTTGACCCATCCGATCGATTGCGGCACCGATCGCTTTCGAACCAAGCGGTTTGACGATAGCAAACGCAATTAATAATACGATGATTTCCAAGCCGACAGAAATAAGGCTGTCCACCAGCTCTGCCGCATTAAATTTAAATCCCTCTTCAAAAATGTTCAAAGTCAAAACTCCTTCCTGTCTTCCAATTTCTACTGCTCCTACATAGGATATCGGAAATCACAGGGGGATTTCAACGATTAAGAATGAATTTGTAGATAGATGTCGAATGCTTGCTGCCGTATTCCTTCCTTTTTCAGCCTTTCTCAGCATTTCTTATTACCACAGGGTGTATCGTTCTTCCACAATAAGATGGAATTCTTAGAAAGTTGTTTTAAGGTAAAGGACAGAAAATTTTAAAAATTGGGTCGAATAGGTGGAAAAATATTTCGATACCCGATATATTTATAGTTATGTTCCGAAACAAATTTCCCATCGGACGATAAACAAAAAGGAGGGGCATCTATGGAAACATTCAGGAAATTAAAGGCATTCTACTGGCCCTATCGGAAATATTTCTTCTTATCTCTATTCTCACTTTTCTTTGTGACGGCTATTACAGTCGTCTATCCCATTGTTCTGCAGGTGACCATCGATGACGTCGTGGCAGGGGGACGGTACGAGTGGATCCCTTACATCTGCGCGGTTTTCCTCTTGTTGATGGTAATCAAGGGTATTGCTACTTATTACCATCAGTATCTCGGCGATTACTTCGGGATCCGCTCTGTCTATCGCCTGCGTGACGGGCTGTACAAGAAATTGCAAAGGCTTTCTTTCAAGTATTACGACAATGCGAAGACGGGAGATTTGATGTCGCGCTTGACGGCGGACGTCGAAGGGTTCCGTTTCTTTCTGTCCATGGGATTCTCGGAGCTCGTTCGTATCGTCCTGCTCATCCTTATCAGTTTAAGCGTCATGTTTTATTTCTCTGTACCTCTTGCGCTCATTACGATGGCTGCTATGCCTTTTCTTGCCGTGGTCGTCTACCGCTTTGAAATTCAAGTCCACCCCGCATTCCGAAGAATCCGTAAGTCATTCGGGAAGTTGAATACAAGGGTGCAGGAAAACATCAGCGGCATGAATACGGTCAAATCCCTTTCCCGCGAGAATTTCGAAATCGGTCGTTTCTCGGACAGCAGCAGCGATTATCGCTCTAAATTCATTACATCTTCCAACATCTGGGCAAAGTTCTTCCCTCTGATGGAATTCATTGGAAATGTGAGCGTCGTCGCACTTCTGGCTTACGGCGGATATTTAGTTGTCAATGGCTCGCTGCAGCTTGGGGAGCTGGTCGCTTTCTTCAGTCTCGTCTGGTATATCCTGGGGCCGCTCATGAACATCGGTTTCGTCATCAACCTGTTTTCTCAAGCCAAAGCATCCGGAGAGCGTCTGCTTGAGATATTAGAGGCGGAAGAAGACATCCAGGAGAGGGAGGACGCGCTGTCCGTTGATCGTCTAAATGGCCATGTCACCTTCTGCGATGTCACCTTAACGTATGTCGAAGGGGATGATTCCGCATTGAAGCATATCTCTTTTGATGCGCCTCCCGGCAAAACGATCGGCCTGATCGGACCGACTGGTTCGGGAAAAACGAGCATTACCCAGCTGATTACACGCTTCTATGAACCGGAGGCGGGAGAGGTGCTCATCGATAACCATCCTGTTTCGGATTATGGCTTGAAATCCCTGCGGAAGAATATCGGTTTTGTTCTTCAGGAGTCTTTCTTGTTTTCGACGACCATAAGGGAAAACATCGCCTATGGCGATCCTGATGCTTCCGAAGACGCAGTGATCGAGGCAGCCAAGCGTGCTCAGGCACACGACTTCATCATGGAAATGCCCGACGGCTATGATACGCTGCTCGGTGAACGGGGGATGGGACTCTCCGGTGGACAAAAACAGAGGATTGCTATTGCACGCTCGATTCTAATCGACCCGGCTGTCCTCGTTCTCGATGATGCAACATCCGCGGTTGATATGGAAACAGAATTCCAGATTCAGAAGGCACTAAAGGAAGTGATGAAAGGGAGGACGACGTTCATCATCGCCCACCGGATTTCTTCCTTAAAGCACGCGGATGAAATCCTGGTGCTGGAAGATGGAGAAATCAAGGAGCGTGGTGTCCATGATGATCTCTTACACAATAACGGCCCATATCAACGGATCTATGATATCCAATACCAGGATAAAGAAAAAATACTGAACGCATCCAACGTTTCGTAAGAAGGAGGAGTGAAGATGTCTGCTGAAAAAACAGAAACGAATAAGCATTTGAATCGTTTCAAATATACACAGGACCAGGCCATTGAGAAGCCGTTTAACTGGGGACAAATGTGGCGTCTGCTTGCTTACATAAAGCCGTACGCCAAGACGCTGCTGCCAATCTCCATCATTGCAATGCTGGTCTCGACGCTGGTCCGGCTTGTCGTTCCAATCCTGATCGGAAAAGTGGCCATCGATATAGCGATTAAAGACGGCAATACCAATTTATTGATCGAGCTTGTCGTTGGAATCGCCGTTTTATACGGGCTCAGCTATGTCGGCAATATTCTTCGGATTAAATATGTCAACATCCTTGGTCAAAACGTCATATACGATTTGAGACAGCATTTGTTTTCCCACGTCCAGCGCTTGTCTCATAAGTTCTTTGATTCCAGATCCGCCGGTTCTATTCTTGTGCGGATCATGAACGATATCAACTCCCTTCAGGAACTGTTCACAAATGGAATTATCAATTTATTGATGGACATCGTCATGTTGACCGGAATTATTGTCATTCTATTTGTGCTGAGTCCAAAGCTTGCCCTCGCCGTTCTTGTCATCATGCCGATCATGTTTTACATTTCGACGAAGCTCAGGCGTAACATACGCCGCTCCTGGCAGGATGTGCGGATCCAGCAGTCGCGCTTGAATTCCCATTTGAATGAGAGTCTGCAGGGCGTAAGAATAACCCAGTCGTTCTCACAGGAGAGGGAAAATACGGAATACTTCGATGGTGTCAACAGCGACACCTTCGCATCTTGGAATACGGCATCTAGAAAAAGTGCCATGTTCCGGCCATTCGTCGAGATGAGTAATGCCGCAGGTACCATTATTCTGGTCGCATTCGGAGCTCATCTTATCCTTGAAGGCGATGTGGAAATCGGTACTTTCGTATCCTTTGCCTTCTTCCTGGGAATGTTCTGGGAGCCGATTTCACGTCTCGGCATGGTCTACAATCAGCTGTTGATGGCCATGGCCGCATCCGAGCGGATCTTTGAATTTCTTGATGAGAAACCGAATGTGGAAGAAAAGGCCGGCGCTGTGACTTTGACAGATATGAAAGGTCACATCGAATTTGATCACGTCCGCTTCGCCTATGATGAGAAGCGAATTGCTCTCCATGACATAGAATTGGAGATGAAGGCAGGGGAGACGGTAGCCCTCGTCGGCCATACCGGGTCCGGTAAATCGACCATCGCGAACTTAATCAGCCGCTTTTATGACCCGACGGGAGGTTCTGTAAAAATCGACGGTGTCGATCTTCGTGATGCGACCATCGATAGTGTCCGCCAGCAGATCAGTGTCGTCCTGCAGGATACATTCATTTTCTCAGGGACGATCATGGAGAACATTCGCTTCGGACGACCCGGTGCATCCGATGAAGAAGTCATGGACGCTGCGAAGGTTGTTGGAGCCGATGGTTTTATCCAAAGACTCAGTGAAGGATATCAAACGGAAGTAGAAGAGAGAGGAAGCATTCTGTCTGCAGGGGAAAGGCAGCTCTTATCCTTCGCCCGCGCCCTTCTGGCTGATCCGAGGATTTTAATACTGGATGAAGCGACAGCGAGTATCGATACGGAAACAGAAGTGAAAATCCAGCAGGCGCTGAAAAGACTTCTGAAAGGCCGGACAGCCATCATGATCGCTCACCGATTGTCGACGATCAGGGAAGCAGACAACATCTTCGTACTCGAGCAAGGGAAAATTTTAGAGCACGGGTCCCACGAGGAACTGATGGATGCTAAAGGGGAGTACTACGAATTAGTCAAAGCCCAGTTCCGCATGCTCGATGCTATGTAATTCCATTGAATATTCATTTCTTGTAAATATGGAAGCCGTCAGTCATGACGGCTTCTTTTTTTGTGGAAGATCCTGTTACGATCCGTGCCGGAAGGGGTAAACGAGTAATGTCGAACGGAAGGATTTTTGAAGGAAATGTGAAGTTTGTGAAGTATGTCACAAAATCGTCAACACTGACTGCCCACGAAGTGGGATGACCGCATTATACTAAGTGTATCGGATAGATTACCACGAGTTCGTTAGGAGGAAGATTCATGTTCGATTTTGATAACGTCGCCGTAAGTCAGTCACTGACGGCGATGACTCTATTATTCCATGCTATTTTCGCAACGATCGGAGTCGGTGTTCCTGTGCTCGTTTCCGTCGCTGAATTTATCGGGATCCGGAAGAAAGATCCTCACTATACATTACTGGCAAGACGATGGACCCGCGGTTATACCATCACCGTAGCCGTTGGGGTCGTGACTGGAACCGCGATCGGCCTGCAGCTTTCTTTGATCTGGCCGAGCTTTATGCAGATCGCAGGTAACGTCATTGCTCTGCCGCTCTTCATGGAGACGTTCGCCTTCTTCTTCGAAGCGATCTTCCTGGGCATTTATTTATATACGTGGGACCGGTTCAAAAACCCGATCCATCACTGGCTTTTGTCCATTCCTGTGGTGATTGGAGGGACGATGTCCGCCTTTTTCATCACGACGGTCAACTCCTTCATGAACACGCCGCAGGGATTCGACCTGGAAGGCGGTCGTTTCACGGCAGTCGATCCAATTGCAGCGATGTTCAACCCTGCAACTCCGACAAAGGTATTTCACGTCGTATCTTCATCCTATTTGACAGCAGCCGCCATCCTTGCTGGTATAGCCGCTTTTATTATTTTAGTGAAAAAAGGAAGTGCTTATCATAAGAAAGCTTTGAAATTAACGGTTTCCATGATGTTCATTTTTGCTATTCTGACGGCTCTTGCCGGGGACTTATCAGCGAAATTCCTTGCTGAACACCAGCCGGAGAAGCTTGCTGCAGGAGAATGGCACTTCGATACGGAGGAAGGAGCAGACCTTGTCGTTTTTGGAAGACTTAATGAGAATAATGAGGTGGAGAACGCCATCCGTATTCCAAACGCTCTGAGCTTCCTTGCTCACGGCGATTTCCAGGCGGAAGTAGAAGGTCTGAATGAAACTCCTGAAGAAGAACGTCCGCCGTTATGGATACACTATATGTTCGATCTGATGGTGACGATCGGATTTTACCTGCTCGGCATTTCCCTGTTGTTCCTCGTGTTCTGGAAAGTGAAGAAGTGGAATACGTATCATCCGCTGCTTCTTTGGGGAATTGCGCTTGCCGGACCATTGTCCATGCTCGCCGTCGAATTCGGGTGGATATTTGCGGAAGTCGGCCGGCAGCCATGGATCCTGCGCGGGTTTATGACCGTTGCCGAGGGTGCGACGACCTCACCTTATGTCACCCAGATGTTTGTCCTGTTCGCCGTCCTTTATTTGGTGCTTGCCCTCGGGTGTATCCTTACCCTGCGAAAAATCTTTAAGGGGAGACCAGCCGAGCTTGAAATGGAACGACGATATCCGCAGGTGGCAGCAGCGAGAGAGGAGGCCGATGAATGAACTATGAATTGATTGGGATCAGCGTCTTGTGGCTGTTCCTTTACGGGTATTTAATCGTAGCATCCGTCGACTTCGGCGCTGGTTTCTTCGCCTATTATGCCAGGTTGACGAAGCAGGACCATGTGATAAATAAACTGATTTCCCGCTATTTATCTCCTGTTTGGGAAGTGACGAACGTATTCTTTGTGTTCTTCTTCGTCGGTCTGATCGGATTCTTCCCGGATATGGCCTACTATTTCGGTCAGGCCATGCTCGTTCCGGGCAGCATCGCCATTGTTCTCCTTGCCATTCGCGGCTCATTCTACGCTTTTGAGAATTATGGATCGAAAAATAACAGCTTCTACATGTTCCTGTACGGGGCGACCGGACTGCTTATTCCGGCTGCGCTTTCGACCGGGTTGACGATCTCGGAAGGGGGTTACATCGAAGAGACGGCGGACGGGGTTCACCTGCTCGTCGGAGAACTGTTGACCAGCCCTTATTCCTGGAGTGTCGTGTTCCTTGCGATTGTTTCCGTTCTGTATATCAGCTCGATGTTTCTCAGCTATTACGCTCACAGAGCGGATGATCAGCCTGCTCTTAATCTCGTCCGTCGTTATGCCTTGTTTTGGAGTTCCCCTGCGATTATCGCCAGTCTGACGACATTCATTGCCCTCAGTCAGCAGAACGAGGAGCATTTCAACAAGGCGCTTGATCTGTGGTGGGTATTCGGCCTCTCTGTCGCAGCCTTTATGCTTGCCGTCTTTCTCGTATATAGAGGGAAACATTATGGATGGGCGTTCATCGCCGTCATGGTCCAGTTCTTCTTTGCCTTCTTCGGCTACGGAGCTTCCCACCTGCCTTATCTATTGAAGCCTTTCGTAACCTTGACAAGCGGAGTGACAAATGACGCGATGGCTGTTGCACTTGTCATTGTATTCATCGCAGGGCTTTTGTTACTCATCCCTTCCCTGATCCTGTTGATGCGCCTGTTCCTGTTCGACGCAGAATATGTAAAAGGGAAAAAATAGATACAGGGTCTAATGATTGGAACGTCTGCAGCAGCGGGCGTTCCTTTTTTATGCTAACCTTGTGAAAGGAAGATCGATCGGTACTGGCATAACATTCGCCTTTCTTTTATGATAGAATGGATGTACATTTGGCCTGATAAATGGAGGAACAATCATGAAAAAAGAATTTGCAGTCATTGGACTGGGTCGTTTCGGCGGCAGCATATGCCGTGAGTTGAGCAGGGAAGGGATGGAAGTGCTAGCCCTCGATCTGGATGAAGATAAAGTCAACGAGTACAGAGATATCGCTTCTCATGCCGTCATCGCTGATTCAACGGACGAACACGTTTTAAAAGAACTGGGATTCCGCAACATCGACCATGTGATTGTCGCGATTGGTGACAACATCCAGGCGAGTATGCTGACCACTCTGATCCTTAAGGAAATGGGAATTAAAACAATTACGGTTAAAGCGCAGAATGACTACCATGAGAAAATCCTGAACAAGATCGGAGCCGATCAAGTTGTCCACCCGGAACGGGATATGGGGAAACGGATCGCGCACAATATCATTTCCAATAATATTCTGGATTATATCGAGCTTTCTGATGATCACAGCGTCGTCGAAGTGAAGGCCGGCAGTAAAATGAGCGGAAAAACGCTTGTTGATCTGGATATCCGTGCCGAGTACGGATGTAACGTCGTGGCAATCAAACGCCATAAAGACGTCATCGTTTCTCCGATGGCTAGTGAAGAAATCCGGGAAACGGATGTCCTGATCGTCATCGGGGCCGATAAAGATATCAGCCGGTTCGAGAAGAACCTCGTTGTTGAAGATTAAATCATTACGAAGAAGCCCATCCTGCAGGATGGGCTTCTAATATATATATGAAATATTTATGATTCATTATCGTCTGGCTCAGGCATGGAGGGCTCCTTCAGCCCTCGATTGTACTCTTCGATCGTCCATATTCTCATTCGGAGGTGAGAAGGGAACGAGTTACCTTTTTTTCAAGCAGCATCCGCCGCGTCTTACCGGGCGTTGTACTTTTGTTTGCGGTGATGTTTCAATGACAATCGGCGTGCTGGACTTCTTAACAGATCTGCTGCTTTGAACTTGTCTTCTCACTCTTCTAGCTTTCACGAATACCTCTCCTTATGGTTTGATAATGTATTATAAGAAAAAATGCGGAAAATGGGAGGGCATTTATCGCTTTTTAATTGAAAAAGGGTGTTCGTCACATGTCCTGTTTTTAATGGTGAAACATCGCATGTGTGGAGGATTGGTCTTGTAAGAAAGAATGACCATGATGACATTATCGTCGGGGTGGTGAAGGAGATCTGTATAAGAGGGATAAGGTGCTGTATCAGGGTGAGTGTGATAGATCGCCAACACCTTATGTCCCGCATGACTCACATGTTCCAACGTTTGTGCGACTACCTTGGCACTGACAAAAAAACGGTTTCTAGCCTTCCATTCGTTTTCCAACGGCCAGACGGATAGGATCACTCCTGGTTCCTCTCCGGCCAATAAACCACAGGCTTCGAGCGGCCATTCCCTGCGTCCGTGCTCCATTATCTGTTCATACTGCTCTTCAGACAGTTCGATCATGGAAGCTCACAGCCTTCTTTGAAAGAATGAAAAGATCGAAGCACGCTCTCGCTTCTTCGGTGCATCTTCGTCATTCTCCTGCGTGAATGATTCCACTTTTCGACCGCGTGCAGGCAGGGATTTAGGTCTGTTGGCAATTCGAAAAGAGGCCATCTTAGGCTTATCATCCGCTTCTTTATGAGGAAGCGTCTCTTTAATGGAGAGGGCTTTCTGGTTGGACTCTTTCTCCAAGGGTTCCGGATTCTTCGTGACAGTCTTCTGGACTTTTTCTGGTTTCCTGTTTTCTTCTAATCTCTGGGCGGTTTCTTCACCGTTTTTTTTTCGAATGATGGTGTTCTGGTTGAAGTCCATAGCAGAATGACCGGGCATCCGTCTTTTTCCTGGCTTATTATTTCCGGATTCAGGGAAAGAGATGCCATTCTGTTGAAAGCCCTGCTGGTTCTGATAATAGGATGATTGCTGCTGATACCCTGGCTGCGACATAGGTGGGTAATAATCGCTTCTGCCTGTATGGTACTTCCGTGAAGATTGCAGCATGCTTTGAAGTTTTCTGTACTCCGACGTTTTCTTCGGTGCAGGTGCCTGCTCTCTTGGTTCTTCAATCGGCATTTCCGGAACTTGTTGTCTTGAATGAACCAGCTGTTCTCTCAAGCCGTCGAGTTCTTCCTTCAGGCGGTCCACTTCGCTTGTTTCCGTCTGCTTGCTTGGAACCTGCTGGTTTTTCAACGAAGCCAATTCTTCTTTTAACCGCTTCACTTCGCTTGATTCCGTTTCTTTCTGTCTGTGCTGCTGTTCTTTTAGCTGCCTTAATTCTTCTTTCAATCGACTTACTTCTCCCGATTCATCCTGCTGCTTCGACCGCTCCTGTACCTCAATTACCCGATTCATTTTTTCCATTAAGTCGTGGACTTGAAGGCGGTCCATCTTCTCCTTAATGAAATCGATGTCGCGTTTTAATGTACTGACGGTGTCGTTCACAGATTGCAGCTGGGCAGCCAGCTGATTCGTTCGTTGGTCTGCACTGTAGTGGTACTCTTCCATACGTTTCATTACTCCTTCGAATTTATGATGGAACCCATCGGATTCCTGTTTCATTAGAAGGTAGTCGTCGGCTATGGTTCCTGTTTTGATGGAGTGGAGCATTTCCTTGTAAAGGGATAATTTCGCTTTCATGGTTTCGATCGCTTCCGGACTGTACGTGTTGTTCAGATCCATTACTCATCACCCTTTTGCAGCACATTAATATACTATTGATGAACCACCAATACGTGACAAATGTGCCGATTTTTCTGACACGCATGACCTTGGAAATCCGTCCTGTTTTTTTTCTTACTATTGTATGCAGCACGGAACAAAAAAGTAGTTGTTTGTATCGGACAGTCACACATTTCCATTTGTCGCATTTATTATGGGTGTTCGCACAATTCGCAAAAGCACACCAAATATCAGCGATAGCACTAGACCCAACTGTACACTTGTTCATATGCTACGAATGAAAGAGAAAATCTTATTCGGAGGTGTTTGCAAATCATGCAAGCAAAAAATTTAATGGGGGGCCAAGAGCTCCTTTGTATCAACACAGAAAAAGTTTACGACTGGATTATCAACGAAGCGTCTTTTGATTTGACGTTGGGTGATTTCGATCTACCGGTCGGACCGACAGGAGATTTGCTGGAGTGTACAGATATCGAGAATGTCACTTGTGTCGTGGAACCGGCAGAAGTAGACCCTATCGAAATCGTAGGTCGTACCGATCAAGAATTGGTCGTTGATGGAACATTGTTGACTCTGCAGTTGGTCAACATTCGTAAAAACTTCACCGTGACTGTTCTTGTCGAGCTTATCCCTGAACTTGGCGGCGGTACTATTGAAGTCGGTTCTGTCGACTTTACACGTTGTGAGCAAGTGCTTCTATGTGCGCCGGATGGAACAGATGTCGATGTTTCTTATACAGATCTCGACTGCTTCATCTGTAACTTCTCCTGTGAGGAAAATGGTTCTTTGGAAGACACATTGACTGACGTTACTGTAACGGTTCGTCTGTGCCAAAGCATTCAGTCCACATACGACGTAACGCTTGAAATCGTAGCGGACTTCTGCCAACCGCGTGATATTCTTCCAATCCCGCCTTGCCCTGCTCCAACCATCCCACCTCAATGTCCTGTATTGTTCCCGAATGTGGACGATGGCCCGGGACTATCCGGTGATAAGTGCTAATACTCAGGCATAGAATCAAAGAGAGGATTTCTTCCTCTCTTTTTTCTTTTTGTCTTAATTCGGCTCTTTGTGTTCAGACAGTACGGAGGTGAAACGAATGAAAGGATCGGCTGAGCTGCTTTCTGAATGGCAGCAGAAACAGAAGCGCTACATGGAAGCATTTCGAGATCGGATCAAGGAATTGGAAAAGGCGAGGTCTTGGAAGGTGATCAGCTATTTTACATACTCGGTTCACCTTGCGCATGACAGATCAAAAGAAAGCATTCTTCTTGGAAGCTATCATATCCATAATATCGGTGAGGAACCTTTCGTGGATCCTTACATCTGTCTTCAATTGTCGGAGGACTCCCCCTTTCAGTTTTCCGGGAAGTATCTGTACAAAGATTCGATTCAGAAATTGCAAATGTCCGGGGCTTGGGAACGTTTGAATGAAGCAGACAACAAAACAGAGTATTGGCTGCGCCCTTCCGGAAAGCAGCTCATCTCTCCGGGAGAGAAACTGACCTTCTCCAATTTTCAAATGAAATGGATCGCAGATAAGAAATATGCGGGGAGTCTGAATGGATACACCTATGGAGAGGAGGCGAAGGAGGGGATTCCTTCGCTCAATCAAATCAACCTTAGTGGGGAGGGGGATGCAGGTGGATGAGCTAGACCTCCAGTTGGTGCTTCGTAAATGGCTGAAAGAATGGATGACCCGTCAAGTAACGAGGTTGAAAACAGACGAAGAGAAGCGGAGTCAAAGCTTTGTTTTTCTGGATGACGACACCATCCAGATGATTCTTATGATGTTGGCCATGAATCAGCGTCATGGATGGAATGCTGAAAAGGTAACAGACAACACGGAGGATAGGCAGGCGGTAAAGCAGTACATTGAGGAGAGCGAACGGGAGTGGACCGATTTACTTTCCCGTTTGAATTGAAATGAATTCCTACCTGGGGGGTTATGGTTATGGAGAAAGATACGATCCTTCTACAACAGAAGATCATTCATTTCAAGTCGGAACTGGCAAAGTACAAGGAGAAAGTGAAAGATTATCAAGAGAATTATCACTATGCCCTGCTGGAGAAGCTGAAAAAAGAGAATACCGCCCTTCGTGACAGGGAAGAACAGCTGCAAAAGGAAAAAAGTGTCGCAACCCAGGAATCTGTCAAACGCATCCAGGGGATGGAACAGCAAATAGCCAGTATGGAAAAGGCGAAACAAACAATGGAGGAAGAAACGGCGTTATGGAAAGAGAAGGCAGCGAGGTTCCAAAAAGATTTTGAATCCGCACAAACCCGTCTCATTCGTCTACAAAAAGAATCATCTGCTTATCAATATCAGCTGAAGCAGGCTGAAAAGCATTCGGAGGAAAGAGAATCCTTATGGAAGGAAGAGCGTTCCCTTCTAAAAGATAAGCTTGCAGCGGAAAAGAAAGCGAAAGACTCGTTGTTCCAAAAGGCTCAAGGTCTGAGAGAAGAAGCGAAAGACCAGCGGGAATATGTCCAGGAAGAAAGACAACAGAAGCATAACTGGAAAGCAGTTTACCTGGAGAACAGGACGCGGGCAGCAGGGCTGGCGCAGGAGAATGCGGAAATTCAAAAACGATTGGAGGCAGCGGAACAGGAGGCAGCCGTTTGGAAAGATCAAGCGAAACAATTGGAAACGGAAGTCCGGAAGGCGGAAGGGGAATTGGCCAGAACAGCAGGGGAGTCTGCAGCGACTGTTTCTGAATGGAAGCTTCGGGAACGTCAATTTCAGAAAGACATCATCCGTTTGAAGCAATCAGCACAGGAAAAACAGCAACTCCTTAACATAAGGGAAGAAGAGCAGGAACGACTGGAGACAGAAAATAAGGAGCTCTGCTCGGATATCAAATACTACGTGTATTATACAAAACAGCTCGGCGATCTTCTCTCCGGCGCGGAGGTGGATTTGAATAAACAAAGAGATGTAGTCCGGGAGTTGGAACAATCGAAAATTAAAGCAGAAGACGAATCGAGACGCATCGGAAGGGAATTGGAGACGAAGGTTGCCGCTTTAAAGCAACTGGAAGATGAGCAGCATTCCCGTAATCAGGAAAGAAGGTTGTGGGAAGAAGAACGACAGAACTATCAGTCTGATGTCGCCGACTTAAAGAGGCAGCTCAAGGAGGCTCATGAACAAGTGGAGGAACTGCAGATGATCCAGACTCATCTGAAAAAGCAGAATGAAAAGGTCCTCGGCATGTTCTCCAAGGAAGGAAGCGCGGATACTCCCAGCGATATCCTGTCCGTTCTGGATGAGCAGATGAAGAATATCCTAGGACAGACGTTCGAGTATGAAGAACAGCTGGATTCCAAAATCATCTTCATGGAAGCACTGGAAGAGAAAATTGATCAGCTTGGGAAAGAGATCCTTCAGATGGAAGAACGGGATGGTCAGGAAGATTGAACGGACGAAGGGCACGCCGGGAGGCTGCTCTTTTTTTGTGCGAAAGATTCAACGGAATCAGGAGAAAATAGGACCAGTATCTCCTCGATTTGTTTAAAGCTTTGCAGGAAAGGAAATAAGAACCATTAGAAGCTATTATATTGTTCACCAGAGAAAGGATGAGACAGATGTTTGAAAAGCGTACAGGAGAAGTGATCACACAGCAATTGATTGATTGGGGGGTGGACCACATCTATGGAATGCCCGGCGATTCCATTAACGAGCTGATGGACGACCTTCGAAAGAGACAGGAAGAAATATCCTTCCTGCAGGTCCGTCATGAAGAAACAGGAGCGCTTGCGGCTGCGGCTTATGCGAAACTCACCGGAAAGCTTGGAGTGACCCTCTCGATTGCCGGCCCCGGCGCTGTTCACTTACTTAATGGATTGTATGATGCCAAGGCGGATAAAGCTCCTGTACTTGCCCTTGTCGGACAGGTACATAGTGAAGAGGTGGGGACAGGTGCTTTTCAGGAAATCAATTTGGAGCGCATGTTCGATGATGTTGCGGTGTTCAACCGCCGTGCGGAAACAGAAGCACAGCTTCCCGATCTCTTAGATCAAGCGATTAAGGAAGCTTATGCAAACAAAGGGGTCTCCGTTCTCATCGTACCGGACGATCTGTTTGCAAAAAAACAAAAGAACGAACCGCGTTTGACTGCCGGAACCTACTATCGTCCTGAGATCGTTCCCAATTCGGATCAGCTGAAAGAGGCCCGGCATTTAATCGAGCAGGCGGAGAAACCGCTCATTCTTGCCGGCCAAGGGACGAAGGATGCATCCGCTGAGTTGATTCAATTCGCAGAGACGATCCAGGCTCCTATCGTTATGAGCCTTCTTGGTAAAGGAATCATCCCGGACAATCATCCGTACTGTCTAGGGCAGCACGGTCAGATCGGCACAAAGCCTGCCTACCATGCAATGAAGGAAACCGATCTTCTCATTCTCATCGGTACGCAATTCCCGTACCGTGATTTTCTTCCGGAAGAGGTGAAGGCGGTCCAAATCGATAACAAGCCGGAAAACCTGGGCAAATACTATCCGATTGAGCTTGGTCTTCCTGGAAACAGCAAGGAGACTTTACAGGCGCTGATCGAACTGATTACTCCAGTGGATGAACGCGGCTATCTTCGTCATTATCAGGAAAAGATGAAGGATTGGCGGATTGCGCTTCAGGAAGAGAAACGTTCCACAAAAGACCCGCTCCATGCACCGCAGGTCATGTATGAGCTGGAGAAGCATATGGAATCCGGTGCGATCATATCCGGAGACGTAGGAAATGTTACCGTATGGCTTTCCCGATTCCTGCATCTTGTCAACCAGAAGTTTCTCATGTCCGGCTGGCTTGCTACAATGGGGAGCGGCCTGCCGGGAGCACTGGCTGCGAAACAAGCCTTCCCGGATAAACAGGTGATCGGCGTTTCCGGAGACGGTGGCTTTTCCATGGTGATGCATGACTTTGTTACAGCCGTTAAGTACGATCTTCCGATTAAAATGATCATTCTAAACAACAGTAAGATTGGAATGATCAAATACGAACAGGAACAGATGGGGCATTTAAATTATGCGACGGACCTTGGGGAAGTGGATTTTGCCAAGTTCGCCGAAGCTTGCGGGGGAGAGGGATACCGCATTCGCTCCTATGAAGAATTGGAGCCGAAAATGAAGCAGGCTTTCGTATCGAATAAGCCGGTCATCATTGATGTCGTTATCGAAGATCAGGCGCCTCTTCCTGGTAAAATTGATTACACCTCAGCGGTCAATTTCTCGAAATATATCGTTAAGAACTTCTTTGAATCCGGGACGCTTGATCTGCCGGATATGAAAAAAGCGCTCCAGCGCCTGACTTGATCAAAAAGAAAAACCCGCGCCGGGTCATCCCGGCGCGGGTTTTGTTCATTCGATCATACTTCCATAATGATTGGAAGAATCATCGGACGACGCTTCGTTTTTTCAAACAAGAACGGAGCGATCGTATCCGTGATTTCGTTTTTGATTTCTGACCATTGCGTTGTACGGCGTTCCATGACTTTCTCAACATGAGAACTTACCAGCTTCTGTGCTTCCTTAATCAAATCTTCGGATTCTCTCATGTAAACGAATCCGCGGGAAATGATGTCCGGGCCGGAAGCGATTTTGAATTCCTTCATATTAATACTTACGACGACGATGACAAGGCCTTCTTCGGAAAGAATACGGCGGTCGCGTAGTACGATATTACCGATATCACCAATTCCGCTGCCATCTACATAGACAGAACCGGAAGGGATCTTACCTGCGATGGAGGCTTCGTCTTTACCAAGGGCAAGCACGTCACCGTTGTCCATAACGAAGCAGTTCTCTTCCTTGACATCACAATCAAGGCTGAGTTTCACATGCTCTTTCAGCATGCGGTATTCTCCGTGGATCGGCATGAAGAATTTCGGCTGCATCAGTCGGAGCATCAGTTTCATCTCTTCCTGACTACCGTGTCCGGAGGTATGGATGTTTGTCAATGGACCGTGAATAACATCGGCACCTGCACGGTAAAGCTTGTTGATCGTACGGCTGACACTGATCGTGTTTCCAGGGATTGGGGAAGAAGAGAACACGACTGTATCGCCAGGCTGGATTTGGATCTGACGGTGGGTACCGTTTGCGATCCTTGACAGGGCAGCCATCGGTTCACCTTGGGAACCGGTACAGAGAATGACGACTTCATTAGCCGGCAGACGGTTGATTTGTTGAGCATCAATGAACGTATCCTTAGGGGCACGGATATATCCAAGTTCCTGACCGATGCGGATGGAAGATTCCATGCTCCGTCCAAAAACAGCTACTTTCCGATTATTCCTAACGGCTGCTTCCACTACCTGTTGAAGGCGGTGGATGTTTGAGGCGAACGTTGCGAAAATCAAACGACCGTTATCCATACGCGTAAAGATATCCTGGATGCTTTCTCCTACGACACGCTCTGACTTCGTAAAGCCTGGTACTTCACTGTTCGTACTGTCGGAAAGAAGAGCAAGTACACCTTCTTTACCGATTTCCGCCATTTTAGCGAGGTCTGCAGGTTCACCGACAGGGGTGAAGTCGAATTTAAAGTCTCCCGTGTGAACGATGTTCCCAGGCGGTGTCTTAACAACTACACCGTAGGAATCAGGGATACTGTGTGTCGTGCGGAAGAAGGACACGGATGTTTTACGGAACTTGATGATGTCATCTTCCTGAATTGTATTCAGTTTCGCACTGCGAAGGAGACCGTGTTCATCAAGCTTGTTGCGAATCAAGCCGATGGCAAGCTTCCCTGCATAAATTGGAATGTTAATTTCACGCAGCAGGTAAGGGATACCGCCGATGTGATCTTCGTGTCCGTGTGTGATGATAAGCCCTTTGATCTTATCTTGGTTCTGCACGAGATACGTATAATCCGGAATGACATAGTCGATACCGAGTAGTTCATCTTCCGGGAATTTAATACCAGCATCAATGAGGATGATTTCGTCTTGGAATTGAACTGCGTATGTGTTTTTACCAATTTCACCGAGTCCGCCAAGGGCGAATACGGCTGTCTGGTCGTTCTTCACGAATTTCATAAATTAAAATGTCTCCAACGCGAAATCTTCGGATTGCTTCTCATATCCCAGGTGATCCTCATCAAGCACCTGGATATATTCAATATTGAACCCTTTATCTTTTAACTTTTCTCTGACTTCTCTCTCTGTTTCCGCTTCCACATACATGGAATTCGTATGTTCACGGACAGGAACTTCTGTTGCCAGTTCCTGATACAAAACTTTGAATATCATTGCACTATCGCTCCTAACTAGATATAATTTCCACATTCTTGTCCTTCCATCATCATAGCACGTTTCGAACCCGCATGGTAATGATAATGATAGTCACAGGTGTTTCGCTGCACCTGGACAATGGTATTACGCGTATGTTTTACGATTCATTAAATTCTTCCAACGTTTTCTAAGCTTCCTTCGTAGACGCTTCATCATATGCATCCATCCCCTTTCACCAGATGAAGAAAAGCGCCAAAAACGTTAAAACCGCCCAATCCCTGTTATCTCTAGTATAATACGGTTTGTGGAAGAATGAAACATTACATTTTATATTTTGTCGTTATCGTTTGTTTTTCTTCTCAAACTTATCCACTCATGCTACAGTATAGCCAAAGAAGACACTATGTTAGTATAAATGTGGAAATCCATGTAGGAGGATCTGGTATGACAAATAAAAAAATCGCCTTCTTCGATATAGACGGCACCCTGCTAGACCATGATAAGAAACTTCCTGAAAAGACAAAACAGGCCATACAGAAATTGAAAGAGCAAGGGGTATACTGTGCCATTGCCACCGGCCGTGCCCCGTTCATGTACAAGAGCTTGCGAGAAGAACTTGGAATCGATTCCTATGTGAGCTTTAACGGACAGTACGTAGTTTTTGAAGGGAAAGAGATTTACAAAAACCCACTTTCAGAAGAAGCACTTCAGAAGCTGCACGTCCACGCAGAAGAGAATGACCATCCGATGGTCTTTATGAACGAAGAGGAGATGAGAGCGTCTACGCCTGATCATGACTCTATTCGCCAAAGTCTCGGCACGCTTCTGCTTGACCATCCGGCTGCAGATGAAGGTTTCTACAGCGGTCGTAACATCTATCAATCCCTGCTTTTCTGTGAAGGAAGAGAAATTGAACAATATGAGGAGGCGTACGAGGCATTCGACTTCATTCGCTGGCATCCGCTCTCCTGTGATGTTCTTCCTAAAGGCGGATCTAAAGCAGAGGGAATTAAGAAAATGATCGAAGCAGCCGGCATGACCATGGGGGATACGTACGCTTTCGGTGACGGACTCAACGACATTGAAATGATTTCAGAAGTCGGAACCGGGGTAGCCATGGGGAACGCTGTACCGGAAACGAAGGCCGTAAGTGACTACGTTACGACGGATGTTTCGGAAGATGGTCTGTCCCACGCCATTTATGAGCTTGGTTTATTGAAATAACCGAGAGGAAATAAAAGAAATCAAGCATAAAAAAATCCGGGTGATCATCTGAGATAGACGATCGTCCGGATTTTTTGTTCTATAGAAGCGATTTGTCTTTCTTCTATACATACAGAGGTTTCTCATCGGTCGGCGGGTGTAGCATTCTCCGGCTCTTTGAAAGGATTATCCATATCAATATGATCGTAGAACATGACGCCGTGCAGGTGATCGATTTCATGTTGAAATACGATAGCTGCATAATCTTTCAGACGCAGCTTGACTACATTACCTTCAAGATCTGTGCCCTTTACGGTGATTCGGCGGTGACGAGGGACGTAGCCGGGTACTTCTCTGTCAACAGAGAGGCACCCTTCCCCTGATGTCAAATACGTCTTTTCAACGGAATGACTGACAATTCTCGGATTAAACAGACCATAACTGTAGAGCTTATCCTTCATGTCCGTGAAGTGTACGGCAAGCATTCGTTTATTCACGTTGATCTGCGGAGCTGCCAGACCGACACCTGGTCTTAAGCCGTACCGGCTGCACACCTGGTCATCCTGGCTGTTCTTCAAGTATTGAAGCATTTCTTCCAACGTCTCTTTATCCTCTTCGGATGGTGGGAGGGAGACTTCTTCGGTCACGGTTCTCAAAGCGGGGTGACCTTCCCGGACGATATCATCCATCGTAATCATCTACAACATCCTTTCTGGAAAACAAGTTCTACAATAGCACGCCGGTTCCATTAAGAAAACCATCGGCCATCTATTTGGTAACATTTGTGAAAAGGTGTTTCCATTTAATATCATTTATTATACTATGGTAGATATGGCAAGATTACAATACGATTACGTAGAAATTCAAGGGGGAAGAGCTGTGCCGAAACGTATGCTGATCGGAGGCCTGGGTGCTGCTGCAATCTTGCTGTCTGCATGTACGGGGACGTCCGCACACGAAGCGATGTACGATCATTTGGAAAAAGCGGTTTCTTTGGAAGATGCATTCCGCGACCAGCAGCAGCCGATGGTGGAGCTGGAAGAGAAGGAACAGAAACTTTACGAAGAGATCATTGATCTTCAGACGGACCAGATGGATCAAATCAAAGAGAAGTCCAAGGAAGCCTCTGCTATTGTAGAAGATCGGAAGAAGAAGCTGAAACTGGAGAAAGAGAGCATCGACGCAGCCAAAGAGGAGTTCGATAACATAGATGGTCTTGCAAAAGACTTGGAAGAGGACAAGGCCGAAGCGAAAGACGAGGCCGAAGCCCTCGTAGAAACAATGGATCAGCGCTACGATACATACCAGACTCTTTACAGTGCTTACACAAAAGCCCTTCAGCTGGACGAAGAGCTCTATGATATGCTTCAGAAGGAAGATTTGACGCAGGAAGCCATGCAGGGCCAGATTGAGAAAATCAACGAGAGCTATCAGACGGTTATGGATAAGAATAAAGAATTTAATGAATATACGGACGCCTACAATAATAAGAAGAAAGAACTTTACGATGCCTTGTCCTTAAATGTGGAATATGAGGATCATGAAGAATCCAAGGAATCCTGAGAAGAAGCCGCTGCTGTTGCAGCGGCTTCTTCTATTGCTTATAGAAGAGAAGGGCATGGGTGGGTGATTATTAAGTTAACACTGTGAAAACTCCCCCTTTCACACACGGGGAAAATGTTATACTTTTCATTTGATTCTTGATAAGAAAAAACGTAGAATTAATACAGGCAGTAATTTCAGGTGATACAGTATAGTTGTTTTCATCGACAGAATCAGCTGCTTTCCGATTGCTGTGTGTTTAGTCTCGTACTATATAAAGAATATATACTGCGAAGTGATTGACGAATGATGACGAATTGAGCTAAACTACATAGTGGATTGACATTGTACCATTGAATTTTGCTTCTTGAGTGTAACAGTTTATATGGTATTCTCTGTATGATTAGTTCCCTAAACGACGGGGTAAAAACGTAAAGAGCAAATCGGTACAGTTTTTTTTCATATTTGGGAAAGCTACTCACAGCATCCATTTTAAAATACGAAAGGAAAGGGTGAAACACTTTGAAACGAACTCTTGAGAACATCGAAAATCAGTTCGAAACGTTTCAAATCCTGAATGAGGAAGGCGAAATCGTAAATGAAGATTACATGCCTGACCTATCAGACGAAGATCTAAAAGAAATTATGCGCCGTATGGTTTATACGCGTATCCTGGACCAGCGTTCTATCGCGCTTAACCGCCAAGGACGTCTTGGTTTCTATGCACCAACAGCAGGGCAGGAAGCTTCCCAGCTGGGTACACAATTTGCATTGGAGAAAGCGGACTTCATTCTCCCTGGTTACCGTGATGTACCACAATTGATCTGGCACGGCCTTCCACTTCACAAGGCGTTCCTATTCTCTCGTGGACACTTCCAAGGGAACCAAATGCCTGAAGGCGTTAACGCAGTAAGCCCGCAAATCATCATCGGAGCGCAGATCACTCAGACTGCCGGTGTTGGACTTGGCTATAAGAAACGCGGAGAGAACGCTGTAGCAATCACTTACACAGGTGACGGCGGTGCGTCTCAAGGTGACTTCTACGAAGGTATTAACTTCGCAGGTGCTTTTGGTGCGCAAGCGATCTTTGTCGTTCAGAACAACCGTTTCGCAATTTCCGTACCTGTTGAAAAGCAATCTGCTGCACAAACGATTGCTCAAAAAGCAGTAGCTGCAGGAATTGAAGGTATTCAGGTAGACGGTATGGACGTTCTTGCTGTTTATGCTGCAACGAAAGATGCTCGTGAGCGTGCCGTAAACGGAGAAGGTCCGACATTGATCGAGACGCTTACTTACCGTTATGGTCCACACACAATGGCCGGAGATGATCCGACTCGTTACCGTACGGAAGATCAAGACAGCGAGTGGGAGAAGAAAGATCCAATCGTTCGTTTCCGTAAATTCCTTGAAGCGAAAGGCCTGTGGTCTGAAGAGGAAGAAAACGAATTGATCGAAAAGACAAAAGAAGAAATCAAAGCTGCCATCAAGGAAGCTGACAATACTCCGAAGCAGACAGTTACTGATTTGATCGGTATCATGCACGAAGAGCTTCCATCCAACTTGAAAGAACAATTGGATGAATACAAAGAAAAGGAGTCGAAATAAGACCATGGCACAAATGACTATGATTCAAGCCATCACAGATGCGATGCGCACAGAACTTAAAAATGATGAAAACGTGCTGATTTTCGGTGAAGACGTCGGTCAAAACGGCGGTGTATTCCGTGCGACAGAAGGTCTTCAAAGTGAATTCGGCGAAGACCGCGTATTCGATACGCCTCTTGCTGAATCCGGAATCGGCGGTATGTCCATCGGGCTTGCCCTGACTGGTTTCCGTCCGGTACCTGAAATCCAATTCTTCGGTTTCGTATACGAAGTAATGGATGCAATCAGCGGTCAAATGGCACGTTACCGTTACCGTTCCGGTGGTACACGTCCAATGCCGATTACGGTCCGTTCTCCTTTCGGTGGTGGTGTACACACACCAGAACTTCACGCAGACAGCCTGGAAGGCCTTATGGCACAACAGCCTGGACTTCGTGTAGTTATTCCATCCAACCCTTACGATGCGAAAGGTCTATTGATCTCTTCCATCCGCAATAACGATCCTGTTATCTTCCTTGAGCACATGAAGCTTTACCGCTCTTTCCGTGAAGAAGTTCCGGAAGAAGAGTACACGGTAGAGCTTGATAAAGCTGCAGTGAAGCGCGAAGGTACAGACGTAACATTGGTCGCTTACGGCGCAATGGTACACTCTTCCCTTAAAGCAGCGGAAGAACTCGAGAAAGACGGAATCAGTGCAGAAGTTATCGACCTTCGTACTGTAAGCCCGGTTGACTACGAAACGATCCTTGAATCTGTTAAGAAGACAAACCGTGCGGTAGTCGTTCAAGAAGCTCAGAAACAAGCTGGTATTGCAGCGAACGTCGTTTCTGAAATTCAAGAAAAAGCCATTCTTCACTTGGAAGCTCCTGTTCTGCGTGTAGCTGCACCGGATACAGTATATGCATTCACTCAAGCGGAAGAAGTATGGTTGCCTAACCACAACACAATCGTTGAAAAAGTCAACGATGTTATGAACTTTTAATCATCTCTAACTTATAGGAGGGAACAACCGTGGCA
This sequence comes from Bacillus sp. SB49, assembly GCF_000469135.2. Classification (NCBI taxonomy): domain Bacteria; kingdom Bacillati; phylum Bacillota; class Bacilli; order Caryophanales; family Bacillaceae; genus Bacillus; species Bacillus sp. SB49. Next base: position 1,589,369 of record NZ_CP048117.1, read on the forward strand.
TTTGAATTTAAGCTACCTGATATCGGTGAAGGTATCCACGAAGGTGAAATTGCAAAGTGGTTCGTCAAGCCTGGCGACGAAGTAAAAGAAGATGACGTGCTTTGTGAAGTACAAAACGACAAAGCCGTTGTAGAGATTCCTTCTCAAGTAGATGGAACTGTTAAAGAGCTTCACGTGGATGAAGGAGAAGTAACAACTGTAGGTACGGTCATCATCACGATTGATGACGGTTCTGAAGATACAGGCTCCTCAGAAGCACCTAAAGAAGAAGCGAAGGAAGAAGCTCCTAAAGAGGAAGCGAAATCCGAAGAGCCTCAAACATCTGAAGAGAGCGATGTAGATGAAGACAAGCGCGTCGTAGCCATGCCTTCTGTACGTAAATTCGCTCGCGACAACGATGTGGATATCCGTAAAGTACAGGGCTCCGGCAAAAACGGACGCATCGTGAAAGAAGACATCGAAAGCTTCTTGAACGGCGGACAGCCGGCTGCTTCTGAAGCACCTGCAGAAGAGAAAGAAGAGGCATCTGCTTCTACTTCTTCCGAACAGGCCGTACCAGCTGCGGGCGAAGCATATCCGGAAACACGTGAGAAGATGAGCGGTATCCGTAAAGCGATCTCCAAAGCTATGGTTAATTCCAAGCATACGGCTCCTCACGTAACGTTGATGGACGAAGTGGACGTAACAGAACTTGTTGCCCACCGTAAGAAATTCAAAGCAGTTGCTGCTGAACAGGAAATCAAGCTGACATATCTTCCTTATGTTGTGAAGGCTCTTGTTTCCACACTGAAGAAATTCCCTGTACTGAACACGTCTATTGACGACAGCACAGATGAAATTATTCAGAAACACTACTATAATATTGGTATCGCGGCAGATACAGATAAAGGCCTTATGGTTCCAGTCGTTAAAGACGCAGATCGTAAGTCTGTCTTCTCTATCTCCAGCGAAATCAATGAACTTGCTGTAAAAGCTCGTGACGGTAAACTTTCAGCACAAGAAATGAAAGGTGCTTCCACTACAATCACGAACATCGGTTCTGCTGGTGGTCAATGGTTTACTCCGGTAATCAACCACCCAGAAGTAGCAATCCTAGGTATCGGCCGTATCGCTGACAAACCGATCGTCCGCGATGGTGAAGTAGTAGTCGCTCCTGTCCTTGCGATTTCCTTGAGCTTCGACCACCGTATCATCGATGGTGCTACAGCTCAAAACGCAATGAACAACGTCAAGCGTTTACTGAACGATCCACAACTAATTATGATGGAGGCGTAAAGTATGGTAGTAGGAGATTTCCCAATTGAACTAGACACGTTAGTAGTTGGTGCGGGTCCCGGCGGCTATGTAGCTGCCATCCGCGCTGCACAAACAGGACAAAAAGTTACAATCGTTGACAAAGGCAACCTCGGCGGTGTCTGCCTTAACGTTGGATGTGTACCTTCCAAAGCATTGATTCAAGCGGGTCACCGTTATGAGCATGCAAAAGGATCCGAAGACATGGGTATCAAATCGGAGAACCCGACTGTTGATTTCACAAAAGTACAAGAGTGGAAGGGCAGTGTCGTTAACAAACTTACCAGCGGTGTCGAAGGGCTTCTTAAAGGAAACAAAGTAGACATCGTAAAAGGTGAAGTTTACTTCGTGGATAAAAACACGGTTCGCGTTATGGATGAGAAAAATTCTCAAACTTACACGTTTAACAACGTAATCATCGCGACAGGTTCTCGTCCAATCGAGCTTCCTACTTTCAAATACTCTGATCGCGTCCTGGATTCTACAGGTGCTCTTAACCTTAAAGAGATTCCTAAGAAACTGGTCGTTATCGGTGGTGGATACATCGGTACAGAGCTTGGTACGGCTTACGCTAACTTCGATACAGAAGTGACGATCCTTGAAGGTACAGGCGATATCCTTGGCGGCTTCGAGAAGCAAATGACTTCTGTCGTTAAGAAACGTCTGAAGAAAAAAGGCGTCGCTATCGAAACGAACGCCCTTGCACAAGGTGTGGAAGAGCGTGAAGACGGCGTTACCATTACTTACGAAGTTAAAGGCGAAACGAAATCCATCGACGCTGACTACGTACTTGTTACCGTTGGTCGTCGTCCGAACACAGACGAAATCGGCTTGGAAGACCTTGGCGTGAAAATGAGCGACAAAGGTGTTATCGAAGTGGATAAACAGTGCCGTACGAGCATTGACAACGTCTACGCTATCGGTGATATCGTTCCTGGTCCTCCACTTGCTCACAAAGCCTCTTACGAAGGTAAGATCGCTGCGGAAGCAATTGCTGGTGAGAAGTCTGAAATCGACTATCTTGGAATTCCAGCTGTTGTATTCTCTGATCCAGAACTTGCTTCTGTTGGTTACACAGAACAAGAAGCGAAAGATGCTGGTTACGAAGTAAAAGCAGCTAAATTCCCGTTTGCAGCAAACGGACGTGCTCTTTCTCTTAACGACAGTGACGGTTTCTTGAAACTGGTTACTCGTAAAGATGATGGTCTCGTTATCGGTGCTCAAATTGCAGGTCCAAACGCTAGTGACATGATCGCTGAACTTGGCCTTGCTGTAGAAGCAGGCATGACGGCGGAAGATTTGGCTCTTACAATCCACGCTCACCCAACTCTAGGTGAGATCACGATGGAAGCTGCTGAAGTAGCTTTGGGTAACCCAATCCACATCATGTAATTATTTTAAAAAAGGCAAAAGCTCTTCGGAGCTTTTGCCTTTTTCTCTTATATAGAGAGGAGAGCAGGAAGATGGAAGTAGAGCGTTATTTAAAGCGTATTCATGTAAACAGGTTGGAGGCACCCTCTTTGTCCTTCCTGAGCAGACTTCAGGATCAACATATGCTTCATGTCCCTTTCGAGAACTTGGATGTCATCCGTCAAGTTCCAATTGAACTGCATATACCATCCTTTTATGATAAAGTTGTTCTCCGCAGAAGGGGAGGATTTTGTTATGAACTGAATGGTCTATTTCATTGGCTGCTCGGAAAGGCGGGGTATGAAGCGCGGTTGATCAGTGCCACAGTGAAGCAGCCGGATGGGGATTGGGCTCTAGAGGACAGCCATGCCGCTATCATCGTGTGCCTGGATGGATCGGAGTATTTGGTTGATGTTGGATTCGGAGATTCTACGAGGAGGCCGCTTCGCCTGAGCGGGGAGGTTTCAAGAGACGTGAGCGGGGATTACCGCGTCGATAAGTGCGGGAAAGCATTCTATCTGCAGAGAAAGAAAAATGACTCAGAGGAGTGGCAGACGCTGTACCGTTTTTTGTCCAGAGGAAGAAAATTAGACGATTTCCATAAGGCCTGCGAGTATAACCAGACCTCCCCTTCTTCTCCTTTCACAGGTAAGGATATCGCTACGATTGCTTCAGCTGACGGCAGACTGACTATTTCCGGAAATACCTTGATACAAACAACCCGTTTCGGCAGAGAAAGAACCGGGATCGAGGAGGAAGAGAAGAAGCTGCTTCTTCAGAACGAGTTCGGCATGTCTTCTTTTTGATACCAGGAAAAGAAGGAGATACCCCGTCCCTATAGAACAGTATGTAGAAAAGGGAAAAGAGGTGTCATAGGTGAACAGCCCTATTCGTCCTGTGATTCATACGGTGCTCGTACCTGTCACGGATTTAAAGGCATCCAGCAGGTGGTATGGCCTATCCACTCCGTTAGATGCTGTGTCTCCCCCCGTGCAAAACATCCCGCTTGACCATCACACCGGCCTGACTCTGGATACGGGAAGGTAGTTTGATAAGGAAAAGCAAAGCGGATTGCCCCTGTTCAACTTCCATACGGATGATATCCTATCCGCTGCGGAATTCGTGAAGAACCGAAAGCTTGGAGAGATCAGTGACATTACCGTCTTCGATGATCTTTCTTTTTTTACTATACAAGACCCGGATGACAATATAATTATGATAGGAACCGGATGAGCAGAGAATTCTATTCTCTGCTTTTCATCATGCTTTCTTTATTAAGAATATATTGTGCGATATAGAAGAATATGTTAAATTGTATCTCGTATCACAAGGGATAGGAGAGATAGAATGAAGAAAAAAATCATATTCGTTGCTTTACCGGTACTGGCGGTTCTTGTCTTTGTCGTCATTCAAATGAGCAAGCCGTCCCCTTCTGACGTGTTGACGGATTTTAAGGAAGCGGTCGAGGCGGAAGATTCAGATCGGCTGTTCGACATGGTCGAGCTCGAAGATGACATCGAGTGGAGTAAAGAAGACGCAGAAAGTATGATTACATATTTTAAGCAAAATGAAGATGATTGGTCTGGTCAAATGGAAGTATTAAACAGGCAGGCAGCTGCGTACCAATCGAAAGGCGATACATCGGTTTCAGCCGGTGCAAACGAGTTGGCTAACGGTGGATTTTATATGAAGAAGGAAGATGGCCTTTTTGGAGCTGCGTATGCGATAAAGGCGGCTGGGTTTCATCTGGATCTGCAGGCTCCTGAAGATGCTGAGATTACTTTCAAGGATGCCGAGATCGATATGTCAAACAAGGAAACGAAGCGGCTTGGTACGTTCGGACCCGGAGTTTATACGATTCATGGCTCTAAACAATATGAATATACAAAGGTTTCCGAAGACAAAGCAGTGACGTTGTTTGAACAAGGGGATTATTCGCAGGCCGTTCAAATGGATTTGACAGGAGAGAAGGTTACTGTCACGTCTCAGACACCGGAAACTAAAGTGAAAGTAGAAGGAAAAGACACGGAGCAAACAATTAACGAGACGCTTGCCGTTGGTCCCATTGGAGAAGGAATGACGGTTCAAGGATTCAAGGAGTTCCCGTGGGGAGAGGCAACAAGTAAATCGTTTGTGGTCGGGGAGGATGAATACACCGATGTGGGAAAAGGTTTCGCTAAGTTGGAAGGGTATGATCTGACTCCCGATCCTGTGGTAGGCGATGCGATGAAAAAGGCAGTAGTTTCTGCCATCAACCGGTTCGCTGAGGAGGAAGTAAAGGCCAAGAAAGAACAAGATGTGGAGATACTTACTAATATCAGTGATCCATTGGAAAAGGACTACATCGTCCAAATTCAAGATTTTGATGAGGAAATTACTTTGAAGGAAAAGCCCTTGGAACGCGGATAGACATAGAGAATGCAAGTTATGAACAAGGACAGGGAGGCGTGGACTTATTAAGAGTTCCTGTCGAGTTTCACGAGGAATCCAGGGAAGTTTATGAATATATTGATACAGAGATGAGAGAGTCATTCGATGCCACTGTCGTTGTTCTGACGTATGATGAGCAGGAGAAGCAGTGGATCATCTACGATAAAGAGAATAAGCGTCACGTGGGAGAGGACTATATGTCTGGGGAAGGTGTAGTGAAAACGGAATTTTAATTGGTTGTTGCATGTAGAGTTTCCGCACTCATCCTCGTTGAATAGGAAGAAAAGAATCGAATATGAAAAGATCCGGTCTCTGTAGAGGCCGGATCTTTTTCCTTCCTGTCCATCAGGAAGGTTTTTCTGTATAGGAACCGGTCATGTTGATGGAATCTTCCAGTGCTGTAAGAATATCAATATGCCGGTTATCACCTTTTATCGTCTTAACGGTCTTTCCTTCTTTCTTAACAACAAGGGCAGGGAGATCTTCTTTCGTCAGACGAAGGTTATCCGAATTCATCTCCTGCTGTTTAAATTCCAGCTCTTCTGTATCCTGTTGTTTGACTTTCCAATCAAGCAGGGCGCTCATATAATTTTTTGCTGCTTCCTGCTCATCGCTGTCTGTGTAGAGGTACAACTCATAATCGAGAGGTGATGCCTTCAGAACCTGGACATCTTCTGTTTTCGGTATGCAACCGGCTAACAACAGGACAGCAAAAAACGTCATGATCAGGTACTTGTTCATCCTCCGCCACTCCCTTAGCTTCGTTCCATCCTAAGTGTAACAAAGGACTAGGGGATAGTTGGAACTGTTATCGTTTTGTTACGGAAATGAAAGCCTTATGTCGCTTTATGATAACAATGTGTAAAATAAAACCCCCTCGATCCACGGGACCGAGGGGGAGGATATCTTTATTTCTTACGCAAATTGACCTTTTTGCCTTCTTCCTGGAATGCTTTGAAGAGGGAGAAGCAAATCAAAATCATGATGAATGTAAACGGGAAGGCGGCGATTATTGCTGCTGTCTGCAGGGAACTCAATCCACCCTGCCAAAGAAGTACAGCGGCTGCACCGGCCTGAATGATACCCCAAGTGAACTTCACCTGGTTCTTAGGGTTCAGGCTTCCGTTGGTCGTCTGCATACCGAGAACGAAGGTCGCAGAGTCGGCAGACGTGATGAAGAACGTGCTGATCAACAGCAGTCCGATAATTGCCATGACGGAACCAAGCGGAATATGCTGCAGCATAGAGAACAGCGCGACTTCTGTACCAAGTTCGCTTACATCGGATTGAATGTCTACTCCTTGGAAGAACTCAAGGAAGATCGCAGATCCACCAAATACGGAGAACCAAAGAGCTCCGAAGATCGTAGGGACGAGCAGGACACCGAGAACGAATTCGCGGATGGTACGTCCTCTGGATACACGGGCAATGAATGTACCTACAAATGGAGCCCAGGAGATCCACCAAGCCCAGTAGAAGATCGTCCAGTCCTGTACCCACGTATTATCTTGGGAGAACGGCGTCATGCGGAAGCTCATCTGCGGAAGGTCACGGACATATCTTCCGAGTGTCGTTGTGAAGAAGTCCATGATGAAGTTCGTCGGACCGGCGAACAGCAGGAAGAGCATAAGTACAATTGCAAGCACGATGTTCGTGTTACTCAAGTACTTGATCCCTTTGTTCAAACCTGTCATGGCAGATGTCATGAACAAGACGGTAACAATAGCGATGATTGTCAACTGAAGAGCGAACGTATCGCTTAAGCCGTCAAATGTGTACGCGAGACCACTGGAAATCTGCAGTGCTCCAAGACCGAGTGATGTTGCAACACCGAAGATCGTTGCGAATACAGCGATGACATCGACCAATGTTCCGATCGGGCCTTTGACGCGTTTCTCACCAAGGATCGGTGTCAGGGCAGCGCTGATGACGCCGGGAGCGTCTTTACGGAATTTGAAGAATGCCAGTGCCAGTGCAAGGACGGCATAGATGGCCCAAGGGTGGAGTCCCCAGTGGAAGAAGGAATATTTCAGCGCGGACTGCGCGGCATCCTCACTCATCGGCTCCTGTTCTACGCCTGCTGGTGTATGCAGGTGGGAAAGTGGTTCCGCTGCACCCCAAAATACGAGGCCGATACCCATACCGGCACTGAAAAGCATAGCGAACCATGTGAGATAAGAATATTCCGGTTCTTCATCCGGTTTACCCAATTTCAAATTACCATATTTAGAGAAGATTAAATAAATGGCGAAAATCAAAAATCCTGTAGCGGACAGCAGGTAAAACCATCCGAATTTTTCTGTAAGAAATCCTTGGACATTTGATGTAATGTTAGCAAGGTTCCATGTCGGCAGCGTTGATTCTGGAATCGTTCCCCAGATGATGAATAAGAACGCAATGACGACGGAAATGTAAAATACTTTAGTTACTTGATTCATGTCTAAGTTCCCTCCTAATGGATTTGTTTGTGCACATTCCCCTTTGTACAGTTTTGTACGATCAATCTCTTAAGTAGCACTTCTCCACCAAGGCCATCTGTTTTGCAGATAAGTCCTGCAGTTCTTCCAAAACATCATGGAAGCACAGCATTTCATAAAGCAGGATTGTCTGTGGTGGGAGGTGGTGTCGGTATGTGGTTTTCTTGATGACGTGGTCTTCTTTCCATTTCCAGAATAAGCGGTCCAAATGGGCGACGTTTTGAAACTGCTCTTCCTGGATGGAATGGGTCGGGTCCAGTAATACCCGGACATAATGATCCGTCAAAGAATGCAGAAGTTCCTTCTCAGATTCCGAGAAATCGGATCCCTTCGTCTGAACATACTGCAGATTCCCCAGATGATAGACGATTTGCTGGAAGGCTGCGAGCTTCCTTTGGGAAAGTTGAAAAGCGACCATTTCTTCATTCGTGTGACGGTGATACTTCCATTCTTCCCGCTGATAACTTGACAGCTGCAGAGTTTTCTCCAGATGAGCGGTCAGCTGCCGGTAAGACCGCTGGTTATTCCGTGTTTTCTCTTTAGATTCTGCCGTAATATCATAAATTATTCGTTTCAGGAGAAGGCCGGCTTGGTTATAAAGGCCATTGATGTTTTTGTAAATCATTGGGGAATAATTGGGCGGCAGCAGAAAAAAGTTCACAAATGTCGAAACAATGATCCCAATGGATGTAGTACCCAATCTTGTGAAGAATGAAACAAAATAATGGTCCTGAAAGTCCGGAATCATGGCTGTCGCCGTAATGGTGGCGACAAGAATGCCGGCATCGAGCTTCAGTTTGTGACAGACAGCAATAGTCGCCATCGCAACCAGCGCAAACGTAAGGGCACCTTTTCCGAAAAGTCCGTAGAAAGCCGTAGCAAGCAGAGCTCCGATTGCAGAGGCGGGGAAACGCACTGCCGCCTTCTTGATCGAGTCGGCTGCCGTATGCTCGATCGTGACAATTGCGGTTATGACAGCAAAAATAATGGGTAAATTAAAAAAACCGCAAATCAATGCAGTCAGAAAGACAGATATACCCGTCTTCAATGTACGGCTTCCGAGAAGTTTGAATCGCTTGATTGCTTGAAGCATTTCCATCACCCATTCAATAAAAAATGAAAAATAGATATTTAATGAAAGACCACATCAAAACATTATATAACAAATTACCTAAAAAACATAGAAAAAATGTAGATTTGTCGGATATAATGGAATATGTGGAAATACATAACAGTGGAGGGTTTACTATGAAGAAGTGGTCCCTATTCCTCTTCATCCTGCTGATCATGCTTGCTGCATGTTCCGAAACGAATGGACAGGAAGGACAGGAGAAAGACCAGAAAGCAGAAGAAAATGTACAGACGTCTGATGATTCCGGGCAGACATCCGAAGATGAAGCCGACAAGGAGGATTCAGAAACCAAAGAGGAAGCGGAAGAAGCGACGGCCGATACAGCGCCTCAGTACGAACTTACGGGAAACTGGTCGTTTCAGCCGATCGGGGATGCCAATCCGAAAGTTGCTCTGCTGACCTTTGACGACTCTCCCGATAAACATGCGGTTGAAATGGCCCGGCTGCTGAAAGAGAAAGGCGCACCGGCCATTTTTCTTGTGAATGGACACTTCATCGATTCGGAAGAAGGGAAGCAGAAATTAAAGGAAATTTATGAAATGGGCTTTGCCATTGGGAACCATACGGCAACACATGCCAACTTGAAGGACCTGACAGAAGAACAGCAGAGGGAAGAAATTGTGAGCGTCAGTGATACCGTGGAAGAAATAACAGGCGAACGGCCGAAGTTCTTCCGTGCACCTTTCGGCTCCAACACTGATTTCTCCAAGCGTCTGGCGGAAGAAGAAGGAATGCTTGTTATGAATTGGACCTACGGCTACGATTGGGAGAAGCAGTATCAGAATCCGGAAGCTCTTGCTGACATCATGGTCCATTCCGAATATTTGAATGACGGGGCCAACCTGCTTATGCACGACAGGGAATGGACATATCAAGCGCTCGGTGATATCGTCGATGGTCTCCGGGAAGAGGGCTATGAGCTCCTCGATCCTGCACTAATTCAAACGCCTTAAGAGAGAACGAACCACATAATGTACAGGCTGAAGACCATCTCCGGATGGTCTTTTTTTGTCTAAATCTTTTCCGTATCACATATATTGTAGGAAGGAGAAAATTAGTATAACACATTTATTAAAAAGTTATACTTTTGGGCTTGATTTTTCGTTTGTGCCATATTAAAATGAACTTACATTGAAAACGATTACAAATAAAGGGAGTGGATGTAGATGGGTACAATCATTTGTCAAGACTGTCAGAAGGTAATCGAGCATTACGATAATGAGAAGGTGGCTACTCTTTACAGCACATGTCCAACATGCAATAAACCGAAAGAACAATAGGGGATAAAATAAAAAAGAACCAAGCGCCGGAAAAGGCGGCTTGGTTCTTTTTTTTATTGAAATGCTTTCTGTTCCCTGATAACGTGGATGGTTTCCAACGTGTCATCCTCAGGACCCTGTACAGGGAGACCAGCTTCCATATTCTCGTGAATGTAATCGACGTTCTCTTTGGTAATGATCTCACCAGGGATGAAAATCGGAATGCCTGGAGGGTACACCATAACGAATTCGGCACTGATTCGTCCGACAGCCTCTTTCAAAGGCATGGTCTCCGTTGTGGAGTAAAAAGCTTCCCGCGGCGATATCGCAAGTACAGGTATATCCGGCACCTTCACCTTAGCGTTTGCCACTTCGACGGCAGAGGAACGCTCCTCAGCCAATTGACAGAGGGCGTCGATCAATTTGTCGACATCCTCTTCCCGGTCGCCCGGGGTGATGATACACAAAATATTGTAAAGATCGGAGAGTTCGACTTCGATCGCGTAGTGTTCCCGCAGCCATACTTCCACGTCGTAACCCGACATACCAAGTTTCTTAACGGATATGATCAGCTTCGTAGGATCGTAGTCCACTGTGGCATGACTCGTGAGGATCTCCTCTCCAGGACAGTAAATGGATGGAATATCGTTGAGCCTCGTTCTTGTTTCGTCTGCCAGGCGGAGCGTTTCTTCCATCAGCTTACGTCCGTTGACAGCTAGATGTCTCCGTGCTGTATCTAAGGAAGCGAGCAGGATATAGGAAGTTGATGTCGTATGGAGCATCGAAAGGATCGTCTGAACCCGTTCATGTGATACAAGGCCTTCCCGAAGGTTCAATACGGAGCTTTGCGTAAGCGATCCACCGAGCTTATGGACGCTGGTTGCAGCGAGGTCTGCACCTGCCTGCATCGCAGACAGTGGCAGACGCTCATGGAAGTGGATATGGACCCCGTGTGCTTCATCGACAAGGACGGGAATGTCATACCCGTGAGCGATCTCTACTATCTGCTTCAGATCCGCCGTGACACCGAAATACGTAGGATTAATTACGAGTACACCTTTAGCATCGGGGTGGGCTTCGATGGCTTTCTGCACGGCCTCCGGAGTGACCCCGTGGGATATACCGAAGCGTTCATCCAGTTCCGGGTGTACGAAAATCGGCCGTGCACCGGAAAGGATGACAGCAGTCGTAATGGATTTATGGACATTCCGTGGGACGATGATTTTATCTCCAGGCTGGCACACGCTCATGATCATCGTCATGATCGCACCGGAGGTCCCCTGGACAGAGAAGAATGTATAGTCTGCACCAAACGCTTCTGCTGCAAGGTCCTGTGCCTCTTTAATCATGCCCTGCGGATGATGTAGATCATCCAGAGGTTCAATGTTGATCATATCTATGGACAGCGCATTCTCTCCAATGAATGCCCGGAATTCTTCGTCCATTCCTTTTCCGTTCTTATGACCGGGAATGTGGAACGGTGTCGGTTTTTTATCTCTATGTTTCTTGAGCCCTGTGAACAGGGGCGTCTCGTGTTGGTTCATAGTAAAAGCTACACCTCTTTACAAATAGAAAAGCAAATGAATTATAGCAGAGGAGGGGGATAACTGGCTAGTGTTTTATGTATCCTTTTTTCCAACCATGATAAAATGGGAAGGAAAGGAGCGGATGGATGTGAGATGGTCGACACGTGTTACCGAACTGCTTGGCATTACATATCCGATTATTCAGGGGGGGCTTGCACACCTGGCTTATTCAGAACTTGCATCAGCAGTTTCCGAGGCAGGCGGTCTTGGACAATTGACAGCGATGAGCATGGAAAGTCCGGAGGTATTGAAAGAGGAGATCGGGCGTATGAGGGAGAAGACGGCACGGCCGTTCGGTGTCAACTTCGCTATCGGTCAGCACGGCAGGCCGTACGAAGCGATGGTGCAGGCGGCAATCGATGAAGGCGTCCCAGTCGTATCGGTCACAGGGGGTAATCCTAAGCCTGTCCTTGAAATGGTTCAAAAACATGGGGTGAAGACCCTTGTGCTTGTGGCGTCCCGCAGGCAGGCGGTCAAAGCAGAACAGCTGGGCGCCGACGCGGTGATGGTGGTGGGTCAGGAAGGGGGAGGGCATCTTGGGCGTGATGACGTCGGAACGATGGTCCTGACCCCGCAGGTGGTGGACTCTGTCAAGATCCCGGTTATTGCATCAGGCGGGATCGGCGACGGACGTGGATTAATGGCCGCTCTTTCCCTTGGTGCAGAAGGCATAGAAATGGGGACGCGCTTCATCGCAACAAAAGAATGCACCCTCGCCCATACTTCTTATCAGCAGGCGCTTGTGGAGGCTGACGAAACGTCAACGACCATTGTTAAACGGAGTCTTCAAGCACCTGCAAGGGCATTGAAAAATGAGTGGACAGCACGTATTCTGGAATTGGAGGCAGAAGGAGCGGGGTATGACGGTTTGAAGACGTTCATCGGGAACGAAGCGAACCGCGCTTTTATTCATGAAGGAAAAGAAAGTGCAGGATTCGGCTGGGCGGGTCAGGTGGCCGGCCGGATCAGCGATGTACCGACAGTCGAAGAACTTTTTGACCGCATGCTTAAGGAAGCGGCTGATATCCGTACCCGCTTCCGTCCGTAAAAAGGAGGATTATTTTATGAGTTATACGTATCCAATCGATGAAGTTCACTGGTCCAAGGAGGAAATCATCGATGTTGTCAATTTTTACAGTTTAGTTGAGAAAGCATACGAGAACGGGGTGAAGCAGGAGGAACTGCTCCTTGCTTATACGAGATTCAAACAGATCGTCCCTTCGAAAAGTGAAGAGAAGACGCTTTGCGGCAAATTTGAGAAAGAATCCGGCTATTCCTGTTACCGGACGGTGAAGGAAGCGCGTTCCAAGCATCCGGAAGATAAAGTGAAGATGTAAAGGAAAGGGCGCCCCAACGGGGCGCCCTTTCCTTATTTCTATAACTGCTCATTGAATTCTTCAGGCCAACTGTTTCGTTGCCTGGTAGAGTGGTTCAAGCGTTTGGAACGTCTCTCTGCACAATTCGAGGAAAGCTTCCCCATCCTTCAAGCGCAAGTCCCCCCGTTCCAAATGGCGGCCGCAGAGAATCTCCGCTTTCTTCACAGACTGAAGCCGCTCTGTCATGCTTAAGAACTTCTCCTCATCGACCTCGCTGTGAGGGATGGCGTCCGGTTTCGTATGATCGATCGACCAGACGAAATCATCCGGTATTTCCTTTAAGATAGCTGCTTTACTATGCTCGAGCTTTCTTCCGAAGTCCTCTTTAATCGGGCTCTCGTAGATGACGGCAAACCAGATGAACACGTGGGTTTCCCACAAGCCGATTTGAAAATGCGGCAGCTTTTTATAGCCGCGTTTGTTGGATGCAAGGGCTGCCCACGTATCGTTCGGCGGGTTCGTTTTCCGGCGGGCATGCTTCGCAACGTGAACGAACATCTCGTCACCAGTCATAGCAGTCACATCAGGGGCAAGGTCTGTAGCAATCGCTTCCAGTTTCGGGGAAATCCTGCCCCGCAATGCCTCCATTCTATTTTCAAGTCCTGGAATGGAAAAGACGTCGAAATCTTCCTGGGTGAATCCGTGGAACGTACTCATTCTATTAACACCTCCGGTTAGTTCGGTCTTATTTTACCACAACACATCCGCTTTACTAAGCGATGTGTTCGTCTGGTTTGAACGTTGTAAAAATGGGTTACATATAAGTAATCTAACTGAAACTTCTGTCGCAAATGTCACATATATATATAGTAAGGATTTGAAAGGGAGGGGTTTGGCAATGAAACATGTCATGGAAGCGTTGCGTAAGCGAGAAGCAGAAGAGAAGCTCCCGGTGATCCGTATGGAAATTGATTACGAACTGGTCTCCTTACATGATGCGATTCTTGCGGGAGATCAAGAGCAGATGAAGAAGACGAAAAAACGTCTCTCTGAACTTCGTAGACAACTGATTGAATGGTCCATATAGACCGAGCGGCGATTTCCGTTGCTCGCTTTTTTTTGTTTGGAAGGGGGACAAGGACTCCCGGCGGCATTAGGGGAGAGCCTATTTGATGCATTTCCTGTAAAATTTTGATAGGATGGAGGGTGACACTTAGAGAAGGGGTACGATGATATGGATCAACAGATGAAGAATAAGATTTATGATCATGCGAAGGCATGGATCTATGAAGCAGGCGAAAACATCCGGGCTGGAATCGATTCACCTAGATCCATCGAAACGAAATCAAACCCGAATGACCTGGTAACCGAAATGGACCAACAGACGGAGAAATTTTTTGCGGAGAAAATAAAAGAAACCTATCCGGACCACCTGCTTTTCGGAGAAGAAGGCTTCGGAGATGATATCAAAGATTTGTCCGGAACGGTATGGATCGTCGACCCGATTGACGGTACGATGAATTTCGTTCACCAGAAAAGGAATTTTGCTATTTCCATCGGAATCTATTCAGAAGGTACCGGTGAAATAGGCTTGATCTATAACGTGATGGAAGATACTTTGTATGCAGCAAAGCGTGGGGAAGGGTCGTATAAGAACGAAACCCGTCTCCCACAATTGAGCGGGGAACGTCCATTAAACCAGTCGATCCTGGCCTTAAATACGACGTGGCTCCTACCTGAGAATCCCTACGTGGAACATAAAGGGATGGAGAACCTTGTTAAGAAATTGCGGAGCACAAGGTCTTACGGCTCTGCTGCTTTGGAATTCGCATTCATGGCGGAGGGAATTATGGACGGTTATTTGACGATGTCTCTTATGCCTTGGGATTACGCTGCCGGTGCCATCCTCGTTAATGAAGTGGGAGGGACCGTAACGAAAGCGGACGGGTCACCTCTTGATTTGTTAAATAAAACGACTGTCCTTGCATCAAGAGCGAACATTCATGAAGAAATTCTTGAAGGATATGTCCTTTTGAAATAAGAGTAAAAAGAGCGGCCTCGGATTCGAGACCGCTCTTTTTTATGCGTGTTCCTGCTGTAGTTTACGTTTTCTTCGCAGGCCGACGCTCATGATCGCGAAGCCGAGCAGGAAAAAGGCACCCGCAAGCCAGAAGACCTGCTGGCCTAAGGCAAACCCGACAGCGACAAAGGACAAGATGACAAGCAGGGCCAAAAAGCCGTTGCTCCATTGAAAATTCTTCACAAAGACTCACCTCAATTCTTCTCTATTATATAGGATTTGTCTAAATAATGAAAATGCTGTCATGGGTAGCTTATCCTGGATAAATTTAGTATGATGGGAAAGTAAGGAGCCGAACTAGTGGAGGAGGGACTTCATGAGGGACATGTCTACATTACCGGTCCCCGCCGATCTGTGGCCGGTAGCGGATTTCTTCTTCCGGGGGCTGGGAAGTGAAGTCAACTTGAATGATGAAACAGAAGTGGGAATGTTGTTTCGTTCGTTTTTATTATTATATTTGACCGTCGTGTTGCTGGCGATCGCGACTTTCAAGCTTGGATTCGCAAGAAAACTGCCTGTATTGAAGACGATTGTCGTATACGGGGTGCTCGTCATCGGTACCTTCATACTGACTCTTCTGTTAGGGTTGAACTTGCCGATTCCGGAAAGTCTGATGGTGGCAGCCCTTATTCTCGGTGTTTACCGTGTTCGTCTTCACAGGGAACGCAGGGAAAGAGCCGGGAGAGAGCCGTCCTGATATGGAAAGAGCCCGGGTGCAGGCACCCGGGCTCTACGGTTCTATAGTTTACTTCAGCTTAAATGCTTCTCTTTCTTTCTCTCCTTTTGAAAGCGGAAAGAACCGGAAGCGAGCCGTTTTTTCGTGTTTTTTTCAATGCGATCGTGGCATGATTGACACATGTACGTGTGAATCCGCCTGTTTCTCAATCGCTTCGCCTGTAAACAATAACTGTCGATTTTTTCAATCTTGTCGCATATCACGCATTGTACACGCATCTATTTCACCTCTATCTTTCAAAACGATTACATATAGTTTAACATATGATGGCAATTTAAAATAGATGCAGATTCCACGTTTGATTGGACAGGTGGTTGGGAAATGTAAGAAAAGAAGTCAAGGAAAGGGTGGTTGGATGAAGAAACGTTGGATTTTTACCGCAGTTGGAGCAGTAGCAGGAGGAACACTTGCTTATTTCCTGAAAGATGAGGATAACCGCAAGCAGGTAAAAGACAAGGCAAAATCCATTCAAGGTACGTTCACCTCCAAGGATGATATGCCGATTGAGGAAGCCGGTAAGCCGGAAGTCTCTCATTTGGAAAATGCGGACATGGTGTCCGAAGGCTCTCAGTTCGGTGTTCAATACTACAACGAACTAACAGAGAAGGAAAGAGAGATCCTGGAAAGAAGTAACAGCTAAATCCTTTACGGATTTAGCTGTTTTTCTGTTAATGATCCTTCGACTGTTTCTTTTGGACATCTTCCAGATTCTCTTTTTTATCTTTTGGTATCGTTTCTTCGTTTGTATTTGTTTGCGGTTTTTCGTTAATCGGACCTTCGGGCATGTACCTGGCGACAATCTGGCTCAGTTCATCCGTCACACCTTCGACCGGATGTCCTTCAGCAATCTTTCTGCCAAGTCCTCGAAGGCGTTCGACCCCGTCTGCATCGGCAATGACGGCTGCCTGCTTGCCGTACGGATCATGCTTGAGCGCTTCAGCGACGGAATACTTAATGACCCCGACGCGGGAGCGGTCCAAATCCTTGTCCACATCAATGCCGACGGCTACATAGTTACCAAGTACGATCGCTGTCGCATCATGGACGTCAGGAACCTCTACGGCAATTTTCGCCAAATGCCGGGCTGCCTGCTGGCTCGTTAAGTTCTTTCTTTCCACCGGATCCGAGTCCGTCACATATTTCAGTTCCGTCTCACCCTGTCGTTCCTGAAGCAGCGACTCTTCACCGGATTGCTGCTGACAGGCGGCTGTAAACAGCAGCGCAGTTGTCAATAGAAGTTTTTTCACTGGAAACACCACTTTTTTTATTTATAGCCTGTGATTTATGGTGGATAATATGCAAAAAGGACAGCTGTATCAGCTGTCCAATTGTTTACTTCAATTCAATTTTTTTGATGCCTTTGATCGGTTCGGATCGATTGGAACCATCCTGGAAATACAGATGGACCGGCCCTTCTTCTTGGAGCGGCTTTCCATTCTCTGCGAACAGCAGGTAGGCGTGCTTCAGAACATCGGCATCGACGACGTGTTCTCCTGAAGCCGTATGTAAAGCGGCCTGTGTGACTTCTTTTTCCGGCTCACTCGTCTCGAGGAACGGCTGGATCGGCATAAGGAACGTACCGGTCAATATCCGCTGTTTCTCATATCGGTTCAAGCTCTTGTTCACCGGTGGGTTAATTTTCTGTTGGTAAACTTCTCTGTCAAAGCGTAGGGACTTGCGTTTGAGTTCGTCTTCTTCTTCCGATTGTGCCCGTACTTCATCCGGTTCGAATATTTCGTCGAACGTCATCTTCCGATCATCGAAGATCCATACGGTAGGATCCAGAGTGATCGGGAATTTTACATTTCCTGCTATTTGGACAATCATGGCGAAGCCACCTTTCGAATAGTAAAAAAATTCATGCATAAAAAGCATAGCAAAAAATGAATTCGATTTCATTACAGGGAGGTCCTTTCATTGAAAAAAGATATTACCGAACAGGAATTATCCGGATGGCTGGATAATGTCCGGCCCTATGCCTATGACGGACAAGTAGCCAACTATATCCCAGCCTTATCACGCCAGGACCCCGAAGATCTGGCAGTTGCCATCCATTATGTAAATGGAGAATCGGTGGAAGCAGGTAAAACAGAGGTCCGGTTCACTTTGCAGAGTATTTCCAAAGTGATTGCACTTGCGCTTGCATTGATGGATAACGGGGAATCCTACGTTTTTGACCGTGTCGGAATGGAACCGACGGGGGATCCATTCCACTCGATCTACCGTTTGGAACAAATACCTTCTAAACCGCTTAACCCAATGATTAATGCAGGAGCGCTTGCGGTTACAAATATGATTCACGGAGACACACCGGATGAGAAAGTGGGGAGGCTGCTCAGTTTCATGCATGAACTGACGGATGATCACTCCATTACGTACAATGAGGAAGTTGCCGGCTCTGAATTTGAAACAGCCTTTCTCAACCGATCCCTCCTTTTCTATATGAAGCAGCATAGAATTGTCACGGGAAGTGTGGAAGAGACACTCGATGCATACACGAAGCAGTGTGCGATAGAGGTCAATGTCTGCCAGCTGGCAAGAATCGGTGCCCTCCTTGCAAACGGCGGGGTGGATATTCAATCCGGAAGGCGGATTATTCCGAAACACCTGGCCAGAATATGTAAAACATTTATGGTTACGTGTGGGATGTACGATGCTTCCGGTTCCTTTGCGATTAAAGTGGGCATCCCTGCGAAGAGTGGTGTTTCCGGATCGGTGCTTGCTTCCTTAAATCATTTTGGAGGGATAGCGGTTTACGGACCAAGCCTTGATGAGAAGGGAAACAGCGTCGTCGGGCTGAAGCTGCTGGAGATCCTCTCCAACCGTTATGACCTGTCCATTTTTTGACGATGCCAAGCGATTCCAATGTTGCATTTTTTGCGTGTAAACGATAAGATGTTAAAAAGAAAGACATGTATTCGGGAGGGGATTTTGATGTTGTCTGATGTGGCTGTGGATCATCGTGAGAAAGCCTATGCCCTTCTTAAAGCTGATGCTGATAAAATTCTACAGTTGATTAAAGTACAGATGGACAATCTGACAATGCCTCAGTGTCCACTTTATGAAGAGGTTTTAGATACACAGATGTTCGGTTTATCCAGGGAAATCCACTTTGCGGTCCGGCTGAACCTGATTAGTGATGAAGAGGGAAAACAGCTGTTGGATAATTTGGAAAAACAATTGAATGTACTGCACGAGGCTTCTCAAAAGTCTTGATTATCAACTCAAATTACGACAATACTTGTTGTAGTTTGAGTTTTTTAGTTTTTAAAAAACAGCGCACAGATAACTGCCATCCATTGGAAAAGTCAAAAAAGCAGGAAAAATAGGTTCCTATGTAGTAAAAGTAACAGAAAGATCATCCATTGCAGATTACATCTAGAAACAGACATAGTAAATGATAGAAATGGAGAGTGGGACTATGGCACAAGTGAAAAAAATCAACAAAGTTCTTGTAGCGAACCGTGGGGAGATCGCGATTCGTGTATTCCGCGCGTGTACGGAACTGAATATCCGTACGGTCGCCGTCTATTCTCAGGAGGATACAGGCTCCTATCATCGGTATAAGGCGGATGAAGCCTATCTTGTCGGGGCAGGTAAGAAGCCTATTGATGCTTACCTGGACATTGAAGGAATCATCGAAATCGCGAAAAGTGTTGGAGTAGATGCCATCCACCCGGGCTATGGCTTTCTATCAGAGAACATTCAATTTGCCCGTCGATGTGAAGAAGAGGGAATTACGTTCATCGGCCCGACCAGCCAACATTTGAGCATGTTCGGGGATAAGGTGAAAGCCCGTTACCAGGCGGTTCAAGCGGATATTCCCGTCATTCCCGGGAGCGATGGTCCTGTAAGCGGTTTGGATGAGATACGAGCCTTTGGTGACAAACACGGCTATCCGTTAATGATCAAGGCATCCATGGGCGGCGGCGGCCGGGGCATGCGGGTCGTCCGCAGTAGAGAGACCCTGGAAGATTCTTATGACCGTGCCCGCTCGGAAGCGAAGGCTGCCTTCGGAAGTGATGAAGTATATGTAGAGAAGCTGATTGAAGAGCCGAAGCACATCGAAGTGCAGATCATGGGGGATCATGAAGGCAACGTCATCCACTTATACGAGCGTGATTGCTCTGTCCAGCGCCGTCACCAGAAGGTGGTGGAAGTGGCTCCGAGTGTTAATCTTTCAGATGATCTCCGGGAGCGGATTTGTGCTGCAGCGGTTAAATTAATGGACAATGTCCAATATGTCAATGCTGGAACAGTTGAGTTCCTTGTTACCGGCGATGACTTTTATTTTATAGAAGTAAACCCTCGTGTTCAGGTAGAGCATACGATCACAGAAATGATTACAGGTGTGGATATCGTCCAGACCCAAATTCTTTTAGCGGAAGGGTACGGACTACATAGTGACCGGGTCAGCATTCCTCATCAGGATGAAATCAAACCGCACGGTTACGCGATCCAGTCCCGTGTTACGACAGAGGATCCGTTAAACAACTTCATGCCGGATACAGGGAAGATCATGGCTTACCGGTCCGGAGGAGGTTTCGGGGTTCGTCTCGATGCAGGGAATGCGTTTCATGGTTCCGTCATTTCCCCTTACTATGATTCCCTGCTTGTGAAGTTGTCCACATGGGCACTGAGCTTCGATCAGGCAGCGAATAAGATGGTCCGTAATTTGAAAGAGTTCCGGATCCGCGGTATTAAAACGAATATTCCTTTTCTTGAGAATGTCGTTCAGCACAAGCAGTTCCTGTCAGGCGAATATGATACCACCTTCATCGACCGTTCACCGGAACTATTTGTATTTCCTAAGCGGAAAGACCGTGGTACGAAGATGCTTTCCTATATTGCCGATCGGACGATCAACGGTTTTGAAGGGTACGGCAACCGGAAGAAACCTCCATTTCAGAAGCCCAGGGTTCCCGAAGTCAAATACTCCGAACCTGTGCCGGAGGGATCAAAGCAAATTCTTGATGAACGCGGCCCGGAAGGACTTGCTGAATGGCTGAAGGAACGGAAGGATGTGCTCCTCACCGATACGACGTTCCGTGATGCTCACCAGTCGCTCCTTGCCACAAGAGTAAGAACGAAAGACCTTGAAAACATCGCAGAGCCTACTGCACGCCTGCTTCCAGATTTATTCTCCTTGGAGATGTGGGGAGGAGCCACCTTTGATGTATCTTATCGATTCCTCAAAGAAGATCCTTGGGAGCGTCTATTAAAGCTGCGTCAAAAAGCACCGAACGTATTGTTCCAAATGCTCCTTCGTTCATCCAACGCGGTCGGATACAAAAATTATCCGGACAACCTCATCCGTGAGTTCGTGGAGAAAAGTGCAAATGCCGGAATCGATGTATTCCGTATTTTCGACTCTTTGAACTGGGTGGAAGGAATGAAGCTGACCATAGATGCGGTGCGTGAAAGCGGCAAAGTAGCAGAAGCAGCCATCTGTTACACAGGAGACATTCTCGACGAAAGCCGTCCGAAGTACGATCTGAATTACTATAAGCGGATTGCCAAGGAATTGGAAGAGGCTGGTGCCCACATTTTAGGAATCAAGGATATGGCAGGGCTGCTTAAGCCGGAAGCCGCTTATCAATTGATCACAGCTCTCAAAGAGACGGTGGATATTCCGATCCATCTTCACACGCATGACACGAGCGGAAACGGCTTATTTACCTATGCCAGAGCGGTAGAAGCGGGTGTTGATGTAGTAGACGTTGCCGCAGGATCGATGGCCGGATTAACGTCACAACCGAGTGCGAACAGCCTTTATTATGCTTTGGAAGGCAGCGAAAGAAAGCCTGATGTCAACATCAAAGCTTATGAAGAGCTCGGGAAGTACTGGGAAGATATCAGAAAGTATTACCAGGATTTTGAAAGCGGTATGATGGCTCCACATACGGAAGTTTATGAGCATGAGATGCCAGGGGGGCAGTACAGCAACCTGCAGCAGCAGGCGAAAGCCGTCGGGCTTGGGAACAGATGGGAAGAAGTGAAGACGATGTACCGTCGTGTAAACGACATGTTCGGTGATATCGTCAAGGTAACACCGTCATCCAAAGTGGTCGGAGACATGGCCCTTTACATGGTTCAAAATGACTTAAACGAGGATGACGTATATGACAAAGGGGACACGCTTGACTTTCCGGACAGCGTGGTAGAGTTGTTCCAAGGCTATCTTGGACAGCCGTACGGTGGGTTTCCGCAGGAGCTCCAGCGTATTATTCTTAAAGGGCGGGAACCGATTACCGTACGCCCGGGAGAATTGCTGGAGCCGGTAGATTTCACGGATCTGAAAGAAACGCTGTTCCATAAACTCGACCGTCCGGTGACCAGCTTCGATATGATCAGCTATGCTCTTTATCCGAAAGTGTTCATGGATTATCATGGATTCACGGAACAGTACGGAGACATGTCTGTACTTGATACGCCGACATTCTTCTACGGAATGCGCCTCGGAGAGGAAATCGAAGTAGAGATCGAACAGGGAAAAACATTGATCGTCAAGCTCGTTTCTGTCGGAGAACCCCAGATCGACGGAACCCGCGTTATCTATTTTGAGCTGAACGGTCAGCCGCGTGAAGTCGTTGTACGTGATGAGAATGTGAAGGCGGCTGTTGATGAGCGTCCGAGAGCCGATAAATCAAATAATAAACATATAGGAGCGAGTATGCCTGGTACAGTCGTCAAAGTCCTTTCCAGCAAAGGAGAAGATGTAAAGAAGGGGGATCATCTGATGATCACCGAGGCCATGAAGATGGAAACGACGGTTCAAGCTCCATTCGACGGGAAAATCAAAGATGTTTATGTATCCAATAACGATGCGATTCATGTAGGAGATCTCCTCATCGAATTTGAATAAGATAAATACGTGTCCCTAAGGGGGCGCGTATTTTTTTGATGGCAGAGGCTGCTTTATAGATCTACGATTATTTCTTGGTCATCTTGGATAGGATGGTAGGTGGAGATCCTCTTCGCGGTACTGGGAAGCTTCGGATTCGAAGCTTATGAGTGCCTCATTGAAAAATTCACAAATTCGTCACAAAATAATAAAATTCCTCTGTTTAAATAGATACGATAGCGATTACATGATACAATTTATTTGATGTTTCCTGTCATTAAATTACTTTTCTAGCAAGAAACAGTTTCTTTTTTACATGCTTGTTAACATTGGTGGAAGCAGTAAGAATTTATCTTTATTCCATCCGGTTCAAGAAGCATGACCGACCTTAATCTGTCATCCTTTAGACTTTTTTATTTTTCAACTTGCGGAACCGCTTTCGTGAGTGATTCTCCATGATACCTTCACCGATTCTTCCAAATTTCATCCGACAGGAAGTGGAAGATGACAGAGCTTTGTTCACACCTATTTGCATACGATTGTTGGAAAGAGGCACGATATCACTAGTCCTGCATGAAAGATTTACCTCTGCTGTTGAAGAATACCTACATAAGGCTTTGAACTAAGCCGGTTACCGGGTTTTCGTTTTTATGGCCGGTCCTTATGGATCGGGCTTTAAAATATAATTTGTCACTATAAGAGAAAGAGAGGTATTGCGCATGAGAGGTTGGACGAATAAGTTCCGTTCTTTCCTTTTACTCGGTTTTCTTACCGCGTTCCTTTCCGGATGTGGAGAAGAGAACCTTAGTGCCTTGAAACCGAAGGGGTATGGAGCGGAATTATTATTGGATCTTATGTTGATCAGTATTGCGATCATGATCTTTGTTTTTGTGATCGTTATGGCCATTTACGCCTTCGTTCTTATCCGTTTCAGGGAAAAGAAAGGACAGGAACACGTCATTCCGAAACAGACGGAAGGCAACAAGGCGCTGGAAGTGATCTGGACAGTCATTCCAATCATCCTTCTGCTTGTCCTGGCCATTCCTACCGTACAAGCGACTTTCGATCTTGCTGATCAATCCACTCAAGGGGATGAAGGGGTTGTGACGATCGAAGTCACCGGGAACCAATATTGGTGGCATTTCAATTACCCGGATCAGGAAATTGCCGTCAGTCAGGAGCTCTACATCCCGACAGGCGAGCGTGTCTACTTAAATATGAAATCCAGTGATGTCATCCACTCCTTCTGGCTTCCTTCCATCGCTGGAAAGATGGATACGAATCCAGGAGAGAATATGAACACCATGTACTTAGAAGCTAATGAAGAAGGGGTCTACTGGGGACACTGTGCCGAGCTTTGCGGCCCTTCCCACTCTTTGATGGATTTCCGCGTGGTGGCGGTCAGTCCGGATGAGTACGATCAGTGGGTGGAAGACATGCAGAATATTGATCCGGAAGCCGCTCCGGAGACGACATCCGCTCAGGATGGTCAGAAACTTTTCAATGATAACTGTATGAGCTGTCACGCTATCGGTGGAGCGTCTGCCGGTGTGGGGCCGAATCTGGCTAACTTCGGTAATCGGGAGAAGATTGCCGGTATATTAGAGCCTTCCAAGGAGAACCTCGTCGACTGGATCGTACAGCCGGATGAAGTGAAGCCTGGAAACCAGATGCCGTCCGAGCTTGTTACAGAAGATGAGGCAGCTGATATTGCCGATTACTTATTACAATTGCAGCACTCTGACGTGGGCAGTGATGTTCCGACACAGAGTGAGGACGAGTGATTCAATAATTGATAGAGGTTGAAAAGGGAGGTTAAAGCGTGAGTACTGCAGTAGCACACAAGCGAGGCCTCGGTGCTGCGATTTGGGATTATTTGACTACCGTAGACCACAAGAAGATCGCGCATCTTTATCTGGTTGCCGGAGGATTATTTTTCCTTATCGGCGGTCTGGAGGCCATGATTATAAGAATTCAGCTGATGAAACCGGACAACGATTTCATTTCGGCTGGACTATATAACGAAATGATCACGATGCATGGAACAACCATGATTTTCCTTGCGGCTATGCCGCTCATTTTCGCATTAATGAACGCCGTTGTACCGTTACAAATCGGGGCGCGGGACGTCGCCTTTCCATTTTTGAATTCTTTGGGATTCTGGCTTTTCCTGTTCGGCGGATTGATGCTGAATGTTTCCTGGTTCACAGGAGGAGCGCCGGATGCCGGTTGGACCAACTATGCACCGTTATCGACGACATCACCTGGTCACGGCGTTGACTACTATGTCATGGGTCTGCAGATATCAGGTGCCGGAACGTTGATCGGGGGGATCAACTTTCTCGTAACGATCGTCAATATGCGTGCGCCTGGTATGACGTATATGAGGATGCCGTTGTTCACATGGTCGGTCTTTGTGACAAGTACACTGATTTTGTTCGCCTTTCCGGCTTTGACGGTCGGTTTGTTCCTGATGATGTTCGATCGAATGTTCGGTTCTGCGTTCTTTGACGTCGCCCTCGGTGGTAACGTCATCATCTGGGAACACTTATTCTGGATTTTCGGACACCCGGAAGTCTATATCCTGATCCTGCCGCTGTTTGGTGCATTCAGTGATATCTTCTCGACGTTTTCCAGAAAGCGTTTGTTTGGATACTCCGCAATGGTATTTGCTACGGTATTGATCGGGTTCCTTGGATTCATGGTATGGGCCCACCATATGTTCACCGTCGGAATGGGACCGATTGCTAACTCCATTTTCGCCGTAGCTACGATGGCCATCGCGGTTCCGACCGGAATCAAAATATTCAACTGGCTCTTCACGATGTGGGGCGGCCAGATCAAGATGACCTCTGCAATGCTTTGGTCTGTCGCCTTCATCCCTTCTTTTACCATCGGTGGGATGACAGGGGTTATGCTGGCAGCGGCGGCTGCCGATTACCAGTATCATGATACGTATTTCGTAGTCGGTCACTTCCACTACGTCATCGTCGGCGGTGTCGTCTTTGGATTGTTCGCGGCTCTGCACTACTGGTGGCCGAAGATGTTTGGTAAAGTATTGAACGAAAAATTAGGTAAATTGGCATTTTGGCCGTTTTTCATCGGCTTCCACCTGACATTCTTCATTCAGCACTTCCTGGGGCTGATGGGGATGCCGAGACGTTACTGGGTATTCCTTGAAGGACAGGGGTTGGAAACAGGAAACTTGATCAGTACGGTCGGGGCCTTCCTGATGGCGATTGGAACCGTTATTTTTATGATCAACGTCATTTACACGTCCGTTCGTGAGAAGAAGGTCGACGGGGATCCTTGGGGCGGCCGTACGCTTGAATGGTCCATTCCTTCCCCTCCGCCGCACTACAACTTCGTACAGACGCCGTTGGTCCGCGGCCTGGATCCATTGTGGGTCGAAAAAATGGATGGAAAAGAGGGGATGACTCCGGCAGAACCACTTGGTGACATCCATATGCCGAATGCATCGATTCTTCCATTTACTATGTCTTTAGGACTTTTCATCGCCGGTTTCGGCTTCATTTATCAAGTCGATGATTCTTCCTGGTTGATCGCGGTCTTCGCAGGGATGGGAATCACCTTACTATCGATGCTGCTCCGGTCTGTAAAAGATGATCTCGGCCATCACATCCATAAAGAAGAGTTGGAAGAAGATATTAAGAAGGGGGTTGCCAAGAAATGAGTCATGAAGATGTATTGAATCCCAAACAAATGCCGCATGATCCTGAAAAGGCCACCCTCGAAGGAAAGAATAAGTTTCTCGGTTTTTGGTTTTTCCTCGGTGGGGAAACGGTCCTGTTTGCGAGTCTGTTCGGAACCTATCTTGCTCTGAACGGCTCCACACAGGGAGAGAACACACCGGAGAATTTATTCGGTCTTGAACTTGTGTTCCTTATGACGATGCTCCTTCTGACGAGTTCATTAACAAGCGTATATGCGATGTATCACATGAAAAACCACGATTTCGGCAAGATGCAGGCATGGCTTGGAGTGACGGTGCTGCTCGGGCTTGGATTCCTTGGATTGGAAATTTATGAATTCGTCCATTACATTCACGAGTATGAATTCACATTCCGTTCTTCTGCGTTCGGTTCTGCCTTCTACACGTTGGTAGGTTTTCACGGCGGACACGTCCTCTTCGGACTCAGTTGGATCGTTACGTTGATGATCCGTAACCAGAAGCGGGGCTTAAACTTATACAATGCCCCTAAGTTTTACATCGCCAGTCTTTATTGGCACTTTATCGACGTTGTATGGGTCTTCATTTTCACAGTCGTCTACCTTATGGGAAAGGTGGGTTAAGCGATGGCGAAGAAAACATATACCAAACCTGTCCACAAGGCGGAGTATGAGAAGAAACAGCACAAGGAAGAAATGAAGCAGCAGGTGATCACCTTTGTGCTGATGATTTTCTTCACCTTAATTGCTTTCGGAATGGTGATCATGGAAGTGAGTTCGTATTTCATCATCCCGATCCTGATTGTTCTTGCAGTCGTCCAGGTGGCATTCCAGCTCTATTATTTTATGCATATGAAAAACAAAGGGCACGACATGCCGGCGTTGATGATGTACGGCGGAGCGGCTGTGGCACTCCTGACAATCATCACGTTCACCTCTATCGTTTGGTGGTAACTGGGAAAAGACCGGGACACGTGTCCGGTCTTTTCTTCATTCGCAATAATTTTGTCTAAATAATGAATAGTGGGAATATTACTTAATATTTCCTCGTTTTTTCCAAATGAATTCGGTAAAATGAAGAAGAAAATACAACGAACAGGGAGTGGCAACCATGTGGTTAGAACTTCAAATCTTCGGCTTCCGTGCACTGTGGAGTCCATTCTATCTTCTTTTTGTCCTGGTACTGGCATCTGTCTACTATTATGTGACCGGTCCGGGGAGAAAGGAAGGGGAAGCGCGACCTTCCATTGTTCAGCAAGTGCTGTTTTATTCGGGTATAGTTCTCTTATACACCATTAAAGGCTCTCCTGTCGATCTCCTGAGCCATATCATGTTCACCGCCCATATGACGCAGATGGCGCTGTATTATCTGCTGTTCCCAATTTTAATTATTAAGGGTGTTCCCGTCTGGATTTGGGAGAAAGTCCTGACGGCTGGAGGGATTGCTCCCGTTATGAGTTTCTTAACGAAACCACTGCTTTCTCTAATCGTATTCAACGGCTTGTTTTCTATCTATCATATGCCGCCTATATTCGATTTTGCCAAATCCAGTGAGTGGGCGCACACGTTGATCACGACGTTCATTCTGTTTACAGCCTTCTGTATGTGGCTTTCCGTCTTTCCGCCGCTGAAACGGATGGACAGGCTGAGTCCCCTGTTGAAAATTGGATTCATTTTTGCAAACGGCGTCCTGATTACTCCTGCCTGCGGGCTGATTATTTTTGCCGGGTCACCAATCTATGCGACATATTCAGACGGCGGCGCTTGGATTCAGGCAATGAGCCTGTGTGTGCCAGCGGATGTTTTGAGTGGTTTGTCAGGAACGCTGACTGGTCCTTCTTATTTTTCAGCGATGCCGGTCCTTGAAGATCAACAGCTTGGCGGGATTATCATGAAAGTAACGCAGGAGATCATTTTCGGATCCGTGATCGCTTATATCTTCTTCCAATGGTTTAATAAAGAAAAAGATACGATCGATCCGCTTCCCGGTACAGTTGGAACAGAGACTTGAAGCGTCCATTTAATAACCAGAAGTTAATATCATCATTGTTTGAAAAGGGAAAGAGGTGCTTGTATGCCAATATTGCCGACGTTAAGTACATTTTTCATCGTAATCAGTGCCGTTTTTGTAGCTGTCGGATGGTATTTGATTATTAAGGATAGAAAGAGTGCACACAGGAAAGTAATGCTGCTTGCTGCGGTCAGTGCACTGACTTTCTTTATCATCTATGCCAGCCGGACTGTCTTTGTCGGGAATACAAGTTTCGGTGGACCGGATGAAATCAAAGTCTACTATACGATCTTCCTCATTTTTCATATCTTCCTTGCGACAGCAGGGGCTGTATTTGGAATCGTGACCCTGCTTTTCGGGTTTAAGAAGAACATTGGAAGACATAGGAAAATCGGACCAGTAACAAGTATCATCTGGTTCTTCACCGCGGTTACCGGAGTTGCGGTTTATCTGCTTCTTTACATCATCTACGACGGCGGCGTGACGACGAGTATGATCAAGGCGATTCTAGGTACATAAGTGGAAGGTCGCTGCTTTCGCCATTCCTCTCACGGAAGTTAGGAAAAACAACGAAATTATTCGTTGTTTTTTTGTTTAACAACTGGAGGAAAAAGGTATAAAGGAATGTACTAATAAAATCCTCTATACATATAGGAAAGGGATGGATTACGGATGGAAGTGAAGTCAGCAAGATTGAAGCTTTTTCCGGTCACACTCGATTTGGCACAAACATTGATGAAGAATTCCTTGGCTTTTTATTACAAATTCCAACTGCCTTGGAATAAAAATTGGCCGCATGACGGACTGCGAGCGTTGCTGCCGATGTATGCAGAGAGGCTGGAGAACAATCCGGAAGAGCTTGGATTCGGACCGTGGGTGATCATCGACCTTGAAGAAGAACATGTAATCGGGGATATTGGTTTTAAAGGCCTGCCCGATGAAGATGGAAACATAGAAGTCGGTTACCATATCGTCGCATCCGAGCGTAACTTCGGCTTTGCCTCGGAAGCAGTGGATGCATTGTGTCAATGGGCGTTTCGCCAGGAGAATGTAAAGGGGATCGAAGCGCAGTGTGATAAGGGAAATATTCCATCACAGAAAGTTTTAATCAATAACGGTTTTAACCATACGGGAAGAAGCCAGGATATCCTTGTATTCAAGAAAGATAAAACACCGAAGGATCATAAACAGAATACGTTTCACGAAGGAATTTAAAAACCCGGAAGCATGAAGATGCTTCCGGGTTTTTATCGTTTATATTTTCATATTCCATTTAATAATTCCCGCTTCTTTAGCGGAATTAAAAGCGATGACAAGCAGAGGACCAAGGATAAATCCGAGCAGTCCAATCAGCTGCAGTCCTAAATACATGGCGATGAGCGTGGCAAGCGGGGAGAGCCCGATATGCCGACCCATGACCTTCGGTTCGACTGTACGCCTTATAGCCAGTAAGACGATAGCAAGAATGGCGAGCTTCGTTCCGGTAGCCACATCACCGGTGAGCAGGGTATAGACGGACCATGGACCGAGAATAACAATGGAACCGATAATTGGAATGAAGTCGATGATCCAGATAATAAAGGACATCAGTAGAGCGACTTCCGGTGCAATCCACAGTAGTCCTGCCAGAGAGACAATGAAAATGATAATACTCACAAGAAATTGGGCTTTCAGGAAGCCGAACACGACATAGGACAGGCGAGCATTCATGAATTTAACTTTTTCAGATGTCGCTTCCGTGAAATTGTTGTGCATCTTTTCCCGTAAGCGCGGAAGCTCCAACATAAACATAAACAGGGCAATCAGATAAACGAGCAGACTGACCAGTAATTCCGGTATCTTGGCCGCGGCGGCTGCGATATTTGTAATTTCAAGCTTTTCTGCAATCGTATTGGAAGTCCTGTCCACTGCATTTGTAAGTTCATTCGTTACTTTGTCGACGAACTCCTTCGGCATATTCTGTGTGAAGCTGGACATATTCTCTTCCCAGTCCAGAAGGACATCGTTGATTTGGTTAATATAACCCGGAGCGTTGTCAGCCAGCTGCACAATTTGAGTGACTGCTTTCGTTATCGTGAAAGAACCGAGAAGGCCGAGAAATACAAGGAACAAAAGAAACACGATCGTCACAGACATTTTCCTGTTGATCCGGAACCTGAATTCGAAAAATCGAACCGAGGGATTCAAGAATAATGCCGTCACAAATGCCAGGACGAGCGGAATCGACACAGGCAGAATAAAGTAGGCGATGATGATAAGTAGGATAGCTGCCATGATCAGCAGCCATTGTTTTTTTGAAAGATATCGGAACAATTTAAGTATCTTTCTCCTTTCCCCCATGAATCTGTGTAGAGTTTGCATAAATGGAACCTGTTTCCATATACAGGTCTGCTAAAAAAGCCGCCCATCATTCAATGATGTGCGACTCAGTGGCATCCGGCTGTATCAGCGGCGGTCCGGATCGTTCGAAAGTTCATTCACTTTTGCGAGCACTTCTTCGTTTTCATTTTCCTGTGCCCATTTCTTTAATTTATCGAGGACAATATGTTCAGGTACTTGTGTATGGTATTTCTTCGCGCCGTCTGCGACTTTGTGTACCAAGGATAAGGCTCTTTCTACTAAATCATTAGAAAAGCCCTCCTGATGCCCATACTCGATGCCGTGAGGATAATAATGACGTCCTAGAAGAGGCTGAAGAAGCCGGATGACGGCATCTCCTCGATCGACATCCCCTTCAACGGCGAATCCCTGAATCCGTATGTAATGGGTCACATTCTTTTCTGGTGCTTCCAACTTGTAATCGTACGTTACTCGCTCATAATCCCAGGAGCCGCCAAGGATAAAACCGTTGCTTTCCATTAATTCCGTAAGCGGTTTAAGGTCGACGACAAGACCTTCCATACCAGTACCTTCTAACCTCATAGTTTATACACCTCACAAATTGTTATGTATCTTACCGGACGATCGTACGGATTTATTTCGCAATTGTCTATGGTGTTCCGTTCCATTACTTACTATTGGCATTTACAGTTATATTATACAACAAAAGGGTCGGCATTGCATGTAATAAAATCCTCAAATAGGAGACAATAAAGTTTGATTTCGACTTAATGAAGGAGGAATTATTGATGAAGACGGTAAAAGATATTATGACCAGTGATGTAGTTGTCTGTCATACGAATGATCAATTGAGCCAAGCGGCTTCCATGATGAAAGAAAGGAACGTAGGAGCGATTCCAATCTGCGATGAGCAGGGGAACCTTATGGGAATGGTCACGGACCGTGACCTGGCAATTCGCGGTTATGCGGCGAAGCAGCCCGATTCTACACCGATCCAGCAGGTGATGAGTGACCATATGTACAACTGTTCACCGGATACGTCATTGGAAGAAGCGAGCCGGATCATGGCTCAGCACCAAATCAGACGCTTGCCTGTCGTGGAAAACGGCAAACTCGTCGGCATGCTTTCTCTCGGAGATCTCTCCGTTGAAGAAATGTCCGACCATGCAGCAGGAGTGGCTTTGCAGGATATTTCCGAACGTCCGGAACTCCACTGAGAAGAAGGCAACCCGCTTTAGGGCGGGTTGTCTTTTATAATGTTCATAGATGATTTGGATGATTATTATACATATAAGTAAATACTTTTTAACAAGGAGGAACGGATGAAAAGATGGGGGTTGATTTGGGGATGTGCAGCGGCCTTGCTTATTTTTGGGCTATGGAAGATAGGTGGGGAAGAAGAGAAAGGTTTGGAAGAGGCTGTAGTGACAACGGGGGAGCCCATGCAAGAGAAAGAAGCGTTCTCCTTGGAAATGATTCCGGGGGCGACCGCGAAAGACCTCGCGGTGCTGTTGGGTGCACCGATGAAGAAGGCCCCTGGGAGATAAGGCTATCAGTGGTGGATGTACAAAGAAGGAGAGGCACCGATCCTGATTGGGATGTATGAAGGGGAAGCGGTAACGGCGGTTGTATTCCATAGAGTTAAACACGGGGATGTCCGAGTCGGTGATTCCTACCAAACCATCGGCAGGCGTGAGACGTTGCAGAGAAAATTCCCCTTACCGAGTGAAGATCCTTATACCTTTGAATTATCGGAAGAGGACGTTCGGACGAGGCCGCTCTTACCATTAGAAGAGCAGTGGTCGCTCCAGTTATATATCGATACGGTGACAGAAAAGGTTTCTGCTGTTCGGTTGATCCGTAATGATTTCCTGCTTCGGCAGCAACCGTACCGTCTCGTCTATAACGGGGCACTCCCGGCAGCGGAGTACTTGGATAGAGAAGAGTGGGAAGCCGTGCAGGAAGGGGAAAAGGCGCAGATCTTCGCCCTTACTAATTACATAAGGAAACGGGAGGGAGCGGATGAGCTCAAGGAGCATAAAGAAGCGGGAGCAGTCGCTTACCGGCATAGTGAGGACATGGCACGGTCGGATTATTTCTCTCATCATTCTCCGGACGGAAATGGATTGAAGGAGCGCTTGGAAGGCATTTCTTACACCCGGGCGGGAGAAAACCTTGCCGCTCGTTACGTCGATCCGACAGCCGCCTTGAACGGCTGGATGAACAGCCCCGGCCATAGAAAAGCACTGCTGGATACGGAATTCACTCATGTCGGCATCGGTGTCTTCCGAATGCATTACACCCAGAATTTCCTGACACTCCCATGAACGCCTCGCTTCTTTATGCATAGGCTATACTGTAATTCTGACAGTGAGGTGTAGGAAATGGGAACGAATGAGTTGCACCCGAATGTCCAACAGTTCAAAGCATTCGTCGATCGTAAACCTGCAGTGAAGGCACAGCTCCGTAAAAATCATGGTTTGATCCAGAACTATTACGAGAAATGGCTGATCCTGGGTGAAAAGGATCCGTTCTGGGGATCCCTTCCTAAAGTCAAGAATGAACCCGGTCAGGCGAAGATGGACTGGATCAAACAAATCGGCCTGTTGATGGAAGATATAAACTGGGAAGAGGTATCGCGTCAGATCGATGAACTAAATGGAGCGTTGGGCCAGTTCCAGCAGTTGATCACCGATGTCCGGAGTGATTCCACACAGGGTAAAGAGAAAATGGAGTACCCCTATTATTAGGGAGAAAGAGGCAGGTGGAGATTCTTACATTTCCATCTGCCTTCCTATTTGATAAGATAGAGATGGAGGTGGACAAGTTATTATGTTAGCTACAATGGAGATTGTCGATATCCTGGACCGTTCCGAGTCTATAGGCCGGATGGTCATGAACTCCGATACGATGCAGCATTACCAAGAGGCGAAATCGGCTCTTGCCAACGATAAAGAGGCGCAGAAGCTCATCAAGCGCTTTGCAGATATGAAAGAACACTATGAGGACGTGCAGCGATTCGGTCGCTATCACCCGGATTACAATTCGATCATGAAGGAAGTCCGACTGGTAAAAAGAGAGATGGATATGCATGAATCCGTGGCACAGTTCAAGAAAGCGGAACGCGAGATTCAAAAGCTCCTGGATGAAATAAGCGAAAGTGTTGCTTTCAGCGTGAGCGAACAGATTAAAGTACCGAAAAACGGCGCGGCCCTTACCGACAGCGGATGCAGCGGCGGCTGTGGTAGTGGTGGAAGCTGCGGCTGCGCTTCCTGACTACCGCTCCAAACGGATGCAGTCGGTACATCCATTCCCACAGCAGAACATCTTCTTTTGTGGTACGAGAAACCGAACCCGATACACATAAAGCGCCTGATCCTTGCGTACATAACTCATCGCAAGGGTCAGGCGTTTGCCTTTCATCGCAGTCGCTGCACAGTTTTTCAGCGTATTTTCAACGGGTTCTCGGTCAACGGATCTATCTGTATGAAGATAAAAGAACGGCATCCCGGCATATATTTTTGATGTAACTTGCTTAAAAAGAGGAGATTGATCCAACAAGGATTCGAACTTCTGCCAAGCTTTTTCCTGATCGGTCTGCATGAAAATACCACCCTTCAAAAAAAGAGTCATTGCCGGCTTGTTCCTCATTTGGTAAACTGTCGTTAACAAATTATGTTTCATGGGGAGTAGAGACGGACTATGAACAGAACGAAACGGCAAGGAATTATCGTCTATTTTCAACATATGAAAAACATCAGGCAGATAAAGAAACATGGGCATTTGATCCATGCTTCCAAAAAAATGAAGTATGCTCTCATTTATGTTAATCAGGAGGACTTGGAGTTTAAGATGGAGAAGCTGGAACGCCTCCCTTTCATTTCCCGCGTCGAGCCTTCCTTCAAGCCGGAAATACGGACGGATTATGAAAATGCGAAGCCTGATAAGGCGAAGCAGTATGATTATAAGATGGGTATTTGACTGAAAAAGGAACTTCCGACCGGAAGTTCCTTTTTTATGTGAGTGGAGCGATGAAACGGTTCATCCGAAGAATGCCGATCAAGTGCTGATAGAACAATTCGGTTTCCGGAAAAAGGTTGGATGGTTTGATTGTGAATTCGCTTACCTCTTTGCCGGCTTTCTCGGCCATTTCCTTAAATAGATCAAACCGCTTGTTAGGCATCTCGTGGGGATTTGGGATCCCTTCTCTGCATATATAAATCGGTTGAAATTTATCTCCAAAGGCGGGTTTCATGACAAGCGAAAGGGAAGCGGTCGGTTTGCCTTCCTTCTCACTGTAAAAAGCGATGGCGTGCTGAATACGATCCGGCATTCGTTCGCCCAGATCAATTAATTCATAAATATCCGCATACCCTTCGCCAAGTTCGATGAATTTCTGTATCATAAATAAGAACATCCTTTCTTCGTTGCATCTTCTCGTTTAAAGGTAGCACGAATGTCAGGAAATGTGAACGTTGATTTTCTCAGGAAAGGAGGGAAGTTCTATTGAAAATATGGAAGCGGACAGGCTGGCTGGTTTTCGTCTTTTTCACCGTTATCCTTGCCTATCAGTGGCATGCGGCAGGGAAAGGTGGTGCGAAGCCTGAACAGGAACTGCAGATCACAATCGAAGCAGAGCGACAAATAGCCGTTGTCACATATCATTACGCGGTTCTTGCACCGGGTGTTTATGAGGTCGATTTCCCTCCTGGTGCAGGGGACGTATCCTGTGCATACGAAGAAGATGGATGCCGTTTGGTTGATGGTCAACAGTTAAACCTGGAAGAGACAGCCTCCGTACACCTTACGTATACGGTAAAGATTCCAGAGAACAAGCAGTGGGATAATTGGCATTTGGTAGTACACAAAAACGGCAGCCCGGTCCAGTCTTCCTTCACTCTGAAAATATTGGATGCTGCAGGTTCCGAAAGAAATTGGGCGGCACCTGTCCGAAAGCCGGCAGACATCGAGCTCGACAGGATACATTTTCACCGTTTTAAGTTCGGGAAAGAATATCCTCTTTATGTGACAAGAGGTATGGAGGAATGGACGTATGAGGACAGTACGGTGCTTCTTTCTGACAAGAACAACTGGCTGGAGGAAGACAGGGAATCGTTCAAGGAGATTCTTGACTTATACGGGCCTGCCGTTGTCCGCACCGGTACAAAATCCCTTAAAGTAAAAGACGGATACTGGCAGGTGCCCGGTAAAGATGACGATGCTCTAAGGATGGAACTGTTAAAGCGAAAGCTGACCTCGTTATCTTCCGAGCAAGATGGTAACACAATCGAACGGGCGGTTGGACTGATAGGTGCGGAAAACAGGGATGGTCTTTCTAAGGCGGCTCGAGATTTATTGGAACAAAAGATCGTACGCTCCGAAGCCCCTGCCGACCTTGCATCCTTTCTAGACCGCTCCCTTTATGAGATTACAGGTATGAAAACCTCCTACTTTAGGAAAGGCGAGAAGGAACTGTACTTTGTTCTTAAACACGAGCCGGTGCCGGCAGTCGTTTACCAGGGAGAGCCGTATTATCCCGTGAAAGAATTGGCACAACAGCGAGGATACAGCTTGGTCTCTGTTGGTAAAGGGCAGATACGAATCCTCACACCTGATGGAGAGTACGTCTTTTATGAAAATGAGCCCATCTTCATCTTCAACGAAGAGGACTTCGGGATAGCGGAAGGGGCACTGAAACAATTCGGCGAAACATTTTATATGAAAAAACGGTATGTAGACGATTTGTTCGGCGCATTTCAAAAAAAATAGGGCTGCCCGAATCACGGGCAGCCCTGCTTTTTTGGATCATGCAAGATGAAACAAAAAAGTAAAGGGAGAGGAGAAACCGGAGGAAGAACTTATGGGGATGTAAGTCTTCTCCGTTTTCAGAAGCAGTATCATCCGCTTCCGTTGCTAGTATGGGCATAAGTCCAGCCGGATATTCATGGAACAGGAAATTTTTATTGATAAGCATCCCCACAAGGATGCACTTCCCCGAAAGACGTAATTTATGGTAGGATTATGGGGAATGCTGACAAAAGAGGTGTACACAATGCGAGTGATTGCAGGTCAATTCAAGGGCAGACAGTTGAAATCTGTCCCTACTCATAAAACACGCCCGACGACAGATAAAGTGAAAGAAGCCGTCTTTCACGGAATTGGTCCTTTCTTTGACGGTGGACGGGCACTGGACTTGTTCGCCGGCAGTGGTGGTCTTGGAATCGAAGCGATCAGCCGCGGGGCGGATTCCTGTGTCTTCGTCGACCAGCAGCAGAAAGCGGTCCAGACCGTATATGAAAACATCAAACTGCTCGATATAGAAGACAGGGTGGAAGTGTTTCGTACCGATGCGAAACGCGCGATTAAAGCTGCGGGGAAACGCGGGTTGGAGTTTGAATATATCTTCCTTGATCCTCCTTATAAGAAGTTCTCGTATAAGGATTTAATGGAAGCGCTTTTACAGAACGATCTTGTTGCAGATGATGCTATTATCGTCTGTGAGCACGATGCCTCGGAAGATATCCCGGAAGAAGCGGGCCGTCTGAAACTTCAGAAAACCGACTTCTACGGCAGCAATATCGGCGTGAGCATTTTTCAATGAGGAGGATTAAGTAGATGACAAAGCTAGCAATTTGTCCGGGAAGCTTCGACCCAGTTACATATGGTCATCTGGACATTATCAGAAGAGGTGCCAAAGTGTTCGATCACGTGACGGTGGCGGTGTTCAACAACCAAAGCAAATCACCGCTGTTTGATGTCCATGAACGCGTAGCGCTTCTGGAGGAAGTAACGAAGGACTTGGATAACGTTTCTGTCGATGCCTGCAGTGGTCTTCTGATGGATTATGCAGAAGAGAAGAATGCGAATGCCATTATTCGCGGCCTGCGGGCGGTCAGTGACTTTGAATATGAAATGCAGATTACATCCATGAACAGAAAGTTGAACGAAGACATTGAAACCTTCTTCGTCATGACGAACAACCAATACTCTTTCCTAAGTTCCAGTATCGTAAAGGAAGTCGCCAAATATCGGGCGAATATTTCCGATTTGGTGCCTCCTGCGGTCGAGAAAGCACTCGCAGAGAAATTTTAACGAAAAAGACAATCCTTCTTCATGAAGAAGCGGATTGTCTTTTTTTTGTCCATTTCACAGCAATCATAAAGAGGATGGCAATCATAGTAATTGGTGGACCATACTCGTGGAAGAATTCCAGAATCGGCAGCGTGAATCGCTCATCCGGGTTCCAAATCGGCAGCGATTGTGTCTGAAAGGGAGAACGGACGTAAAAGGCATAGCAGATGAACATGAGTACCGTTGCTAGAACGCCGTGGGCTATGCGGGCGAGCGCATAAGGTTGGAAACGAATGTCTGTTTCCGACAGGATGCTTGCAATCTGTGCCTGAATAGAAAAGCCGTGGAAGCCAAGGATGAAGCTGACCACTAAAAGTTGGGCGAGCAGGGGTTCGTGTGTGTCTGTCACCGCTCCTACTCCAGTCGTCAACTCGAGCATTCCGGCAGCGAAAGGAACCTGGAAAGCATCTGGAAGGCCCGTCCATGCAAGGATATGGGTGAAGATATGAATGGCGCCCGTTTGTTTGAGAAGCTCAGTCAGGACGGAGAAGAGCATGATGAATCCCCCGACCATAAGTAGCGTATCGACAGAACGGGTCACAGCGTCACCCATTAGTCTACCGAAAGAACGTCCATCCTTCAGGCGTGAGTGATGCATCTTCCAAAAAGCATCTTTCCACGTTGACGACTTCCGCTCCATGGATCGTTGTTCCCGGTCATTTCTCCCATAGAACCGCATCCCGATGCCTACAAGCATATTGCCGCCGTAGTGAGAAGCAGCGAGCAGAACACCAAGGTTGGCATCATGGAAAAAACCAACAGCAATGGCGCCGAAAAGGAACAAAGGGCTGGACGCATTCGTGAACGCCACCAGCCGCTCTGCTTCCACTCTTGTCACCTCTCCTTTCTTCCTGAGATCAGCTGTCCATTTTGCCCCGGCCGGGTATCCGCTCGCCATCCCCATCACCCATACGAACCCGCCACACCCAGGAACGTTGAACAGCGGCCGCATGAATCGTTCGCTCAATGCTCCGAGACCGTGGACAACACCAAAACCGATCAGGAACTCTGCCGTGATGAAGAAGGGAAGCAGGGACGGGAAGACGATTTCCCACCAAATATCAAGTCCCCTCAAGCTTGCGGAGAGGGCATCTTTCGGGTAAAGGATCAAAGCAACCGCAAGAGAAGTCGCCATCAGGGTAAGAACGACGGTCTTCAATTTAGAAATCTGGATCAACCTCCTCCGGTATCGCAGTTTTCTGTACTTATACCTAGAGAAATAGTAGAATGAGGATATATTTCGGCTGGATATAAGGTTTGTCCATATTCTATGTGTACGCTCATAAGGAGTCGGTTTATTCCATAAAATAAACTACTCGCGAGAAAGGGGAATGCCATGTGGGAAGACCGAAGATCGGCTTGGCTCTGGGCTCTGGTGGCGCCCGGGGGTTTTCACACTTGGGGGTATTAAAAGTCCTCGAAGAGCAGCACATACCAGTCGATTTAATTGCCGGAAGCAGTATGGGAGCGCTTGTGGGCTCTTTTTTTGCTGCCGGACAAAAAATGGACGATTTATACAAGCTTGCGTTCACATTCAAGCGCAAATATTTCCTTGATTTTACCGTCCCGAAAATGGGGTTTGTCCAAGGGAAGAGGATCAAGGAGTACATCCGCCTGTTTACGTTCGGGAAGGCGATCGAAGACTTGGATATTCCGATGTCCATCGTCGCTACCGATCTATATGCAGGTAAGAAAAAAATTTTCACAAGCGGCCCTGCGAGCGATGCGGTACGGGCAAGTATCGCTATTCCGGGGATATTCGTGCCTGAGAAGATTGGGGATCGTTTGTACATAGACGGAGGAGTCATGGACAGGGTTCCGGTCTCCGTCGTGAAAGGAATGGGGGCGGACTTTGTCATTGCGATCGACTGTGCCCATTTCGATGCCAGTCCCAATATCAACTCTATCTATGACGTCATCACCCAAAGCATTGACATCATGCAGGATGAACTGCTTACAGCGACGGGTGTTTCCTCGGATGCGGATGTCATGATCCGTCCGGATGTCTCCAGGTACAGTTCCCGTGCGTTCACAAACATACCCGAGATCGTGAAAGCAGGGGAGAAGGCAGCGGAGGACAGCATGGAAGAAATACGTAAGAAACTCGCTGCGTGGAAGGAGTCTGGAACAAAATGAAATCGAATAAAAGACTGGTAATAACCGCGGTCATTACATTACTGATCGTCGCTTTTCTCGGGGCGTATCGTCTTCCGTTCTATATTTATAAACCGGGAACGGCTGATGCGCTCAATCCAATTGTCGAAGTGGACGGAGGGTATGAAAGTAAAGGAGATATGCACCTTGTGACCGTCCGGGGCGGACAAGCGACGCCGATCCAATGGCTTCTTGCCAAAATCCGTCCCTATCATCAAATCTATCCAATTGATCAAATCCGCCCGGAAGGCGTGTCGGAAGAAGAATACTTCCACGCTCAGCTGCAGATGATGGAGACATCCCAGGAAGCGGCGAAAGTCGTTGCCTATGAGGCAGCCGGGAAAGATATCCAGATCAATTATGAAGGCGTGTATGTCATGAGCCTTGTTGACGGCATGCCGGCAGAGGATGAACTGGAGATAGGTGATCAGATCACAGAGGTGGACGGCAAAGAGATTAAAGAGACGAGCGATTTGATTGACTACGTTAGTCAAATGAAGGAAGGGGACACAGTGAAACTGACGATCGTACGAGGGAAAGAGACTATTCAGAGGGATGTCGCGCTTGCTCCATTCCCGGATACACCGGACAAAATCGGAGTCGGTATCTCCCTCGTTACAGACCGGTCTGTTGATGTCAATCCGGCAGTAAACGTAATGAGCGGCGATATCGGCGGACCGAGTGCCGGTTTGATGTTCTCCCTGGAAATTTATGATCAGCTGACCGAAGAGGATATGACTGACGGTCTTGAAATTGCCGGTACCGGAGAAATCAATTATGAAGGAATCGTCGGCCCGATCGGTGGAATTGATAAGAAAGTGGTAGCTGCTTCGAAGGAAGGTGCCGACGTGTTCTTCGCTCCAAATGAAGAGGGAAGGAAAGGCTCCAATTACGAAGTGGCGAAGAAAACGGCGGAGGAGATCGATACGGATATGAAGGTCGTTCCTGTTGATACCTTTACCGATGCCCTTAACTATTTGAAAGACATGAAAACGGAACAGGGGTAATAAAAGAGCCGTTCTTACAGAACGGCTCTTTTTGATTACAGAATAACAGGGGCTTGGTATTCCCGTTTCATGAGTGCCGTGCGCTGCTTCGGCGCGAGAGGAGCGTAATAAGCAGCCGTCGCCCGTTCCTCAAGCTCAAGAAGAGGATGAGTCAGCTGTTGTGGCTGGGTAATCACAGGTACAGGCGTTGTTTTTTTAGCTTCTTTCAAGAACGAGCGTCCATGCTCATTCATTCCGAGTACTCTGGCATAAGGCGGTTGTTCTTCCTGAAGCTCGCGCCGGGCGGTTTCTTTATCTGTCCCGACAAGGATGTGCACAAGCGTCCTCTGCAGCCTCGTCCATGTATAGCGTTTTGTTTTGACTTTATCCATAAAGTCCTGGAAGGATACAGCGTCCTTCATCAGGCGCTTCAGCCTGTACTCAAGCCCTTCATCGACCCCGTGAATGCTTCTGAGTACGGAAGCTTCCATCGTGCCGACCTTGTATTGGAGGAGCTGAAAATAACGCTCCCATTCATGCCACACTCCCGCCATAGAGCGATAAGACAGCAGCTGCTCCACCGTATCCTTTCGCAGGGATTTCACTGCCGCTTCAGTCAAGCATTGTTTTTTTAACAGCTCCCTGCGTATGCTTGTAGCACTTGCGATGGTTCCGGTAATGTCTTCCTCGTGGTAATGGCTGTCTTTCCGAAGAATCGTCACCGGATCTATATGCGGGGCATAAGCAGCGATTTCTTTCAAATAACTAAGACCGAGGATATTGTTCGGCTGGGACATGTCGACCGCACCGTCGGGGAAATCGATGGCTTCGTATCCCAACCGAGACGCTTCGGGAAAGGAAAGGCCTTCTGCCATGCTTTTCCTGAGTGTTTCCTGATACGTATCCTCATGAAGCTCCATCTGCTCCTTCGTTTGCAAGAAAGCGTCGATCCGTCCACTCTCACTGCCGAAGCAGACCGCTTGGACACCCAGATCGGCCAAAATTCGGATGGCCCCTTTACTGAAAAAGTCGCTGTTTTGGACGGCATAGAGAAAGGGAAGTTCGACGACGAGATCCGCGCCGCCCCTTAGTGCCGCCTTCGTTCTGTGCCATTTGTCTATGATGGCAGGCTCTCCCCGCTGCAGGAAAGGACCGCTCATGACGGCGACGATGCAGTCCGCTTCCGTCTGTATCCTTGCTTGTTGAAGATGATAGTAGTGACCATTGTGAAAAGGGTTGTACTCGACAACCACTCCGCAGGATTTCATGAAAAACCTCCTTCGTCCTTGAACAAGTGTTTGGTTTATTTTATCATGGAAATAGGAAAAATTCGCTTTCCTTAAGGATCTTTGGTTAAAACGTCAGGACGGATCACTCGAAGGTTCTATGCTGTAAAGAAAAAATATTGACAAATCAACCAAATACTTTTACAATAACTCTTGTTGCCATGAGGTGATAACTATGAAATTTCCTCTACAAAAACTCAAGCGGACAGGTGAGGAACCTTTCCACTTTGAGGATGACGTAGATATTCGCGAATTAGCAGAATTGAACAATGACATTCGCAGGATTTCCCCTGTTCATGTCAAAGGTCAAGCAATGACTCAAGGAAATGATATAACGGTAACTTTTTCAATCGATGGAGAAATGGTGTTGCCTTGTGCCCGGACGTTAGTTGATGTGACTTATCCATTTCACATTAATGCTCTGGAGGCATTTAATCTGTCACCTTACCATACAGAAGAAGATGACTCTGAAGTTCATTCCGTGAATGGAGAAGTGCTTGACTTAACGCCTTATATCAAGGAAAATGTACAGTTGGAGATTCCGACTCGCGTCTTTTCCGATGATGATGAGGCCCATGAAGCAGCTCCCCAGGTGGGGAAAGGCTGGCAGGTGGTTACAGAGGAACCTGAGGAAAAGAAAGTGGATCCTCGATTGGCTAAACTGCAATCATTATTAAATGAAGAAGAGAACGACTAAGATAGTCTTCCTGGTTCTCAGAATCGTATTTTAAAGGAGGTGTACAACATGGCAGTACCTAAGCGTAGAACGTCTAAAAAAGTCAAAAACCAACGCCGTACTCACAAGAAACTTCACGCACCAGGAATGGTGAAATGTGATAACTGTGGTGAGTACTCCAAACCACACCATGTTTGCAAATCTTGTGGACAATACAACGGAAAACAAGTGGTGAACAACTAAGTTCATCGAAAAGGGCTTCGACTTCGGTCGAGGCTCTTTTTTTTGCGGATAAGCCTGTTGTTCTTTCCTTGTTCTGGTACATTAGTAAGAAAGGGGGAGACACACATGTCATATATTTTAGTAGAGCGTAAGCGGGAGGGCGTTGCCGTGCTCACGATGAATCGACCGGAGAAGCGAAATGCTGTGAATCAGAAGATGGCGGAAGAAATGCTGGATGCACTGACCGACCTCGCGGCTGATCGTTCGTTGAAACTGCTTGTTGTGACCGGAGCAGGGGACAGGGCTTTCTGTGCAGGAGGAGATCTGGAAGAACTGCACGGCGATATCAGTGGGGAAGAGGCATTTCGTCTGTTGTCCCCGATGAAGGACGTATTGTATGCTCTCGCTCTGTTCCCACTACCAACCATCGCATTACTGAACGGAGATGCAAGAGGAGGGGGATGTGAAATTGCCACCGCTTGTGATTTCCGCTACGCGGTTCCGGGAACGAAAGCAGGATTTATTCAGGGAAGTCTGGGAATCATCCCCGGCTGGGGCGGCGGTGTCTTGTTATACAAGAAAGTTCGTCCGGAAACTGCCGTCCGGTGGTTAATGGAAGCGTCGATGTTTGATATGGAAGAGGCTTATCATTATGGATGGTTACATAAAAAGATTATGGTAAACCTAGATCGCTTATTCGCCCCTTTTACAGCCAAGTCTATAAAACAATTAAGGGTGTTGAAAGAACAATATGTCAGAGAGCTGGGTGCAGACGAGCTTGCGGAACGAATGGAAGCAGAAGTCCGGACGTGTTCCGACTTATGGGACTCAAAAGAACATAAAGAAGCGGTCCGAAGATTCCGGGAGAGAAAAAGATGAGGAATGCGATTCTATCAATCCCCCCTTATGCATAACTATAAGCAAACGATAGAGGAGGGATGCTATGGATGCTCCTAGACAAGACGCCTGGAAGGACGAGGAAGACGTCTTTCTTGCAGATACGGTACTGAAATATATCACAGAGGGAAAAACACAGCTCGAGG
The DNA here is from genome assembly GCF_000469135.2 of Bacillus sp. SB49. Classification (NCBI taxonomy): domain Bacteria; kingdom Bacillati; phylum Bacillota; class Bacilli; order Caryophanales; family Bacillaceae; genus Bacillus; species Bacillus sp. SB49. Next base: position 1,633,471 of record NZ_CP048117.1, read on the forward strand.
CCTTTCAGGAAGTTGCGGAGAAGCTGCATCGAACCCCCGCTGCATGCGGATTCAGGTGGAATGCGACCGTCCGTAAACAGTATCAGAAGGAAATCCAGGAAGCGAAAAACAGCCGGAAAGCGACACGTACACTGTATACGGCTGCTTCCGGAAACGGCGAGACGCCGATGTCGCTTGATGCTGCTATTTCTTTTCTGAAGGAAATGAAAAGCAGACAATACGATGAACAAGGCAAGGAAAGCCTCGAAGTTCAGCTGAGGCAGTTGAATGAAGCGAACGAGAAGTTAAGAGAAGAGCTCAAGCAATGGGAAGCGGCGTGGAATGAGATGGATAAGCTCGTCCACTGGGTGAAGGAAAAGCGTAAAAGTGAAAGTGGCGTGTAATCATTTAATAAAAGCGTGGACTTCTTCTCTATTATCTTCCTATTTACCGCACACACGCCAATGAAAAAGGCCCCTACCAAACAGCGTAGAGGCCTTTCTTCGTTTATTTCTCTTCTGCGGGCCGCTCCTCGACTCCCGAAGGAAGCCAGATAAGAGGGTTCTCCCCAAGATCTCTTTCCACATCGTAATGGGCTTTTTGGAAGCCCATCTTTTCCCAAAAACTGTGTGAGTTAATGCGCGGGTTTGTTTTCAGTGGAAGATCATAGCCTTTTGCGAACTCTACGAGCGCTTTTCCATATCCAAGACCACGATAGTCAGGAAGCACCTCGAGCTTCCATAACTCCAGATAATCCTGAGGAGGCTTGAAGTAATGGTCATATTTCGATTTCACACGATATAAGCTCATCCGCGCAACTAAAGCGCTTCCATGATAAATGCCGTAAAATGGTGATTCACTGTCATTCTCTACAATATTGCTCTCAAGATCCTCCAGCATCGTAAGTTCCTGATTGCCATATTCCTTGAACCTCTTGAATTCTTCCAGCGTTTTATAATTGACCAGTAGCGGCTGGACTTTCATTTTCGTTGTCATGATGGAATCCCCTTTCTTATATCTGTATCTCTCTATATTATAATATAAAAAAATTCAGAAATAAATGAACAATTGGTTCGTGGACAAGAATCGACTGCACCAGCAGAAACTATTCTGCTACAATAGGGAATTAGAATGGGAAGAAATGGGGAGGATTCATGAAAATAGGAATAGTTGGAGCCGGGGCTGTCGGATTGCTCGCCGGCGCATACCTGGGCAGACACCACGAGGTACATATGATCGTGCGGCGCGAAGAACAAAGGAGAATGTTGACAAAGAACGGAATTGCCTGCGATACGCTTGAAAGTCCCGTCCCTGTAAAGGCTTCGCGCTCCTTGGATGAGGAGGTGGACCTTATCCTTTTGACCGTAAAGCAGCATCATCTTCCGGATGTGTTGGATGATGGACTCCCGGCCGGTGTCCCGTTATTATTTCTGCAAAACGGTATGACGCACTATAGGCGTGCTTCCCTCGATCCGCGTCCGTGTTTTACAGGAATTGTGGAACATGGAGCGAGGAAAGAAAACGATTGCTCCGTCCGTCACACAGGGAAAGGTGTCATGCGAATAGCGCCGTTAACAGACGAGGGCTTTGGGGTATATCGCCGCCTGTTTGAGGCGCTTGCGGAAGAGGATTTCCCGATTTATTTGGAGGGACGGGCGGAGACGATGCTGAAGAAAAAGCTTCTTGTGAATGCGGTCATTAATCCTGTAACCGCCGTCTTTAAAGTGAGAAACGGAGAACTGCTTACCAACCCTTATCTTAGCGATATAGCACGGAAACTCTGTGAAGAAGCCTGTGACGTCCTTTCTCTCTCTTTTCCGGACGAATGGGACAGGGTATGTCGGATCGCAGAGAAGACAGGCAGCAACCATTCTTCCATGCTTGTTGACCTTATGGAAGGGAGACAGACAGAAGTGGATGCCATATCCGGCTATATTTTAGAAGAGGGCACCCGGCCGCTTCCCTATCATGAGTTCATCGTTACCGCTGTCCGGGCCATAGAATGGGAGGAAGGAGGGAATACGAATGAGTGATCTTTTTGTGTATGTCATTGCAGGAATCGTGACCCTGCCGATTCCGTTTCTCGTCCTCTTTTATTTATGCGCACGCAAAATGAGCCGCTATAAGCTTAAGGCTCTCCACCGTACGGCCAATTACACAGCACCAGTCTTCATCTTAGCTGTCCACGTGCTTCTGATCGTATTGTTCGACCGCAGCTTTTTATCTGTCATCATCATCTTATTACTGTTATTATTTGCTGCATCGATCATTGCCCAGTATAAGTGGAAGGAGGAAGTCCGCTTTTTACGGGCGTGGAGAAGCTTGTGGCGGGTAAGCTTCCTGTTGTTCATGGTTCTGTATATGGGTTTGTCCTTGTTCGGCTTGGTCGACAGGCTGTTCTTCAGTTGATATGGTGGGGGGAGCCATACGGAGATACGACGCCTGGAAACGCGGGTTCCGTATCTTCTCCAAACAGATGAGGTGAAGTATCCTCCTGTTTTTTGTACAATACAAGAGGATACATACTTCAACCATGTAACTTCAGCAAATAAAGGAGCCATATAGATATGCGTATCGACCCAATACAATTACCGTCCAAGCAAGCGTTCTTCCAGGATTATAAACAGAATTATGAAGCGGTAGCCGACCGTTTTGCGTACCACCCTTTCGAAGATACGACCTGGCAGGCAAGACTGGACAGGCTGAAAAAACAGCCTTATCAGCGGGAAGCCTTGGCAGAAGTGCTGACAGAAATGAATACCCGCTGGGATGCGCCCGCCGCCTCTATGGAAAATATTGAGAAACTGAAAGAAGAAGACAGTGTCGTTGTCATAGCCGGACAGCAGGCAGGGCTTCTTACAGGACCGCTTTACTCCGTCCACAAGATCATCTCTGTCCTGCAGCTGGCGAAGGAAAGCGAGAGAGCAACGGGGCGGAAGGTAGTCCCGGTTTTCTGGATCGCCGGGGAAGACCACGACTTTGATGAAATCCACCATGTGTTCATGAAAGAAGATGACCACATGCGTAAGATGACCATCGACCACATGCCGGAAACGAAAGCATCGGTTTCAGAACTGGACATCGATCAGGAGAAGGGGCGTAAATGGCTGAAGGATGTCTTTCAGATGATTCCGGAAACCGAATATACCCTGGATCTGTTCAAGGAAATGGACCGTCAGTTGAACGAGTCCAAGACGTACACGGACTTCTTTGCTCGATTGGTGTATCGCTTGTTCCCGGATGAGGGGATCGTTTTGATCGATGCCCATGCCCCGGAAGTGAGAGAACTGGAGTCGGATTATTTTAAGAATATGATTGAGCACAACCGTGAAATTGCCCAGGGGGTATATGCTGTCCTTCAGAAGAACCGCCAGGCCGGCTACGAAACACTACTGGACAGTGAAATCAATGACGCTCACCTCTTTTACCACCGGGGAAAAGAGCGCATTCTCCTTAACCGGGAGGAAGACGGGATGTTCCGAGGGAAAAATAATGAAGTGGCTTTATCGAAAGAGGAGCTGCTTCACATAGCAGAGCACTCTCCACAGCAATTGAGTAACAACGTGGTGACAAGGCCGTTGATGCAGGAGTCGTTATTCCCGGTGCTTGCTTTTATCGGTGGTCCCGGTGAAATCAACTACTGGTCTGCCCTTAAACCAGCCTTCGATGCGACGGGTCTCTGTATGCCGCCTGTCTTCCCGAGGCTGTCCTTTACACTCGTCGACCAGAAGACTGGGCAGAGCCTGGAGAAGTTCCAGATCACAGCTGAGCATGCTGTCCGATACGGTGTCGCCGGGGAGAAAGTCAATTGGCTTGCCGCGATGAGTCAGCCTCCGATTGGACGTCTGTCTGAACAAGTAAAGGAAGAGATCGGCCGTGTGCATGCTCCTTTACGACAGACATCTGCCGGTATCAGTACAGATCTCGGGCAGCTTGCAGAGAAGAACCTGCAATATATCCTGGATCATATCGATTATATGGAGAAGCGTCTCCACCAATCCATGGAAAACCGTCATCAATATGAAATGGATCTTTTTGCGGACATCGATGTCACACTTCATCCATCCGGGGGCCTTCAAGAACGAGTGTGGAGCATTCTCCCATGGGTCAACCAGCACGGGATGGAGTTGTTCAGCCGGTTGAATAGACACCATCTGAGCTTTGAGCAGGACCATTTTGTCGTATATTTGTAGGGGAAGTCACCCACTTTCTACCACGAACAGAAAAATAGCTTCCACCCTTTAAAATCCTGCCTTTCGAGGCAGGATTTTTGCTGTTGGGAGAGAATGAATAAAAAGTAAGTGGAGAAAAGTGGGGCGATGTGGTAAGGTGAAATCAGAAGGTGGGGGAACTCTATGTTCATGGGTGAATACCAACATAACATCGATGCGAAAGGAAGGATTATTGTGCCTTCCAAGTTCCGCCCCGATCTCGGCGAAAGCTTCGTCCTGACCAGGGGTTTAGATCAATGTTTGTTTGCTTATCCTATGGATGAATGGAGACTGTTGGAAGAGAAGCTTAAAAAGCTTCCCCTTACTAAGAAAGATGCCCGGGCCTTCACCCGCTTCTTCTTCTCCGGTGCTGTTGAATGCGAAGTGGACAAACAGGGGAGGGTGAATGTCCCCCCGACACTTCGGAAGTATGCATCATTGGAAAAGGAATGTGTCGTGATCGGTGTTTCCAACCGAATCGAGTTTTGGAGTCATGAAGAATGGGAAAGTTATTTCGAGGCATCGGAAGAATCCTTCTCAGAGATTGCAGAGAATATGTTGGATTTTGATATCTGACAAGCAGAAACGAGTGAAACCATGTTTGAACATTATAGTGTATTGAAAAAAGAAACCATTGAATATTTAGCTGTCGATCCGAAAGGGATTTACGTAGACTGCACCCTCGGTGGTGGAGGACATTCCGAAGCGATCGCATCCGTGCTTGAAAGCGGAGGACGGCTGATCAGTTTCGATCAGGATGAGATTGCACTGGCAGCCGCAAAAGAAAGACTGGAGCCGTACGGAGATCGGGTGACGTTCGTCCATGCGAACTTCCGACAGCTGGAAGAAAAACTGGAAGAATTGGGCATCCCTGAAGTGGACGGGATCATTTATGACCTCGGTGTCTCCAGCCCTCAGCTGGACGTGGAAGAGCGTGGTTTCAGTTATCACCAGGATGCACCGCTTGATATGCGGATGGACCAAAGCCGCCCGTTAAGCGCAAAAGAAGTCGTTAACGATTGGGCATATGAGGATCTGGTTCGTATTTTCTTCAAATATGGAGAAGAGAAATTCTCGAAGCAGATCGCCCGTAAAATTGAAGCGGCAAGGGAAGATAAACCGATCGAAACGACGGGAGAACTGGTGGAATTGATCAAGGATGGAATCCCTGCACCCGCAAGAAGAAAAGGCGGACACCCGGCTAAACGGATTTTCCAAGCCATTCGTATTGCGGTCAATGATGAATTAGGTGCCTTTCAGGACAGCCTTCATCAGGCAGCGCGTTCCGTAAGCGTCGGCGGCAGAATCGCTGTCATCACATTCCATTCTCTTGAAGACCGCTTGTGTAAGCAGGCATTCAAGAAGTGGAGTTCGAATCCGCCGCTTCCGAAAAATCTGCCAATGATACCGGAGGATAAACAGCCACCTTTCCATCTCGTCAGCCGAAAGCCTATTGTGGCGGAAGAGGAAGAGCTTGAAGAGAATCGCCGTTCCCGTTCAGCCAAACTAAGAATCGTCGAGAAAGTCAAACCTTGGAATAAGGATTTTGAATTCAATGAAGGGTGGAAGCAAACATGAGCGCGGAGCAAATAAGAAGACAAAGACAGCCTTTACATCAGCCTGATAAACAGAAGCAGGTGAAAGTAAAGGTACATAAAAAGAAGTGGATCAGTACAGGAGAGAAAGTGTTGTATTCCGTTTCCAGTGCCGTCGTCATCGCCGCCTCTGTATTCCTTGTTCAGTTCTCCTCCTCTACGGATTCTCTCAATAGAGACATCCGCAGTCTCGAGGAAAACATTTCGAAACAGGAATCGGTCAATGAGAATCTTGCCTATGAAGTCAAAGAATTAAGTAACCCGGACCGTATACTGGGTATTGCTAAAGAAAACGGGCTCGATATCCAAAACGCCAAAGTAAAACAGGCCGGAAAGGTTTCCGATGAGTGACTCTCACTCAGGTGATGCGTGATGAAGAATAAGAAAACCAATCGCAGCGCCGCCCTGCTTCTGTTGGCTTTTGGAGTCCTGTTCCTCGTCATCGCGGGTCGTTTCTTATATATTGAAACGGCTCCGAAAGTCGAAGGGGTGGACTTGAAGAAGTGGGCGGAGAACGTGCGGAAGACGACCTATGATATCGATGCAACACGAGGCAAGATTTACGATAAGAACGGGATGGTTCTTGCTTACGACCGTCCGACTTATCGGATCTATGCGATTCTGGATCCGGATTATTCCATAAATTCCGCGGAGCCGAACCATCTGCAGGATGTGGATGAAGCAGCGGAGAAGCTTGCTCCGATTCTTGAGATGGATGCGAGTGAAATTAAGGAGAAAATCGTAGACGGCCAGGAAAACGATCGGTTCCAAATCGAATTCGGTTCTAAGGGCCGTGATCTTTCACAGGCGAAAAAGGAAGAAATTGAGGATCTTGACATAAGTGGCATAAACTTTACAGAAGAAGCGAAGCGCTATTATCCAAACGGGATGTTCGCTTCTCATATCATCGGCTTTGCCCGGACATCGGAAGGGGAAATATCCGGTGTGACCGGCATCGAAAAGCAGATGGAGAAGTATTTGAAAGAGACGAAGGGCGAAATCAGTTACGAGCGGGATAAGTATGGGACGAAGCTGCTGAATCCGAATGAAGTGATGAAAGAACCGGAAAACGGGGACGAAGTCTACTTGACGATCGATCAGAAGATTCAGACATTCCTGGAAGATGCGATGTCGGAAGTGGATGAGCAGTACAACCCTAAGAAAATCATGGCGGCGGTAATGGACCCGAAAACGGGCGAAATCCTCGCGATGAGTAACCGACCGAGCTACAATCCGAACGCAATCGGAGATGTAGACAACTGGTATAACGACATGATTTCCAACCCGTTTGAACCCGGGTCGACCGTAAAGATGTTCACTTGGGCAAGTGCGATTGAAGCAGGCGTCTATAAAGGAAGTGACATGTTCAAGTCAGGGACGTACAAGGTGACGGAAGACTCGCCTGTCATCGGGGACCATAACAACCGGAACGGCTGGGGGTCCATAACGTATGATGAAGGCTTCCAGCGTTCATCCAACGTGGCGGCTTCCAAGCTTGCGTACGATGTGCTGGGACCGGAGAAACTTCGTAAATATTTCTCTGACTTTCACCTTGATAAGAAGACGGGGATCGACCTTCCGAATGAAAGCAACGGAAGAATCGTATTCGATCGTCCGATCGAGCAGATAACGACAGCCTTTGGACAGGGATCGACGTTCACGCCGATCCAACTGATGACGGCGGCGACGTCGATTGCCAATGATGGTCAGATGATGAAACCATACGTTCTTTCGAAAATCACCTCCAGTGAGGACGGCAAGGTCGTGAAAGAAAATAAACCGGAACAAATCGGAGCACCGATTTCCCCGGATACGGCGAAACAGATGAGAGATCTGCTCGGAACCGTCGTCACTTCCGAGCACGGCACGGGTCAGTCGTTCAAGCTGAATGACTATTCGTTAGCTGGAAAGACTGGTACGGCACAAATAAGTGAACCCGGCCAAGGCTATCTTACAGGCAGAAACAATTACGTTTTCTCCTTCATGGGAATGGCACCGAAAGAAGACCCGGAACTTCTTATGTATGTCGCTGTCCAGCAGCCGGACCTTGAACCGACGGAACTTGGATCGGAGCCGGTTTCCTATATCGTGAAGACGGTCATGGAGAACAGTCTGCATTATATGGATATCAAGCCGGATAAAGAAGTAGAAGAGCCTATGACCCCGCTCTCCCTGCCTGATGTCACAGACCAGCCGGCAGATGAAGCGGCCCGCAAACTGAAAGAGACTTTCGAAAATGTGGAAGTCATCGGCGATGGCAGTAAAGTGACAGCCGTTCTACCTGAACCCGGTACGAAAGTGGTAGAGAACCAAAAGATCATGATCGTCACGGATCAGCCGAAGATGCCTGACTTGACCGGTTATTCCATCAGGGATATCCAGCGTCTTGCGCGGCATTTCAAACTGAATATTGAAACAATGGGTAATGGATATGTTGAAAAACAAAGCATACCGGCAGGCTCACCAATAAAAGAAGGAGGCTATCTGGTGGTGGAACTTTCCCCTCCGGCCTCTGAGTAACACCATTCCAGGCAGTGTTCTAATCGTTTCTTGATTGCATATAGTGATACAAGCTGACTCTAACGACTTTTCAAAGGAGTTTAAGAGATGAGACGAGTATCGCAAGTAATCGTAAAGAAACGGTTAGTCACTGTTTTTCTTGTGGGAATGGTTATTTTTTTTGTCATTGCAGGGAGACTTGGATATGTACAGTTCTTCTTAAGTGATTTCCTGATCTCCAAAGCGGAAGAATCGTGGAGCAGGGATATTACGTTCGAGCCGGAGCGGGGAGAGATCCTCGATACGCATGGGGAAGTGCTTGTGGGGAATCAGTCCGCTCCGACGGTCATGGTTGTACCCAGACAGGTGAAGGATCCGGACAAGACTGCTAAAGATCTGGCTCAAATTCTGAATATGGATGTAGAGAAGGCGCTTGGTCACGTGACGAAGAAGACGTCAATCGAACGGATTCATCCGGAAGGCCGCAAGATATCGGAAAAGCAGGCGGAGGCCATTCAGTCCCTGCAGCTTCCGGGGGTTTATGTAGCAAAGGATTCGGAGCGTTATTATCCTCATGGTTCGTTTCTTTCGCACGTGCTTGGGTTCAGCGGCATCGATAACCAGGGGCTGCTCGGGCTGGAAGCTTATTATGATGAAGAACTGAAAGGGGAGAAGGGCGCGCTGTCCTTTTTCTCCGATGCGAAAGGGAAACGAATGCCGGATATGGCGGACATATACAGCCCGCCGGAGGATGGCAAGGATCTTCAGCTGACAATCGATTACAAAGTACAGTCCATCATCGAGAGGGAACTTGATATTGCACAGGCGAAATACAATCCGGATGGAGCCGTAGCGCTGGCGGTGGATCCGGATACCGGCAAAGTGCTTGGGATGGCGTCCCGTCCCAATTTCAACCCGGCGAATTATCAAGAGGTCAAACCGGAAGTATATAACCGGAATCTGCCTGTCTGGAGTACGTACGAGCCCGGATCGACCTTCAAGATCATTACGCTTGCTGCAGCGTTGGAAGAGGATCTCGTCGATTTGGATGACGAGCACTTCCATGATTCCGGATCAATCAATGTCGACGGCTCGACCCTGCACTGCTGGAAGAGCGGAGGCCACGGCGATCAGACGTTCCTCGAAGTGGTACAGAATTCCTGTAACCCGGGTTTTGTACAGCTGGGACAGCGTCTTGGCACAGAACGCTTGTTTGAATATATTCATCGTTTCGGCTTTGGTGAGAAGACCGGCATCGACCTCGAAGGAGAAGGAAAGGGAATCCTCTTTAAGGAAGAGAACGTCGGGCCGGTAGAGCAGGCTACGACAGCCTTCGGACAAGGGGTATCTGTCACACCGATTCAGCAGGCGATGGCAGTTGCGGCCGCAGTGAACGGCGGTTATTATTATGAACCGTATATTCAGGAAGCATGGCGTGATCCTGTCAGCGGCGACATCCTCGAGAAAAATGAACCGAATATGAAGGAGCGCGTCATTTCCGAGAAGACGTCTGCAGAAATCAGACGTGCCCTTGAGAGCGTCGTTGCACAAGGAACGGGGAGAGGGGCTTACGTTGAAGGATACCGCGTCGGAGGAAAAACGGGTACCGCCCAGAAGGTAGGTCCGGATGGCAGATATATGGAGAACAATCACATCGTTTCTTTTATCGGCTTTGCTCCTGCTGACGACCCAGAATTAGTCGTTTACCTTGCTATCGACAACCCGAAGGACACGGTTCAATTCGGCGGAGTCGTCGCTGCCCCGATTGTTGGCAGCATTATGGGCGACAGTCTGCGTGCGATGGGGGTCAAACCGAGGAAAGATGGCCTGGAAAAAGAATATGCGTGGCCGGAGGAACCACTCGTGGAAGTTCCTGATATCATCGGAATGGACGAAGAAGAACTGGGGCAGATGCTTTTGAATTTAGAAATTGAGGCAAGCGGCGACGGTAAGGAAGTCATCACGCAGTCACCGGAACCGGGTGTGAAAGTAGAGAGCGGTTCGAAGGTTCGTGTCTATATGGGGAATTGATTTTACGCTATAATAAAATTTGCATGCAGGTAGGGTGACGTGTATGAAAATGAGTGAGCTGCTACAGTTTCTTCCTTTCTATCAAACGACTCAGCCGGTTGCAGATATAGAGGTCAAGGGTTTGTCCATGGATTCGCGGACGACCTGTAAGGGCGATGTATTTATCGCTATCCGCGGGGTGGAGGCAGACGGACACCGTTACATAGCTTCAGCGGTTCAAAAGGGGGCCGCAGTGATCGTAGCGGAAGAAGTGACGGATACAGATGTGCCTGTCGTGCTCGTCAACGATACGTCACGGGCACTTGCTATGATGGCGTGTGCTTTCTATAAGACACCCTCTCATTTCCTTCCCGTTATCGGCATCACCGGTACCAACGGGAAGACGACGATCACGTACCTTCTTGAAGAGATGTTCCGGCTTCACAGACAGAGAACGGGGATTATCGGAACCATTCAGGTGAAGATAGGAGACAGAGTCTTCCCTGTAAAGAATACCACTCCGGATGCACTTACGCTCCAAAGGTATCTATCCGATATGCGTGCAGAAGGAGTAGATCAGGTAATCATGGAAGTATCCTCGCATGCACTGGATCAGGGGCGGGTGTACGGCTGTGATTTCGATATCGCTGTCTTTACAAACTTGACGATGGATCATCTTGATTATCACGACAATTTCGACGATTACCTTCGTGCTAAGTCCCTATTGTTCGCACAATTAGGAAATGGGTATAATAAGGGACGTGAGAAATTTGCCGTCATTAATAAAGATTCTCCATCTGCGATAAAATTCATCCGATCGACCTCACAGGCACTGCTCACATACGGCATCCACGAGCGGGCGGATGTCATGGCGAAGGATTATGTCCTGAAGGAGACGGGCACGCAGTTTCAGTTGATTACACCGATTGGAAACGTTAGGATCGACAGCCCTATGATGGGGATGTTCAGCATATACAATATGCTGGCGGCGGCAGGGGTAGCTGTGTTGTCTGGCATCCCTCTTGCGACCATTCAGCAGTCTCTCGGCAGCAGTAAGGGAGTGAAGGGCCGCTTTGAACCGATACGGGAGGGGCAGGATTTCGGCGTAGTCATTGATTATGCCCATACCCCGGATTCCCTTGAAAACGTGATTCAAACTCTGGATGGAATATGTCAGGGAAGAAAAATCGTCGTAGTCGGCTGCGGCGGGGATCGTGACAGAAGCAAGCGTCCCCTCATGGCCAGGCTTAGTGTGGATAACGCGGACCTTGTCTTTTTTACGAATGATAATCCGAGGACGGAGGAACCGGCACAGATTTTTCATGACATGACGATCGGTTTGAAGGGGAACTATACCATTATTGAAGACCGGAGAGAAGCCATAAAGCAAGCGTTGAAGCAGGCGAAGCAAGGCGACATCGTCCTGATTGCAGGTAAAGGTCATGAGACTTATCAGGAAATGGACGGTGTCCGCCATCCATTTGATGATGGAGAGACAGCAAAACAGATACTAAGAGAAATGAAGGAGCATCCAACATGATACTAGAAGTGGTAGAACTATCGAAACTGTATCCGAACAATAAAGGAGCGTCCAAAGACAGCATCCGTATTGAATCCGTCATGACCGATTCCCGTAAAGAAGCGAAGCAGAGCCTGTTCGTTCCTATCGTTGGCGAATCGTTCGATGCCCACCGATTCATTGGTGATGCGATCAAACACGGGGCTGTCGCAGCAGTGTGGCAGAAAGACGTAGAGGTTCCTGCCCTTGTACCGACGGATTTCCCGTTGTTCTTCGTGGACGATACGACCAAAGCGCTTCAGGATGTTGCAGACTACTATTTGAAGAAGGTGGACCCGGTCATCGTCGGTGTAACGGGATCAAATGGAAAAACGACTACGAAAGACCTGGTCGCAGCCGTGCTGTCGACCCGTTTCCGGACGCATAAAACGGCAGGCAACTTTAACAATCATATCGGGCTTCCGCTGACCATCCTTTCTATGGACCCTGAGACGGAAGCATGCGTACTGGAGATGGGAATGGACCGGGCAGGGGAGATTTCCGTTTTATCCAATCTTGCAGAACCGGATCACGCCATCATTACGAACATCGGGGAGTCTCACATCGAAAACCTTGGATCGAGAGAAGCCATCGCAAAAGCGAAGCTGGAAATCACGGAGGGACTTTCCCGGACAGGATCGTTGATTTTGGACGGTGACGAACCGCTGCTTGAACACAAGAAACAGGAGGAAGGAACAATCAGCTGCGGATTTGGTGATGACTGTGACTATCAAGCCGTAATTGAGTCGTCCTCCGATAATGACACGACGTTCCGTGTTGGTGCATCCACCTATACGCTGCCTATGGCCGGGAAACATAATGTGAAGAATGCCACATTTGTCATTGCCCTCGCCGAGCGTCTCGGGTTGACGAAAGAACAAATTCAAAATGGATTCGGCCGCATACAGATGTCTGCCATGCGTTTTGAAAAACATGAAGGTCCGGAAGGGTCTCTTATTATAAATGATGCGTACAATGCGTCCCCGACGTCTATGAAAGCCATCATTGAAGTTATTAAAGATTTGACATCAAAAACCCAAAAAGTGTTAGTATTAGGTGATATGTTTGAATTGGGAGATCAATCAGAGATGCTCCACCGGAGTGTGGCAGACGCCATCGATGAATCGATTTCAGCCGTATTCACCATCGGCGCCCACGCCAAACAGATCTCCGACGCCGCACGGGCGGAATATCCGGATATGGAAACTAAACACTTTGAAGAAAAGAAAGCGTTAAGTCATCATGTGCGTTCGTTACTGACTGCTGATACTGTAGTTCTCATTAAAGCTTCCCGTGGGATGAAACTCGAAGAGCTGCTGACGGATCTTGTAGACTGATCGACAGGCGATGATGATGCTTAAGGAGGAAACGTACTAATGAACGAATACATACTACTAATTACTATGGCAATTTCATTCGCTATCACCGTCGTGATTTCGCCGATGATCATACCATTTTTAAGACGATTAAAATTCGGGCAGGCCATTAGAGACGAGGGGCCTGAATCCCACCAGAAGAAATCAGGAACACCGACGATGGGTGGAGTCATGATCATCGTTGCCGTTCTTGCAACAACGCTGATTGCAAGTGCAGTCTTCCATCCGGATTCCAATGGAGCGGAATTGTTCATCCTGCTATTTGTCCTTGTGGGGTACGGACTGCTCGGGTTCCTGGATGACTATATTAAAGTCGCTCTCAAGCGCAATCTCGGCCTTACTTCCAAGCAGAAGATGCTCGGCCAGATCATTATTGCTCTGGTCGTTTATTTCATTTTACGCAACTCCGGATTCCCTACCTATATCAGCATTCCTGGAACTTCCGTGGAATTTGATCTCGGCTGGGGTTACGCCATCTTAATTCTGTTCATGCTTGTCGGTGCCTCCAACGCCGTTAACTTAACGGATGGACTGGACGGATTGCTTGCGGGTACAGCAGCCATCGCTTTTGGAGCATTCGCCATCCTTGCCTGGACAGGAGATATGAATGTCGAAGTCACGCTCTTTTCTTTGGCGGTCGTAGGAGCCCTGCTTGGATTCCTGGTGTTTAATGCCCATCCGGCTAAAGTATTCATGGGAGATACCGGCTCGCTTGCCTTAGGTGGAGCCATCGCAATCATTGCCATTCTTACGAAAATGGAATTAATCCTTGTTATTATCGGTGGCGTATTCGTTTTAGAAACGTTGTCCGTTATTATTCAGGTCATCTCTTTCAAAACGACCGGCAAACGGGTCTTCCGCATGAGTCCGCTGCACCATCACTATGAACTGAAGGGATGGTCTGAATGGCGTGTAGTAACGACATTCTGGACAGTGGGGCTTTTATTTGCTGTTATTGGTATTTATATTGAGGTGATGTTCCGATGAAGACGTTGAAGCAATTTTCCTATACGCATGTATTAGTTTTAGGTTTAGCAAAGAGTGGAACAGCTGCGGCCCGCTTGTTGTTGGACAGCGGTGTGCAGGTACGGGTTAACGATTTGAAGGCAGATCCGGAGAGTACGGAAGTCCGTGCATTAATTGAAGCAGGAGCAGAAGTGATTACTGGAGGGCATCCGCTGTCCGTTCTGGATGGTGTTGATTACCTGATCAAGAATCCGGGAATCCCTTATGAAAATCCGATTGTTTCAGAAGCGGTGGAGAGAGGGATGCCGGTTGTAACAGAAGTGGAGCTCGCCGGATTGCTGCACGAAGGACCGCTCGTAGCAGTCACAGGATCCAACGGGAAGACGACGACTACGACGCTGATTCATGAAATGATTAAAGCAGACGAGCAGAAGGTCGCCCTAGCCGGCAACATCGGACACGTATCCTGTGAAGTAGCGCGTTCCACAGAAGCCGATGAAACGATGGTGACCGAACTTTCTTCTTTCCAGCTGCTTGGAACAGAAGAATTCCGTCCGGATATCGCTGTCTGGCTTAATTTGTATGAAGCGCATCTCGATTACCACCATACGCTTCACAATTATCATGAAGCGAAAGCGAGGATCACCAGGAATCAGACGGAAGCGGATACCCTCGTTTACAATGCCGATGATGAAAGGATTCAGGCCTTCCTTTCACAGACGAAAGCGAAGCTCGTGCCGTTTTCACTGAAAGAAAAAGGGAAGGGAGCCTGGGTGGATGACACGCATCTGTACTTTGAAGAAGAAGCGGTCATAGAGCTTTCGGAAATCGTGCTTGTCGGGGAGCAGAACCTGCAGAATATATTAGCCGCTGTCGCCTGCGTGAAGGTTAACGGTATTCGGAACCAGGCCATCATCGAAGTTCTCCGTACATTCGCAGGCGTCCCGCATCGGTTGCAGTTCGTCACAAAGAAAGAGAACCGATTGTTTTATAATGATTCGAAGGCGACCAATATCCTTGCGACTTCCTATGCGTTGAAGTCCTTCCAACAACCAGTCATCCTTCTCGCCGGAGGGCTGGACCGCGGGAACAGCTTCGACTCACTTCTGCCTTACCTCGGGGGAGTGAAGGCGATGATCGTGTTCGGCGAGACGGCAGAGCTGCTCATGAAGACGGCTGAAGATGCCGGGATTGAATCGGTTGGGAAGGTAGATACGATGGAAGAAGCCGTCCATGAAGCTTACCGGCAGTCCGAAGCAGAAGATGTAATTTTGCTGTCTCCAGCATGTGCCAGCTGGGATCAGTACCGCACATTCGAAGAAAGAGGCGACATGTTTATAGAAGCGGTGCATAAGCTCTAATAAGGGCTTATGCGACAAGCTTTAGCCCTGTTTTCCACTAAGATGGGAGGTAGGGCTTTTTTGTATGGAAGAACAAAAGAAGCCGGATTTATGGCTGATAGTCTCGATCCTCGGTATATTGACGATTGGTATCATCATGGTGTACAGCTCTTCGAGTATATGGTCGGAATATAAGTTTGACGACCCCTGGTTCTTTGCGAAGCGGCAGATTCTTTTTGCGGCAGCCGGCCTCATAGCCATGACAGTACTGTCGCGGATTCCTTATTATGTCTGGCACAGACACGCGAAAGTTATCCTGGTCATCTGTCTCATATTCCTTATCGCCGTCCTTATTCCCGGAGTAGGGATGGTGCGCGGCGGCGCCCGGAGCTGGATTGGTGTCGGGATGTTCAGTATCCAGCCCTCCGAATTCATGAAGCTCGGTTTGATCTTATTCCTGGCCCGTTTTTTATCCGAGCGTCAGAAGAAGATGGCCTCCTTTCAAGAAGGCTTTCTTCCGAGTCTTGCCCTCATTCTCGTTCCGTTTGCTTTGATCATGCTCCAGCCGGATCTAGGGACAGGTGTCGTCATGGTCGGGACATGCCTTGTTATGCTGTTCACAGCTGGTGCAAGAGTCAGCCACTTCATGTGGATTGCCGCGGCCGGTGCGGCTGGCATGATCGGGTTGATTGCTTCTGCCCCTTATCGGATTAAACGGATCACCGCGTTTCTTCATCCTTGGGAAGACCCGCTTGGTGCTGGGTTTCAAATCATTCAATCATTGTATGCCATTGGACCGGGCGGACTTCTCGGCTTAGGGCTTGGTAACAGTATGCAGAAATTTTTCTATCTGCCGGAGCCTCAGACGGATTTCATTTTTGCTGTGCTTGCAGAAGAGCTTGGTTTTCTCGGTGGACTGCTTGTTCTCAGCCTGTTCTTCATTCTGCTGTGGAGGGGGATTCGGACAAGCTTATATGCACCGGATCTGTTCGGATCGCTGCTTGCTCTTGGTATCGTTGGAATGATAGCCATACAGGTCATGATCAATGTGAGTGTAGTAACCGGCCTGATTCCCGTTACCGGCATCACCCTCCCTCTGGTAAGCTATGGAGGTTCGTCCCTTACGCTGACCCTTGCAGCTCTCGGCCTGCTGCTCAGTGTAAGCCGCTACTCGGCAAAATAACCTGATCTTTGTAAAGCAACAGGTGAAATTCCAAATAGGATTCTCCTTGAGTGTTCCCGACCCCTAGCACTGCCTGATGGCAGTGCTTTTTCATTTTTGTACAGGTAACAGCATCCCGTTGCTCCGCTCCCCGGTCATTTACGGAACGAAAGCCCTGTGTACCAAGGTCTACGTCCATTCATGAATTCACGGATAAACGGCACTTCCATCCCGGCTGTCGGATAGGAGAGCCTCGGATCATAACTTTCCGACCGTTTCGAACGAACCAAAAAACAAGCCGTAATAGAGCCATATTTTTCTTCTGTAAACTATAATTAGGTTTTAATGTAAGCTTTTTTACATAATCCTTTAATTTTTCGTTTAGAGTTTTTTGTATATGGGTAAACCATTTTAGCGAATGGACGCCGGATCTCCCGATTCGGCTGTTTTTTTGTATGAAATTTGCTAGCAAACTAGTAAAACTCTCTCAATCTCGTGCACCGTTTTTGTGATATAATGGCAATGGATAGGTGTATTGAACATCGACACATATCAAGGAATATCATTCTTTCCGACAGCTAGATAGAGCATCGAAAGGGTGTCTGGGAGTAAGGAGAAATGCCCGTTATGGAAGAGAGAAAAGTGGTTTCCATAGAAGATCGCATACCAAAACTGAAGCAGACGAGGCGAAAGAAAGCCAATCGTCGATTGATTGTGTATTTGACTATTCTATTTTTGCTGATTGCGACGGTCATCTATCTCCAGTCGCCGCTCAGCAACGTTCGAAATATCGTCGTGGAAGGCAATGATCATGTGCCTGAAGAGAAGATTATGGAGCTTGCGAAGCTGAGTACAAACACGAATTACTGGAAAGTGAACGACAAAGAAGCAGAGAAGAATATTGAAAGTCATAAACAAGTCACGTCGGCGACGGTGGACCGCCGTTTCCCGAATACTGTCCATATTGACGTGACAGAGGCAGAGCGTATCGGATATGTTCAGCAGGATGGAAAGTATTACGCGATTTTGGAAAATGGGACGAGGCTGGACGGTTCCGACGCTTATCCTGGTGGGGATGCACCGATTCTGGCCGGATTCACAAAAGAAACGTATTTGAAAGAGATGTCCCAGGAATTGAAGGAGCTTCCGTCCAGTGTGTCCAGTCTGATTTCCGAAATACACTGGGAACCGGAGGAAGGGAATCCTTACCAGATCCGTCTTTACATGAATGACGGTTTCCAGGTTCAGGCTTCCATCCGTAATTTCTCTGATAAGATGCCTGCTTATCCTTCCATCGTTTCTCAATTGGAGGACGGCGCAGAAGGTGTCATACATATCGGAGTCGGCGCCTATTTCGAGGAATTCTCATCCTCTGACAAAGAGGAAGGCCCGGAGGAGGAAGAGACACAGACAGGAGAGACAGCACCTGAAGAGCCTGCGATTCCGGATGAAGTCGCTCCTGAACCGGAGGAAGCAGATGGCGGGGAAGGTGAGTCTGAAAGCGCTCCGGGGTCGGAACAATCTGACCAAGCTTCCACGATACAATAAGTTCTTCCGAAGAGAGTAGGGGAGGGGTTGAACCCGCGTCGCTGCGGTGTTTTCATTCCCCGCCCTTCAAGTCCATACCGCGTATATCTGTCCTTAACATCACGGCTGTGTGGACGGGGGGCATTCCTTCTCGGCGGACGTTCTGCTGCACAGGCTGCTTTTGTCCAGAAATTACTAATGAAAAGATGAAAAAAATCAGCGTATTTAAAAGGAAATTAACGAAAGTCTGTGGAAAACAACTATATAGTACCAGTTTGCCACTAGGATAAAGGAAATGCATAAACCATTCGAATATATCAATTCATTTACGTTTATATTGCAGCGATTGTTTTTTGAACGTGAATTCGATATGCTTTGAACTACTTATATGGCTTGTTACAGGAGGTGCGTCACTGGTGAATCAGAATGAAATTTTAGTTAGTTTAGATATAGGTACAAGTCGGATTAAAGTGATAATTGGAGAAGTGATGAACGACAGCCTCAATATTATCGGGGTTGGCACAGCAAAATCGAACGGAATGAAGAAAGGCGCTATCGTGGATATCGACCAAACGGTCCATTCGATTCGTTCTGCCGTAGAGCAGGCGGAGCGGATGGTGGACATGAAGATCGACCGCGTCGTCGTCGGGGTAAACGGTAATCATATACAACTGCAGTCCTGTCATGGCGTAGTAGCCGTTTCAAGCGAAACTCGTGAAATCGGTAACGAAGATATCGCCCGTGTGATCGATGCTGCACAAGTCGTCTCTATTCCGCCGGAAAGGGAGATCATAGATGTCATACCACGACAGTTTATCGTGGATGGACAGGATGAAATTACAGACCCAAGAGGGATGATCGGTGTTCGTTTGGAAATGGAAGGAATGATCATTACCTGCGCGAAAACCGTTTTACATAATACATTGAAATGTGTGGAACGAGCAGGACTGGAAGTGTTGGATGTTTGTCTGCAGCCGCTCGCTTCCGGCACTGTCTCCTTATCCGGGGATGAAACAAACCTCGGTGTCGCTCTGATCGATGTTGGAGGCGGTTCTACTACAGTTTCCGTATTTGAAGAAGGGCATTTGAAGGGCACGGGCATGATCCCGTTCGGCGGAGATAATGTAACGAAGGATTTATCCATCGGCCTGCGTACTTCTACAGAAGAAGCGGAACAGGTTAAAATGAACCACGGTCACGCCTTTTTCGACGATGCTAATGAAGAAGAAAACTTTTCTGTCACAATAATTGGAAGTAATCGTCAACAAGCATTCAATCAACTGCAAATCTCTGATATGATTGAAGCTAGAATGGAAGAAATTTTCGTGTTCGCTGCGCAGGAGATTCAGAAGATGGGTGTGCGTGAGCTGCCCGGCGGTTTCGTGCTGACGGGTGGAACGATGAATATGCCCGGTGTGCTTGAACTGGCCCAGGACGTGTTCCATGCCAATGTAAGGCTTGCCATCCCGGATTATATAGGTGTTCGAGAACCGCAGTTCACCAGCGGCGTAGGCATCTTGCAATTCGCCTATCGTAATGCGAAAATACAAGGGAAAGAGATTTTCCCTTCCGTATCGGAAGACTTCCATGAAGAATCGCAGCAGCCGAAGAAACAGAAGCGATCAACGGCTAAACAACAGCAGAAAGAAGAAACAAAGAAACCAGAGAAGAAAAAAGAGTCAGGCTTCAGCAATCTATTGAAGTATTTCTTTGATTAACCCACAAGTTTGAGTCGGTCGATGGACAGACGAACCAATAAATCTTGTAATCTCGTGTATTAGGAGGAACGGAAGATGTTAGATTTTGATACAAGCATGGACCAACTGGCAACCATTAAAGTAATCGGGGTAGGCGGCGGCGGTAGCAACGCCGTCAACCGTATGATCGAGCACGGTGTCCAAGGTGTCGAATTCATTGCGGTGAATACGGACGCCCAGGCACTGAACTTATCTAAAGCAGAAGTCAAAATGCAGATCGGCGGTAAATTAACGCGTGGTCTTGGTGCGGGTGCGAACCCGGAAGTAGGCCGTAAAGCAGCAGAAGAAAGCAAAGAGCAGCTCGAGGAAGCCCTTCAAGGAGCAGACATGGTGTTCGTTACTGCCGGAATGGGTGGAGGTACCGGAACAGGTGCTGCACCGGTTATCGCCCAGGTGGCTAAAGAACTTGGTGCTTTGACTGTAGGTGTCGTGACACGTCCGTTCACATTTGAAGGACGTAAGCGTTCTACACAAGCTACAGGCGGAATTGAAGGATTGAAAGGCGCAGTCGATACACTGATCGTCATTCCTAACGACCGCCTTCTTGAAATCGTTGATAAAAATACTCCGATGCTTGAAGCGTTCCGCGAAGCGGATAACGTCCTTCGTCAAGGTGTCCAAGGTATTTCCGATCTGATTGCCGTTCCTGGATTAATTAACGTCGACTTTGCAGACGTGAAGACCATCATGGTCGATAAAGGATCTGCATTGATGGGAATCGGTATAGCAACAGGAGAAAGCAGAGCAGCGGAAGCAGCGAAGAAAGCGATCTCCTCCCCGTTGCTTGAAACATCGATTGATGGCGCACACGGTGTCCTTATGAACATCAGTGGAGGCGCTAACTTAAGCCTCTATGAGGTACAGGAAGCGGCAGATATCGTAACATCCGCAGCAGATCAGGAAGTAAACGTCATCTTCGGTTCCGTTATCAATGAGAACTTGAAAGATGAAATCGTTGTGACCGTGATCGCTACTGGATTTGACGAGTCCCAACTTGCACAGGGACAGCAGAAGAAACGCCCTCAGGCAAACCCGGCAAGCCAGCCTAAACAGGTGGAGCAGCAGCCGGAGCGACAGAGCGTTCGTGAAGAACAGCCACGTCGTCATACACCACAGCCCCAGCAGAAACCGAATCAGGAAGAAGACACGCTGGATATTCCGACATTCTTGCGTAACCGCAACCGCCGTCGATAAACCAGTTTTCGAAAAACCGCCTTTTCAGGCGGTTTTTTTTGTTCTGAAAACTCGATTTCAAGGGAACTTTCCTATTCTACGGATTCATCCAGCCAAGTTTATGAAATAATATTCATTTTACGAAAAGCCGTCTGTTTTCCGCGTTTTATGCGTTCCTAAGGCTTTATTCCCTTAACCTTCTCCCTTAATACATTTGCTTTCTCTTTTATTTTCCTTCGTCGACTCTTTCGTATTAGAAGCATCAGGAGTATGATTTCACCCTTCTACAAAACTTGCTAAATACAGGTTCAGATTCTGACAGACTTTTCATAAGGACGGCCTTATACTTTTTTAGTAACAGCAGACAGAGAAGGAGGGGAGAGGGAATCATATACCTAGATGCTGTTTGGTTGCTCAATTTATTGATGGACGGGATGATTCTTTCGCTTACACAGGGGGTAACGCGGTCAAAGTCATCCAGGCTACGGATGGTAACAGGCGCCTTTGTTGCATCGACCATCGTCCCTATCACGATCTACATGCCGGATTCGTGGATGGTCAGCAGTATGGGTAAACTTGTTTTTTCTCTGCTTATCATTTGGGTAACCTTTACATTCACCTCTCTCCGCGCATTTTTCGTCCAGTGGATCAGTTTTTATTTCATTACGTTTGCGATCGGTGGAAGCATGATGGGGGTACACTATTTCTTGGCTTCAGAAGTGAATGTGCTGCACGGAGCGGTCGTGACGTTTCGCGGTGGTTACGGTGACCCGGTCAGTTGGCTGTTTGTCGTCCTGGGATTTCCGGTCTCTTATTTTTTTACAAAATGGCGTTTGAACCAAGTCAGTGTCCACCGGATGAAGCTCGAAGATATTTACGACGTGACGGTGGAGTGGCAGGGGCGGCAGGCAGTTTGTAAAGGGCTCGTCGACAGTGGAAATCAGCTCACCGATCCGCTCAGCGGAAAAATTGTATTTTTAGCAGATCAGCACCTGTGGGGGCAGTTTTTTTCAAAAGAAGAATTGGATCGTTTGGATGTGGACAAGGTGACGGTTACGATGGAGGACTTGGCGGAAGAGACACAGGCTGCGATCCGGCTCGTTCCATTCAGGGCAGCCGGGTCTCAAAGCGGCCTGCTGTTGACACTGGTTGTCGAGCGGATCATTGTCCATACGGATGCGGGGGATTTAGAAATGAAGCATCCGCTGCTCGGCGTCCAGCAGAAGGATTTGACCCATGATCGTCTTTATCACATGCTTATTCACCCGCACATGATGGTAAAAGGTAAATCTGCATGATCCAGGAGGGGGATTCGATGTTCAAATGGTTCTTTAAGGCGAGGCTGTGGTACTACCGTCTGCTTATGAAGCTTGGTATCAAGCAGGATGAAATTTACTATATCGGAGGAAGCGAAGCGCTGCCTCCGCCACTGTCGAGAGAAGAAGAGAAAGAACTGCTCGAGCTGCTTCCAAAAGGAGACAAAGCGGCAAGGGCGATGTTGATCGAAAGGAACTTGAGGCTCGTCGTTTACATTGCCAGAAAGTTTGAAAACACAGGATTGAACATAGAAGATTTAATCAGTATCGGGACGATCGGGCTCATCAAAGCCGTCAATACGTTCGATCCCGAGAAAAAAATCAAGCTTGCCACCTATGCTTCCCGCTGTATAGAAAATGAGATTCTTATGCACTTGAGGAAGAGCAATAAATTAAAAACAGAGGTATCTTTCGATGAGCCGTTGAACGTCGATTGGGATGGCAATGAGCTGCTGCTGTCGGATATCCTCGGTACGGAAGAGGACATCATTACAAAAGGGATCGAGAAGAAAATCGATAAGAAATTGTTGAAATCGGCATTGGAGCAGTTGAACGACCGGGAAAAACAAATTATGGAGCTCAGGTTCGGTCTTATCGGTAAGAAGGAAAAGACGCAGAAGGACGTAGCGGACATGATGGGCATTTCCCAGTCCTATATATCAAGGCTCGAAAAGAAAATCATCCGCAGGCTTCAGAGAGAATTCGATAAAATGGTATAAGGGCATCGTGCATAAATTTTCCTCCCAGGGAGATACTTAGAACTGATTACAGTCACAGCTTCTTGGGAGGGTCTTACATTGACACGACATAAAGTAGAAATATGCGGCGTAGATACATCGAAACTTCCAGTACTGAAGAACACGGAAATGAAAGACCTGTTCAAACGGCTGCAAAGCGGGGAAACCGAAGCTAGGGAACAACTGGTAAATGGAAACCTCCGTCTCGTATTGTCCGTCATCCAGCGTTTTAACAACCGTGGGGAATATGGGGACGATTTGTTTCAGGTCGGTTGTATTGGTCTAATGAAATCGATTGATAATTTTGACCTGAGTCATAATGTTAAATTCTCCACGTATGCGGTTCCGATGATCATCGGGGAGATCCGCCGATACCTTCGGGACAATAATCCGATTCGTGTATCCCGTTCCCTGCGCGATACGGCATACAAAGCACTGCAGATGCGCGAGAAGATGATTGGTGAAACGAATAAAGATCCGGCTCCTCATGAAATTGCCGAACGCATGGGTGTTCCGAAAGAAGATGTCGTTTTCGCGATGGATGCGATTCAGGATCCCGTTTCCCTCTTTGAGCCGATTTACAATGACGGTGGAGATCCTATCTTCGTGGTTGATCAATTGAAAGACGACCGCGAGAAGGATTCCGTCTGGCTTGATGAATTATCTCTCAGGGAAGGCATGAAGAAGTTGAATGACCGTGAGAAAATGATTTTGACGAAGCGGTTCTTTCAAGGGAAGACACAGATGGAGGTCGCTGATGAGATCGGCATCTCCCAGGCACAGGTTTCCCGTCTGGAAAAGGCGGCGATTAAAGAAATGAATGCTTCGATGTTTCAATGATGATCCAGCGCTCCGCCGATCCGGCGGGGCTTTTTTTATGCATGGCTCTTTTTCTATTCCTGTTTCTTTCTGCATATAGTGTAAGAGAGGAGGGGAATACATGAAAATCACGGAACTGCAGATGAAAGACGTCATTGCCATGGAAACAGGAGAGCGTCTTGGATATATAAGCGACTTGGATATTGATACACAGCGGGGCCGTCTTAAAGGGCTTGTGCTCACGTTGAAAGGGAAAGCAATGGGGTTGTTCGGGAAGGAGGAAGAGCTTGTCATACCTTGGGATCAGATCGTCAATATCGGTGCGGATGTCATTTTAGTGAAAAAGTCCGCCTACAAGGGCATCCCTACGTCCCAAAAGGCAGAATCAGAGGAATAAAACAAGAAATAAGCGGAATTATGTGTTAAAATGAAGAGAAATTGAGGTGTTGAAAATATGGAACCCTTCAAACGGAAATCAGAGAAGCAGCTGGCTTGTTTGGAAAACTTCCCGGAACTTGTAGCGGGAATTTCCACAAGAAGCGGCGGCTGCAGTCAAAATCCTTATCACACATTGAACATGGGGCTCCATGTCGAAGATGAAGCGGAAACCGTTGTGAAAAATAGACAAAGGCTTGCGGAGGAGCTTGCATTTCCTCTGGAAAGCTGGGTCATCGGCGAGCAGATACACGGGACGAAGATTCACGTCGTACAGAGGAGTGACCGCGGAAAGGGTGCGGCTTCCCATGCGACGGCTGTGGCCGGCGTAGATGGGCTGATCACGAAAGAGCGGGGCATACTTCTTGCGGCTTTCTTCGCGGATTGTGTTCCCCTTTACTTTTACGATCCGGAAACCGGATGGATCGGTATCGCTCATGCCGGGTGGAAAGGGACTGTAAAAGAAATGGCGGGGAAGATGCTTGACGCTCTTCTGGAGCAGGGATGCCGCAAAGAGGATATCCGTGTCATCATCGGACCGTCCATCGGGATGGAGCGCTACGAAGTCGATGATAAAGTAGCGGATGCTGTTCCTGACGCTCACAAAAAAGCGTGTTTGATCGAGCAGGAGGCGGGGAAATATCTTCTTGACTTGAAATCGCTTCATGCCCATATGCTGATCAAGAAAGGTATCCCGTTGGAACATCTGCATGTATCGGGATATTGTACATACGAGGAAGAGGCGGTCTTTTATTCCCATCGGCGCGACCATGGAAAAACGGGACGCATGCTCGGGTTCATCGGGCTCCCGGAATGATAAGAGAAGAAGGAGTTTTGGAATGACGGTCGAAGAAAACCTGGCAACTATCGAACAGAATATAAGACAAGCCTGTGGCAACTGCGGAAGAGCCATGGAGGAAATCACTTTGATCGCTGTTACGAAATATGTCACGATCGAGCGGGCCAGAGAAGCAGTCGCAGCAGGCGTGACCAATCTTGGTGAAAATCGTAAAGAGGGCTTGCTGGAGAAATACGATGAAATTGGCGATGATGCTTCCTGGCACTTTATCGGTTCCCTCCAGACCAGGAAAGTGAAAGATATCATTGATAAAGTTTCAGTCATCCACTCCCTGGATCGCAAATCATTAGCCAAAGAAATCGATAAACGCGCAGACAAGCCTGTTCCGTGCTTCGTCCAGGTGAACATAAGTGAAGAAGAGAGTAAACACGGCTTGCAGGCACAGGAAGTCCCTGCATTTATCGAAGCGATCAAGGAATATTCGAATGTCCGTGTCGTAGGCCTTATGACAATGGCCCCGCATACGGACGATGAAGAGAGACTGAGGGGTGTGTTCCGTCAGTTAAGAGCTTTAAGAGACAGAATTAGAGACAAAGGGTACGCCCATGCTCCATGTGAACACTTATCGATGGGGATGAGCAACGACTACGCCTTAGCTGTCGAAGAAGGTGCGACACACGTCCGGATTGGGACAAGCCTTGTCGGTGAATAAAAAAATCAGAGGTGATAACAATGAGTATGAAGAATAAATTTCGTTCTTTTTTCACATTGGATGATGAATATGAATATATCGAAGAAGAAGTAGAGGATGAGGTGGAAGAGGAGCAAACGTACAACCAGCGCTCCCAGAAGAAACAGGATACTGGTAACGTTGTATCCTTGAAGAGTGCGAAAGGCTCATCCAAAATGGTTTTGAGTGAGCCCAGCAGCTACAACGAAGCCCAGAACATCGCCGATCAACTCGTCAGCCGCCGTGCGGTCGTTATTAATCTTCAGCGCGTCGATCATATGCAGGCGAAGAGAATTGTGGATTTTTTGAGCGGCACCGTTTATGCTATAGGTGGAGATATTCAGAAACTCGGTTCACAGACGTTTCTGTGTACGCCGGATAACGTGGAGATTTCCGGATCCATTTCGGAAATGCTTTCACAGGAAGATGACGACATTAACAGAAGGTGGTAGGCCATGGCGTTTTTGTTTAATATTATTGGAACGGTCATACAACTATATAGTTGGGTTTTAATCATTTATATCCTTCTTACCTGGTTTCCTGGAGCAAGGGAATCCAGCTTCGGAGAAATATTGGGAAGACTTGCGGAACCTTTCCTGGAACCGTTCCGAAGAATTATCCCGCCGCTTGGAATGATTGACATTTCGCCGATTGTGGCGATCCTGGTCCTTCGTTTTGCCGGGCAGGGATTGAATCAACTGTATTTCATGCTTTCAGGACTTTAAAACAAGGAACAGGTCATAGAGCCCGTGCTCTTTATCTGTTCCTTTTCGTAATTATGGAGGTTGGAAGATTTGGAGATCTATCAACATTTTCGCAAAGAGGAACAACCATTCATCGACCAGGTGACGGCGATGCGGGAGGAAGTCGCCATGAAGTACCAGCGGAAGCTGACAGACTTTCTCGATCCTAGGCAGCAGATGATCGTGAAGACGATTCTCGGCAACGATCCCGACCTTATCTACGGCATGGAAGGCGGCGGTGCGTCGAATGAACGGAAACGGGCGATTCTTGCGCCGGATTATGAAATACTTGCACCGGAGGACTATCAGCTCGTTCTTTTGGAGGCGTCGTACCCGGATAAGTTCGTCACTCTGGAGCACAGGGATGTCCTCGGTGCTTTTATGTCTCTGGGCATCCGTCGCGAGAAGCTTGGTGATTTGATTGTCCGGGACGGCAAAATCCAGATCATCGCGGCGTCAGAAATCAGCGAATACATTAAAATGAACCTGACCGGCGTTAAACGCTCAAACGTCCAATTCGAAGAAAAACCGTTTTCTGCATTGCTGGAGAGCGATGAGGAATGGGCGGAAAGGGAGTCTACGGTCTCCTCACTCCGGCTTGACGTCCTCGTCAAAGAGATCTACGGTATGTCCCGTAAAAAAGCAGGTCTGTTTATTGATTCCGGTCAAGTGAAAGTGAACTACCGGGTCGTGGAAGATCCCGCCTTTTCTCTGGAAGAAGGAGACATGCTTTCCCTTAGAGGAAAAGGGAGAAGCAGGCTGCTTCAAGTGCTCGGCCAGACGAAAAAAGAGAAATACAAGGTGAAGACAGCTAAATTAAATGGAACGAATCCTTCGAAATAGCAGGATTTGGCCGTTCCATGTCGAAATGGAATACGTACATGGATTTGATATAGGAGGTGGATGGTGTGCCTTTAACACCACTGGATATTCATAATAAAGAATTTACGAAGGGTTTTCGCGGCTACGACGAAGATGAAGTAAATGAGTTCCTGGATCAGGTGATCAAGGACTACGAAATCGTCATACGTCAAAAGAAAGAGCTTGAGCGCGAGGTCACGCAGCTGAATGAGCGTCTCAGCCATTTCAATACAATTGAAACAACGCTCAACAAGTCGATCCTGGTAGCACAGGAGACGGCCGAGGAAGTAAGAAACAACGCAAATAAAGAATCGAAGCTGATTGTAAAAGAAGCAGAGAAGAATGCCGATCGTATCATCAATGAGGCTCTTGAGAAATCCCGCCGCCTTTCCATTGAAGTGGAAGAAATGAAGAAGCAGGCAAAAGTGTTCAAGACACGCTTGCGTATGCTGGTGGAAGCCCAGATTGATATGATTGAAAACGATGATTGGAACCACATCTTCCAGACGGAAATCGATGATGAAACGGATGTGGAAGAAGAAGAAAAGGCGTACAGCCCGCAGGCGTAAGGGACGTACATAAGGATAAAGCAATTCTTTCATTATAGGTTTTTAATTCAGATCAACGGATGTACCTGTGTATAGAAGATGCCGCCCTCTAATTGGACGGCATCTTTTCTATGGGCAGGTCGATTTTATGGTACAATAGCCTAGGAATATGTTTGATGGAGGACGCTTATGTATGTGTATTATTTGATTATCATTGCATTGATTGCGCTTGATCAATGGACCAAATGGCTCGTCGTGACTAAAATGAATCTCGGCGAGAGCATTACGATTATAGAAGATTTCTTCTACCTGACCTCGCACCGAAACCAGGGAGCCGCATGGGGGATTCTGCAGGGGCAGATGTGGTTCTTCTATATCATCACGGTTCTTGTGATTGCTTTTGTCGTTTATTACCTGCATCAATATGGCAGAAAAAGCCGTTTTGTCGGTGTCGCGCTAGCATTTATTCTTGCCGGTGCCGTCGGGAACTTCATTGACCGCGTGTTCCGTAAAGAAGTCGTTGATTTCGCGAACACGTACATTTTCACGTACAATTTTCCGATATTTAATATCGCCGATTCGTCCCTCGTCATAGGAGTAATCCTTATCATGATCGCTACATTCGTCGACGAGCGGAGAAAGAAAGGAAGTTTGAACTCTTGAGTGAACAGTATATCGTAACAGAGAATGATCAATCATCACGCATCGATAAACTCTTGGCAGAACTGATTGAAGACGCCTCCCGTTCCCAGATCCAGGGGTGGCTGAAAGACGGCGTCGTCAAAGTTGACGATCAGCCGGTGAAGAGCAATTATAAAGTACAGGAAGGTAATGTCATCACATGGTATATCCCGGAGCCGGAGCCGATGGATATCCTTCCGGAAGATATTCCGCTTGATGTTGTCTACGAAGATGAAGATGTGATTGTGGTCAACAAACCATCCGGTATGGTGATCCACCCGTCTGCGGGACACTATTCCGGTACACTCGTTAATGCTCTTCTGCATCATTGCGATGACTTGTCAGGCATCAACGGTGTCGAGCGCCCGGGTATCGTCCACAGGATCGATAAAGATACAAGCGGCCTGCTGATGGTAGCTAAAAATGATGTGGCACACCAATCATTGGCACGCCAGCTGTCTGAGAAATCGGTGGAGCGTAAATATGTGGCTATCGTTCATGGAGACATCACACACGAATACGGTACCATTGATGCCCCGATCGGCCGGGATACGAGGGACCGCCAGCGAATGGCCGTCGTCGATAACGGACGCGATGCGGTCACCCATTTTCGTGTGCTGCAGCACTTTGAAGACTATACGTTGGTAGAGTGCCGTCTGGAAACCGGACGTACCCACCAGATTCGTGTACACATGCGCTATATCAGCCATCCGCTTGCTGGAGATCCGAAGTACGGCCCGCGCAAAACGCTCGATTTGGACGGACAGGCTCTTCATGCCAAATTGCTTGGTTTTGAGCATCCTCGCACCGGGGAATGGAAGCAGTTCGAAGTGGAACCGCCGGAGGAATTCAAGGAAGCTCTTCGTTATTTGGAGACAAGAGAAGGATAATTGTCGAATCCCTTCTTGACAAATAAGCCGTGCTTTGACATAATCGGATATAGAAAATAACAGACCTTTAAAAGACAGTCCCGTGAGGCTGAGAAGGAAAACGGTAAGAATGCGCGATTCGTGTATTCACAAAGCCACTTTTCTGCCCTCATGCGGAAAAGTGGCTTTTTTGTTGAAGGAGAGAGCGTGCATGAAAGCGAAAGCGACGGTCCTTGATGACGCGGCCATCCGCCGTGCATTGACGAGGATTTCCCACGAGATCATCGAAAAGAACAAAGGGATAGAAGATTTGGTCCTTGTAGGAATCAAGACCCGCGGGGTGCCGATTGCCCAGCGCCTGAAACATAAGATCCAGGAGATAGAAGGGGCGGAACTTCCGGACGGGGAGCTTGATATCACGCTGTACCGGGATGACCTGACTCCGGAAACGGATGCTCCGGAACCGCAGCTGAAGGAAACGAACATCAAGGCTGATATCGACGGAAAGAAAGTGATCCTCGTCGATGACGTCCTCTATACAGGTCGGACGGTGCGTGCCGCAATGGACGCCCTCATCGACCATGGCCGACCAAGCCAAATCCAGTTGGCCGTCCTCGTGGATCGAGGACACAGGGAGCTTCCGATCCGTGCCGATTACGTCGGAAAGAACGTTCCCACTTCCCTTGAGGAAGTTATAACTGTAACTTTATCCGAAACGGATGAAGCAGATGAAGTGAGAATTTATGAAAAATGAAACAGATAATCCGGTCCTTTAAAGGAAGTCCCGTGAGGCTTCAAAGGTTCGTATCGATGAGCGTGTATCGTTGTACACGTCTACCTCTTTGCGTACCTAGGGACGCAAAGGGGTTTTTTTATGCCCCTTTGCTCCCCATGACTGTGACTGATCTAAGGAGGAATCATCATGACAAAACATAATCCAGCATTGGATATCCACGACGTACCAAAATTACACAAATGGCTCACCCTAAGCCTCCAGCATCTATTCGCCATGTTCGGAGCGACGGTTCTTGTACCGTTCCTCACCGGCTTGTCCCCGTCGGTCGCCCTCGTATCAAGCGGCTTCGGGACGCTGGCCTATCTGCTGATTACCAGAGGAAAGATCCCGGCTTATCTCGGATCAAGTTTCGCTTTCATCTATCCGATCATGGAAGTATCGAAGACACACGGGGTAGAAGGAGCAATGGTCGGAAGCTTTCTATCCGGCCTTGTGTACGGGCTTATCGCATTATTAATCAGCATCTTCGGTACGAACTGGTTAATGAAAATTCTCCCGCCGATTGTGGTAGGTCCGGTGATCATTGTCATCGGTTTAGGTCTTTCCTCGACCGCGATTGACATGGCGATGTACCTCCCGGGCCAGGAAGAAAACATTTACAGCGGAACACACTTCATGGTCGCCCTTGTTACGCTCGCGTTGACGATTATCGCATCGATTTTCTTCAAAGGATTCTTCTCCCTTCTTCCGATATTGTTCGGAATCGTTGGAGGCTATGTTTTCGCCCTCACCCAGGGGATTGTAGATACGACTGAAATACAGGCGGAGTGGTCGGCTGTTACATCTTCAGACTCTCTCGGAGGGTTCCTTAGTGCAGTATTCCATACACCGGATTTCGTAGTCCCGTTTGCTGATTTCTCCCCGTTCGATGTGTTCAGCTGGGAAATCGTCTTCCTGATGGTTCCCTTCGCTCTCGTTACAATCACCGAACACACGGGAGATCAAATGGTGTTATCCAAAGTTGTCGGACGGAACTTCCTTAAGAATCCCGGACTTGATAAATCGATCCTCGGAGACGGAGTGGCGACGATGATCGCCTCCTGTCTCGGCGGCCCTCCGAACACAACCTACGGAGAGAATATCGGTGTCCTGGCGATCACCAGAGTCTACAGCGTGTTCGTCATTGGAGGAGCGGCGGTCATTGCCATCTTCTTCGGATTCGTCAGTATGATCACCGCAGTCATCGGTTCGATACCGAGTGCTGTGATGGGAGGCGTTTCGATCCTTCTTTTCGGGATCATCGCCTCCAGCGGCCTGCGCATGCTGATCGATAACCAGATCGACTTCGGTGAAAAGAGAAATCTGATCATCGCATCTGTCATCCTTGTTATCGGAGTCGGTGGTGCGTTCGTCCAAGTGACCGACAGCATCCAAATTGCCGGTATGGCTTTAGCTGCAATCATCGGCGTCCTGTTGAACCTGATTCTGCCCGGCAAAGAAAAGGGCATCGGCAATGGCAATATGTTCGAAGCTCCGGAAGATATGGACAAAGAGAAAGACAATCATCACGCAGCTTCCTGAAATAACCAACACTCAGTCACGTTTTAACCGAGTCCTGTGAGGCTCAGAAAGGTGTACGAGGGATTGGCTCGTTACGCATGCAGCGAGCACGACACCCCCAGACGCCTGGGGGTGTTTTTTATACCCTTCGTATCTCTATTATCACAAGATTGGAGAGATGAGAATGCCTGCAATAGAATCCTTGTCCCATTTATTATCCATGAAGAAGCTGTCCAATGAGAGGATCATGCACTTGTTTGCAACGGCGAAACATATGGAGGAGACGGATCGTCTTCCTTCTTATCAAGGGAGGTTCGCTGCCAACTTATTTTTAGAGCCGAGCACAAGAACGAAGAGCAGTTTCCACATCGCCGAACGCAGACTCGGAATGGACGTTCTTCACCTCGATGATGCAGCCTCAAGCGTCACGAAAGGAGAAAGCTTGTACGATACGCTGAAAACGCTGGAGTCGATCGGCGTCGACCTCGCCGTCGTCAGGCAGTCGGAAACAGGCATCCTGCAGGAATGTACCAAAGGATTGAACCTTTCGATCGTGAACGCTGGAGACGGCTGCGGAGAGCATCCGACACAGTCGCTTTTGGATCTCTATACGATCCACGAACATTTTAAGAGTTTCAAAGGTCTGGAAGTAACGATTGCCGGTGACTTGAAACACAGCCGAGTCGCGAGATCCAATGCCCACGCCCTGAAACAATTAGGCGCAAACGTCACATTCGTGACAAAGCCGGAATGGCAGGACCCGACTCTTACAGATCAATACATAACGATGGACGAAGCGGTCGATCGTTGTGATGCCCTGATGCTGCTGCGCATTCAACATGAAAGACATGAACAAGGTGCCTCTGTCCTGTCGTATTTAGATCAGTTTGGATTGACGAAAGAGAGAGAAGCACGCATGGGGGAACACAGCATCATTCTGCACCCTGCTCCAGTGAACAGGGGAGTAGAAATCGACAGCGACCTTGTAGAATCCAGTAAATCAAGGATCTTTACCCAAATGAAGAACGGCGTGACGGTGCGTATGGCCGTCATCGACGCATTGATGAAAGGGGAACTTTAAATGAAGAAGAAAATCATCAACGGTAAACGAATAGTCGAAGGCAGCCTGGAGTCCTGTGAAGTAGTCATCGAGGATGGACATATAGTCGAGATCGAGACTACAGCAGGGGAGGCAGATGAGGTCATCGATGCAGGAGGTAACCTTATCCTGCCGGGATTCGTGGATGTCCACGTTCATTTGAGGGAACCGGGAGGAGAAGCGAAGGAAACGATCGCAACGGGAACACAAGCGGCAGCGAAAGGCGGGTTTACAACCGTCTGTGCCATGCCGAATACGACGCCGGTTCCGGATTCCGTGGAGATAATGAAGCAGGTCCAAGCGGTTATCGATCGGGATGCCGTCATCCGAGTCCTCCCTTATGCGTCGATCACCACAAGGCAGGTAGGGAAAGAGCTTGTCGATATGGAAGCACTCAGCAGCCTTGGTACGTTTGCATTCACAGACGACGGTGTCGGAGTCCAGACAGCAGGTACGATGTATGAGGCGATGAAGGAAGCAGCGAAGTACGGAAAAGCGATCGTTGCTCACTGTGAAGATAATTCTCTTGTTTATAAGGGTGTCTCCCACCTTGG